>NZ_JBXAQZ010000001.1:639960-640117 GCF_058807755.1 Pseudomonas sp. GW821-FHT12A04
CCACCATCACCGGCACCACCGGCGGCAACTTCGAAAACCTGGTGCCGAACACCACGCCAGCCGTGACCACCATCACCGATTCCGTGGACAACACAGGGCTGACCCTGACCGCCACCGGCAACATCACCGAAGGCGGCCAGATCACCTACACCGCGAC
>NZ_JBXAQZ010000002.1:0-567268 GCF_058807755.1 Pseudomonas sp. GW821-FHT12A04
ACAAGACCATGATGGTGTTCGGCGACGCTAAAAAGGTCATCGAAGACATGGTTAAAGCCGTCGAGTAACCCTCTGCGGCACACGGAACGCCCCGACTCGTCGGGGCGTTTTTGTTTGCGCAAATCGTCGGACAAACTATCCTTTTGTTACCGATCCGGTAACGGTGTTTTGCTTGAAAGGCCCGGAATAGACGCCTCGATTGCGACCTTGGTAGCGGGACAGAAGCCGGCGCAATTCACTAGACTGCACGTCCTGCTACCTGTTACCCGAGATAACAATCCATGTACCGTGACCGTATTCGCCTGCCTTCGTTGTTGGACAAAGTGATGAGCGCTGCCGACGCTGCCGCTCTGATTGAGGACGGCATGACCGTCGGCATGAGTGGCTTTACTCGCGCAGGCGAAGCCAAGGCCGTTCCCCAGGCGCTGGCCGAGCGTGCCAAGGTCACGCCGCTCAAGATCAGCCTGATGACCGGCGCAAGCCTGGGCAACGACCTCGACAAGCAGTTGACCGAAGCTGGCGTGCTGTCGCGGCGCATGCCGTTTCAGGTCGACAGCACTCTGCGCAAGGCGATCAATGCCGGCGAAGTCATGTTCATCGACCAGCACTTGTCGGAAACCGTGGAGCAATTGCGCAACCAGCAATTGAAGCTGCCGGACATTGCCGTGATTGAAGCCGTGGCGATCACCGAGCAAGGGCATATCGTGCCAACCACCTCGGTCGGCAACTCGGCCAGCTTCGCGATTTTCGCCAAGCACGTGATCGTCGAAATCAACATGGCGCACAACCCGAATCTCGAAGGTCTGCACGACATCTACATTCCGACCTACCGTCCGACCCGTACACCGATTCCGCTGGTCAAGGTCGACGATCGCATTGGCAGCACCGCCATCCCGATTCCACCGGAAAAAATCGTCGCCATCGTGGTCACCAACCAGGCTGACTCGCCCTCCACTGTGCTGGCGCCGGACGTCGAGACCCAAGCCATTGCCGACCACCTGATCGACTTCTTCAAACAGGAAGTGGCAGCAGGGCGCATGACCAACAAGCTCGGCCCGCTACAAGCCGGTATCGGCACCATCGCCAACTCGGTGATGTGTGGCCTGATCGACTCGCCGTTCGAAGACCTGACAATGTATTCCGAGGTGCTGCAGGACTCGACCTTCGACCTGATCGACGCGGGCAAGCTGAGTTTTGCCTCGGGCAGTTCGATCACCCTGTCGAGCCGGCGCAATGCCGACGTGTTCGGCAATCTGGAGCGCTACAAGGACAAACTGGTTCTGCGTCCGCAGGAGATCTCCAACCACCCTGAAGTCGTGCGTCGCCTTGGCATCATCGGCATCAACACGGCACTGGAGTTCGACATCTATGGCAACGTCAACTCCACTCACGTCTGCGGCACGCGGATGATGAACGGCATCGGCGGCTCGGGCGACTTCGCGCGCAACGCGCACCTGTCCGTGTTCGTGACCAAGTCGATCGCCAAAGGCGGTGCGATTTCCAGCGTGGTGCCGATGGTCAGCCATGTTGACCACACCGAACATGACGTCGACATCCTCGTGACCGAAGTGGGCCTGGCAGACTTGCGCGGCCTGGCACCCCGGGAGCGTGCCCGGGTCATCATCGACAAGTGCGTGCACCCGGATTACCGCCAGGCGCTAAATGATTACTTCACCACCGCGTGCGGCATCGGCGGGCACACCCCGCACATCCTGCGTGATGCCCTGAGCTGGCACATCAACCTGGAAGAAACCGGGCAAATGCTGAAGAAGTAATTGGTACAGATAGCAGCTGGCGCAAACACAGTTTCGTCAGCTTGCTCTTGCTACTTCACACTCTGAAAAAAACTGTACTACTGTACCGGTAATTTCCTAGGGGAAATTCCTACCTCATCGAGTCAAAACAGCAATTTTGCACCTTAACAGTGCAGATAGGTACAGTTGCCTCAAATTCGACCAGTACACCCCCTATAAACAGTTAACTGAGCTCGCACAATACAGATGAACTGTATCTACAGAGACTAGGCAAACGAGAGGATCATGGGCACCAGTTAAGCCACTACCTAATCCCGCCATAAGCGGAAGGATGAAAACCATGGAACGTACACTCAGTTCCGAACTGTTCTTCGAAGACACCGCTGCAAAAACCCAGGCTTCCCTGCCTCTGCGCGTTATCGCCAACTTGATGCTGTGGCAGCGCCGCATCACCAGCCGCCATCAACTGGCTCGTCTGGATTCGCGCCTGCTGGCTGACGCCGGGATTAGCGAAGCACAACGCTACGAAGAGCTGAGCAAGCCGTTCTGGCGCTAAGTTAGCGTCGCTGGCTCTGACCTGAAGGTCCACCGCCAGCAACCCGAATTGAAAAAACAAAACCCGTCGTGGGAAGCCACGACGGGTTTTGTCGTTTTGGCCTGTCAAATCCGCTTTTACAGTAGGGAACCCTGAACACCAGTACAGTTTGCAAAAACCACAAACTGGATGAGTACAATATCGTCGCAGTGTGTCTGCATCGGAGATTCGACCGGTGTCAGCATGGAGCCCTCCACTTATCAGGACAGGGAACGCGCCATGAGTTCTTTACAGGATGTTTCGACCCCATCATTTCGATCAAGACCTTGCCTGCACTGGGTCAGAGATCTGCTGACAGGATTCTTCGCTAGCCTGGAAAGGGCGAGAACACGACGTTTACTGGCTCAACTCGATGATCGTCAGCTATCGGATCTTGGCATCAGCGACGCTGAGCGCATCAATGAACTGGATAAACCGTTCTGGCGCTGACTGCCTGTTTGCATGACGGGCTGTTCGAACTGACACACTCAGGCCTAATATCAAGTCAGAACGTGGCGAGCGCCAAGCGCCTGGCGTCTGACTTTGCAGACACTGCGCCATTTTTCAACTGGTTTACCCAAAGGAGTTACCCATGTCCCGTCTCCGCCTGCTCAGCGCTGCAGCCCTGTTTGCCGTGGCAGCCAATGCCAGCGCAACCAGCTTCATCGTGACCACCGACGCTGTAGTTAACGCGCTCAAAGCCACATCCGATGCGACCTCCGACGTCATATCGTCGTCCTTCAAGGATGACAAGATCGTCCTCGCGGCCCGTGATGACGCCGCCAGTTTCGTCGCCAGCGAAGGTTCCATTCGCGGAGTGAAACTGGAAAGCGCCATCGACCACATTCACCGCCAGGCGCCACAGCTGAACGCAACCGACGCACAACTGGCGCAGGCGATCCTGACGATCTAAACGACTGCACAAGACATGGGGCACGCCCGACGTGCCCCAATGTTTCGGCGCTGGCTCTAGAACGGGCCTTGCGCTAGCCTTGGGACTCACTTTCAACTGTCGAGTCTCATGCGTTTTCCTTCAAGTTTCTTGATCGCCCCAGCCTTTCTTACCCTTGGTTACTGCGGATCGGCCCACGCTTATGACGCCTTCAACCTGTCCACCCAAGGCATCGTCGCCAGCGGTTACGCCACAAGTTTGGTGACCTCCGCCCCCTTCGACCATAAACTGCTGCTCGCTGCCCATGATGACGCCGCGGCATTCATTGCCAGTGACGGCCAACTGAGAGGCGCACGACTGGAGTCGGCCTTGCGGTATCTGCGTCGAACCCAGGCAAAACTTCGTGCCAACGACCTTGAACTGGCACAAGCAATTCTCGTCCAATAGTTATCCCTGTTTTTTCTGGAGTCATTCCATGCGTAACCCGCTGATTGCTGCCACCTTAGGTCTGCTGCTGTTGGCCGATGTGGCCCAGGCACATACTCTGGTTGCCACCAGTAATATTCTGATCCGTGCTACCCAGCGCACCCTCGATTTCACCTCCGACACCACCACGTCCATTCGCGATTCGAAAATCGTGCGCGAAGCCCAGGACGATGCCGCCAGTTTCGTTGCCAGCAATGGCGACATTCGTGGCGCTCACCTGGAATCCGCCTTCGATTTACTGCGTACCCGTGTGCCGGAAGCTCGTGACGCCAGTGACCAGGATCTCGCCGAAGCCATCCTCGCACTGTGAAGCGTCAAGGTGCCTGGCTGCTGGCCGGGGCCATGTTGCTGCTCGGCAACATGGCCCACGCTGGCCTTCAATTACAGCTCAAGACCGAAGGTCTGACTCCCGCGCAACAGCAAGCCAGCCAGGCGTTGCTCGATGAAGCCATGCAGGCACTGCCGCCACGCTTTATCGAGCAACTCGATCGACGCATCGACGTCGACTGGACGGATGACATGCCGGGCAACGCCTACGGTCAGGCGTCACTGGTGTCCGAACTCGATCTGAACCGCAACCTGCTGGCCAGCCTCACCGATGGCAGCGCCGCGACCAAGAAAACCCTTCGCCCCCATGGCACCGTGCGCCGGGAAATGCTGGCCACGGTGGTGCACGAGCTGACTCACATCTATGATCGCTCGCGCCTGTGGTCGGATGCCGAACGCAAGCTGATTCAGCGCTGCACCCAGCGCAACAACAGCTCAGGGCTGGTTGGCATTCCCGACCAATGCCGGGGCCAGTCCGATCGGCGTTTTACCCTCAGTGACGATCCGCGTCTGCTCGACCTCGCCGGCTGGCAGCAATACGTAGGCCGTCGCGGTGAACGCGAACAGCACAATCGCCAGATTGCCCGCAGCCCGGACATCTACGAGACCAGCAGTCCAAAGGAGTTCGTCGCGGTCAACATGGAGTATTTCCTCCTCGACCCGAGCTACGCCTGCCGCCGTCCCTCGCTGTATCGCTACTACCAGGAACATTTCGGCTGGGCGCCTGCCGCCAAAGACGCCTGCAGCAAGACCTTCGCGTTCCTCAATGCCGGCAGCGACTTCGCCAAGACACCTTTGGGCCAGGTCGATCCGGAGCGAGTCTATGCCGTTGACTATCTGCTGGCCGAGGCCAACCAGAACCTGTTCAGCCGCTGGGGTCACAGCATGTTGCGCCTGGTGATCTGCGCGCCAGGCCGACCACGCGGACCGGATTGCCGATTGGATCTGGACCAGCATCTGGTGCTGTCTTACCGCGCCTTCGTCGGCGACGTGCAGCTGTCGAGCTGGGATGGCCTGGTCGGTAAATACCCGTCGCGACTGTTTATCCTGCCGCTATCCCAGGTCATCGACGAATACACCAAAACCGAACTGCGCAGCCTGGCCTCCGTGCCCCTGAACCTGTCGCGCAGAGAGATTGAAGACGTGGTCGGACGTGCCGCCGAGATGCACTGGAGCTACGACGGCAACTACTTCTTCCTGTCGAACAACTGCGCGGTGGAAGAGCTGAAGTTACTGCGTGGCGGCACCAATAACCCGCAATTGGTGGGACTCGACAACATCATGCCCAACGGTTTGCTCGAAGTGCTGAAGGGCCGCGGACTGGCGGACGCCAGTGTGCTGGACGATCCACGAGAAGCCTTGCGCCTGGGTTATCGTTTCGACTCCTTTCGCGAGCGTTATCAGGCGATGTTCGAGATCCTGAAAAAGCACTTGCCGATCAAACAGGAAACCGTCGAAGACTGGCTCGAATTGAAAGCGGCAGAGCGTCGGCAATGGTTCGAGCAGGCCAATTTGCGCACCAGCGCGGCGTTGTTGCTATTGGAACAAGCCAGCTTCCGTCAGCAGTTGCTGCTGGCCCAGGATGAAGTGAAGCAGCGCTATCTTGGCGCCCGAGAACTAAAGAATGGCGGCATGGACAAGGCCAACGAGACGCTCAAGGACATTCTGGCCAACAGTGGTTTCCTCAGCCGACCGGCAGAACTGCTGGGCACCAAGGGTTATGGCCTGCCGCAACCGAGCGAGTGGGAGCATCTGGAATCGGAAAGCAGCCAGCGCCAGAAGCAGCTCCTGGCGCTGTCCGGGGATCTGGACAAGGAAGTGAGGGCATTGCTTGAACCAGGCCGCGCCGCCGAAATGGCCGCCAACGAGGCCAACGTGAAGCAGATTGGTGAACACCTGCGCAAACTGCACAAGGCATCAGGCGGGATAGAGTTGCCTTGATACCGCAACCTGTGGGAACGAGCTCGCTCCCAAAAAGATTTACAGCGTTTAGCCACACATAGCAAAAAGGGCTTCAGAACTCAGTCCTGAAGCCCTTTTTGCTGTTCAGCCTGTGCCGCGCGGCACTAATTCCTCTGTATCAGGAACTTTACCTTCAGCTGACGCGAGCTTTGCGCACGCCTTCGGCCAACGCTGAGCACAAGCTCAGCACGCCATCCACGGCTTGTTCCGAGGAGGTGGCATTGGCGATGTGATCAATCAAAGCCGAGCCCACCACAACACCGTCGGCCAGACGCGCGATGGACGCCGCCTGTTCCGGAGTCCGGATACCGAAACCGATGCTGATCGGCAGGTCGGTATGGCGACGCAGACGGGCGACCGCTTCCTCGACATGCTCCAGCGTGGCGGCACCGGCGCCGGTCACACCGGCCACCGATACGTAGTAGACGAAGCCGGAACTGCCGTTGAGAACGGTCGGCAGGCGCACATCGTCGGTGGTTGGCGTGGTCAGGCGAATGAAGTCCAGGCCCGCGGCCTGCGCCGGGTCGCACAGTTCGCCGTTATGCTCTGGCGGCAGGTCGACCACGATCAGGCCGTCAACGCCGGCTTCCTTGGCTTCGGCGATGAAGCGCGGTACGCCGTACATGTGGATCGGGTTGAAGTACCCCATCAGCACCAGCGGTGTTTCGTTGTTGTCCTGGCGGAACTCGCGAACCATTTGCAGAGTTTTCGCCAGATTCTGCTTGGCACCCAACGCACGGATGTTGGCGAGCTGGATTGCCGGGCCGTCAGCCATCGGATCGGTGAAGGGCATGCCCAGTTCGATCACATCGGCGCCAGCCGCCGGCAAGCCCTTGAGGATAGCCAGGGACGTGTCATAGCCCGGGTCGCCGGCTGTCACGAAGGTCACCAGAGCGGCACGGTTCTGTTCCTTGAGTTCGGCAAAACGCGTTTGCAGGCGGCTCATCAGTGTTTCTCCTGCTTTGATTGTTCCATGTGGTGCATCACGGTCTGCATGTCTTTATCGCCACGGCCGGACAGGTTGACCACCATCAGGTGATCCTTTGGCAGGGTCGGGGCGCGCTTGAATACTTCAGCCAGGGCATGGGCGCTTTCCAGGGCAGGGATGATCCCTTCCAGGCGGCAGCACTGGTGGAACGCAGCGAGGGCTTCGTCGTCGGTCACCGAGGTGTACTGAACTCGGCCGATGTCATGCAACCAGGCGTGTTCCGGGCCGATGCCCGGGTAGTCCAGGCCGGCGGAGATCGAGTGGGCATCGATGATCTGGCCATCGTCGTCCTGCAGCAGGAAGGTGCGGTTGCCGTGCAACACACCGGGTACGCCGCCGTTCAGACTGGCCGCATGCTTGCCGGTCTCGATGCCATAGCCGGCGGCTTCAACGCCGATGATCTCGACACTCTTGTCGTCGAGGAACGGGTGGAACAGGCCCATGGCGTTGGAACCACCGCCGATGCACGCCACCAGGCTGTCCGGCAGGCGACCTTCCTGGGCTTGCAGCTGCTCGCGGGTTTCCTTGCCGATTACGGCCTGGAAGTCGCGAACCATCGCCGGGTAAGGGTGCGGACCAGCCACGGTACCGATCAGGTAGAAGGTGCTGTCGACGTTGGTCACCCAGTCACGCAGGGCTTCGTTCATCGCGTCTTTCAGCGTGCCGGTACCGGCTACCACCGGGATCACTTCGGCACCCAGCAGCTTCATGCGGAACACGTTGGCCTGCTGACGCTCGATGTCAGTGGTGCCCATGTAGATCACGCAATCCAGACCGAAACGCGCAGCAACAGTGGCCGTGGCCACACCATGCATGCCGGCGCCAGTCTCGGCGATGATGCGCTTCTTGCCCATGCGCCGCGCCAGCAGGATCTGGCCGATGCAGTTGTTAATCTTGTGCGCGCCGGTGTGGTTCAGCTCTTCACGCTTGAGGTAGATCTTCGCGCCGCCGCAGAACTCGGTCAGACGCTCGGCGAAGTACAGCGGGCTTGGACGTCCGACGTAGTCGCGCTGGAAGTAGGCCAGTTCTTCCTTGAATGCAGGATCTTCCTTGGCCAACTCATATTCGCGGGCCAGGTCGAGGATCAACGGCATCAGGGTTTCGGCAACGTAGCGGCCGCCGAACGCGCCAAACAGGCCGTTGGCATCAGGGCCGTTGCGCAGATTAGTCTGGGTCATGGGGCGCTCCAGTTGAATGCATGAAGTGATGCATAAAGAGATAGTGGGCTTCACTCTACCCCTGACGCCCCGGCCTGAAAACCGATAAGATCGCCACAACCTGTCAGGAAAACTCACAGATCAAATGAGCCATGACCTTCCTCCGCTGAACGCGCTTCGCGCCTTCGAAGCCACTGCCCGCTTGAACAGCGTCAGTCAGGCGGCCGAACAGCTGCACGTCACCCACGGCGCAGTCAGTCGGCAACTCAAGTTACTTGAAGAACACCTCGGCGTAAGCCTGTTCATCAAGGACGGTCGCGGCCTGAAACTCACAGATGCCGGGTTACGCCTGCGTGACGCCAGCAGCGAAGCCTTCGAGCGCCTGCGCGGCGTATGCGCCGAACTCACACAAAGCTCCGCCGATGCGCCATTCGTGCTCGGTTGCTCTGGAAGTCTGCTGGCGCGCTGGTTTATCCCAAGACTGGGGAGACTCAATGCCGACCTGCCGGACTTGCGCTTGCACCTGTCGGCCGGAGAAGGCGATCTGGATCCGCGAAAACCGGGGCTGGATGCCTTGCTCGTATTTGCCGAGCCACCCTGGCCGGCGGACATGCAGGTTTTTGAGCTGGCCAGCGAACGTATCGGCCCGGTCATGAGCCCGCGGTTCGCCGGCTATGAACGGCTCAAGCAGGCGCCTGAAACTGCACTGCTGAACGAACCCTTGCTGCACACCACCTCACGCCCGCAAGCCTGGCCGAACTGGGCGCAACCACGCGGGCTCGACGCCAGGGCGCTGAAGTACGGTCAGGGATTTGAACATTTGTATTACTTGCTGGAAGCCGCCGTCGCAGGTCTGGGCGTGGCGATTGCCCCCGAACCCTTGGTGACGGAGGACTTGAAGGCCGGCCGCCTGGTTGCGCCTTGGGGCTTCAGTGAAACCCCGGCGCAACTGGCGTTGTGGCTACCCAAGCGCGCCGCGGACGGACGCGCCCGGCAACTGGCGCAGTGGCTCAAGAACGAGCTGCGTCGCGCGGATTAATCACGCTTGCACAACAGATAAGCGGCCAGCAAGCCTAATGCACCCACGGCGACACCAGCTGTTGTCCAAGGATGTTCCTGGGCGTAGTCCCGGGTGGCAATCCCGGTTTCACGGGTTTTGACCTTGACCTCTTCATAGGCATCGCCAAGCAAATGGCGCGAGTGCTTCAAGGCATTCTCGGCGTTGCTTTTCAGGGTCTTGAGGGTTTTACGCGACTCGTCCGAGGCGTCGTCCTTCAGGCTTTCCAAAGACTTGAGCAGACTCTCGATCTCGGCTTCCATGCTTTGCAATGAGGCTTTGCGTAACGAGTTGTTGGCCATGGTGGCTCTCCTGCATTGGTGATGAGTGGCGTGTGTTGGTTGGGACTTCATGGGTTCGAGAAAGTGCAGAAAATCTGAACTTCACCCTCAGAACGACCAACAGAAGAAATAGGAAAAATCACTGCTAGTCTGTAATTCACACGCCGAGGAGAACGCCATGTCTGACCATCACACCTACAAGAAAATCGAGCTGATCGGCTCGTCCACCAGCAGTATCGAAGATGCGATCAACAACGCGCTGGCCGAAGCCAGCAAAAGCATCAAGTACATGGAATGGTTTGAAGTGACCGAGACCCGTGGGCACATAAGGGACGGCAAGGCTGCGCACTTTCAAGTGACCTTGAAAGTCGGGTTCCGGATTGCCAGCAGCTGACTTTGGGCTAGTCTTCTGAACTTGCACGCCGGTCGAATGCCATAGGGAATGGCAAAGCACTACATGAGTGCGTCCGGCTGACGGCTGGTTACCCCCTATGATCCGACCAGGGAATGCAACCGATGAAGAAGTTTATGTTGGCAGTAGGTTTGTTGAGCCTTGCGGGGAGCGCGTTGGCGGGCGGCAAGCCATGCGAAGAGCTGAAAGCCGAAATCGCAGCGAAACTTGATGCCAAGGGCGTTTCCGGTTACTCGCTGGAGATTGTCGACAAAGGTGCCGCTGGCGGCGGAAAAGTTGTTGGCAAATGCGAAGCGGGTGCCAAAGTGATCGTCTATAAAAAGTAGGCCTATTCTCGCCCGAATGAAAAAGCCGACGCCGTGGCGCCGGCTTTTTTATGCCTGCCGTTTGAGCATCAACCCCGCATGACCTGCGCCAGCAGTTCGTAGGAATGCACGCGATCGGCATGTTCGTACAGGTCACAGGTGAAAATCAGCTCGTCAGCCTGGGTCTGTTCGATCAGGACCTCGAGTTTGGCGCGGATTTTCTGCGGACTGCCGATCATCGCCAGGCCAAGGAAATCGTGCACGGCATCTTTCTCATGGGGCAGCCACAGGCCGTCCATGGTCTTCACCGGCGGACGCTGTACCAGGCTTTGGCCACGCATCAGGGCGAGAATCCGCTGGAACACCGAGGTCGCCAGAAAATCGGCCTGCTCGTCGGTATCGGCGGCCACCAATGGCACGCCGAGCATCACGTAGGGCTTGTCCAAAACGGCTGACGGCTTGAAGTGATTGCGGTAGACCCGAATCGCTTCATGCATGTAGCGTGGTGCGAAATGCGATGCGAAGGCGTAGGGCAAACCGCGCTCACCGGCCAGTTGCGCACTGAACAGGCTCGATCCCAACAACCAGACCGGCACATTGGTCCCGGTCCCCGGCATGGCGATGATGCGTTGGTCCGGGGTACGTGGCCCAAGGTAGCGCACCAGTTCCGCCACGTCTTCCGAGAAATCGTCGGCGCTGCCGGAGCGTTCGCGGCGCAGCGCACGTGCGGTCATCTGGTCGGAACCGGGGGCACGCCCCAGGCCCAGATCGATCCGGCCCGGATAAAGGCTTTCCAGGGTGCCGAACTGTTCGGCGATCACCAACGGTGCGTGGTTGGGCAACATTACCCCGCCCGAACCGACTCGAATAGTCGACGTGCCACCGGCCAGGTAACCGAGTAGCACCGAAGTCGCGGAACTGGCGATGCCATCCATGTTGTGGTGCTCAGCCACCCAGAAGCGGTTGTAACCGAACTTCTCGACATGCTGCGCCAGGTCCAGCGAGTTGCGCAGCGATTGGGCCGCGCTCCCGTTCTCGCGCACGGGCACCAGATCGAGGGTCGAGAACTTGATATCGGACAGTCGTTTCATAAACCTGCTTCTCCAATTGAGGGCGCAGGTTTGTTCTTGCGAACGCAAACCTGCCGAATCCAAAAGCGTATTCATGCAATGTGGGCATATACCCGAGTTTCAATAGCCCGGTAAAAAATCCCGCGAAAAAAGCAGACTGATCGGGCGAGATGAACTTTGCGCCACTGTCTATCCTCACAACCCTGGCAAGTGAAAACCACGAAGGCGCGACGTTTCGCGCCAATCTTGAGGAGACAGGCATGGCTATCGTTAAGAAAGCATCGGCCCATTGGGAAGGTGATCTGAAAACCGGCATCGGCTCGATTTCCACAGAAACCGGCGTGCTCCGGGAAGCACCCTATGGCTTCAAGGCGCGCTTCGAGGGCGGTCGTGGCACCAACCCGGAAGAGTTGATCGGCGCGGCCCACGCCGGCTGTTTCTCCATGGCGTTTTCCATGATTCTCGGTGATGCCGGCCTGAAGGCCGATAGCATCGATACCCAGGCAGAAGTCACTCTGGATCAAGTGGACGGCGGTTTTGCGATCACCGCAGTGAAATTGATTCTGAAAGCGAAAATCCCCGGGGCGACGCAGGCGCAGTTCGAAGAACTCAGCAACAAGGCCAAAGAGGGCTGCCCGGTATCCAAAGTGCTGAATGCGAAGATCAGCCTGGAGGCAACATTGGTCGGCTAGATTTTAATTGAAACGAAAAGATCGCAGCCTTGCGCAACCTGCCGGGATCATTTGGCAAAAGGTGCTCAAGGCTGCGATCTTTTTTGCGTCGCGACAGACTCGCCCGCTAAAACTGTGGTCGAATAAATGACAGCAGCGAAAACCACGATTGTGCGTGCTGCCTCAAAGGAGCTTCAACCATGAAACGTTTTGCCTTGGCGGTTATCTGTTGCGCACTGGCCACTTCGGCCTTGGCGGCACCGAAACCCTGCGAAGAGCTCAAGACCGAGATCGAAGCCAAGATCCAGGCCAGCGGCGTCACTTCCTACACGCTTGAAATCGTCACCAACGACGAGGTCCATGACCAGAACATGGTTGTGGGTTCGTGCGAAAACGGCACCAAGAAAATCATCTACCAGAAAAACGACCGCTGACCGCTCACATCAGGCAGTAGGATTCCCGGTCTTCAGCAACGATTTCGCGCTTGGCATTGTACAGCCGGGCACCGGGGGTAAAGGCGATGGAACGGCCTTCGAGCACATAACGCTGACCGGCTTCGAAATGATCGTAATTGATGGTCAGGTAGCACAGCCGTTCCGAGGGGCCGCCCATCATCCCCAATCCGCCACCGGGTACTTCAAAGTCGAAACGCACGATCAGTTCATGGCTTCCCGGCGTGACCTCGAAAAAACGCCCGTCGCGCAGGCGTTGTTTATCCAGTCGTTCGGCCATCAACAACTTGTCGTTAGGGAAGGGCGTCGAGAATTCGACCCAGGCCATCTGTGGATTGGGTGTCGGCATCGGGCTTTGGCAGCCCGCGACAACACCGACGGCGAGTAACAGCATCAACCTGCGCATGATGGATGTCCCAAGGGATATGCATCCAGCATAACGCCGATCAGGTGTGTTGACAGCCTGCCGGTGTGCCTTGGCCAATCACTTTGCGCTGTTGATCGTAGAGTTTCGCCCAAGGCCGAAAACCGATGTTCCCCGCCTGTAGTTGATAACGCTCACCCGCGTTGAAGTCGCTGAATTTCACGCTCAACTGACAATCGCGCCACAACGGCTCGGCGTCCGGGCCGATATTGGTGGGCTGGACCGCGAATTGGTAGCGGACCGTCAACTCATGGCTACCGGGATGAACCTGGAAATAGCGTTTATCGTCGGTGATTTTGTCATCGACCTCCAGCGCCTGCAGCGCCGTATCTTCCTGCTTCGAATCAAGGTCGATCCAGGCTTGCGCAGGATCATGGCGGGGTATTCCGAAACCAGCACAGCCGGCCAGCATCAGCAGGCCTCCTGACAGTATCAACATGCGCATAGCGGAGCTCCAGTCTGGCGGGATAGTCTTGTGGAAAGACTCTCCAAGGAAGAATTATTGTGATCAGGCCGCTTCCTAGCCTTGGGTTACTTGATCGCGTTTTTCGCGTTTTGTTTCCGAGCCTGTTGTTTTTGTTGCTCAACGGCTGCACCAGCACCGGCTATTACAGCCAACTGGCCAGCGGCCAACTGCAGTTGCTGCGGGCCAGGGAGCCTGTTTCCAGCGTGATTGCCGACCCGGCGCGCGATCAAAAACTGCGCACACACCTGGAGCAATCGCAAAAGGCCCGAACCTTCGCCAGCCAGCAATTGCACCTGCCGGATAACCAGAGCTACCGCCTGTACGCGGACATTGGGCGTCCCTTCGTCGTCTGGAATGTCTTCGCCACACCGGAATTTTCCCTCAAGCCCGTAAACCACTGCTTCCCCATCGCCGGTTGTGTTGCTTATCGCGGTTACTACAGCCAAAGCGCAGCCCGCGGTGCAGCGGCTTTGCAACGCTTGCAAGGCATGGACGTGTCGATTGGCGGCGTCGAGGCCTATTCGACACTTGGCTGGTTCAACGACCCGATCATCAGTTCGATGATGGGCTGGGGGGATGAGCGACTGGCCACGCTGATCTTTCACGAGCTCGCCCATCAGCGTTTCTATGTGAAGGACGACACGGAGTTCAACGAATCCTTCGCCACCTTCGTCGAGCAGGAAGGTACTCGCCAATGGCGCGCCTACCGCCACATGCCACCGGATAACAATGCGCAGGTACGTCAGCGCTACCAGTTCACTGAGTTGGTACTCAAGACCCGCACCCGACTGGAAAAGCTCTACACCTTGCCGTTGCCAACCGAACAAATGCGCCAGCGCAAGGCGGCCGAGTTCGAACGCTTGCGCAGCGAATACCGGCAATTGCGTGACAGTCAGTGGGCCGCAGACAAACGCTACGACGCGTGGATCCATGCCCCCATGAACAACGCCCGGTTATTGCCGTTTGGTTTGTACGACCAATGGGTGCCGGCTTTTGCCGCGCTGTTCCATCAGGAGGGTGGCGACTGGCTCAAATTTTACACCGCCGTGGAAAAGCTCGGCGCCTTGCCGACGGGCGAGCGCAAGGCCGCGCTGAAAGTGTTGGCTGGCGGGGTCGATCAACCAAAGAACCAGTAGCAAACCCCGATAGCCCCCAGCACCCCGGCAAGCTCCGCCAGCAATGCGCAGCCAACCGCATGGCGTGCGCGCTGGATGCCCACGGCACCGAAGTACACCGCCAGCACATAGAACGTCGTTTCGGTACTGCCCTGAATTGTTGCTGCCACCAGCGCCGGGAAGCTGTCCACGCCCGAGGTCTTCATGGTTTCAATCAGCATCGCCCGGGCGGCGCTTCCCGAGAAGGGTTTGACCATCGCCGTCGGCAGCGCATCGACGAAACGCGTGTCCCAACCGGCCCATTCCACCAGATGACGGATCCCGTCCAGACCGAAGTCCAGTGCCCCGGATGCCCGCAGGACACCCACCGCGCAGAGCATCGCCACCAGGTAGGGCAGCAAGTTCTTGGCGACATCGAAACCCTCTTTGGCACCTTCAACGAAGGCCTCGTAGACTTTCACTTGGCGCAGCGCGCCGATCACTAAAAACAGCATGATCAGGCCAAACAGCGTCAGGTTGCCGAGGATCGATGACAGGCCGGCCAGAGCGGTCGCCGAAAGGGTCGCCAGCAACGCCATGAAGCCACCGAGGGCTAGGGCGCCGGGGATCAGGTAGGCCAGCACCACGGGGTCCCAGACGCGCAGGCGCTGCATGAACGCCACCGACAGGAAGCCGACAATGGTCGAGCAACTGGTCGCCAGCAGGATCGGCAGGAACACCAACGTCGGGTCCGGCGCACCTTGCTGGGCGCGATACATGAAGATGGTCACCGGCAGCAGGGTCAGCGAGGAGGCGTTGAGCACCAGGAACAGGATCTGTGCATTGCTGGCGACGGTAGCGCTGGGGTTGAGTTCCTGCAGTGCCTTCATGGCCTTGAGGCCGATCGGTGTGGCAGCGTTGTCCAGGCCCAGGCCGTTGGCCGCGAAGTTAAGGGTGATCAGGCCGATGGCTGGATGACCCGGCGGGACTTCAGGCATCAGGCGCAAAAACAGTGGCCCCAGAGCCCTTGCCAGCCATTCGACGATCCCGGCCTTCTCGGCAATTCGCAGAAAACCCAGCCAGAGGGTGAGGGTGCCGAACAGCAGCACCATGACTTCGACCGACAGCTTGGCCATGGCAAAAATGCTTTCCACCATCGCCGCGAATATCCCGGCGTTGCCACCGATCAGCCACTGGGCCAGCGCCGATACAGCTGCCACGATGAAGAAGCCAAGCCACAGGCCATTGAGCATCAGTCAAATCCCCCCAAAAGATCCGCGAATGATAGCGGGGTAGCCAGAAACGACAAACCCCGGATTTCTCCGGGGTTTGTTGTAGGAGCGAGCTTGCTCGCGATGGACGTCAATGATGATGCGGGCATTCTGGATAAGCCCGGTGCCCCTGCCACCATCGCGAGCAAGCTCGCTCCCGCAGGTTTTGCATCAATTGCTGGAGGTTTCACCAACCGGCAGCTTCTCTTTGCTGCGCCAGTGCGGCAGGGAGTTCCAGTAGCGCTGGCCCTTGGCGTCGTCGTACATGCCTTCCCAACGAGCGATAACCAGAACGGCCAGGGCGTTGCCGATCACGTTCAGTGCGGTACGAGCCATGTCCATGACGCGGTCGACACCAGCGATGAACGCCAGGCCTTCCAGTGGAATACCGACGCTGCCCAGGGTGGCCAGCAGTACCACGAAGGACACGCCCGGTACGCCGGCGATGCCTTTGGAGGTGACCATCAACGTCAGTACCAGCAGCAGTTGCTGGCTGATCGACAGGTCGATGCCATACAGCTGGGCAATGAAGATCGCCGCGATGCTTTGGTACAGGGTCGAACCGTCGAGGTTGAACGAGTAACCGGTCGGCACCACAAAACTGCAAATGGCTTTCGGCGCGCCGTAGGCTTCCATCTTCTCAATCACGCGCGGCAGCACGGTTTCGGAGCTCGCGGTGGAGTAGGCCAGTACCAGCTCATCCTTGAAGATGCGCATCAGCTTGATCACCGAGAACCCGAACAGGCGAGCGATCAGGCCCAGGATCACGAAAGCGAAGAAGGCGATGGCGACGTAAACCAGGATCACCAGTTTGGCCAGCGGTATCAGCGACGCGAAGCCGAAGTTGGCAACGGTCACCGCGATCAGTGCGAACACGCCGATCGGGGCGTAGTTCATGATCATGTGAGTGACCTTGAACATGCTTTCCGATACGCCCTGGAACATCTTCACCAGCGGCTCGCGCAGGTCCGCCTGCAGGCTCGACAAACCGAGACCGAACAATACAGAGAAGAAGATGATCGGCAGCATTTCGCCGCGAACCATGGCCGCAAAGATGTTCGACGGGATCAGGTTGAGGATGGTTTCGATGAACGCATGTTCATGCTGAACCTCGGCCGCCGTGGCCTGGTACTTGGAAATGTCCACAGTGCCCAGGGTGCTCATGTCGATGCCGGCACCCGGATGGAACAGGTTGGCCAGCAGCAGACCGACCACGATGGCGATGGTGGTGACGATTTCGAAGTAGATGATGGTCTTGAAGCCGATGCGCCCCAGCTTCTTGGCGTCACCGACGCCGGCAATGCCGACGATCAAAGAGGAAATGACGATCGGGATCACGATCATCTTGATCAGACGGATAAAGATATCGCCTGCCGGTTGCAGGACGTTGCTGATCCACCAGGCTTTTTCGGCACTGAAATGGTTGAGCAGCGCACCGATTGCAATCCCCAATACCAGACCGATGAGGATCTGCCAGGCGAGGCTAAGCTTTGCCTTCTTCATATCTTTACCCTTACTTGTTGTTTGACTCAGGGAGATGCGCGAACTGGAACGCTTGTGGCGAAAAAGTCCAGTGCATCTGCCCCCCGTATAAGGTGCCCCGGAACGCGTGTTTACGGCTCTCTGGCAGGCGAAAAAAGGCGCAACTATTCCGATGCAAGGAAGCGCCGTCTAATGCCGTAAACGCCTACCCCATGCCGAATCGGCATGAGGTTTTTTTACCGAAACGCGCGTCCCAACCGGTTCGAATACGACATTTCGGCAGGCATAAGTGCCGTGAACCGGCCATCACAGAGCAGATTGAGTATTTTTCGAGCAGTGGCCGAGCGTTGATTTTTCAGCAAAATCGCGCAGGAGGAAGGGAAAAGTCGCGGCCAAAGAAAGGTGATTTTTCTCGATATACGGTCGCAGATGAAACACCGGGAAAAGTATTTTCCGACGTAACACGGACAAGGACGGGATAACACTGATGAAATCGAGACGAGCGCTCTATTTCAATGTGTTGCTTGATCAAGCCCTTGGCAAGTCCGTCGAACCTTGGCGGTCCGACGAACTTGCGCAGCAGCTTTTCCTGACCCGGCCCTTGCGCAGGTACTCCCTGTACCCGTAGGTCACTCCGCCCCTGAAACAGGCAGAACGTCCCGACCCCTTGGTCATGCGCCGGCCTTCCTCAGGTGGCGCAGGTGGAAAGAGGCGCTGTGGCCTCCTTCGTGTACAAATTCTGTCCGGTCAACAAGCCTGCATGGGCAGGTCAGGCATATCGGGGAAACGCCAGCCCTCATGCCATGGCACTACCGCCCAACAGCTGGGCGGCTGCCAAGTCTTGAACAACCCTTCTCATATCAGCCTCGACCGCGACGGCCCAAGAAGAAGGAGACAATGAACATCACCAGGAACACGACAAACAAAATCTTGGCGATACCCGTGGCGGTGCCCGCGATACCACCGAAGCCCAGTACAGCAGCGATGATGGCGATGATCAGGAATGTGATTGCCCAGCTCAACATGGTGATTCTCCTTACGCTTCTGTTTAAAGGTGCTGCGTTTCCTGGCGCATGGTGTGCGGCGGAAGTTTTACCTAGAACACCCAACGCTCTTGATGACGTATCTCACCCACAGGCCCGGCCTGGTCGACATCCATCATGCGCATCGGGGGGCTATCGGCCTGACCGCTGCTGACAGCGCTGAAATGGGTTTGGGTCGGATGCGGAATCGACAAACGTGGCGCTTCCGGCTGCTGGCTCTGCTCCCAGCGCAGAAACTGCTGGCCGCCGATCAGGGTGATCAACAGTGCCAGAACGGCAAACAACCCTTGCTGGATAGACACAGGCGAGAGGTGCAGGTGGGCGGCACGTTGACGGTTCATCCTGGAGCTCCTACCACTGGGGTCGGTATTCGATTGCGGGCGTTTGTTTTTGAATGCCCTGGTTAACCAGACAATTGCAGCCTGCATGCCAGCTTTTATTTTGAATAATTTCTTTTTATATCAATGCTTTACGAACATAAAAAAATTAACTTCGCACGCATCCTGCACGATGCCTCTTGTTCAGTCGTGCGTATTGCACGATTGGTTTGAAGGAAGACGTAAATTTTTTGAATTGAGAGAAGGGCGCGGATGTCAGAAATACACGCTGGCCTTTGCAGGAAACCGGGCATCCATTTAAGACCCACGAAATTAGCCGGCTAAGCGATACATGGGATGAAAGCTACCCTGCCATGACAGGAATGGCTCAGAATCAATCATGCAACATGCCCGATTTCTCCGAGACTAAATAACGATCATTCATTAAGGAGCGTAGGAAAATGGAGTCCGCCACTGAGCATCAAGGCCGCATTCTGCTGGTGGATGACGAATCCGCCATCCTGCGTACTTTCCGTTATTGCCTCGAAGACGAAGGCTACAGCGTGGCCACCGCCACCAGCGCCGCGCAGGCAGAAGCCCTGTTGCAACGGCAGGTCTTCGACCTGTGCTTCCTCGACTTGCGCCTGGGTGAAGACAACGGCCTCGATGTGCTGGCCCAGATGCGTATCCAGGCGCCCTGGATGCGGGTGGTGATCGTCACTGCGCACTCTGCCGTCGACACGGCGGTGGATGCGATTCAGGCTGGCGCCGCCGACTATCTGGTCAAGCCGTGTAGCCCCGATCAATTGCGGCTGGCAACCGCCAAGCAACTGGAAGTGCGGCAATTGTCGGCGCGACTGGAAGCCCTGGAAGGCGAGGTACGCAAGCCCATGGATGGTCTGGACTCCCACAGCCCGGCCATGAAAGTGGTACTCGAAACCGCCCGCCAGGTTGCCACGACCGATGCCAATATCCTGATTCTGGGTGAATCCGGTACCGGCAAGGGCGAACTGTCCCAAGCCATTCACGGCTGGAGCAAACGCGCGAAGAAATCCTGCGTCACGATCAACTGCCCGTCGCTGACCGCCGAGCTCATGGAAAGCGAACTCTTCGGCCACAGCCGCGGCGCCTTCACCGGCGCCAGCGAAAGCACCTTGGGCCGAGTCAACCAAGCTGACGGCGGAACGCTGTTTCTCGACGAGATCGGCGACTTTCCCCTGACATTGCAGCCGAAGTTGCTGCGTTTTATTCAGGACAAGGAATATGAGCGCGTCGGTGATCCGGTGACCCGCCGTGCCGATGTGCGCATCCTTGCGGCCACCAACCTCAACCTTGAGGACATGGTGCGCGACGGTCGTTTCCGTGAAGACCTGCTCTATCGCCTGAATGTCATTACCTTGCACCTGCCACCGCTACGCGAACGCCGCGAAGATATTCTCAACCTGGCCGACCGTTTCCTGGCACGCTTCGTCAAGGAGTACGCCCGTCCCGCGCGCGTCTTCAGCGACGAGGCCCGGGAAGCACTGCTGGGCTATCGCTGGCCGGGCAACATCCGTGAACTGCGCAACGTGATCGAACGGGCGAGTATCATCTGTCCGCAGGAGCGGGTCGAGATCAGTCATCTGGGCATGGCTGAAACCCCGGTCAACAATGCACCTCGCATCGGCGCGGCACTGAGCCTGGATGAGCTGGAGAAGGCCCACATCGGCGCGGTCCTCGCCACCGCCGATACCCTGGATCAAGCGGCGAAAACCCTGGGCATCGACGCCTCGACGCTGTACCGCAAACGCAAGCAGTACAACTTGTGAGCAATCGCCGATGAAACTGGCGATGAAATTGCGGACCCGGCTTTTCCTGAGCATCTCCGCACTGATCACCGTCGCGCTGCTCGGGCTCTTGCTCGGGCTGGTCAGCGTGATGCAGATGGCCGGCAGCCAGGAAGCACTGATCCGCAGTAACTTCATCACCCTGGACCTGGGGCTCAAGCTGCGTCAGACCCTGGGTGATCAACTGATCATCATGCTCAGCGAGAAGCCTGACTCCGCCGCTTTCGCCGCCTCGAAGCAGCGTTACTTCGAACTGCTGGAGGAAGGCATCGCCCAGGAACCGGAGGAAACCGCAAGCGAGCACGGTTTCAGAAAAGCCAAGGCCGACTACGAGCGCTTTATCCAGGCTTATGAAGCGTCCCCGGACCCGTCGAAGGTGCTCAGCAGCCACGACAACCTGACGGAAAAATTCAATGCGCTACGCAATGGCCTGATCGCCGAGCACAAGCGCGCGCTTGATAACATCAGCGATACCGAGCGCCAGGCCCGGGAGCAGGCGCTGCTGTTTGCCGGGTTGCTTGGACTGGTGGGGCTGGCGGTGCTGATCATCGGCTTCGTGACCGCACAAGCCATCGCCCGGCGTTTCGGGGAGCCCATCGAGGCCTTGGCCAAGGCGGCGGACAATATCGGCCAAGGCAATTTCGATGTCACCCTGCCGATTTCCTCGGCGGTGGAACTGAACCAGCTGACCCGGCGTTTCGGGATCATGGCCCAGGCGCTGCGTGAGCATCAGGCCACCAACGTAGATGAGCTGCTGGCCGGTCAGCAGCGCTTGCAGGCCGTGCTCGACAGCATCGACGACGGACTGCTGATGATCGACCGTCAGGGCCATCTGGAACACCTTAACCCTGTAGCCCAGCGTCAGTTGGGCTGGGAGTCCGATCGTCTGGGGCAGGGGTTGGGTACGGCGCTGGAGCGCCCCGAGCTCGATGAGCAGCTGCAACTGGTGCTGCGCGGCGGCACGCTGGAGCGGGCGCCGGAAGACTTGAGTGTCGAAGTCGATGGCGAGTCGAGACTGCTGACCTACAGCCTGACCCCGGTCAGCCATACCCAAGGCCATATTCTGGGTGCCGTGATGGTGCTGCATGACGTCACGGAGCAACGAGCGTTCGAACGGGTACGCAGCGAATTCGTATTGCGAGCCTCCCATGAATTGCGCACACCGGTCACCGGCATGCATATGGCCTTCGGATTGTTCCGTGAGCGCGCTCACTTTGCCCCGGATTCCCGGGAAGCCGACCTGCTCGATACCGTTAACGAAGAGATGCAGCGGCTGATGCAGTTGATCAATGACCTGCTGAATTTCTCCCGTTACCAGAACGGTTTGCAGAAACTCACCCTGACGCCGTGTTCTATCGAGGCGTTGCTGGAACAGGCTCGGTCACGTTTTGCCACATCGGCCGAAGAGAAGGAAATCAATCTGCTGGTGGAAGTGCAAGGGCCTTTGCCGCGGTTGCAGGCCGACCAGCCACAACTGGAGCGGGTACTCGACAATTTGCTCGACAACGCCTTGCGTCACACCGGCTCCGGCGGGCGGATACGCTTGCAGGCCCGGCGTCACGGTGACCGGGTCATCATCAGTGTCGAGGACAACGGCGAAGGTATTGCCTACGGTCAGCAGGGGCGGATCTTCGAGCCCTTCGTGCAGGTTGGACGCAAGAAGGGCGGGGCCGGGCTCGGCCTGGCCTTGTGCAAGGAAATCGTGCAATTGCATGGCGGACGGATGGGTGTCTATTCACGACCGGGGCAAGGAACTCAGTTCTACATGACGCTGACCGTTTAGGTCACCCTCACGCTTCGTCATCCAGGCGCCGGCCGGCCCGACGCCGGCCCCGGGTAATCAATTCCGTGAACTGCACTGCGCTCAACGCGCGGGCGAACAGCCAGCCCTGGCCGAACTTCACGCCTTCACTGCACAGGAACGCGGCCTGGGCCTCATGTTCGATGCCCTCGGCAATCACCTTCAGGTGCAGCGACTGGGCCATATGAATGATATGCGGGGCCACGCCGCTGCTGGCGGCGTCATGGCCCAGCGCATCAATGAACGCCTTGTCGATTTTCAGGCAATCGACCGGCAGGGTTTGCAAATAGGCGAGGCTGCAATAGCCGGTGCCAAAATCATCGATCAACACCTGATGCCCGACATCCCGTAGCGCTTGCAGGTTTTCCCGGGCCACCACCACATCGACCAGCCCGCGCTCGGTGACTTCAAAAGCAATTTGCCGCGCAGCGACGCGATGCAGGGTCAGCAGCCGCGCCATCACCTGGCCAATCCGCGGAACCATCACATCACACGCCGCGAGATTGACCGAGATGTACAGCTGCGGGTTCGCACGCAGCAACTGGCCGAGTTGCTCGAGCAGGCGCTGCAAGACGAAGTCCGTCATCTGGCGAATCTGCCCGGTGTTCTCCGCCATCGGAATGAACAGGTCGGGGCTGGTCAGGGTGCCGTCCGGCCTGCGCCAGCGCAGCAGTGCTTCTGCCCCGACACAGTTGCGGCTATCGAGGTCGAAGATCGGTTGGTACAGCACCTGCAACTCGCCACGGCGAATCGCGCCGGCCAGCTCGGCGTCCAGCGACTGCCGTTGGCGCACCAGCAAAAACACCAGGAACCCAACGCATATGCCCAGCGCAAGGCTGGCCGGCAGCAACCACCACCAGACCGCCGGGATATGCATGCCGGTGCGCGGGCTGATCAACACCAATTGATATTCCGGGTTGTCGGTGGGCATCCGGTATATCAGGCGTGCCTGGGTGATCTGCAGCGCATCACGGTTTTTCGGTGGCCAGGCCTCGGCCGGCGGCCAGACCTGAGAAGCGCCCAGCACCGGAATCGCGCGCGCGCCATGGTCCAGAACTACAAGCAGGCTGCTGCCCGGCGACAGGTCGACCATATCGGTCAAATGCCCGCGAGAGGTCGCCACCCGGAAATTCCCGCGCCCGAGCATCAGCGCGGCACGGTTTTCATCGGGTTCAGTGGTGGTATTGAGCCAATAGCTGTAAGTCGGGCCTTTGATGTCTGGCGATCGACTCAGCGACAGCCCTTCCTGACGAGGGCGATTGGAGCAGATTCGTGAAGAGTCCATGTAGGCGGCTTCGTAGACGAAGCGATAATTGAACGTAACCTGTTGCAAGGTCGCGATCATTTCAGCATCGCAGCCGCGCAACGGTTGCGCTTCAAGGTCATCAAGGCTTTCACGCAGTTGCCCGAAGAGCTGTTCGAGACGGGCGAGGAAGCGTTCGCCCTGAGCATTCATTTCTTCGCTTTCGCTTTGCTCGACCTGGTGTATGGCGACGAACAGGCTGCCGGCCATCAATAATGTTGCGCTCAAGACAGTAGACATCAGCCCCAGGAACCAGGGGCGATGGAACCAACTACGGAAGGTCTCTCGAGCAGCAGTCATTGTGCAATATCCGATGTATTACCAATGAGTTATAGCTGCTGATTGGAAAAAAGCCCTGACCGTCGGGCGGGCGTCATTATTTTGTCTGGTTCAACACCCACAGTAGCGCGGCGGTTTGCGCATCCGGAGTGCCATCGAAACGCGCCGGACGGAAATGCATCTGAAATGCCGCTATCACATGTCGTGTCGCGACATCGAGCTCGCCGGTCTGTGGCGAGGCATAACCCAGGCGGGCCAACTGCGCCTGAAACCAACTGATGCTCGGCAACTGCTCGGCGAACAACATTTGCTGGCGCGCCACCGACTGTTCATTCGGCCAGATGCCCAAGCCTTCGGCGGCCAGATGCTTCCAGGGGAACAGCGGCCCCGGGTCCAGCTTGCGCAAGGGTGCAATATCACTATGGCCAATGATCTCGCGAGGTTTTATGCCGTGACGTTTGCTAATGTCCTTGAGCAATACGATCAGCGACTGGACCTGGTCTTCGGTGTAGGGATACCACACGCGTCCGGTCGGGGTGTCCTCGAAGCCCGGGTTGACGATTTCGATACCGATGGAACTGGAGTTCAGCCAGGTGCGGCCATTCCACTCACTCTCCCCGGCGTGCCAGGCCCGCACATTTTCATCCATCAGCTTGTAGATGGTGGCGCCCTTGTCGTCGCCGATCAGGTAATGGCTGCTGACCTCACCGTGGGTCAGCAATTGCAACGAACGCTCCAGCGAGGCATTGGTGTAATGCACCACCACAAATTGCACGCGGCTGTCGTAATTGGCCGAAGAGTGGCTGGTGTTGAAACGGGGACCGCTGGCACAGCCGGCAAGCACAATCAGCGATAAGATCAGAGCAAAATATTTCATGGCGAAAGGCAGTACACGCAAGACAATAATGCAACAGTGTAACGTAATGCCTTGCGGGCGGACGGCAATCCCATCGAATTAAACAAAATGGAACAGATCACCGTCAGCTCGGTTCCACTCGGTTGCGGCCGGCATTTTTTGCGCGATACAGCGCCTGATCGGCTCTTTTAAGTACCTGATCGCTATGTTCACCCGGCCTGAACGCCGTCATTCCGATAGACACGGTAATGGTCACCGGCTCTCCCTTGAAGTGGAACGGACAGGCTTCGATGGAGGCCCGCAAGCTTTCCAGCATCTTCAGCCCCGCCGCCGGCACCGTGGATGGCATTAACAGCACAAACTCCTCGCCGCCAAACCGTGCAATGAAATCCGTTCCGCGCAGCCGCTTGCGCAACACGCTGGCGATGATTTTCAGCACTTTGTCACCGGCCAGATGCCCGTAGTTGTCATTGATGCGCTTGAAATGATCGAGGTCGAGCATGGCCAGCAACAGCGTGTTGCCATGTTGTTGCCATTGTGTGACTTCATGACCCAGGCGCTCGCTCCAGGCCGCGCGGTTGGGCAGCCCGGTCAACGGGTCGACCAATGCCTTCTGTCGTTGCTCTTCAAGGTGCTCGCGGTAACCCTGGGCCTCCTGCTCCATATGGGCGACCCGCTCGGCCAGGCTGTGCAGGCGCGCAGCGACCTCCTGCTCGCGCTCATCGCGCTGTTTCTGGTGCTGGTCCATGGTGCCCAGCAAGCCTTCGAGATGGTTTTCCAGTACGTGCTTGAGATCTTCCAGGTCCGCGGCTTCTTGCATGCTGCTTTGCAGGCCATCGACCTGTTCGCGGATCTGCGTGTCCATCTGTCGCGCAGCCGAACGGTTGTCGGCGTGTCCCGCGGTGGCGGCCTGCAAGTTGCTCTGGAACGATTCGAGACGTTCGTTCAGTCGTTGCAGATAGGCTTCGAACTCATGCTGGCCGCTGTCGGTAATGGCCAGCATCAATGTGGCGAAGTCGTCGAGAATCGGCAGCAATTCGTACCAGTTCAGACCGTTTTTCAGACGATCGCGCATGGATTCTGCTTGTGGACGATGACGCTCGGGCAGTGTCAGGTCGTCGAGCAGCCCCAGCAACGTGTCTTCGATGTGGCTGGCCACCGAGCTGTAGGAGGGCTCGGGGGAATCCGGGAGTGCGTAGAGAATGTCGTGTTCGGATGACGCCTGATCGACGACGGCCACGTCCTGCATCGGAATCGGAGGTAAGGGCAAGCTATCGGGTGATGCTTGCGCGGTCAGCTCGTCGGGGTTCGCTTGCGACTCAGGTGATATCGCGATGGTTTCCGGGGTCGGTTTCTCGGCCGATTCGATTTCCGCCGCGGCTGCACTGGGTGGTTGAGGCTCCGCAGCCGGAGGTGCAAAAGCCACGGTTGGCTCGGTCGGCGCGAACTCGTCCTCGACTCGCTCAACAGCGGGTACCTCGCAGCTTGCCGCAGGGCTCTCGGCTACAGGGGCAGCCAGCGCAGGAGCAGAGGCCGTTGATGCCTCCGTCTCCTGCGCTTCACGACCGCCGAACAACCGCTGCAGCAAGCCCGGCCGGCCGTTCTCCGTTGGGGTCTCCAGCTGGCTCAGGGCCTTGCCCTGCAAGCCACTCAGCTCGCTGAGCAGCAAGGGCATCTCGCGCGCCTGACTGACCCGCGCATCCAGGTGCTTGGCGAAATTCTTGAGTGGCCGACTCACATCCCGTGGCAATGGCAATGTTTGCAGTTGCGTGACCAGCGCAGTCAAGGCGGCACTGGTCTGGTTGACTCGGGTTTCCCGACGCTGTTCGGAGTCAAGCACGGCTTTTTCCAGGCGTGGAATCAGCGCAGCCAGGCCGGCGTCCATGTCATCGGTACGCACGACTTCGCGCATTTCCTTCATGCATTGGTCAACGGCGCGGTCCGTACCTTCCGCTGCCAGGGTGCTGCGCACCAGCCCGCGACGCAGCAAGTCGAGCCGCGCGTCCCAGCGACGTTCGAGCTTTTCCTGTTGTTCGATGCTTTTGAGGTATTTCTCTTTCCAGCGCTGTGCTTCGTCGCTCATTCATGGGATCCGCGAGGGGCAGGACTCAACGCGGGCAATGCATCGGCCGTGAGCGAACCCGGCAAACGAATCTCTACCGCGACCGGCAGGTGATCGGAAATGGGCTGTGCCAGCACCTCAACCTTTTCCAGGGTCAGGCTCGGGCTCAGCAGGATATGGTCCAGGCAGCGCTGTGGGCGCCAGCTGGGAAACGTCGCTTCCAGTTGCGGCGCAAGCAGGCCGAGATCGCGCAACGGGGAATGTTGCAGCAGGTCACTGGCATGGGTGTTCATGTCGCCCATCAGCACCTGATGCTTGTAGTCGCCGATTAACTCGCGGATGTAGGCCAATTGCAGACTGCGTGCCCGGGCGCCCAACGCCAGGTGCATCATGACCACCACCAGCGCTTCCGGGCCTTCGCCGAACCGTACCAGAATGGCTCCGCGACCCTTTGGTCCCGGCAACGGATGATCCTCAATTGCCCACGGACGCAATCGGCTGAGCACGCCATTGCTGTGCTGGGCCAGGCGACCGAGATTACGATTGAGTTGTTGATACCAGTAGGGAAAGGCGCCGAGCTGGGCCAGGTGTTCGACCTGATTGACGTAACCTGATCGCAGGCTGCCGCCATCGGCCTCTTGCAAGGCGACCAGATCGAAGTCGCCTAGCAGATTGCCGATTTTCTGCAGGTTATCGGCACGCCCCGTGTGCGGCAGCAGGTGCTGCCAGCCCCGGGTCAGGTAATGCCGATAGCGCTCGGTACTGATACCGACCTGGATATTGAAACTGAGCAAGCGCAGACGACTGTCTGCGGGCAGGCCCGTGGATTCCAGATGATGCTCGTTGACCCGCGGATCATGCAGGCCAACGATGCGTTCAGTACCCCATCGGCGCATGGCAGTGACTGCCCTTAGTTGGCGGCAGCCTTGTTAGCCGCTCGCTCTTTGTCGATCAGTTTGTCGGCCAGTTGCAGGGCCTGTTCGGCACCGCCGGCAGAACCCACGTCGAAGCGATACTTGCCGTTGACGACCAGGGTTGGAACGCCGGAGATTTCATACTTCTTGGCCAGTTCACGGGCTTGAACAACCTGGCCCTTGATAGCAAAGGAGTCGAAGGTGGCCAGGAATTTATCCTTGTCTACGCCCTGGGTAGCCAGGAAGTCAGCCATGTCATTCTTGTCGATCAGCTTCATTTTTTTGTTCTGGATCGCGTCGAATACCGCGGCATGAACCTTTTGCTCAACACCCATGGACTCAAGGGTCAAGAACATTTGGCCATGAGCATCCCAAGCTCCGCCGAACATGGCTGGAATACGCTTGAAATTCACATCGGATGGCAGTTTTTCAGCCCAAGGATTGATTGTCGGTTCAAAATGATAGCAATGCGGGCAGCCGTACCAGAACAGCTCCACCACTTCGATCTTGCCAGGCACGGCAACCGGAACCGGATTGGTCAGCTCGACATAAGGGGCGGCTGGGGCGTCGGCGGCCTGGGCAGTCATGCCAAACAGGCTGGCAGCGGCAAAAACGGCACTGATGATCAGATTACGCATGCTTTACTCCTGGACAAATTTTTTCGCCGCGCGCGATTGTTTTCAGACAGATCCTGGCGGGCTTGAGTTCTGTAGTGTAACGGCAGCGGCCACAAAAAAGGGCGGCCAAGGCCACCCTTTTTATACTTGCCGAGACGGATTAATCGAGCGTTAACGTTGCAGGCGATCAGCACGCCGTTCAACGCCCGATCCACCGGCCTTAGTGCAGGCCTTGAATGTAGCTGGACACCGCGGCGATGTCTTCGTCGCTCAGCTTCTTGGCAATGCTCTGCATCGGTTTGGTATCGCCGTCGTTGGTGCGGCCACCTTCTTCCTTGCGGAAATCGACCAGTTGCTTGCCGACGTATTGAGCGTGCTGTCCACCCAGGTGCGGGAAACCGGCAGCCGCGTTACCTGCGCCATTTGGCGAATGGCAACCGGTGCAGGCTGGCAGGCCCTTGGCCAGGTCACCACCACGGAACAGGGCCTCACCGCGAGCGACGATCTTCGGATCGGCGGCACCGACGCTGCCTTTCTGGCTGGCGAAGTAGGCAGAGATGTCCGCCAGGTCCTGATCGCTCAGGTTGGTCAGCAGGCCGGTCATTTCCAGAACGGTGCGCTTGCCCGACTTGATGTCGTGCAATTGCTTGGTCAGGTAGCGTTCACCCTGACCTGCCAGTTTCGGAAAGTTTGGCGCCATGCTGTTGCCATCCGGGCCGTGGCAGGCGCCACAGACGGCGGCTTTGGCCTGGCCGGCTTTTGCATCACCCGGTTGTACTGCCTCACCTGCAGCATGGGCCATGCCGGAGATGCCCACGGTCAACAGCAGACTCACGATCAATTTCTTCATCAGCTAATCCAACTACGGCTAAGGGTTAAGAGTTATGGACCGGGCTTACTCGCTCATCCAAAGGATGATGGCTTGGTAATCCTCGGCACTGCAGTCCATGCACAAACCACGCGGCGGCATCGCCTTGAAACCCTGGGTCACGTGTTGCACCAGCGTCTCCATACCTTTCGCCAACCTCGGCGTCCAAGCTTCCTGATCGCCTTTTTTCGGCGCCATGGGGAGTTGGCCGGAATGACAGGCACCACAAACACGGTTGTACACAGCTTCCGGATCCTGTGTAGCCTGAGCGCTGTAAAGCGGCATCAATACACCGGCAGCTAGCAGCCATTTCGTCATAAAACGACCTTTTCAGGGTTGAGAGCGAGCTGCGTTCTAGTGCGCAATCAAGGTCTGTCGCTCTCGTGAACTTCGTCCTACGCTGGGACAAAGCGCACACAAAATCTGCGGCATTATATACTGGCGTCACTGAAACGGAAGCGACACTGCTTGCCGCACCCATTCCTGGCGCCGCCCACATCGGAAATCCCATGCAACTCAAGAATCCCATCCTCGGTCTGTGCCAACAGTCCACCTTCATGCTCAGCGCCGCCAAAGTCGATCAATGTCCGGATGACGAGGGCTTCGAAGTCGCCTTCGCCGGGCGTTCCAACGCCGGCAAGTCGAGTGCCTTGAACACCCTGACCCACGCCAGCCTGGCGCGCACCTCGAAAACCCCGGGACGCACGCAGCTGTTGAACTTCTTCAAGCTAGACGATGAACGCCGTCTGGTCGACCTGCCGGGCTACGGTTATGCAAAAGTACCGATCCCGCTCAAGCAACACTGGCAGCGTCACCTGGAGGCATATCTGGGTGGTCGCGAGAGTTTGAAGGGGCTGATCCTGATGATGGACATCCGCCATCCGATGACCGATTTCGACCTGCTGATGCTCGACTGGGCCGTGGCTGCAGGCATGCCGATGCACATTCTGCTGACCAAAGCGGACAAGCTGACCTATGGCGCGGCCAAGAACACCCTGCTCAAGGTTCAGGCGGAAATCCGCAAGGGTTGGGGCGATCTGGTGACAATCCAGCTGTTTTCGGCCCCCAAACGCATGGGCCTGGAAGATGCCTACACCGTATTGGCTGGATGGATGGAGCTGGCGGACAAGGGTGCCGAAGCAGAAGCTCAGTAAGTGCCGAAAACTGCCTGCGGCGCACGCAGGCAGTTTTCTCGGGGCAAAAAAAACCCCGGGCTTCATATGGGGAGGGAGAAGTTCCGGGGTTGAAGCTCTAGACCGCTAGGGCGGGGTCCAGATATCTGCCAACACTTAACACAACATAGGAGCATCGAAGGGCTTCACCAGCCATTCAGTAACTCTGAGTGGTGGTGCGCAAGATTAGTTCAGATTTTTTTCAGATAGCTTTGAAATTACTCTGATAGCCCTCCGGACCAAGCTGTTTTTTTTGCGCCCTTCTGCCGCGGCACTATGCCGCAGCAGAACTCGACAATTTTCTGTAGGCGCGAGCTTGCTCGCGATGGAATTTCAGTCGAAATCGATGTGTCTGACACTCCATCGCGAGCAAGCTCGCTCCTACAAGAAGGCTCAGTGAGCCTCATCCCAGTTATTTCCAACACCCACTTCGACCAGCAACGGCACATCCAGCTTCGCCGCTTCGCTCATGTGTACGCGAATTTCATCGCGAACCTGGTCGACCAGGTCTTCACGCACCTCGAGCACCAGTTCATCGTGCACCTGCAAGATGACTTTGGCGTCGAGGCCCGACGCGGTCAGCCAGTTATCCACCGCGACCATGGCTTTCTTGATGATGTCCGCAGCGGTGCCTTGCATCGGTGCGTTGATTGCCGTGCGCTCGGCAGCGGCGCGCTCTTGCGGCTTGTTGGAGTTGATGTCCGGCAGGTACAGACGACGGCCGAAGAACGTCTCGACATAACCTTGCTCGGCGGCCTGGGCACGCGTGCGATCCATGTACTGGCGAACGCCTGGGTACCGGGCAAAGTAGGTATCGATGTAGGCCTTGGCGGTCTTGGTGTCGACGCCGATGTCCTTGCCGAGCTTCTGCGCGCCCATGCCGTAGATCAGGCCGAAGTTGATCGCTTTGGCGCTGCGGCGCTGGTTGGAGGTCACTTCGGCCAGTTCGACCTTGAACACTTCGGCGGCGGTCGCGGTGTGTACGTCCAGATTGTGGCGGAAGGCGTTCATCAGCCCTTCATCCCGGGACAGGTGCGCCATGATCCGCAGTTCGATCTGCGAATAGTCCGCCGCCAGCAGCTTGTAACCGACCGGGGCCACGAAGGCCTGGCGGATGCGACGCCCTTCGGCGGTGCGCACCGGGATGTTCTGCAGGTTCGGATCGCTGGAGGACAGCCGCCCGGTGGACGCCACCGCCTGGTGATACGAGGTATGGATCCGCCCGGTACGCGGGTTGATCTGCTCCGGCAGACGGTCGGTATAGGTGCTTTTCAGCTTGCTCATGGAGCGATATTCCATGAGCACTTTCGGCAATCGATAGTCGTCTTCTGCCAGTTTGGCCAGCACTTCTTCGGCGGTTGATGGCTGGCCCTTGGCGGTTTTCTTCAGTACCGGCAGGCCGAGCTTCTCGTATAGGATCACGCCAAGTTGCTTGGGCGAACCGAGGTTGAATTCCTCGCCGGCAATCTCGAAGGCTTCACGCTCCAGCGCCACCATCTTGTCGCCCAGTTCGATGCTTTGCACGCCCAGCAAGGCGGCGTCGACCAATGCGCCCTGGCGCTCGATACGCGCCAATACCGGCACCAACGGGATTTCGATGTCGGTCAGTACGCTGGCCAGGCTCGGAATAGCCGAGAGTTTTTCGAACAGGGCATGGTGCAGACGCAAGGTGATATCTGCATCTTCGGCGGCGTAAGGCCCGGCCTGCTCCAGGGCGATCTGGTCGAACGTCAGCTGTTTCACGCCTTTGCCGGCGATGTCCTGGAAACTTACCGTGGTGTGGTCCAGATACTTCTGCGCCAGGCTGTCCATGTCATGGCGGGTGGCCGTGGAGTTGAGCACGTAGGACTCAAGCATGGTGTCGAAGGCGATGCCACGCACGGTAATGCCGTTGTCCTGATCGCCGCCGATGGCGCAGTTGGCCAGGATGTTCATGTCGAACTTGGCGTGTTGGCCGACCTTGAGCTTGTTCGGATCTTCCAGAATCGGCTTGAGCGCGCGCAGGACCGTGTCACGATCCAGCTGCTGCGGCACACCGATGTAGGAATGGGTCAACGGGATGTAGGCCGCTTCGTTAGCCTGAACCGCGAACGACAGCCCCACCAGTTGCGCCTGCTGCGCATCGATGCCGGTGGTTTCGGTGTCGAAGGCAAACAGTTTGGCGTTGTTCAGTTTTTCCAGCCAGGCATCGAACCGCGCTTGATCGAGGATGGTTTCATAGGCGGCTTCAGCAGCGACGGCCGGTGCTTCGGCCTCTGGTTCGCTGAACAGATCGGCGGCCGGTGCTGGCTCGGCGGCAGCGCTCAGTTCCAGGCGTTTGGCGTCGCGATCAAGGTCGTTCAGCCAGCTCTTGAACTCCAGCAGGGAGTACAACTCGTAGAGTTTCGCAGGATCTTCCGCGCCCATTTTCAGGTCGTCGAGGCCAACGTCCAGTGGCACGTCAACCTTGATGGTCGCCAGCTGATAGGACAGGAAGGCCATTTCCTTGTGCTCTTCGAGCTTGGCCGGCAAGGTTTTGGCGCCGCGAATCGGCAGGGTCGGTACGATGTCGAGTTGCGCATAGAGCTCGGTCAGACCGCCGTTCACACCGACCAGCAAGCCGGAAGCCGTCTTCGGACCGATGCCTGGAACACCCGGAATGTTGTCGGAAGAATCGCCCATGAGCGCCAGATAATCGATGATCTGCTCCGGAGCGACGCCGAATTTCTCCTTCACGCCCTCCACGTCCATGCTGCTACCGGTCATGGTGTTGACCAAGGTAATGTGACCGTCGACCAGTTGCGCCATGTCCTTGTCACCGGTGGAGATGATCACCGGACGATCCGCCGCCGCACTGCTGCGGGCCAGGGTGCCGATCACGTCATCGGCCTCGACGCCTTCGACGCACAGCAGCGGGAAGCCCAGGGCGATCACGCTCTGGTGCAGCGGCTCGATCTGCACGCGCATATCGTCGGGCATGCTCGGACGGTTGGCCTTGTATTCGGCGAACATCTCATCGCGAAAAGTCCCACCCTTGGCGTCGAACACCACGGCGAACGGACTGTCCGGATATTGCTTGCGCAGGCTCTTGAGCATGTTCAGCACGCCCTTGACCGCACCGGTCGGCAGGCCTTTGGACGTGGTCAGCGGTGGCAGCGCGTGAAAGGCGCGGTACAGGTAAGAAGAACCGTCCACCAGGACGAGGGGGGCTTGGCTCATGAGCAGGATCAACCTTTTCGGCGGGTCCGGCGCTAGAATAGCGGGACCGTTGACGACAAAGGGACAAGGTTATCATGCGCACACTAAATCGCCTGTTGCTGGCTGGCTTGTTTGCAATCGCACCATCGGCCGTGATGGCGGCGGACGATGCGCCATCGGCGGACCCGGATGTCACCATTCGCACGGAAGGCGATAAACTCATTCAGGAATACCGGCAAAACGGCTTTTTGTACGCCATCAAGGTCACCCCAAAGGTTGGCAAACCGTATTTCCTGGTGCGCGCGGATGGCTCGGAGGGAAACTTCGTCCGCTCCGACTACCCGGATATGCTGATTCCGGCGTGGGAAATTTTTAAGTGGTAAGTCGTCCTTAACTTTAATCGGCGCCGGCTCAACAGCGGCGCCCGTACTGGCAGCTTAAACATGTCTGTGTTCACCCCCCTGGCTCGGCCCGAGCTGGAAGCTTTTCTCGCCCCTTATGGCCTCGGCCGCCTGCTTGATTTCCAGGGGATTGCCGCCGGTAGCGAAAATACCAATTTCTTTATCAGCCTGGAGCAGGGCGAATTTGTCTTGACCCTGGTCGAGCGCGGTCCGGTTCAGGAGATGCCATTCTTCATTGAACTGCTCGACGTACTGCACGGCGCTGACCTGCCGGTGCCTTACGCCTTGCGCACCACAGACGGCGTGGCCTTGCGCGAACTGGCGGGCAAACCTGCGTTGCTGCAACCGCGCCTGGCCGGCAAGCACATCAAGCAAGCCAACGCGCAACATTGCGCGCAGGTGGGTGAGTTGCTCGGCCATCTGCACCTGGCGACCCAGGCCAACATGATCAAACGCAAAACCGATCGCGGCCTGGACTGGATGCTGGAAGAGGGCACGCAGTTTCTGTCGCACCTCGGCGCCGAACAGAAAGACCTGCTGCAACGGGCGCTGGAAGAAATCACCCGGCAGAAGGAAAAAATCCTGGCACTGCCGCGGGCGAACATTCACGCCGACCTGTTCCGCGACAACGCGATGTTCGAAGGCACGCACCTGACCGGGCTGATCGACTTCTACAACGCCTGCTCCGGGCCGATGCTCTACGACGTGGCGATTGCCTTGAACGACTGGTGCTCGGACGACAATGGCGTAATCGATGGACCGCGAGCGCGGGCCTTGCTGGGCGCTTACGCGGCCTTGCGACCGTTCACCGCCGCCGAAGCCGAGTTGTGGCCGACCATGCTGCGGGTGGCTTGCGTACGGTTCTGGTTGTCACGCCTGATCGCGGCGGAGTCGTTTGCCGGACAGGATGTGTTGATTCACGATCCGATGGAGTTCCAGTTGCGCCTGGCGCAGCGACAGACAGTCAACACGCCTTTGCCTTTCGCCCTTTAAAGGCTTTGACCTGTGGGAACGAGCTTGCTCGCGATAGCGGCGGGTCAGTCAACATTGATATTGATGTAATGCCGCCTTCGCGAGCAAGCTCGCTCCCACAGGGTCTGGTGTCGGTTACAACGACTCCAGGCACCCCGCCAGATCATTCCCCAATTTCTCCAACACCTGCTCATAGCCCTGGCCAGTCGCCGGCGTGTACCCGCCCAGCGCATCCAGTTCAGCCAGTTTCACCGGCAAACCCGCCACCAGAGTTTCCGCCAGACGGGGCCGCAGCGGCGGTTCGCTGAACACGCAGGTCTTGCCGACTTCCTGCAATCGCGCGCGCATCGCCGCGACATGCTGGGCACCGGGTTGCACTTCGGCCGCGACGCTGAACACACCCACGTGCTTGAGGCCGTAGGCGTCTTCGAAGTAGTCGAAGGCTTCGTGGAAAACGAAGTAGGGCTTGCCCTGAACATCGGCCAGGCGTTTCTTCAGGCGCGCATCCAGTGCATCGAGACGCTCGTCGAAGGCTTTCAGATTGCTCTGATAGCGCGCGGCATTTGCAGGATCTGCGGCACTCAGGTCAGCCGCCATTTTCGTGGCGATGACCCGGGCGTTGACCGGCGACAGCCACAAGTGCGCATCCAGGCTGCCCGGACGGTGATCGTGGTCGTGTTCGTCGGCTTCTTCAGCGTGGGAGTGGTTATCTTCGGCAAAGTGACGCAGTTTCATGCCCGGCAAATCCTGCACGGCGACGTTGGGCAACGTACGACCATTGAGCACACGTGGCAGGAAGCCCTCCATGTCCGGGCCGATCCAGTACAGCAGGTCCACCGATTGCACCTTGCGTACGTCGGAAGGGCGCAACGCATAGTTATGCGGTGAGGCACCCGGTGGCAGCAAAACCTCGGGGATCGCCACGCCATCCTGCACCGCCGCGGCGATCAGTTGCAGAGGCTTGATGCTGGTAAGGACCTTGACCTCGGCCTGCGCCGAACCGATCAGCAGAAAACTTGCGATAAATGCGACAAAAACAGAAAAAAGTCGGGACACGATGACCACTCGAAGAGGCGAGAACGGGTAACATAATAACGTCTCTCACAAACCTCGTCGCCGCTCATGCTAAAAACACCGATCGCCAGCCGTCCCCACGACCACTCACATTGCGTTCACAGCGCTTTGTCCGAGGCCGATGCCCTGTGCGCACGTCAAGGTCTGCGCCTGACCGCGTTGCGCCGGCGAGTGCTGGAGCTGGTGTGGCAAAGCCACAAGCCTTTGGGTGCCTACGACATTCTCGCGGTCCTCAGCGAGCAGGACGGTCGTCGCGCCGCGCCGCCGACGGTGTACCGCGCGCTGGATTTCCTGCTGGAAAACGGCCTGGTCCATCGGATTTCCTCGCTCAACGCCTTCATCGGCTGCAATCACCCGGAACATGCTCACCAGGGTCAGTTCCTGATCTGCCGTGTGTGCCACGCCGCGATCGAACTTGAGCAAAAATCCATCAGCGACGCGATCATCGCCAGCGCCAGGGATGTCGGGTTTGTCGTCGAAGGCCAGACCGTTGAAGTGGTCGGTCTCTGCTCCGGTTGCCAGGGGGCTTGATGAGCAACGCGCTGATCCGTCTTGAGCAGGTTGCCGTCACGTTCGCCGGGCAACCGGTGCTGGACAACATCGAACTGAGCGTCGAGCCGGGGCAGATCGTTACCCTGATCGGCCCCAACGGCGCAGGCAAAACCACCCTGGTGCGTGCCGTGCTCGGCCTGTTGAAACCGGACAGCGGCAGCGTCTGGCGCAAGCCGAAACTGCGGGTCGGTTACATGCCGCAAAAACTCCATGTCGATCCGACCCTCCCGCTGTCGGTCCTGCGTTTCCTGCGCCTTGTACCGGGGGTGGACCGTGCGATGGCCTTGGCTGCACTCAAGGAAGTCGGCGCCGAACAGGTGATCGACAGCCCGGTGCAAAGCGTTTCCGGTGGCGAAATGCAACGTGTGTTACTGGCCCGTGCCTTGTTGCGCGAACCGGAACTGCTGGTACTCGACGAACCGGTACAGGGCGTCGACGTGGCCGGCCAGGCCGAGCTGTACAGCCTGATCACCCGCCTGCGTGACCGTCATGGTTGCGGTGTGCTGATGGTCTCCCACGATTTGCATCTGGTGATGAGCACCACGGACCAGGTGGTTTGCCTCAATCGTCACGTATGCTGTTCCGGCCATCCCGAGCAGGTCAGCGGCGATCCGGCTTTCGTCGAGCTGTTCGGAAAGAACGCACAAAGCCTGGCGATTTATCACCACCATCACGACCACGCCCACGACTTGCATGGCTCGGTGGTCAAGGCGCCCGCGTCGGGCCAACCCCATGTTCACGGAGATAGCTGCAAGCATGGCTGATTTTCTGCTCTACGCCCTGCTTGCAGGCCTGGCCCTGGCCGTCGTCGCAGGCCCGCTGGGGTCTTTCGTGGTCTGGCGGCGCATGGCCTATTTCGGCGACACCCTGTCCCACGCGGCATTGCTCGGCGTGGCCCTGGGTTTTCTGCTGGATGTCAGCCCGACCGTTGCCGTCACTGTTGGCTGCTTGCTGTTGGCGGTGATGCTGGTGACGTTGCAACAACGCCAGCCGCTGGCATCCGACACACTTTTGGGAATTCTCGCACCCAGCACGCTCTCTCTGGGCCTGGTGGTACTAAGCTTCATGCACGAAGTGCGGATCGACCTGATGGCCTATCTGTTCGGTGACCTGCTGGCGATCAGCCCGACCGATCTGGCCTGGATTCTTGGCGGCAGCGCGGCGGTACTGGTCTTGCTGGTTACGTTGTGGCGCCCATTGCTGGCGATCACGGTGCATGAAGAACTGGCCAGGGTCGAAGGTTTGCCCGTGGCGGGATTGCGCCTGGCGTTAATGCTGTTGATCGCCGTGGTAATTGCCGTGGCGATGAAAATCGTTGGCGTATTGCTGATCACTTCGTTGCTGATTATCCCGGCGGCTGCGGCACAACGTCATGCTCGCTCGCCGGAACAGATGGCACTGGGCGCGAGCCTGCTGGGCATACTCGCCGTGTGTGGCGGGCTGGCGCTGTCCTGGTTCAAGGACACCCCGGCCGGCCCGTCGATTGTGGTGACGGCCGCCGCGCTATTTCTGCTGAGTTTTGTTCTGCCCCGTCGAGGGGTGTAGACTTGCTCGTTTTTTGCGCAAATAGAGAGTCGCAGGAATGAAGTCGTTCGCCTCCCGTTATCTGCTCCTTGTCGCATTTTCTTTGCTGCTGGGCGCCTGCCAAAGCACGCCACCGGCGGCCACCGAGGCCGCCGATGCGCGGGCCGCGGCCATCGTACAACTGGAACAAAACATCGCCAGCGATGAACTGGCCATCGCCGAAGACCAATTGGCAGCCTTGCAGGCCGAATCGCCCAACGATGCTTCCCTTGAGCAATACCAGCGGCAGCTGGCCGAAGCCTATCTGCGCCGCAGCCAGATCGTGCTGCAAAAGGGTGACGTGGATGCCGCAGCAACTGCCCTGAGCCGTGCCCGCGCGTTGATGCCCAAGGCTCCGGCACTGACCGGCGGAGTCAACGGCTCGATTGCCCAGGCGCGCAAGGCCGAACTGGAAAGAGCCGAAGCCGCCCTCAAGGCTGCCGAAGCCAAGCCAAAAGCCAAGGTTATCGACCTGACGGCTGAAAGCACCACGGTCGTGCTCAATATCAACGATATGGGCAAACTGCGTCGCCAACTGGATGCCATTGCCGCCGATGTGGTGAATTTTCAGTGCGACGTGAGCATTCAGGCTCCACGCACTAATGATTACCCTTGGCTGGCCAACTTGCTGACCAAACGGGTGAAGAAACTCGATCCTGAGTTTGATCTGAAGCTGGAGCGGCAGATTTTGCGCAGTGTCCCGGCACAGATGGTTCTAACGCCTCGTAAATCTTAAAAGCATCGCGAGTACGCTCGCTCCCACAGGGTTTCGGGTTGCCCACACATTTTGTGACCAACACATCTCTACTGTAGGAGCGAGCTTGCTCGCGATGGCGGTCTCCCTGGCTCCGCAGATCTTCAGGCCGGAATCGCCTTGGCCTTCGCCTCCCTGTCCCAAACCCGATGCTGCCCACCATGTCGAAGTTGCCTTCGGCCTTGGGTGAGTTTCTTCAGCCGTTCCTTTTTTCTGACCTTTGATCGCGTTATTGCCAAATGACAGGACAAATACGAAATAAATGCTAAGAACCTCTATACGGACAGGCTAAAATGCGCGCCCGGCTAACCGCTGATCCTTTTCTAACGCGCCCCACAAGGTTCGCTACGTGATCGAGTTTCAAAACGTCCATAAAACCTACCGCGTCGCCGGTAAGGAAATCCCCGCCCTGCATCCGACCAGTCTGACGATTGAGAACGGGCAGGTTTACGGCTTGATCGGTCATTCCGGCGCAGGAAAAAGTACCCTGCTGCGTCTGATCAATCGCCTGGAAAACGCCAGTGGCGGCAAAATCACCGTCGACGGTGAAGAAGTCACTGCACTCGACGCCAACGGCCTGCGCCGCTTCCGTCAGCAGGTCGGGATGATTTTCCAGCACTTCAACCTGCTGGCCTCCAAGACTGTCGCCGACAACGTCGCGCTGCCTCTGACCCTGGCCGGCGAATTGTCGCGCAGCGAGATCGATTCGCGCGTGGCCGAGTTGCTGGCGCGGGTCGGCTTGTCCGACCACGCGAAAAAGTACCCGGCGCAATTGTCCGGCGGGCAGAAGCAGCGTGTCGGCATTGCCCGTGCGCTGGCGACCAAGCCAAAAATCCTGCTGTGCGACGAAGCCACCAGCGCCCTCGACCCGCAAACCACCGCATCGGTCCTGCAATTGCTGGCCGAGATCAATCGCGAGCTGAAACTGACCATCGTGTTGATCACCCACGAGATGGACGTGATCCGCCGGGTCTGCGACCAGGTAGCCGTGATGGACGCCGGCGTGATCGTCGAGCAAGGCTCGGTGGCCGAAGTGTTCCTGCATCCGAAGCACCCGACCACCAAGCGCTTCGTGCAGGAAGACGAGCAGATCGACGAAAGCGAACAGCGTGACGACTTCGCTCACGTGCCAGGCCGCATCGTGCGTCTGACCTTCCAGGGCGACGCGACCTACGCGCCGTTGCTGGGCACCGTCGCCCGGGAAACCGGTGTGGACTACAGCATCCTGGCCGGTCGCATCGACCGCATCAAAGACATCCCCTACGGGCAACTGACCCTGGCCGTGACCGGCGGTGACATGGAAGCAGCCTTCGCCCGCTTCACCGCAGCCGACGTCCACATGGAGGTGCTGCGCTAATGGAAGCCCTGACAAGTTTCTTCGCCAATATCGACTGGTTCGAAATCTGGCTGGCCACCGGTGACACCTTGCTGATGCTGGGTGGTTCGCTGTTGTTCACCGTACTGCTTGGCCTGCCGCTGGGTGTGCTGCTGTTCCTGTGCAGCCCGCGCCAGTTGCTGGAAGCCAAAGGCATCTACGCGATGTTGTCGCTGGTGGTGAACATCCTGCGCTCGCTGCCGTTCATCATCCTGCTGATCGTGATGATTCCGTTCACCGTGTTGATCACCGGTACCTCCCTTGGTGTCGCCGGTGCAATTCCGCCGCTGGTAGTGGGTGCCACGCCGTTTTTCGCGCGCCTGGTGGAAACCGCCCTGCGTGAAGTGGATCGCGGCATCATCGAAGCGACCCAGGCCATGGGCGCGACTACACGACAGATCATCACCAATGCCTTGCTGCCTGAGGCTCGTCCGGGCATCTTCGCGGCGATTACGGTGACCGCCATTACACTGGTGTCCTACACGGCGATGGCCGGTGTCGTTGGCGCTGGTGGTCTGGGTGACCTGGCGATCCGTTTCGGTTACCAGCGTTTCCAGACCGATGTGATGGTGGTGACAGTGGTGTTGCTGCTGGTACTGGTCCAGGTACTGCAAACCGTTGGCGACAAATTGGTCGTCCACTTTTCCCGTAAGTAAGACATGAGCCGGCCATTCGCTGGCAGGCGCCAAACGGGCGCCTCACATGGAGTTAGCTGAATGAAAAAACTACTCGTTGCCTTCGCGGCCGTTGCGGCATTCTCTGCCCACGCTGAAACCCTGACCGTCGCGGCCACTCCGGTTCCGCACGCCGAGATCCTCGAATTCGTGAAGCCGGCCCTGGCCAAAGAAGGCGTGGACCTGAAGGTCAAGGTATTTACCGACTACATCCAGCCGAACGTGCAGGTCGCGGAAAAACGCCTGGACGCCAACTTCTTCCAGCACCAACCGTACCTGGATGAGTTCAACAAGGCCAAGGGCACCCATCTGGTTTCTGTGGCTGGCGTGCATCTGGAGCCCCTGGGCGCTTACTCCAGCAAGTACAAGACCATCGCTGAACTGCCTGGCGGTGCCAACGTGGTCATCCCGAACGACGCTACCAACGGCGGCCGTGCGCTGTTGCTGATGGCCAAGGCCGGCCTGATCAAGTTGAAGGATTCGAACAACATCCTGTCGACCGTCAAGGACATCACCGAGAACACCAAGGATCTGAAAATCCGCGAACTGGAAGCCGCGACCATCCCGCGCGTGCTGACTCAGGTCGACCTGGCGCTGATCAACACCAACTACGCGCTGGAAGCCAAGCTTGATCCGGCCAAGGACGCGCTGTTCATCGAAGGCAGCGACTCGCCTTACGTGAACATCCTCGTTGCCCGTCCAGACGACAAGGACACCGATGCGATGAAGAAACTGGTGGCTGCCCTGCACAGCCCGGAAGTGAAGGCCTTCATCCTCGAGAAGTACAAAGGCGCGGTGGTGCCGGCGTTCTGATCGAACTGCTGCAATGCAAAAGGGGATGCCAAGTGCATCCCCTTTTTTGTGCCTGGAAATACGGCCCCAGTGGGAGCGAGCTTGCTCGCGATGGGGCCATAACATTCAACATCCAAGCTGACTGATACACCGCCATCGCGAGCAAGCTCGCTCCCACAGGGTTTGGTGGTGTTTTCAGTTGCGCTTGAGCATCACCGGCAACTGCGCCACCAGCTTCGCATTGTTCAACGGCGCCCGAATGAACCCACGCTGTGTCCCATCCGGCCCGATCACCGCGAGGTTGCCGCTGTGATCAACGGTGTAGTTCGGCTTGCTCGTGTCCGCCGGAATGAACGGAATGCTCACTGCGTTGGCGATCGTTTGCAGTTCATCGGTCGACGCCGGGGTCAGGCCGATGAACTGCGGGTCGAAGTAGCCCAGGTACTGCTTGAGCTGCTTGGGCGTATCGCGGTTCGGGTCGACGCTGACCAGCACAATCTGCAATTTATCCACCGCCTCGGGCGGCAATTCGCTCTTGATCTGCCGCAACTGGGCGAGGGTGGTCGGGCAGATGTCCGGGCAGAAGGTATAGCCGAAGAACAGCAGGCTCCACTTGCCTTTCAATTCATTGATCGCGACCGGCTGGCCGTCCTGATTGGTCATCATCACGTCCGGCAGATTACGGCTCTGCGGCAGCAAGATGATGCCGGCGTCGATCAGCGCCGTCGGATCGCCCTGGTTTTTCCCGGACAGCACCTTGTTGACGGTCAGGCCCAGGATCAGTGCGACCAGGGCGACAAGTATGAAGACGGTTTTCTGGGTTCGAGTCATAGGTTCAACAATAGGTAGTGGTCTACGAGCAGGGCGATAAACAGCAGGAACAAGTAGTAGATAGAGTACTTGAACGTGTTGATTGCCGCGTGCGGCCGAGTGCCACGGTACAGCACCACGGCCCATTGCAGAAACCGCGCGCCCAACCCGAGCGCGCAGACCAGGTAGAGCGTGCCGCTCATGTGGATCACATAAGGCATCAGGCTGACGGCAAGCAATGCGAAGGTATAAAGCAGGATGTGAATCTTGGTGTAGTGCTCGCCATGGGTGACCGGCAACATCGGGATGTCAGCCTTGGCGTATTCCTCCTTGCGATGGATCGCCAGCGCCCAGAAGTGCGGCGGGGTCCAGGCGAAAATGATCAGCACCAGCAGCAGCGGTTCGGCGCTGACGTGACCGGTGGCGGCGGTCCAGCCGAGCAATGGCGGCGCGGCACCGGCCAGACCACCGATGACGATGTTCTGCGGGGTCGCGCGCTTGAGGAATCCGGTGTAGACCACCGCGTAGCCGAGCAACGAGGCGAGGGTCAGCCACGCGGTCAGCGGGTTGGTGAACGCCAGCAGCATGGCTTGCCCGAGGACCGCCAATACCAGCGCGAACGTCAGCGCGGCGGTCGGCGAAACCCGGCCTTCGGCGAGCGGCCGCTTGTGGGTGCGCGCCATCACCGCGTCGATGCGCCGGTCCACCACATGATTGACCGCCGCCGCGCCACCGGCACACAGGGCGATGCCCAGGTTGCCGAAAATCAGCACCGTCCACGGCACGCCCGCACGGGTCGCGAGGAACATCCCCACCAGTGAAGTGATGAGCATCAGCACCACCACTTTGGGCTTGGTCAGTTCCAGGTAGTCACGCCAGATCGCCTGACTGGGACGTTCGCCGATCAGAATCGCCATGGCATTTCTCCTTTTATTGTTATGGGCCCGGCTGAGTGTTTACGTGGGCTGAAGTGCCAGCGCGCTTGCTTGACCCGGACCAGACTGGTTCGGGCGTGGTAATTGACCAGCACCATGGTCAGCAACAGCGCCGCGCCGCCCGCGTTATGCGCGACGGCCACCGGCAGCGGCAGATGGAACAACACGTTGCTGATGCCCAGGGTGATTTGTGCGCCGAGTGCGATCAGCACCAGGCCTGCCAGGCGCGTCATGCCAACCGCCTTCAGTTGCCAGGCCAGACCGAGCAATACCAGGGTGACCAGTAACGCGCCGATGCGATGAGTCAGGTGAATGGCCGTACGGGCATCGCTGTCCAGTTGCCCGCCGAGGTAGTTCGGGCCGATGTGCTGGGTCAGGTGAAAGCCGTTGGCGAAGTCCGCCGCTGGCAACCACTGGCCGTGGCAGGTCGGAAAGTCGATGCAGGCCACGGCGGCGTAATTGGAACTGACCCAGCCCCCGAGGGCGATTTGCCCGATCACCAGCAACAGCCCTGCCGTCGCCCAGTGCTGTAAACGTCGTGGCACCGTCAACGCCGGCAGTACGCCGGACAGGCGCAAGGTCAGCAGAAACAACAGGCTCAAGGTCGCGAAGCCGCCCAGCAAATGCCCGGTGACCACCTGCGGCCAGAGCTTGAGCGTTACCGTCCACATGCCGAACGCGGCCTGACCAAAAACCACCGCCAACAGGAACAACGGCAGCTTCACCGGCTGTCCGGGATGGCGGCGATGCCCCCACGCACGACCGGCCAACACCGCGATCAACAGCCCCAGCGTGCCGGCGGTGTAGCGGTGGATCATCTCGTTCCAGCCCTTGTGGGCCTCGACCGGAGCGTCCGGGAAATGCAATTCGGCATGGGCCAGTTGGGCTTCGCTTTTCGGCACGCTGATGAAGCCATAGCAGCCGGGCCAGTCCGGGCAGCCGAGGCCGGCGTGGGTCAGGCGCGTGTAGGCGCCGAGCAACACCACAATCAGTGCCAGCAAGGTGGCAAACAACGCGAGGCGAAATCCAGGCTTGGCCATGACGATGCCCTTATCCGATGTTCGACAGTTTCAGCAGGTGGCGCAGATCGTTGAGCAAGTCCTTGCCCTTCACCGACGGGTCGTAGCGCAGAACCAGATTGCCGTGGGGGTCGATGATCCACAGGTGCGGCACGTCATTGCTCTGAGCGCCTTTTGTGTAGGCAGGCAAGTCCAGTGAATAACGTTGCAACTGCGGGTACTCGCGTTGAAGTTTAGTCTCGTAATCGCTGTTCAGCGTCTGCGCGGTGGCCAATGCATGGCTGGCGCGGGACGCATCGCGGCCCAGGCCGATCTGGATTTGCCGCGCCAGATACACCAGTTGCTGGCAGTCCACCGCGCAATCCTTGGGCGCGGTCACCAGTATCTGCCAACGCTCTTCCTGGGCCTGCACGCCGATGTCCGCCCGGGTCTGACCGTTACCGATCAGCTCGCCGTGATAACTGCGGCCCTCGGGCACCCAGAAATTCAGCTTGTACATGCCGGTGGCAAGGATCATCGGACCGATCACCCCGAGCAGGATCAGCAGCAGTTGCATACGGCCCTTGCGCCGGTTCACCAACGGTTTCGCCTCAGACATGCTGGGTGGATTCATGGCCGCTCCCATGGTGTTTCTCCTTTGCGTTGTGCCAGCCGAGATAGAGATAAAGACCGAACAGGACGATCGCCATGGCGAACCACTGCACGGCATAAGCGATGTGTTTTTCCGGGCCCATGGCGACTACGGGCCAGTCGGCCTGGTAGATGGCGGGTCCGGTTTCGGCACGTAGTTCGTAGGCAAAGCCTTCGCGATTCAGTGCTGTCCAGAGCTTGTCTGGCTCAACGGCCGTAATCAGCTTCGGCCATGTCAACGTTGTGGGATCTGCGTGCAATTGGAACGTCGCCCCAGGGGAGACGTAGACCCACGCGTCAAGGCTTACCGCCTCGGTGGGTGTCTTGAATTGCGGTGGTGTGCGGCGCTCCGGCCAAGGCAACCAGCCGCGATTGACCAGCAGCCAAAGCCCGGTGGCCTGATCGTGAAAGGGTTGCAACAGCTCGACGCCAACCCTGCCGTTGCGCTGACTGTTATCCAGCAGCAGGCTGTGTTCGGCATCGAACCGGCCGTACAGGTGAACCCGACGGAAGGCCGGGTCTGTCGTGTGTTGCAGTTCGGTGCTGGCCATCGGCTCGGCGGCCCGCCGCTCGGTGTAGCTTTGCAGCAGCGCGCTTTTCTCCGCGCCCCGACTCAACTGCCAGAACCCCAGGGACACCAGTAGCGGCAGCAGCAGCGCCACCACCAGCGTTGGCACGATACCTGGCCGAAAGCACTTCATGGCATTGCCAGAAAATCGGTCATCGCGATAGCTATACTCAAGTACATCGCTTGTCCCCCCGGAGTCTCACCATGCTCAAAGCAGCCATCGTCCTGATGCTGATTGCCACGGTTGTCAGCCTGTTCAGCGGCCTGTTTTTTCTGGTCAAGGACGACAGCCGCTCAAACCGCCTCGTCATTGCCTTGAGTGTTCGTGTGACCCTGGCCGCCCTTACCCTTGGCTTGATTGCCTGGGGCTTTTTCAGCGGCCAGCTGGTTTCCAATGCCCCCTGGTAACTGCTGCTTTAAAGCACATAGACGAAAACAAACAGCCCGATCCACACCACATCCACGAAGTGCCAGTACCAGGTCGCCGCTTCGAAACCGAACTGGTGCTCGTTGTCGAAGTGCCCGCGCATGATCCGCATCAGCATCACGAACAGGATGATGGTGCCGATGGTGACGTGGGCGCCATGGAACCCGGTGAGCATGAAGAAGGTCGCGCCGTAGATGCCCGAGCCCAGGGTCAGGCCCAGTTCGCGGTAGGCGTGCATGTACTCTTCGGCCTGGAAGATGAGGAACGCACTGCCGAGCAATACAGTGAGCGCCAGCCAGAGTTTCAGTGCGCCGCGATGGCCCTTTTTCAAGGCATGGTGGGCGATGGTCACGGTCACGCTGGAACTGACCAGCAACACGGTATTGAGCAGCGGCAGGCCCCAGGGGCTAATGACTTCCTTGGGCGGCGGAAACAGTTTCGAGTCGGGGTTGCTCAGCAGCGGCCAGGTGAACTGGAAGTTCGGCCACAGCATATGCGCCATGCCTTTGGCGCCTTCACCACCGAGCGCCGGTCCGGAGATTTGACGCACATAAAACAGCGCGCCAAAAAAGGCGATGAAGAACATCACCTCCGAGAAAATGAACCAGCTCATGCCCCAGCGGAACGAGCGATCCATCTGTGCGCTGTACAAGCCGCCGCGACTTTCCTTGATCACCGTGCCGAACCAGCCAAACAGCATGTAGGCCAGCAACAGGCCACCGACGAAAAAGATCAGCGGCCCGTGGGATTCCGGACGCGCTGCTTTCAGATCATTGAACCAGGTGGCCAGGCCAAACACCGTGACGAACATCCCGACCGTGGCGATGATCGGCCATTTGCTCTGGGCCGGGACGTAATAATGTTCATGAGTTGCCATTTATTGTTCTCCTTATCGGGCACGCTCAGCCGCCAGTGTTTACAGCTACCGGTGGATGTCGGGCGGTGATATCGAACAGCGTGTAGGACAGCGTCAGGTGCTTCACATCCTTGGGCATGTCACGATCAACGATGAAACGTACCGGCATTTCGATCCGCTGACCGGGCTGCAGCACTTGCTGGGTAAAGCAGAAACATTCGGTCTTGTGGAAGTACGCCGCCGCATTGCTGGGCGCGATACTCGGCACGGCTTGGGCGCTCATCGGCTTATCGGTGGGGTTGTGGGCGATGAAGATCATCTCGTTCACCGCCCCCGGGTTCGCGGTCAATTCGTCATGTTTGGGATAAAAGTCCCACGGCATGTCGGCGGTGTTGGTCGACAGAAACTGCACGCGTACCTGCCGCGAGGTGTCGACCGTTTGCTCACCCTCGTACTGCCCGCCGGTCTTGCCATTAATGCCGAAGGCCTTGCACATCACGTCGTAGATCGGCACCAGGGCAAAGCCGAACACAAACATTGCCACCACCACGGTCAGCAGGCGCGTGACCAGTTTCTTCATCGAAATCGAGTCAGCCATGATTTCCGCACAACCCTGCAGGAGCGAGCTTGCTCGCGAAAAACTTGAGAGCGCCGTGGTGTGTCAGGCTTCCAGCGTCATCGTTGACGACCATCGCGAGCGAGCTCGCTCCTGCAAAGGGCCAGGCGTTCATTTCACTTCCGGCGGCGTGGTGAAGGTGTGATACGGCGCCGGCGACGGGATGCTCCACTCCAGACCTTCAGCCCCATCCCACGGCTTGGCCGGTGCCGGCGCGCCGCCTCGAATGGTCTTGATCACGATGAACAGGAAGAAGATCTGCGTGGCGCCGAACATGAATGCGCCGATCGACGACACCATGTTGAAGTCGGCGAACTGCAGGTTGTAGTCCGGAATCCGTCGTGGCATGCCCGCCAGCCCCACAAAGTGCATCGGGAAGAAGGCCAGGTTCATGCCGATGAACGACAGCCAGAAATGCAGCTTGCCGAGGGTTTCGTCGTACATGTGGCCGGTCCATTTCGGCAGCCAGTAGTAGGCCGAGGCGAAGATCCCGAAGATCGCCCCCGGCACCAGCACGTAATGGAAGTGCGCGACCACGAAGTAGGTGTCCTGGTACTGGAAGTCCGCCGGGGCGATGGCCAGCATCAACCCGGAGAAACCGCCGATGGAGAACAGGATCACGAACGCCACGGCAAACAGCATCGGCGTCTCGAACGTCAACGAGCCCTGCCACATGGTGCTGGCCCAGTTGAACACCTTCACGCCCGTCGGCACCGCAATCAGCAACGTGGCGTACATGAAGAACAACTCGCCCACCAGCGGAATGCCGACCACGAACATGTGGTGCGCCCAGACGATGAACGACAGGAACGCGATACTCGCCGTGGCGTAGACCATCGAGGTGTAGCCGAACAATGGCTTCCGCGAAAAGGCCGGAATGATCGAGCTGACGGCGCCGAACGCCGGCAGGATCATGATGTACACCTCGGGGTGACCGAAGAACCAGAACACATGCTGGAACAGCACCGGGTCTCCGCCACCGGCGGCACTGAAGAAACTGGTGCCGAAGTGGATGTCCATCAGCATCATCGTCACGCAACCGGCCAGTACCGGCATCACCGCAATCAGCAGGAACGCGGTGATCAGCCAGGTCCAGACGAACAGCGGCATTTTCATCAGCGTCATGCCGGGGGCGCGCAGGTTGAGGATGGTGGCGATCACGTTGATCGCGCCCATGATCGAACTGATCCCCATCAAGTGGATGGCGAAAATGAAGAAGGTCACGCTTTCCGGCGCGTAGGTCGTCGACAGCGGCGCATAGAACGTCCAGCCGAAGTTCGGCCCGCCACCGGCAGTGAACAGGGTCGACACCAGCATCAGGAACGCCGCCGGCAACAGCCAGAAGCTGAAGTTGTTCATGCGCGGCAGGGCCATGTCCGGCGCGCCGATCATCAGCGGGATCATCCAGTTGGCGAGGCCGACGAAGGCCGGCATCACCGCACCGAAGACCATCACCAGACCGTGCATGGTGGTCATCTGGTTGAAAAATTCCGGCTGGACGATCTGCAGCCCCGGCTGGAACAGCTCGGCGCGAATCACCATCGCGAACGAACCGCCAAGCAGGAACATGGAGAACGCAAACCACAGGTACAACGTACCGATGTCCTTGTGGTTGGTGGTCAGCACCCAGCGCATCAGGCCTTTTGCGGGGCCATGGGCGTGGTCGGTGGCGGTATGAACATGCTCATCGATTACAGCAGTCATGTCCTGTCTCCTGCAAACAGATGGACTGGGCAGGCCGGGGTGCGTAGCCCCGACCGGTTCCTTACGTGCGCAATAGACCGGGTCATTTGCTTTCCGCCTGTTTCAGCTCCAGCACTTCTTTAGGCGTGACCATGTCGCCCTTGTTGTTGCCCCAGGCGTTACGTTCATAGGTCACGACCGCCGCGATATCGACCTCCGAGAGTTGCTTGCCGAATGCGGCCATGGAAGTGCCAGGCTTGCCGTGGAAAACAATGCTCAGGTGAGCGTCTTTCGGTCCGGTGGCGATTTTCGAGCCCTTGAGTGCCGGGAACATCGGCGGCAGACCCTGGCCTTCGGCCTGGTGACAGGCCACGCAGGTGGTGTGATAGACCTTGTCGCCGCGTTCCTTGAGCTCCTCGAGCGTCCATTCCTTGCTGGTCAGCTCTTTGAGCTGCGCGGCCTCGGCCTTGCGATCGGCCAGCCACTTTTCGTAATCGGCCTTTTCCTTGACCTCGACCACGGTCGGCATGAAGCCGTGATCCTTGCCGCACAACTCGGCGCACTGGCCACGGTAGATGCCGGGCTTGTCGATACGGGTCCAGGCTTCATTGACGAACCCGGGAATCGCATCGCGCTTGACCGCGAAAGCCGGCACCCACCAGGAGTGGATCACGTCGGCGGAGGTCACAAGGAAGCGCACCTTGGCACCGACCGGCAGCACCAATGGCTTGTCGACTTCGAGCAGATAGTGCTCGCCCTTGGCTTCCTTGTTGTGGATCTGATCCTGGGGGGTGGTCAGGTTGCTGAAGAACTCGACGTCCTGGCCCAGGTATTTGTAGTGCCACTTCCACTGGTAACCGGTGATCTGGATGTCGATTTCCGGCTCACTGGCGTCGTACATCTTGATCAGGGTCGCGGTAGCGGGAACCGCCATGGCCACCAGGATCAGGAAGGGCACGATGGTCCAGAGAATTTCGACGGTGGTGCTTTCATGAAATTTGGCGGCCACCTGCCCGGTCGAGCGGCGGTGGAGAATCATCGACCAGAACATGGCACCAAATACGATGATGCCGATCACCACACAGATCCAGAAAATGATCATGTGCAGGTCGAATACTGCGTGACTGATTTCAGTCGCTCCAGGCGCCATATTCACAGTCCAGGCCGCTTGCGCCTGACTGAAAATCGACCACAACAGGAGGCCCATCCAGACATGTGGATGTCGCATCATTGCGGGTTCCCCTTATCGTTCTTGTTATCCCGCCGGCTTTCACCTGCGGCAAGGGAGCGGCTGCATCAGACTACGAACTTGAGCACCGGGCCTTGCTGCATATGCAGTCGGGCGTCATCAGCTAACTCCATTCCACCCCGAGTATAGACAGCGACTCTCACCTCGCAATGCGAAGGCGTAAATGATCTGAAACAGCATTAACTTGCGTTGCAGGGCACGAATGGAGAAGGATGCAGACGAGTGGTGGCAAATCGATATAACGGGACCGTCTCAAGGATGAAATAATTATGACAAATGCGTCTTAGCATTTTTCGTAAGCCAGCTAAGTTATGTCTTCCCTATTTCATTGCCTTGTTTCCTGGAGTTTTCATGAACACCGCCGCATTGCGCGAGCAGATCCAAACAGCCCAACAACACGAAGCCGAGACCGGTCTGCTGACGCGTCAACTGGAAAGCAAACTGGCTCATCTGCACCCGGCGATCCAATTACCGGAGGCCGATACCAAAGGCGTACTGACGCGATTTGTCGCCGCCTACATCGAAGAAGTGCCTGATCTGCTGGATGCAGCCAATGAAGTCGCCAGGGAAGCGGGCATTGAGTCACAGATCAAACCGGTGCTGAAAATCGCCGAGCAATACTTCCTCCAGCCGCCAGCCATCATGGCCGGCCATGCCGGGCTCGACAGTCTGCTGGATGAAGCCTATCTGGCGCACCGGTTTGTCGAAGAGGTCAACGACCTGTACATCAAGCATCTTGGCCAGCCACTGATCCCCTTGGACATGACTGTCGCCAACCTGATTGCTCACCAATTGATCGGTGAGACGTTCGCCAACCAACTGGACGAAGTGGTGCATCACGCCATCGACGAGATGCTCAACGACGAAACCTTCGCACTGGAGTCCGTGGAAGCCTACCGCGAGAAGCTCAACAGCCCGGACACCGGCGCCGCGTGGAAACGCTGGCCGTGCATGTCCCGCCGTTTGGGCGTAGGCCTGGAACTGGATCAACCGGCGGCTTGATTCACCGGTAAACACAATCCCCTGTGGGAGCGAGCTTGCTCGCGATGAGGCTATGTCATTCAACATCAAAGTTGACTGATCTACCGCCATCGCGAGCAAGCTCGCTCCCACATCGGGCCTCAGCCAGCCGCACCTATGCCCGTGTTGGTACGAACCCTGCCTTCAAGTCTGCGCTTCAGCCCCCGCGATTCAATCAACAGCTTCGAACCCTTGGCCGCATTCGCCCGGCCCCACTCCTCCAGAAGCTCCAGACACGAGTGATCGATGTAGCTCAGGTTGTTAAGCGGCACATGCACCGTCGCGCCTGGTGGAATACTACCCAGCACCTGGGTCAGCGCCGGCACTTTGAGGAAGGTCGCCGCGCCCACCAGGCGCAATTCCATTTCCCCTTCCTGAGGCAGGTCGATCAGGCTGATTTTCAACCGCGAAGCTTTCAGCGCCAGTTTCACCAGCGTCAGGCCGAAGCCAATCAATACGCCAGTCAGCAGGTCCGTGAAAACGATGGCGAGCGCGGTTGCCGCATAGGTGAACATCGGCGCCCGACCATACCGGCCCAAACCACGGAATACCTTGAGATCCACCAGCTTGAAACCGGTGTACACCAGCACGCCCGCCAGGCTCGCCACCGGAATGCTTTGCAGCACGCTGGACAGCAACAGTACGAACGCCAACAACCACAGGCCGTGGAAAATGGTCGAAAACCGCGTGGTTGCGCCAGCCTGAACATTCGCCGAACTGCGTACGATAACGCCGGTCATCGGCAACGCTCCAAGCAGGCCACACAGCATGTTGCCGATACCTTGCGCCGACAATTCCCGGTCGAAGTCCGAGCGCTGACCACTGTGCATGCGATCAACCGCGGCGGCTGAGAGCAAGGTTTCGGCGCTCGCGATGAAAGCCACGGCAAACGCCGCGATCAGCAAGGTCGGATCAGCCAGGTTGAGCAGATCCTCTGGCTTGAGCCAGTCGATGGCCTCCGTCAGGTTGGCCGGAACCTCAACCCGTTTGACCTGCAACGCCAGCATCAGGCTGGCAAGCGTGGCCAGACCGACGCCAAGTAGCGCGCCAGGAACGAAGCGCAGGGATTGCGGACGGAATTTATCCCACAGCCACATGACGGCGATTGTCGACAAACCGAGCAACCCGGCTTGCCAGCCAAACGTGGGCAACGCCAGAGACAGCGCCGCCGGGAAGGCCGCCAGGTTATCCAGACCCGAAGGTTTGGGCACGGCATCCAGCATCACATGCACCTGAGACAGGATGATCAGCACGCCAATCCCGGCCAGCATGCCGTACACCACCGCGGGTGCCGTCACTCGAAACCAGCAGCCCAGCTTCAATCGGCCAGCCACCAGTTGCAGCAAACCCGCCAACAACAGTATCGGCCCGAGCATGGTGATGCCGTGCTGGCGGACCAACTCGAACACCAGAACGGCCAGGCCCGCCGCCGGGCCGCTGACTTGCAGTGGCGAACCGGCCAACCAGCCGACCACCAGACCACCGATGATGCCGGTGATCAGGCCTTTGGCCGGCGGCAGCCCCGAAGCAATCGCGATGCCCATGCACAGAGGCAGGGCGACCAGAAACACAACCACCGAAGCCAGTAGCTCCCGTGGCAGAACAGCTTTGAGTCGAGCAGCACGCATGGTGAGTCTCCCGAAATTTTTCTTCAGGCATGGCAAAGCCAGGCTGCCTGAACGGCAGCCTCGGCTGAACCACACAACGATTTAGGAGGATTTAGAAGCGCGCTTTGGGCGTCGCCACGGGAATTGGCAGGCTGCCATTGAGCGGCAGGAAACAGCCTTGATCGGCGTCGTACGCTTTGATTTCGCTGGTTTCGATGTTGTAGACCCAGCCGTGAATAAATAGCTGACCGTTGGCCATGCGCGAAGCAACCGACGGATGGGTGCGCAGATGCTGCAACTGGGCGATCACATTCTCTTCAGTGAGGATGTGCATGCTTTCGCTTTCGCTGGAGCAGTTGCAGTTCTCTTGCACCATGGTTTTGGCCACTTCGGCATGACGCAGCCAGGCTTTGACCGTGGGCATTTTTTCCAGACTGTCCGGGTTGAGCACCGCGCGCATGGCGCCGCAGTCGGAATGCCCGCAAATGATGATGTGATGCACCCCAAGAGCCAGTACGGCGTACTCGATGGCCGTGGAAACACCACCGTTCATTTGCCCGTAAGGCGGCACGACGTTGCCGACGTTACGGGTCACGAACAGGTCGCCGGGGGAGCTCTGGGTAATCAACTCGGGAACGATGCGCGAATCGGCGCAGGCGATGAACATCGCTCGTGGCCGCTGGGCCGTGGCGAGTTTCTTGAAGAGCTCTTCCTGTTGAGGAAAGATCTCATGATGAAAATGCAAAAAGCCGTCAACGATATGCTGCAACGCTGCATCGGCGGTTTCGGCCTCGGGTTGGGCTGAAGCCGACGCAGCCAACGGCTGTTTATCCTTGTCACTCATCAATTCATCCTCATTGGCGGGCTCAGGGAGTCATCCCGTGTGGTCCGGTGTGAAGCCAGTGGCTGGTTAAAAAACATCCAGGCCAAACATCTCGACCCATCAGTCACTCGATGAACAAGGTAGCGGCCGAATCTTAATTGAAACTGAATAAAACGCTCTAGAATGCGTGTTGCAGGTCACAAAAAACGTGACCAGCCTAAGACGCAAGCGCGATCTTCAGTACTCAACCATAGGCCAATTGTCCTCAAATCAATGACATTTGGCGACCGGGCGGACAAAAGGCATTGCAGTCCAGGTCAAAGCTTTCCCGGCGATTGAGCCCCAGGCGCTTGATGGCTTTGGCAAAACGCTGTGCCAGCAGGTCGGCGAAGGGACCTTCGCCGCGCATTCGAGCACCAAAGCGGCTGTCGTAGAGTTCACCGCCACGGCTCTGGCGAATCAGGCTCAGCACATGCGCCGCCCGTTGCGGATAGTGGGCGCCCAGCCATTCTTCGAACAGCGGCGCCACTTCCAGCGGCAGACGCAGCATCATGTAGGCGGCGCTTTGTGCTCCGGCGTCGTGAGCCTCGGCGAGCAGGCTTTCGAGTTCGCTGTCGTTGATCATCGGAATCATCGGTGAACACAGGACGCCCACCGGAATGCCCGCCTCGCGCATGACCCTGATCGCCCGCAACCGGGCCTTGGGCGCTGCGGCGCGGGGTTCAAGGATGCGTTTGAGATCGTCGTCCAGGGTGGTCAGGCTGATCATCACCGCCACCAGGTTTTGCTGTGCAAGTTCGGTCAGCAGGTCCAAATCGCGAAGTATCAGCGAGCCTTTGGTGACGATGGTCACGGGATGGCGATATCGCAGCAGTACTTCGAGGGTATGCCGGGTGATCCTGTATTCACGCTCGATCGGCTGATAGGGGTCGGTGTTGGAGCCGAGGTTGATCGGCGCACATTGATAGCCGCGTTTGGACAGTTGTTGCTCCAACACATCCACAGCGTTGGTCTTGGCGATCAGCTTTGTCTCGAAATCCAGCCCGGGCGACATGTCCCAATAGGCATGGCTTGGCCGCGCGTAGCAGTAGATGCAGCCATGCTCGCAACCGCGATAGGGATTGATCGATCGATCGAAGGGCAAGTCCGGCGACGTATTGCGGGTAATGATGGTTTTCGCCGTTTCAATGCTCACCTCGGTGCCCTGGGTGAGCGGTACTTCCTGATACCAGCCGTCGTCCTCAACCACCGAATGGCTGGGGGCAAAGCGGTTGTGCGGGTTGGTTGCGGTGCCGCGGCCGCGGGGAGGCAGAGAGCTAACCATCAGCGGACTCCTTGATCTGTATATCCATACAGTACCCAACTCACTGCCTGTCGACCAGTACCGCTCAGCCCTTCATCTGACAAAGGGGCATCATGATGCTTACTTGTTCATTGATAATCAGAAAACTCAGGAAACATATAGTCAGTGGTTAGATTCAATACCCAACCGTATATTCAACCCAACAGGCAATACCCTCAACAGCAATCAAATAAAAGGATTTATTAATGTCTTTCTTTAATCAGCGCGGTATTTTCCTTCAACTCATGCGACCAAATCCTTCGGAACCCAACACCTTGGTTTCTTTGCAACTGGCTCGCAAAGAGTTGAGTTGGGATGCGGAAAATGAAATGCAAGTTGAAAAGCTGGTCGACTCAACTTACTACACCGCCACTTCCACCGACCTTGGCAACTCTTTCAGCATCCGGACCGTGGGCAAGGATGTCGATGGAGACGGGACCATCGATGCCGACGACAAAGCCAAGTTACAGGCGCTGGCAAAGGCTTATGCCAGTATCGTCAATCCCTGAGCCCTGGCTTTCCGATCACTGGAAAGTGCTATTGCCGAATGCATGCGGGCTCCCGCATGCATTCCAGACAGCCTGGAGGATAAAAATGTCAATGCTCATAAAAACTGGTGCTTATCTACAACAAAAAGAAACGACGAAAGGTGTGCAGGTAATTATCAAGCTAATAAGGGCAGGCGAGTATCCGAACAAAACAATGGAGCAATTCGCTGATATTCTCGCAGGCGCTCCCTCAGTGACACTCCATATAAAAGACGAAGGCAAGACTTCAAAGCTCGATTTTGATCCTTGGTCCGATATCAATGTCACTCCAGACAATAGCATCGACGAAAAGGACATTGCCGCCCTTACACAACTTGCACTCGCTTTTTATCATCAACAAATAATTGCCCCAGAGGGCATAGCGTACCTTTATCGTCTTTCCGCTGAATCACCCGAGCTTCGAGTAGACGTTGAGGAATTTGAAATTGACGAAGATGATCATCAACTGTATAGCCTCGGTGTGTACAAAACTAAATCTGCGAATGCCGGCTCGTCTTTTGAAGGTCGCAAGCGCAACCCTTTAACTGGACAGGTGTTTAACTATGGGGTCGGACTGAACGAGCTGCTCAAATCCTTCATCAAACTGAAACTATAACCTGAGCGCGGACTTCACGATTCTTTGACAGTCAGCTCACAGGCCTTTGACCGTGCATGGCTGATCCTTGCCACCATCTTCCCGTCCCTTTCTGAACGGTCGCTCAAGCATGCTTTTTCCACGTTTTTTATCTGCAATATGCTTGTCGCTGGTTGTGCTCGCTAACCTGACACCGGCACTTGCTGACGACAGTGTGATGCAGCGTCCAGCAGACTGGGCTCAACAGATAGAGAAGCAATACAACCTCTTCCAGATGTCGCCGACGCTCTATCGCAGCGCCTTGCCGGACAAGGGCGCGGTGCCGCTGCTGGAGAAACTCAAGGTGGGCACTGTGATCAATTTCCTGCCCGAAGCAGACTCCAGTTGGTTGTCCGCGCCAGGTATCACGCAAGTACAACTGCCTTATCGCACCAACCATGTGGATGACGCCGATGTGCTCAAGGCCTTGCGCGCCATTCGGTCCGCCGAAGCCAAAGGCCCGGTGCTGATGCACTGCAAACACGGTTCCGACCGTACCGGCCTGATGGCCGCCATGTACCGGGCTGTCATCCAGGGCTGGACCAAGGAGGAGGCCCTGAACGAAATGACCCAGGGCGGCTTTGGCGACAGCACCCACTTCAAGGACGGAATTCGCTACATGATGCAGGCCGACGTGGAAAAACTGCGCACGGCCCTGGCCAATGGCGATTGCAGCACCAGCCCATTCGCTGCGTGTTCAATGAAGAGCTGGTTCAAGTCCGCTCACATCGAATAAAAAAAGCCCCCGCTGCATTGCACAACGGGGGCTTTTTTCACTCAATTTTGTTCGTCAGGCTTTTTCTTCAGCTTCGGATTCGGGAAGAACTGAACCGGCTGAACCTTGGTGTCGGCAGGTTTGGGGGCGCTGGTGTTCACCCGCGTACCCAACTCCTTGGGCACCGACAGCCCTTGCTCATTGAGTGTGTCGGAGTAACCGCAGGCCACGCACTCTCGGTGCGGGACCTGGTCTTCATTCCACATCATCAATTTGTCCGGCTCGCTGCATGCCGGGCAGACCGCCCCGGCGATAAAGCGTTTTTTCGTAATCACAGGTCCCTCACTCATGCTGCCGCGCCCTCACTCAGGCCGCTGTGGCGCAAGAGTGCGTCAATTGATGGCTCACGACCACGGAAGTCGACGAACAGCACCATCGGCTCCTGGGAGCCGCCACGGGCCAGGATTGCTTCGCGGAACGCACGACCGGTGTCGGCGTTGAGCACGCCTTCTTCTTCGAACTTCGAGAACGCATCGGCCGACAGCACTTCAGCCCACTTATAGCTGTAGTAACCCGCGGCGTAACCTCCAGCGAAGATGTGCGCAAAACTGTTGGGGAAGCGGTTGTAGGCCGGCGGACGCATCACCGAAACCTCGTCACGCACGCCTTCAAGCACTTGCAGCACGCTGCGGCCGTCGCCGTGGGTGGCGTGCAGTTCGAAGTCGAACAGCGAGAACTCCAGTTGGCGCACCATCATCAGGCCGGACTGGAAGTTTTTCGCCGCAAGCATCTTCCCGAGCAGGTCCTGAGGCAGCGGTTCGCCGGTTTCATAATGACCGGAAATCAGCGCCAGGCCTTCCGGCTCCCAGCACCAGTTTTCCATGAACTGGCTCGGCAGCTCGACCGCATCCCAAGCCACGCCGTTGATGCCGGACACGCCAGCATGCTCGACGCGGGTCAGCAGGTGATGCAGACCGTGACCGAACTCGTGGAACAGGGTGGTGACTTCGTCGTGGGTCAGCAGCGCAGGCTTGCCGCTGTCGGCCGGGGTGAAGTTGCACACCAGGTTGGCTACCGGGCTTTGCAATACACCACCAGCGGTGCGACGACGGTCGCGGGCGCCATCCATCCAGGCGCCGCCACGCTTGTTGGCGCGAGCATAGAGGTCGAAGAAGAAGCGGCCGACGTGCTGGCCGTGTTCCTTGATTTCAAACAGGCGGACATCCGGGTGCCAGGTGTCGAAGCCTTTCTGCTCGGCAATCTCGATGCCGTACAGGCGCTGGACGATGGCGAACAGACCGCTGAGTACCTTGTCGATCGGGAAGTAGGCGCGCAGGGCTTCCTGGGCGACGCTGTAACGCTGTTCACGGAGTTTTTCGCCGTAGAAACCGCTGTCCCAGCTTTGCAGATCCGGGCAGCCCTGTTCGGCGGCATAAGCCTTGAGCTGTTCCAGATCCTGGGCAGCGAACGGTTTGCTGCGCTTGGCCAGGTCGCGCAGGAAACTCAGCACCTGATCGCTGGACTCGGCCATTTTGGTCGCCAGGCTCAACTCGGAGAAACTGCTGAACCCCAAGAGTTTTGCCAGTTCCTGACGCAGGTCGAGGATTTCTTCCATGACCGGGCCGTTGTCGTTCTGGCCGGCATTCGGCCCCTGGTCCGACGCCCGGGTGCAGTACGCGGCGTAGACTTCTTCACGCAGCGCGCGGTCCTGGGCGTAGGTCATCACCGCGTAATAGCTCGGGAATTCCAGGGTGATCAGCCAGCCGTCCAGATCCTTGGCCTGAGCCGCGGCGGCCATTTGCGCTTTGGCCGAATCGGTCAGGCCGGCGAGGGCGGCTTCATCGGTGATGTGCTTGGTCCAGGCCTGAGTGGCATCGAGCAACTGGTTGGAAAAACGGCTGCCCAGTTCAGACAGTTTGCTCTGCACTTCGGCGTAACGCTTTTGTTCGGCTTCCGGCAGGTCGATACCCGACAGACGGAAGTCACGCAGGGAGTGTTCCAGGATAGTTTTCTGCGCCACGTCGAAGCCGGCGGCCTCCGGGCTGCTGGCCAGGGCTTCGAAAGCCTGGAACAGTTCGCGGTTCTGACCCATTTCAGTGGAATAGGCGCTCAAGGCCGGCAGGCACGACTCGTAGGCTTCACGCAGTTCGGCGCTGTTGCACACGGCATTGAGGTGGCTGACCGGGCTCCAGGCGGCGCCCAGACGGTCGTTGAGTTCGTCCATCGCCAGCACCAGGCCAGCCCACGTTGGCTGCTTGACCTGGGTCTTGAGGATCTCGACGATAGCGGCACGGTTGTCAGCCAGGATCTGTTCAATGGCCGGTTGTACGTGTTCGGCGCGGATGGCGGAGAACGGCGGCAGGTCATAGGACTGCAAAAGAGGGTTGTTCACGCTCACGGTTGATACCTTGGCTGGAGAAACATGCAGCCATCTTAATTACAATCGACGTTCACCGCAGCTATCAGCAATAGAGAGAAACCCTATCGTGAACCTTCGCAAGTATCAGAACCACACGCCGCTGCTGGGTAAAGGCGCTTTTGTCGACGGCTCGGCGGTGGTGATCGGCGACGTTGAAATCGGCGAAGACAGCTCGGTCTGGCCGCTGACAGTGATCCGTGGCGACATGCACCGAATCCGCATCGGCGCGCGCACCAGCGTGCAGGATGGCTGCGTGTTGCACATCACCCACGCCGGGCCGTTCAACTCGGACGGCTTTCCGTTGCTGATCGGCGATGACGTGACCATCGCCCACAAGGTCATGCTGCATGGCTGTTCGGTGGGCAGCCGGGTGTTGATCGGCATGGGCAGCATCGTCATGGACGGTGCGGTGGTCGACGATGAGGTGATCATCGGTGCCGGCAGCCTGGTGCCGCCGGGCAAGCATCTGCAAAGCGGCTTCCTGTATGTGGGCAGCCCGGTGAAGCAGATCCGTCCGCTGACTGACAAGGAACGCGCGTTTTTCACCTACAGCGCGGCGAACTACGTGAAGCTCAAGGACCTGCATCTGGCCGAAGGCTACGACCAGCTTTGACCCGGCCCCTTATTCAGGATTCGACATGCATTACCAAACCGTTTTGTTCGACCTCGATGGCACCCTGACCGACCCACGTGAGGGCATTACTCGTTCGATCCAGTTCGCCCTGAGCAAACTGGGTATCGATGAGCCGGACCTGGCCAGACTCGAACACTTCATCGGCCCGCCGCTGTTGCAGGCATTCATGCAGTTCTACGACTTCGATGAAGCCAGGGCCTGGGAAGCGGTGAATTTCTACCGCGAGCGCTTCAAGGTCACCGGCCTCTACGAAAACCGGGTGTTCGATGGTGTCACGCCACTACTGGAAACCCTGAGCGGGCAAGGCCGACAGCTGTACATCGCGACCTCGAAACCGTGGGTGTTCGCCCGGGAAATCGCCCGGCATTTCGATTTTGCCAAACACTTCAAGGTGATTTACGGCAGCGAACTGGACGGCACCCGGACCAACAAGGTCGAGCTGATCGCTCACCTGATGGCCGAAGAAAACCTGGACCCGGCCAACACTTTGATGATCGGCGACCGCAAGCACGACCTGATCGGCGCACGCAGCAATGGCCTGGACGCGGCGGCGGTAGGTTACGGGTTCGGCAGCCATGAAGAGTTGAGCGCCGAAGCGCCGGCGTATCACTTTGAGACGCTGGAAGAGTTGCATCAGGCGTTTTTGCCGAGCTGATCAGGCCGACACAAGTCAACTGTGGGAGCGAGCTTGCTCGCGATAGCGGTGTGTCAGGCACATTGATTGTGAAGGTGCCTCAGTCATCGCGAGCAAGCTCGCTCCCACAGGGCTGCGCAAGTCCTCAAGGTCTGGGCGGCGGGGCGAGTTTCTGTCCTTGCTCAACCGCCCAGCTCACCACCTGCACGGTCAACTGATCACTCGCCTGACCGAACCCGGCCACCACCGCCGGGACCTGCACTTCACTGAGTGGCTGGCGCACTTCAAAGCGGCGGCTGGCGAGGATGCGCTGGTCGTAACTGCGCACCAGCAATGCATCCAGACGCACGACCGCGCTGGCATTCGAGCCTTGGTATTCAGTCTGGAACGCCTGCAGGCTACCGCCCAATTCAAGATCGGTCTGGAAAATGCTGTCATCGGTGCTCAGCAGCGGCACCCGCCCGTCATGCTGGAAACCTTCCAGCAGACGATTGCGCACCAGCACCGGCGCCGGGTCGCTCCAGCGTGAACCCTTGTAGTGGCTGATCACATCGCCCTGGGGAATTACGGCAATGTTCGGACTGTTCAACGCTTCGCTGGACTGGAATTTGCTCAGGCGCAGCGACCAGCGCTGCGGCGTGCCATGGCTGGCCGATGCGCTCTGGGCCGACGGCAATCGATAGACCTCGAAGGGCTCGGGCTTGGGCAGGATCGAGCACGAACTGATCAATGTGAAGCCAGCGAGGAGGGCAATCCGAATCAGCTTCATGGCGTAAATTCCTTGGTCTTGTCACTGCCCAGCAGGTAACCGCTGGGGTTGGCTTCCAGGCGTGTGGTAATGGTGCGCAACGAACTCAGGGTTTCGCGCATCTCACGGACCGCCGGGCCCAGGCCATTAAGGCCTTGCATGCCGCTGTTGAGCGAATCCTGATTGGCGGTGATCAGTTTGTTGAGGGTGGCGCTGCTCTCCTGCAGCGACTTCATCGCCTGCTCGGCACTGCCCAGCGCTTCCTTGCCATGCTCGTTGAGCAGCCCGTTGGCATTGCGCATCAACGCCGTCGTCTGCTCCAGCATGGTGTTGGCCTGCTTACCCACCGAGGCCAGTTGCTGCATGGTCTGGCGGATATCGCCGCGCTGATCGGCAATGGCCCCGGTGGTTTGCTCCAGGTGCTCCAGGGTGTTGCTGATGCGCTCGATGTTTTCCGTGGAGAACATCAGGTTGGCGTTATGCATCAGCGTACTCACCCCGGCCATCAGGTCTTCGCTGTCGTTGAGCAGCCGGGCGATGGGCGAGGGCGAGGCGACGATGGTCGGCAGGTTACCGCCCTTGCCCTTGAGCGTCGGGCTCTGTGGTGTGCCGCCGCTGAGTTGGATGATCGAAGTCCCGGTGACGCCGGTCAGGGCCAGTTTGGCCTGGGTGTCCTCCTTGACTGGGGTATCGCCGGCCAAGCGAATTCGCGCCAGCACCCGGCGCGGGTCTTTCGGGTCCAGGCGCAGCGAGATCACGTCGCCGACCTTGATCCCGCTGTACTGTACCGAACTACCTTGGGACAAACCGCTGACCGCCTCGTTGAACACGACCTCGTAGTCCTTGAACTCGGTGTCGACACTGGACTTGGCCAGCCACAGGCCGAACAGCAGCGCGGCCGTCACCACAATCACGGTGAACAGGCCGATCAATACATGATGGGCTCGGGTTTCCATGTCAGACCTCGTTGAGCTGTTGGGCGGCCGTCAATGCCGCGCGGCCACGAGGGCCATGGAAGTATTCGTGAATCCACGCATCGTTGGTTTCCGAAACCTTGTCGATGGCGTCCGCCACCAGCACTTTTTTCTGCGCCAGCACCGCTACCCGGTCAGTGATGGTGTAGAGCGTGTCGAGATCGTGGGTCACCAGAAAGACACTCAGGCCCAAAGCATCGCGCAGGGTCAGGATCAATTGGTCGAACGCGGCGGCGCCGATCGGGTCGAGACCGGCGGTGGGTTCGTCGAGAAACAGGATGTCCGGGTCCAGTGCCAATGCCCGGGCCAGCGCGGCGCGCTTGATCATGCCGCCGGACAGCGACGAGGGGTACTTCTCTGCGGCCGACAGCGGTAACCCGGCCAAGGCCATTTTCACCGCCGCCAGGTGCTCGGCGTCGTTGCGGCTCAAGCCGGCGTGTTCGATCAGCGGCAGGGCGACGTTCTCGGTCACCGTCAGTGAAGAGAACAGCGCGCCTTTCTGGAACAGCACGCCGAATCGCCGCTCCACCAGCGAACGCTCGTGCTCGGACAAGGTTGGCAGGTTTTTCCCGAAAACTTTCACCACGCCTTCGCTGGGCTGGCGCAACCCGACAATGCTGCGCAGCAGCACCGACTTGCCGCTGCCGGAGCCGCCGACCACGGCGAGGATCTCGCCCTTGTACAAGTCCAGGTCGAGGTTCTCGTGCACGCTCTGGCTTCCAAAACGGTTGCACAACCCACGGACTTCAATCACCGCCTCGGAGGGCGCTCTGGGGATACGACTCACCAACCCATCTCCATGAAAAACATCGCGGCGATCGCATCCATCACGATCACCACGAAAATCGACTGCACCACACTCGACGTGGTGTGCGCGCCCACAGACTCAGCGCTGCCACTGACCTTGAAGCCTTCGAGGCAACCGATGGCGGCGATGAGGAAGGCGAACACCGGCGCTTTGACGATCCCCACCAGAAAGTGCTGAACGCCGATGTCCGTTTGCAGCAGCGACAGGAACATCGCTGGCGAGATATCCAGCGCCACCGCGCAGACCACGGCACCGCCGATAATCCCTGACAGCATCGCCAGGAAAGTCAGCATCGGCAGGGCGATCAGCAACGCCAGGACCCGCGGCACCACCAGCAACTCTACGGGGTCGAGGCCCAGGGTGCGGATAGCGTCGATTTCCTCGTTGGCCTTCATCGAACCGATTTGCGCCGTGAACGCACTGGCGGTGCGCCCGGCCATCAGGATCGCGGTCAGCAGCACACCGAATTCGCGCAAGAAGGCAAACCCCACCAGGTCCACGGTGAAGACGGTGGCGCCGAAAGTGGCCAGCACCGTCGACCCGAGAAACGCCACCACGGCGCCCACCAGAAAAGTCAGCAACGCAACGATGGGGGCGGCGTCGAGACCGGTCTGTTCGATATGAGCGATCATCGGCGTGACGCGCCAGCGCTTGGGACGGAACAGGCCGCGGACGATGGTTTCGATGATCAGTCCGACGAAACCCAGCAGTTGCAGGGTGTCCTGCCAGACAGTGTCCACCGCGCGGCCAATGCGGGTCAGCAACTGAATGGAAACGCTGACTTCCGGCTCCTTGATCGGTACGCAGAAATCGGTCAACGAGCAGTAGACGGTTTGCAGCAACGCCCGATCCGCGGCAGGGAGTGTGCAATCAGGATGTTCGGCAGAGCGACCGAGGCGCTCGGAGCCGAGCAGCTCGACCAACAGCGAGGCACCGGCGGTGTCGAGGGCGCCGAGACCATTGAGGTCGATGGGGGTGTTGGCGTCGTACTGGCCGTGGAGTTTTTCGCTCAACAGCTTGAGGTCAGCGTAATGGGCAAGCGTCCAGTCGCCCGTCACCCGCAACCGCGCAGGGGTAATCGAGGAGTCCAATCGGGCGTTGCCGGCCATCGTGCTGCTGATCATAAGCTCCGTGCTTGTTCAGTGATTACGCAGCTCTACGTAATAGCACGAACCGGACTACTTTTCTTTGATCGCTGTGCTGTCCGTGACCTTGAAGCGAAGCACGCCAATGACCTGGCCATCTTCGGTCAGGACCCGAACCTGCCATTTGCCGGCCGGGTTGCCCGGGAAGTTCTGCTTGTGGGTCCAGGCCCGGTAACCTTCCTTGCGCCCGCCACGAATATCCAGGGGGATGCGGTCGACCTCTTTACCGTTGAACTGCCAGACGTGATAAATCCGCTCGTCCAGGCCACGCGGGGCGTTGATCGCGGTGTACGCGTAAAGCCCGCCATTACGGATCTGTTCGGCGCTGACTTCGTCGAGACTGGCGCCAGGTGTGCGATCCTGCATTTGCGTACTGATGGCCACGTCGGTCATCCACAGCGTCGCCGGCGGCACCCACGAGCGCAGCTCCCAACCAACGGCGCCGATGCCCAGGGTGATACTCAATATCGCCAGCGCATTGCGCAGGGTACGAATCGGGAAGATCGACGCCAGGCTCGGGAACGACAGCAGCACCGAGATACCCAGTGCCCATTTGAAACTTTGCGCGGTGGTCAGGTGCATGATCACCGGCAATGCGGTGAGCAGCGCGGCGAACAGGGTCAGGGTGTGCAGGGCCAGAAACGCCCAGCGCCGTGGAGCCAGCCACTTGTAGTAGAGCGGGTCGACGATCGAAATCAGCGCCGCGACGCCCAGCAACCCGGTGAAAAACAACTGGCCGCTGTTCCACGTCGTGGTGATGAAGAAGAACGGCAGGACAAAGAACAGGCTTTCCTGATGGATCATCTGCGTTGCGTAACGCAACAACGGTTCCGGTATTTCGCGCTTGAAGATGCGCGTGAACAGCTTGGTCAGGCTGTTTTCCAGCATCAGCCAGATCCAGCTGATCAGCATGATGGTGGTGATCCAGCTCGCCAGGCCTTGCTGGCGATCGACCAGAATGAAACTGCCCACCCCGGAGATGAAACCAAAGAGCGCAATGACCCCAGGGTACCGCTTCATCAAATCAAGGATGCGCTGTACGAAAAGGGATAGGTTTTGCATTCGGTGGTTTCACAGTCGTCGTAGGAAAAAACCTCGACAGGGTACCGCTGGTGCGGCGCTGTGGCGAGGGTTCGCGATGAGGCCGGCACATCCAACATTTTCGGCGGCTGACAATCCGCTATCGCGAGCAAGCTCGCTCCCACAGGGAACCGGCAAGGCCTCTCAGTCCGTTGTCACATGGAATGGTTACTTCCTGCTGTGCAAACGCCAGCCCACCAACATCAACACGATCAAGCCCACCCCACCGACCACCAGCCACATCAACTGGTCATAACTGAACAAAGGCTTCTCGATCCGCAAATACCCCGGTTGCAGGAGCAATTCACGCACGGCCTTGTTCGCTTCTTCCAGGCTCACCCCTTGCAGCTCCCGGGCCGGGTTGGTGAAGTGACCGTCCTCGTAGTTACCGATGGCGCTCCAGTAGTAGTCGGCCAACGCGCTGTTGCCTTGTACGGCCCAGGCCTGGCGGGCAATCGCGGCCTGCTTGAGGCGGTTGAAGGTGTCGGCATTGAGGCCGTCCTTGAGCAGGCCGGCCTTCAGGTCCTCGAGTACTTGTTCGGCATCGGCCACGGCGTCGCGCTCAAGGTCGGCGTTGAGGCTCATGAAACCCACGCCGCCGAACACCTCGCGCTCCGCCCACGGGCCGTAGGACAAACCGTGAGCCAGGCGTAACTGGCGATAAAGCGCCCAATCCAGATAGTCCTTGAGCAAATCGAAGGTTTCATCGTGCCCATCCTCCAGTACCGGCTCCGGCACCAGCCAGTGCAACTTGGCGCCGTTGCCGACCAGACTGTGGGTCAAGGTGCGCTCATGGGTGGCGCTGACCTGGATTTGCGGCAGCGGCGGATGCTCGCCAGGGGTGATCGCTTCCAGCGCGCCATACTCCCGTTCCAGATAGGCTGGCAGCAACTTGTCGAGGTCGCCGACCACGATCAGGGTCATGTTGTTCGGCGCATACCAGTCCTTGCGCACCTGCTCCAGTTGTTCACGGGTCAGGTCATCGACTTGCGCACGCTCCGGGCATTTGAGGCCCAACTCCACGGCCAGTTGTTTGCTGGCCGTGTGGCCGAGGTCCTGACGATCGAGCCAGCGTTGCAGGTGCGAGTAATGGCCGCCGTCTTCACGCTCGACCACTTGCTTGGCCGCGTTAATGGCGCTGTCGTCGAAGCGGGTCTGGGTCAGCAGCGCCAGCAACAGGTCGAGCACCTTGCGCTGGTTTTTCGCCGGGGCTTCGATGACGAAAGTCGTATCGGCATTACTGGTGAACGCGTTCCACTCGCCGCCCAGAGCCTGCATGCTTTCTTCCAGGCCGCCTTCGCCGCTGGCGTCGATACCGCTGAACAACAAGTGTTCCAGCAGATGCGGCAACTCCTTTTCTTCGCACTTGAAATCGTCCAGGCCAACGCCGACCACCAGCCGGATCGCCACATGCCCGTGGTCAGTGCCGGGTTTGAGCAGCAACTGCAAACCGTTGCGCAGGGTGTAGCCCTCGACCTGGAAGCGATCCAGGGCGAATGACGGGAATGAACCAAGCAACAGGCAGGCGAACAACAGACAACGCATAACGAGCTTCCGTACGGCTAGCGTAAGTTCAACAGACTTCAGGCAACTGTGGACGTTCAGGGTGAATGAGTGATGTCGCTCAAATCGTCGACCACCAGCGCACCTGTGTCCGATGTTTCCAGCACCACGTAGGCACTGCTGCAAAACAGCGAATTAAGACGCTTCATGTCGGCGATCAGCTCCAGGTGCAACGAACTGGTTTCGATACTTTGCACGATTTTACGTTGCAAGCGGCTGACATGAGCGTGAGCCAGGCGCCGTTCCTGTGCGCGGAAACGACGTTTTTCACGCACCAGCTGGCGGGCACTTTCCGGGTCGCCACTGAGAAACACCGACATCCCGAGCCGCAGGTTGGAAATCAACTGAGTTTGCAGCCCGGTCAATTCGTCCAGCCCCACTTCGGAAAACGACCGGCGCTGCGAGGTTTTCTGCTGCTGGACCTTGCGCAGCATGCGTTCGATCAAGTCGCTGGCCAGTTTCAGGTTGATCGCCAGTTCGATGATTTCCGCCCAACGCCGGCTGTCCTGATCGCTGAGATCTTCCCGGGGCATTTGCGCCAGATACAACTTGATCGCGCTGTAGAGCGCTTCGACATCGTCGGTCAGGCGCCGCATTTCCTGGGTGACGGCGGTTTGCTTTCCGCGCAACACGTCGAGCATGGCTTCGAGCATGTTGTCGATCAGGTCGCCCATGCGCAGGGTTTCCCGGGCTGCGTTGGCCAGCGCCAAACCGGGGGTGACCAACGCCGTGGGGTCAAGGTGTCGGGGCTTGGCCGTACCGTTGACTAGCGGGCGCTCCGGCAGCACCCAGGCACAAAACCTGGCCATCGGCCCAACACTGGGCAGCAAGATCAGGCAACGCGCGATGTTGTAGAGCAGGTGAAAGCCAATGACCATTTCCTGAGGGCTGAAATCCAGGCCATCGAGCCAGTGCACCAGCGGATCGAGCACTGGAATGATCAGTAAAAGACCAATCAGTTTGTACAGCAGGCTGCCCAGCGCCACTTGGCGCCCGGCGGCGTTCTGCATGCTGGTGCTGAGGAACGCGAGTATGCCGCTGCCGATATTGGCGCCGATCACGAGCCCGATGGCCACCGGCAGGCTGATCACGTTGGCGCCCGCCAGGGTCGCGGTGAGCAATACAGCGGCCAGGCTGGAATAGGAAAGCATCGCGAACAGCGCGCCGACCAGGGCGTCGAGCAGGATATCGCCGGTGAGCGAGGCGAAAATCACCTTCACCCCTTTGGCATGGGTAATCGGGTGCGCGGCTTCAACAATCAGTTGCAGCGCCAGAATGATCAACCCCAAGCCAATGGCGACACGGCCCATCTGCCCGAGTCGGGTCTGCTTGCGCGACAGAAAGAAAATCACCCCGGCAAAAATCAGCAACGGCGACAACCACGACAGATCGAACGTCAGCACCCGCGCCATCAGGGCCGTACCGACATCGGCACCGAGCATGGTGACCAACGCTGGCGTAAGCGCCATCAGGCCCTGGCCGACAAAGGAGGTGACCAGCATGGCGGTGGCGTTGCTGCTCTGGACCATCGCCGTCACGGCGATCCCGGAGAGGAAAGCCAGCCAGCGGTTGGACATGTTATGGCTGATGACATGGCGCAAGTTGGTGCCGTAGACCCGCAGGATGCCGGTTCGGACGATGTGCGTGCCCCAGATCAGCAGGGCCACGGCAGAAAGCAAATTGAGCAGGGTGAGCATAATGACCCCCTGTGGTGTAGCGCCCCAAAGGAGCAAGTTGACGGTACCGCGCGACGTTCTACGTTCTGTACTTAAGCTGTAGTTGGCTAACGGTCTGCGCGCCAGCATCGCATAGCCAAAGACGCGATTGAAACAAAACTGTCATGAAAAGAGCGATCTTCCAGCCACACAAAACACTGTGGGAGCGAGCTTGCTCGCGATGAGGCCATCAGATTCAACTTTGACGTTGACTGACAGACCACCATCGCAAGCAAGCTCGCTCCCACAGGTTTTGCGTATTTACCGCTACCGGGTTACTGGCCCGGAATGTCCTTGCGCAGCCTTACCGGATCCTGCTGTTTCTTCTTTTTCGCGATGGCAGTGCGCATCCTGATGTTGATCGCTTCCACCGCCAGCGAGAACGCCATGGCGAAGTAGACGTAGCCTTTTGGCACGTGCACATCCAGGGATTCGGCAATCAGCACCGTACCGACGATCAGCAGGAACGACAGCGCCAGCATCTTCAGCGACGGGTGCTTGTCGATGAACTCACTGATGGTGCCAGATGCCCACATCATCACCAGTACGGCCACGATGATTGCCGCGACCATGACCGGTACGTGGGAGACCATGCCGACTGCGGTGATCACCGAGTCCAGGGAGAACACGATGTCGATGATCGCGATCTGGATGATGGTGTAGAGGAAGTTGCCGCCCTTGCCCGAAGGCTCTTCGTTGGTTTCGTCTTCACCTTCCAGCGCGTGGTACATCTCTTGCGAGCTTTTCCACAACAGGAACAGACCACCGAAGAACAGGATCAGGTCGCGTCCGGAAATACCCTGGCCGAATACTACGAACAGGTCCGCCGTCAGGCGCATGACCCAGGTGATCGACAGCAGAAGCAGGATTCGCGTGATCATGGCCAGCGCCAGACCGAAAATCCGGGTGCGCGCCTGCATGTGTTTGGGCATGCGGCTGACCAGGATCGAAATCATGATGATGTTATCGATACCCAGGACGATTTCCAGGGCGGTCAGGGTGAAGAAGGCAACCCAGATTTCAGGGTTGGTCAGCCATTCCATGTGTATTCCTTTGAGCGATTGTTAAACCACAACGGGCCCGGGCTTCAAACAGCGAAGCCTGGACCCGTTGTGGTGAGTCTTGGGCTTATAGAGTGCTGAACACCGGGAAAGTCCCCAACAGCAGTGCAGCAATCAGTATGCAGATACAAACCAGCACTGCCCACTTCAGGGTGAAGCGCTGGTGGTCACCGAAGTCGATGCCAGCCAGGGCCACCAACAGGTAGGTCGATGGAACCAGCGGGCTCAACAGGTGGACGGGCTGACCGACGATCGAGGCACGTGCCATTTCCACTGCGGTTATACCGTAATGGCTGGCGGCTTCGGCAAGTACCGGTAACACGCCGTAATAAAATGCATCGTTCGACATGAAGAAAGTGAACGGCATGCTTACCAACGCCGTGATCACTGCCAGGTACGGGCCGAGGAAGTCCGGAATCACCGCCAACAGGCTCTTCGACATGGCGTCGACCATCCCGGTGCCGGTCAGGATACCGGTGAAGATACCGGCCGCAAAGATCAACCCGACCACCGCCAGTACGCTACCGGCGTGAGCCGCGACGCGATCCTTCTGCTGTTGCAGGCAAGGGTAGTTGACGATCATGGCGATACTGAACGCCACCATGAACAGTACCGGCAACGGCAGCAGGCCGGCGATCAGGGTGCACATCAAGGCCAGGGTCAGGGCGCCGTTGAACCAGATCAGCTTCGGACGACGGGCATCCGGGAACTGCGAAACGCTGATTTCACTGTGGTCGATTTCATCGCCCACCAGGTGCAGTTCACCCAGACGCGCACGTTCACGCTTGCCGTAGAAGTAGGCAATGACCAGGATCGCCACCACACCAGCCAGCATCGCAGGAATCATCGGTACGAAGATGTCGGAAGGATCCACATGCAACGCACTGGCGGCGCGAGCAGTCGGGCCACCCCATGGGGTCATGTTCATCACGCCACCGGCGAGGATGATCAGGCCGGCCATGATTCGCGGGCTCATGCCGATACGGCTGTAGAGCGGCAGCATGGCGGCCACGCAGATCATGTAAGTGGTCGCGCCGTCACCATCGAGGGAGACAACGAGCGCCAGAACGGCGGTGCCGACCGAAACCTTCAGCGGGTCGCCCTTGACCAGTTTGAGGATCTTGCGCACGGCCGGGTCGAACAGGCCGGAGTCGATCATCAGGGCAAAGTACAAGATAGCGAACATCAGCATCACGCCGGTTGGCGCAAGCTTGGTAATGCCTTCGAGCATCATCGGACCGATCTTCGGCGAAAAACCGCCGAACAGGGCAAAGATGATTGGAATGATGATCAGGGCGATCAGCGCGGACAGGCGCTTGGTCATGATCAGGAACATGAACGTGATGACCATGGCGAAGCCAAGGAAAGTCAGCATGGGAATACTCCAGGCGTAGCGCGGCTAGGGAATGGGCGGATCAGGCGGGATCAGCGCAGAACGGGAAGCACGAGACGTACGGGCGGAGTTGCAGCGAAGCGGCGGATGGAAGAGGACATCAGAATCACCATTGTTGTTGTTAAATGGGCTGTGCGAGCGATAAAACGCTGGCATTGGCCAACCGGTCTGTTGCCGGTAGTGGGGGCGATCCTAATCGGGGAAGCTTTCAGCCAGCTTTCGCCAATGAAAGCAAGGACCGGATGTGCAACCGATCGTCGGATTGGGTTTCAAGTCCCTGAACACAGGGCAGGAGGTTGAACATGGGCGAGCTTCACACCGGCGGCTGCCATTGCGGGCAACTGCGCTATCAATTCAGCGGGCCGCTGCACGATATCGCCCACTGTCATTGTTCGATTTGCCGACGGGTCAGCGGCGGCATCGTGACTACCTGGATAACCGTGCCGGCATCCGCCTTTCAATGGCTGGCCGGGACGCCGTCGCGGTACGAATCTTCATCCACCTGTGCGCGATATTTCTGCGGCCACTGTGGGGCGCAACTGGCACTAGCGACGCAACTAAGCCCGGAAAGCATCGACCTGACCATCGCCACTCTCGACCATCCTGAGCAAGCACCAGCCGAGCGGCACATCTGGACCGACAGCCGCTTGCCGTGGCTGCATCTGGACGAACATTTGCCCGGTGAGGCTGAAGAAACACTCTGATCAAAAAACAGACAGGTCCAACGGCCGAATCGCGCCCATCCAGATCGCGTGCTCGGTGTGGTCAAGCAAATCGTCGCCGGTGTCCGGGTGCAGGAACACCACTAGCCCCTTGCGGTTCAGCGCCAGCCACGGCAGCACGTCGCCCAGCACCTGCGGTTCGAACGCCAACTGGCAGCTCCAGTCCGGGTGCGGACCGACCGGGCGCTCGTGCACGCGGCCCATTTTCAATGGAAACAATTGCGCCGCCCGTTCACATAAGGCTCGCGCCTGCGAGATCGTGTTGGCATCGAAATAAACGTGGGCGTGGTAGCCCGTTATCTGCTGCATCTGAATCCCTCTGAAAGTTGTTCGAACCCTCGCCGTTTCCTGCGGGTCAAACGTTATACAGACGCTGGAAAACAGGAAGCCCAGCCATGAAAAATGCCGAAACCCCCGTCGTGAAAGTGGTGCTTTATGGTGCCATGAGTAGCCTGGGCAGTGCGCTGATGGCTGAAATGCTGCGACGCCAGCATGAAGTGATCGCGATTCTCGATGACCTGACGGCGCTGGCACCCCGTCCGGGGCTGCGCACCAAGACTGGCGACCTGTTCGACGCGCAACGGGTCAAGCAGAGTGTGGCCGGCAGTTCAGTGGTTATCTGCTTACTGGACGCACCAGGGTTACCGTTCAATAGCGAACACGTGGAAAAAGCCATCGTGCCCGGCCCGGTCGAGCAGGTGCTGGCAGTGGATGCGCTCATCGATGGCATGCAGGCAGCAAACATCGCCCGATTGTTTCTGGTGGGTGATTTCGACGTGCTGGACGACCCGGAAACCGAGGATAGCTTGCAACGTCACGCCGCTGAGGAAATCCGCGAGGCACTGCAAAGCAGTCCTTTGAAGTGGACGCTGGTTAACGAACCGCGCGGGGTACCAGGGCTGACCATCGAACACTTTGCCAACATCGGTGGCACCCCCGAACCGGGGTTGGCTGAACCGCTCAAACGGCTGGCCCGCACTGCCGTGGGCATTGCCGATGAATTGCACCTGAACCTGCACATCGGCGAGCACGTCAACTTCATCGCAACCGACAGTTAAACCGCAATGGACGGCAGCGTCAGGCCGTTGAGCGATTGCGCACTGCAGGCCTGTTCCGCCATCAACCAATCCACAAACTGCTGGATCAATGCTCCGCGTCTTTTGCGCTGGGGCAGAACCACGTAGTAACCCAGCCTCGACATCACCGTTTCGCCGATCGGTCGACACAACAACCCTTGCGCCAGCAAGTTATCCACAAGGTGGCGCCAGCCGATGGCCACGCCCTGGCCGCCAATCGCCGCCTGAATCAGCAAGGTGTAATTATCGAAGCGCAACTGCCCGGGCGCCGGGGGCGAGGTAATACCCAGCTCGCGGAACACACCACTCCAGTCGAACCAGTTACTGCTGTGTTCCCCACGCAGGTGCAACAAAGGAAACTCCAGCAATGCCTTGGCTGGCAAGGGCAGTGGACGCTCGCTCAACAACTGCGGGCTGCACACCGGAAACACTTCCTCGCTGAACAGCCAATGGCTTTCACCCTGCTTGAAGCGGCCATCGCCGAACAGCACCGCCACATCGATATCGGTACGTAGCATGTTATGGCTGCGTTCACTGGTGACCAGGCTGACATCCACCTGCGGATTGGCCGCGTGAAAGCGGTGCAGACGCGGCATCAACCAATAGGCGGCGAAGGCAAAATCCGTGGCCACCTGCAGCACTTCATGCTGTTGCTGTGCGCTGATTGCGCTCAATCCTGCGTCGATATTCTGCAAACCGAGCTGAACCTGCTCAAAAAGAATCTGCCCAGCCTCTGTCAGTTCGATTCCGCGATAAATGCGGTCGAATAGCCGTGTTGCCAGTTGTTCTTCCAGGCGCTTGATCTGCTGGCTGATGGCCGGTTGCGTGGTGCCCAGTTCAACCGCCGCCGCTGTGAAGCTGCGCTGACGGGCCGCCGCTTCGAAGGCGCGAAGCAGATCCAGTGACAGGTCACCAAGGGCGTCATACATAAGCTGTGCTTATCCTAGTCATTGCCGCGCATGGGCTTTACCGCAAGGTGCGAGGGTTTCATTCTCAACGCCAGCACTCTCGCATAAACATCCACTATGGAATGCCGCGATCACATGAAGCGCAAGAACATTCTTTTCATCATGGCCGATCAAATGGCCGCGCCAATGTTGCCGTTCTACGGCCCATCGCCCATCAAACTGCCCAATCTCAGTCGCCTCGCCGCACAAGGCGTGGTGTTTGACTCCGCCTATTGCAACAGCCCATTGTGCGCGCCATCGCGTTTCACACTGGTCAGCGGCCAGTTGCCGAGCAAGATCGGCGCCTACGACAACGCCGCCGATTTCCCCGCTGACGTACCGACCTACGCCCACTACTTGCGCCGCCTCGGCTACCGCACAGCCCTGTCGGGCAAGATGCATTTCTGCGGGCCAGACCAGTTGCACGGCTACGAAGAACGCCTGACCAGTGACATTTACCCGGCCGACTATGGCTGGGCGGTAAACTGGGATGAACCGGACGTGCGCCCGACCTGGTATCACAACATGTCGTCGGTGCTGCAGGCCGGTCCGTGCGTACGCACCAATCAACTGGATTTCGACGAAGAGGTGGTGTTCAAGGCCCAGCAGTACCTGTTCGACCATATCCGCGAGGATGGCGACCAGCCGTTCTGCCTGACCGTTTCGATGACTCACCCGCACGATCCGTACACCATTCCCAAGGCTTTCTGGGATTTGTACGACGATGCCGATATCCCGCTGCCTACAACCCCGGACCCGCATGACCTCGATCCGCACTCGCAACGTTTGCTCAAGGTCTACGACCTGTGGGACAAGCCACTGCCTGTGGATAAGATCCGCGATGCCCGTCGCGCCTATTTCGGCGCGTGCAGCTATATCGACAGCAACGTCGGCAAACTCCTGCAAACCCTCGAAGATACCGGGCTGATCGATGACACCATCATCGTGTTTTCCGGTGACCACGGCGACATGCTCGGCGAGCGCGGCCTCTGGTACAAAATGCACTGGTATGAGATGGCCGCACGGGTGCCGCTGTTGGTCAGCGCACCGGGGCAGTTTGGCGCCGGCCGGGTCAGCGCCAGTGTTTCCACAGCGGACCTGTTGCCGACATTCGTCGAACTGGCCGGCGGCTCGCTGGAACCGGGCTTGCCGCTGGACGGCCGCTCGCTGATTCCGCACCTGCAAGGGCAGGGCGGCCACGATGAAGTGTTCGGTGAATACATGGCCGAAGGCACCGTCAGCCCGTTGATGATGATCCGTCGCGGTGCCTACAAATTCATCTATAGCGAAGACGACCCTTGCCTACTCTTCGACGTACAGAATGACCCTCGCGAACTGGAAGAACTCAGTCATTCGCCGCAACATCGCCAGTTGTTCGACGATTTTCTCGCCGAAGCGCGGGCCAAATGGAACATTCCGGCGATTCACCAGCAAGTGCTCGCCAGCCAGCGGCGCCGACGCTTCGTGGCCGAGGCGCTGACCCTCGGCAAGCTGAAGAGCTGGGATCACCAGCCGCTGGTGGACGCCAGTCAGCAGTACATGCGCAACCACATCGACCTCGACGATCTGGAACGTAAAGCACGTTATCCACAACCCTGCCAAAACCAATAATGTTAAGGGGAAGTCCATGCAAAGGTTATCCACAGTACTGACGGTCGGGCTCCTGGCTCTGGGCAGTGCCTCGGCGTTTGCCGATCAGAGTTGCGAGACGGTGAAAATGGCCGACCCGGGCTGGAGCGACATCGCCGCGACCAACGCCATCACCGGGTTTCTGCTGGACGGCATGGGCTACAAGGCCAAGGTCGACACCCTCGCGGTGCCGATCACCTTTGGCGGGCTCAAGGATGGCCAGGTCGATGTGTTCCTGGGTAACTGGATGCCGGCGCAGCAGGGCTTCTACGACAAATTCGTCGCAAGCGGCGATGTCACGCAACTGGCGAAGAACCTCGACGGCACCGAATTCACCCTCGCTGTCCCGGACTACGTGTGGGACGCGGGTGTGCATAACTTTGCCGACCTGAACAAGTACGCCGACAAGTTCGACCACAAGATCTATGGCATCGGCTCCGGTGCACCGGCAAACATCTCGCTGCAAGAGATCATCAAGAAAAACGATTTCGACATGGGCCAGTGGAAACTGGTCGAGTCCAGCGAGCAGGCGATGCTGGCGGAAGTGTCCCGTGCGGTGAAAAAACAGAAATTCGTGACCTTCCTCGGCTGGACCCCGCACCCGATGAACGTGCAGTTGAAAATGCATTATCTGAAGGGTGGCGAGAAATACTTCGGTGACACCGGCAGCGTGCATACCCTGACCCGAAAAGGTTATGCACAGGCCTGCCCGAACGTCGGCAAACTGCTGACCAACCTGAGTTTCACTCAGGAGATGGAAAACAGCATCATGGCCGAGGTGGTGAACAAGAAGGTCAGCAATGCCGACGCGGCCAAGGCGTGGATCAAGGCCAACCCGGCAGTGCTGGATAAATGGCTCGATGGGGTGAAGACAGTGGATGGCAAGGATGCTTTGCCAGCGGTCAAAGCCAAACTCTAAACCAGAGGCGATATGGTCTTTGTGGCGAGGGGGCTTGTCGGACCGCCGCACCGCCCCGTTCGATTGCGAAGCGATCGTAAAACCATTGAATGCGGTCTACCTGATAAACCACATTCAATGGTTTTGGGACGGCTACGCCGTCCAACGGGGGCAAGCCCCCTCGCCACAATGATCGCCTTGTCCTGCTACCCTTGCGCAAAATCCCCACCCGAGAGGACCCATGGCCCTTCCCAGCCGCCATTCACTCTTCCCTTTCCTCACCTGGCTACCCCGGCAAACCCGCGCCAGTGTCGGGCGCGACCTGATTGTCGGCCTCAGCGGCGCGATCCTCGCGTTGCCGCAATCCATTGCCTACGCACTGATCGCCGGCCTGCCACCGGAATACGGCCTGTACGCCGCAATCATTCCCGTTCTGATCGCCTGCCTCTGGGGTTCGTCGTGGCATTTGATCTGCGGTCCTACGGCCGCCATCTCCATTGTCCTGTATGCCAGCGTCAGTCCTCTGGCCGTTCCAGCGTCGCAGGACTACGTCATGCTGATCCTGTTGCTGACGTTTCTTGCCGGTATCTTTCAGTGGCTGCTGGGTTTGCTGCGGTTCGGCGCGCTGGTGAATTTCGTCTCGCACTCGGTGGTACTCGGCTTCACCCTGGGTGCTGCCGTGGTGATTGCCATCGGTCAATTGCCTAACCTGCTGGGGCTGGACTTGCCCAGCCAGGCCACCGCGCTGGATAGTTTCATCACGTTGTTGCGCCATCTCGGCGAAATGGACAAACCTTCGCTGGCGCTGGGTCTGGCGACCGTGGTGGTCGGCGTGATCCTCAAACTGCTGCTGCCACGCTGGCCGACGCTCTTGATCACCCTGATTCTCGGCGGCTTGCTGGTTTGGCTCTGGCCATCAATGTTCGGCCATGTGCAACTGGTAAGCGCCTTCACCGGCAAACTGCCGCCCTTCAGCCCGTTGCCCCTGGACCTGGATCTGATCCTGCGCCTGCTGCCCAGCGCGGTGGCGGTCGGAATGCTCGGGCTAGTAACCAGCCTGTCGATCGCCCGCTCGATCTCGGCACGTTCGCAGCAATTACTCGACGCGAATCAGGAAGTCCGCGCCCAGGGCTTGTCGAACATCGTCGGTGCGTTTTTTTCCGGATCGCTGTCGGCCGGCTCCTTCACTCGCTCAGGCCTGAGCTACGAAGCGGGGGCCTGTTCGCCGCTGGCCGGGATTTTTTCGGCATTGTGGGTGGCGCTGTTTGCGATCTTCGGCGCAAGCCTGATCGCGCACATCCCGATTCCAGCCATGGCCGGCAGCATTCTGTTGATCGCCTGGGGACTGGTGGACCATCGCGGGATTCGCGCGTTGTTGCGGGTCAGCCGCGCCGAATTTGTGGTCATGGCGCTGACCTGCGTCGCCACGCTGCTGCTGGAGTTGCAGACGGCGATCTACGCCGGCGTGTTGGCCTCGCTTTTTTTCTACCTCAAACGCACATCGCAACCACGGGTGCAGCATGTGCGAGATGGCGAGGAAGACATTCTGCGGGTGGGGGGCTCGATTTTTTTCGGCGCCAGCCATTACCTGCAAGTACGCCTGCAACGCATGCACGGCGCGCGCGTGGTGATCGAGGCGCAGCAGATCAACTTCATCGACTACTCAGGGGTGGAAATGCTGCACCAGGAAGCCCGGCGGCTACTGCGTCAAGATCGCAGCCTCACCTTGCGCCGGGCCCGACCGCAGGTGGTGGAAGAGTTGAGGAAGCTGGAAGGGGCGGAGAAATGCCCGATCCGGTTTGAGGACTGAAACGCCGCTCTCTGTAGGAGCGAGCTAGCTCGCGAAGGTCGTGAACGATTACGCGCAAAACCAGATGCCCTCAGGTTTTTCGCGAGCAAGCTCGCTCCTACAGTAGGTTACAAGGCCAACTGTCGACGCAACTCAGCCAGCACCGGCGCCGTATCCGGGCGCACGCCGCGCCACAGGAAGAACGCTTCCGCCGCTTGCTCGGCCAGCATGCCCAAGCCATCCATCGATACCGCCGCCCCGTGTTCGCTGGCCCAGCGGCAGAACGAGGTCGGTTCCTTGCCGTACATCATGTCGTAGCACACCGTTTTGCCAGGCTCAATCAAGCTGGGGGCAATAGGCGGCACATCTCCGGTCAGGCTCGCCGAGGTCGCGTTGATGATCAAGTCCACCGACTCCTGCAACCAGTCGTAGCCGCTGGCCGAGATCGGCCCCAGATCGCAGAACAGTTCCGCCAGCAGCTCGGCCTTGTCCACCGTGCGGTTGGCGATGATCACCGAGGCCGGTTGCTCGGCCAGCAACGGCTCCAAAGCACCGCGCACCGCACCGCCAGCACCGAGCAGCAGGATGCGTTTGCCCTTGAGGCTGAACCCGGCGTTGACCGTCAGGTCCCGCACCAGCCCGGCACCGTCGGTGTTGTCGCCCAGCAGACTGCCATCGGCCAGTTTGCTCAGGGTGTTCACCGCTCCGGCCCGTTGCGCCCGCGCCGTCAGGCTGTTCGCCAGCCGATAGGCTTCTTCCTTGAACGGCACCGTCACGTTGGCGCCGCGTCCTTCGAGGAAAAACCTCCGGGCACAGGTGGAAAAGTCGTCGAGTGGCGCCAGCAGCGTGTTGTAATCCAGTTTCTGCGCGGTCTGCTCGGCGAACAGTCGATGGATCAGCGGCGACTTGCTGTGACCAATCGGGTTACCGAATACGACATAACGGTCCATCAGGATTCCTCGTTCAGGCTTCGGCCAACCAATCGCGGTCTTGCAGGAAGTACTCGGTGAGACGCGCTTCTTCACTGCCAGGCTCGGCTTTCCAGTCGTAGCCCCAGCGCACTTGCGGCGGCAGCGACATCAAGATCGACTCGGTACGCCCACCCGATTGCAGGCCAAACAACGTGCCACGGTCGTAGACCAGGTTGAATTCAACGTAGCGGCCACGGCGGAACTCCTGGAACTCACGCTGCTTGGTGGTGAACGCATCGTTCTTGCGGCGCTGCACGATGGGCAGGTAAGCGTCGATGTACGCATCACCGATGGCGCGCATGAAGGCGAAGCTGGTGTCGAAGTCCCACTCGTTCAGGTCGTCGAAAAACAGGCCGCCGATGCCACGCGGCTCGTGACGATGCTTGATGTGGAAGTAGCTGTCGCACCAGGCCTTGTAACGCGGGTAGACGTCCGGACCGAACGGCGCGCAGGCCTGCTCGGCCACGCGGTGCCAGTGGATGCAGTCTTCTTCGTTGCCGTAATACGGGGTCAGGTCGAAGCCGCCACCAAACCACCAGACCGGCTCTTCACCTTCTTTTTCGGCGATGAAAAAACGCACGTTGGCGTGGGAAGTCGGCACATGCGGGTTGTGCGGGTGGATGACCAGCGACACGCCGAGGGCTTCGAAGCCGCGGCCGGCCAGCTCCGGTCGATGGGCGCTGGCAGACGGTGGAAGACCACTGCCGAAGACATGGGAAAAGTTGACGCCACCCTTTTCAATCACCGCGCCGTTTTCTATCACACGGGTGCGACCGCCACCGCCCGCCGGCCTGGTCCAGGCGTCTTCGACGAATTGCGTGCCACCGTCTTCGGCTTCCAGGGCGGCGCAAATACGGTCTTGCAGGTCGAGCAGGTAGGCTTTTACGGCCTCGGTGCGGGTCGTCATGTCATCACCTTGAATCGGGCAAAACAACGCGGCGCTCCATTGGAGCTCAGCCTGCGCAAATGGGCGCGTAGCATACCATCGCAAGTCACCCCGCCGCAGTTGACGAAGATCAAGCTTAGGAGTCCGATAGGGAGCTTGGTAAAACGACCTATGGAGAGTTCTGATGGCAAAGCGTATCCAGTTCCGCGCCCATGGCGGCCCCGAAGTGCTCGAATATGTGGATTACCAACCCGCCGAGCCAGGTCCGAAGGAAGTACGCGTGACCAACAAGGCCATCGGCCTGAACTTCATCGACACCTACTACCGCAGCGGTTTGTATCCACCGCCGTCCCTGCCGTCGGGTGTCGGTTCAGAGGGTGCGGGCGTGGTCGAGGCAGTGGGCAGCGACGTGACCCGCTTCAAGATCGGAGATCGCGTGGCCTATGGCAGCGGGCCGCTGGGCGCCTACAGCGAGGTTCACGTCTTGCCCGAAGCCAATCTGGTGAAACTGCCGGACGCCATCAGCTTCGAACAGGCCGCCGGCGTCATGCTCAAGGGCCTGACCGTGCAATACCTGCTGCGTCAGACTTATGAACTCAAGGGTGGCGAAACCATCCTGTTCCACGCCGCGGCGGGCGGTGTCGGCTCGCTGGCTTGCCAATGGGCCAGGGCCTTGGGCGTGAAGCTGATCGGTACGGTCAGTTCGGCGGAGAAAGCCGCGTTGGCCAAGGCCAACGGTGCCTGGGCGACCATCGATTACAGCCATGAAAATGTCGCGCAACGTGTGCTGGAATTGACCGACGGCAAAAAAGTCCCGGTGGTGTACGACGGCGTTGGCAAGGACACCTGGCTGACTTCACTCGACAGCGTCGCGCCGCGTGGGCTGGTAGTGAGTTTCGGCAATGCGTCCGGCGCGGTCGACGGCGTGAACCTGGGGATCCTGGCGGGGAAAGGCTCGCTGTACGTGACCCGGCCAACCCTGGGCACTTATGCGAACAACGCCGAAAACCTGCAACGCATGGCCGACGAGTTGTTCGAGATGATCATCGGCGGCAAGCTGACCGTGGACATCAGCCAGCGTTATCCACTGGCTGACGCGGCGAAGGCGCAGACCGAGTTGTCGGCGCGGCGCACGACGGGCTCGGTTGTTTTGTTGCCCTGACTGACGCCATCGCGAGCAAGCTCGCTCCCACAGGGGATTTGTGTTCGTCACAGAACCCCTGTGGGAGCGAGCTTGCTCGCGATGGGCGCACCTGGGTATCAGTCCGGGCGCACAACCTTGCCGGTCGCCAGATCGCGAATCACGCTCGGGTTCTTGCGTCCGCCCAGGTTTCCGCCCAGCACCAGATCCACCTGGCCACGGAAATACTGTTCGACGCGAATCCGCGTACGTGCCGCCGGGCGCCCCTGCGGATTGGCCGACGTCGACACCAGCGGCCCGACCAGCGCGCACAAATCCCGCACCAGCGGGTGATCGCTGACCCGCAGCGCCACGGTTTCATGCACGCCGGTAATCCACTCCGGCAGCAGGTTCTGGTGCGGCACCAGCCAGGTGTTCGGACCCGGCCAGGTACTGGCCATGCGGTCCATCCACAACTCGGGGAAGTCTTCGAAGAGGAAATCGAACTGACGGATGTTGTCGGCGACCAGAATCAGCCCCTTTTCCACAGACCGGCCCTTGATCAGCAGCAGACGTTCCACCGCATCGATGTCCCACGGGTCGCAACCCAGACCCCAGACTGCTTCGGTTGGGTAGGCAATCACCGCCCCGGCGCGAATTGCTTGCGCGGCTTGTTGCACACGCCAACTGTTGACCATGAAAAACACTCCAGATTAAGGCTCTGCGCAGTTTACCGATCTTGTTTATAAAACCTAGCTCACCCGTGCAAACCAGCGCCCGTTTTCGCACACGGCGCGGCCATCCATTTCCAGTTCCGTCAACGCCGCCAGCACTTTCGGCAAGGCCCAGCCGCTTGCGTCGGCCAGCGCTTCACTGGTGTGAGGCGCGGCATGCAGCAGTTTCAGCAGTGGGTGAGTCGTCGCAGGGGTGCAGGTTTCTGTGGATAACGACAGTCGTTGCCAACCGCGCAAGGCTTCGAGGATATGTTCGATGGTTTCCACCAGCACCGCACCGTCCCGAATCAACTGATGACAGCCGCGGGCGCCGGGGTGATGGATCGACCCGGGCATCGCAAACACCTCGCGCCCCTGTTCCGCCGCCAGCCTCGCGGTGATCAGTGAACCGCTGGCGACACTGGCTTCAACCACCAGCACTCCGAGGGACAAACCACTGATGATCCGATTGCGCCGAGGGAAGTTGCTGGCGCTGGGACCTGCATCCAGCGGAAACTCCGAAAGCACTGCGCTGCCCGAAGCGATCATGGCGTCCGCCAGGCGTCTATTTCGCTGTGGATAAAACTTCTCGAGCCCCGTGCCGAGCACACCGACCGTTTGCCCGCCGACGTCGAGCGCGGCCTGGTGCGCGACGGCGTCAATGCCCAGGGCCAGGCCGCTGGTAATGACAAAACCGGCACCCGCCAGGCTGCGGGAAAACGCGGCAGCGGTGTCCATTCCTGGCCGGGAAGCGCGACGGCTGCCGACCATCGCCAGTTGTGGTTTTTCCAGAATGCCCGGATCGCCCGCGACAAATAACAGCGGTGGTGCATCGCTGATTTGTGCCAGCAGTGCCGGGTAGTCCGGTTGGTCCCACATCAGTAAATGCTGGGCCGGGCGCTCCAGCCAGGCCAATGCATGACTGGCGCCGTCACGGATCTCAGTGCTACGCCTGGCCTCGGAACAGGCCAGTGGCAAACCCAGCGCGCGCCAGGCACTGGCTGGCGCGCTGATGGCTTTGGATGCCGAACCGAAGGCTTCGAGCAGTTTCTTGAAACGCGCAGGACCGAGTTCCGGCAAACGGTGCAGACGTAATCGAGCTTCCAGTTCCGCGGGGGAAACCGGTGTAACAGTAGGCATCGACATGGATCATCCTTGATCGTTATGAGCACCCGTACAAACGGGAATAAGCTGTGGATAACTCTGTTGGTAACTTGTGAAGCACTCTTACGGATTTCGTACCTTGTCCATCACCGACAGTGAGTGCGAGGCGCTGAGCACCAGCCCATAACTGAGCTTGTCGTAGGTACGGAAAACCATCAGCAAACCGGCGCGCTCATCGGGAATTTTCAATGGCTGGCCAGTGATCCGGTCCCTTACGGTTTCACCGGTTTTCATTACCGCCAGCAGATTGCCTTCGGCCAGACCGTCGCGCTGACCCTTGTTCAGCGTTACCACATCCAACTCGCCAATCTGCGTGACCCCACGCGGTACATCGATGATCAAACCATTGATTTCGTGGCTCGGTGCGCTGGGCGTGAAGGTCGAGTTGATCGCGCGCTCTTCACCGCTGAACAAGCGATCGCCGAGGCGGACCTCCTGAGTCGTGCGTAGCAACTCCAGGGTGGCAACGTCACCTTCGATGGCCACGACATCGCCGCCGCCGATATCGTCGGCGTTGATCCCCAGAATTTCCTTGCTCTGCGGATCGGTGTAGACCTTGCCTTGGCGGAAGATACCGTACGCCGGTTGTGCCGGATCGAAATGGCCACGGGCAAAGATGCGGTCACCCGCGCCGCTGAGCACCCGTTCGGAATCACCAGCGACGATGTAAGGCGCCTTGTCGAATTCCTCGGCCTTGTCGACGATGCGGTTGCTCAGCAGAAAGCTGTTGATCGATTTCAGAGCAATGCTGGGGATAGCCTCGGTCACCGGGCTGCTGCGAACCTGAGGCGACAGCTTTATGGTGGGAATCTCTTCCCGAAGCTGCCCTTGCCCGTACGCCCAACTTGCCGAAGCCAGGAGCAGCAGGGCGAGTAGTGATTTCCTCATGCGGTGAATCCCTTTATTATGTGCATTCGCGTGAAACGCCAGAGCCGTCAGTGGCTCGCTCCCGGCTTGCTTGTCTACAAAAGGGAGCTACGTTTTACAACGGTAGCCTGCATCTTCGGACCGCCAGGCCATCGACCCGACCTTACTTCACACGTGCACTTATCAAGCTTATGGCCATTTTAAACATCCTCGAATTCCCTGATCCGCGTCTGCGCACTATCGCCAAGCCAGTGGCCGTAGTGGACGACGAAGTGCGTCAGTTGGTCGACGACATGTTTGAAACAATGTATGAAGCGCCTGGCATCGGCCTCGCCGCTACCCAGGTCAACGTGCACAAACGTATCGTCGTGATGGACCTCTCCGAAGACCGCACCGAACCGCGAGTGTTCATCAACCCCGAGTTCGAACCCCTGACCGACGAGATGGAGCAATACCAGGAAGGCTGCCTTTCGGTACCCGGCTTCTATGAAAACGTCGATCGCCCGCAAAGGGTCAAGGTCAAGGCGCTGGACCGCGATGGCCAACCCTACGAACTGATCGCCGAAGGCCTGCTCGCGGTGTGCATCCAGCATGAATGCGACCACCTCAACGGCAAATTGTTCGTCGATTACCTGTCGACGCTCAAACGCGACCGCATCAAGAAGAAACTGGAAAAGCTTCATCGCCAGAACGCCTGATGCCCATCTTCAAAGGCTTGCTGCGGCAAGCCTTTTTCTTTTCAAGAGACGTCACCCATGACTGAGCCACTGCGCATTGTCTTTGCCGGCACCCCGGAATTCGCCGCCGAACACCTCAAGGCCCTGCTGAGCAGCCCTTACGAGATCGTCGCGGTCTACACCCAACCGGATCGTCCGGCCGGTCGCGGGCAAAAACTGATGCCGAGCCCGGTCAAACAGCTTGCTCTGGAGAACAATATCCCGGTGCTGCAACCGCCCACTCTGCGCAACGAAGATGCTCAGACTGAACTGGCTGCACTGAAGCCGGACTTGATGGTGGTGGTCGCCTATGGCCTGATCCTGCCGCAAGTGGTGCTGGATATTCCGCGTCTGGGTTGCATCAACAGTCACGCCTCGCTGCTGCCACGCTGGCGGGGCGCGGCGCCGATCCAGCGCGCCGTGGAGGCGGGCGACGCCGAAAGTGGCGTGACCGTGATGCGCATGGAAGCCGGCCTCGACACCGGGCCGATGCTGCTCAAGGTCACCACGCCGATCAGCGCCGAAGATACCGGCGGCAGCCTGCACGATCGCCTGGCCGAAATGGGCCCGCCGGCTGTAGTCCAGGCGATTGCCGGCCTCGCCGCCGGAACCCTGGAGGGCGAAGTGCAGGACGACAGCCTCGCTACCTATGCGCACAAATTGAACAAGGACGAAGCACGCATCGACTGGAGTCGCCCGGCGGTTGAGCTGGAGCGTCTGGTCCGTGCCTTCAACCCGTGGCCCATTACCCACAGCACCTTGAATGGCGAAGCCCTGAAAGTGCTGGCCGCAAACCTCGCCGAAGGCAAAGGCGCCCCGGGTGAAATCCTCGGCGCCAGCAAGGACGGTCTTATCGTCGCGTGCGGCGAGCAGGCCTTGTGCCTGACCCGTCTGCAATTGCCCGGCGGCAAGGCGCTGAACTTCAGCGATCTGTTCAACAGCCGTCGCGAGAAATTCGCCACCGGCACTGTCCTCGGCCAAGTGGCGGACGCTCAATGAATCCGCGTCTGGCCGCCGCCAAGGCACTCGCTGCCGTCCTGAACGGAAAAGCCTCGCTCAACAGTTCGCTGCCTACGCAGTTGGACAAGGTCGAGGACCGTGATCGCGGCTTTACCCAGGACCTGGCGTTCGGCACCGCGCGCTGGCAGCCACGTTTGTCGGCGCTGGCGGCCAAGCTGCTGCAGAAGCCGTTCAAGGCTGCCGACGCCGATGTCGAGGCGCTGTTGCTGGTCGGTCTCTATCAGTTGCTCTACACCCGTGTCCCGGCCCATGCCGCCATTGGTGAAACCGTCGGTTGCGCCGACAAGCTGAAAAAACCCTGGGCCAAGGCGCTGCTCAACGCTGTGCTGCGTAATGCTCAGCGCGAAAGCGAAACGATTTTCGCCGAGTTGGAACGTGATCCGGTGGTGCGCACCGCTCACCCACGCTGGCTGCAGAAATCTTTGAAAGCGTTCTGGCCAGATCAATGGGAAGCCATTTGTGCGGCGAACAATGCGCATCCGCCTATGATCCTGCGGGTCAACCGTCGCCATCACACCCGTGATGCCTACCTCGGTTTGCTGACTGACGCGGGAATTGCCGCCACGCCGTGTGTCTACAGCCGCGACGGCATCGTGCTCGACGCCGCCGCCGATGTGCGCAGCCTGCCGGGTTTCGCCGACGGCTGGATCAGCGTGCAGGACGAAGCCGCGCAACTGGCTGCCGATCTGCTCGACCTCGCGCCGGGCCAACGGGTGCTCGACGCTTGCTGTGCACCAGGTGGCAAGACCTGCCACATCCTCGAAGCCGAGCCAAAACTGGCCGGCGTCGTGGCGGTAGACCTGGAAGCCAAGCGGCTGGTGCGGGTGCGGGAAAACCTCGAACGCCTGAAACTGAGCGCCGAACTGATTGCCGCCGACGGCCGCGACACTCAGGCGTGGTGGGACGGCAAGCCGTTCCAGCGCATCCTGCTGGACGCGCCATGTTCGGCCACCGGTGTGATTCGTCGTCACCCGGATATCAAACTGACCCGCCAACCCGACGACATCGCCGCGCTGGCGCTGCTGCAGGGCGAGTTGCTCGATGCCATGTGGAAAACCCTGGAGGTCGGCGGCATCCTGCTGTACGCCACCTGTTCCACGCTGCCGACCGAGAACACCGAGGTCATCGAAGCCTTCCTCGCCCGCACGTCGGGTGCCCGGGAACTGGACCTCGCCACGGCGGCCGGCATCAAGCAGCCCCATGGTCGCCAGTTGCTGGCCCAGGAAGGTGGCCACGATGGCTTCTACTACGCCAAGCTGATCAAGATCGCCGCCGCGCGCGGTTAAATGGATTCAATGGAGTGACTGGATGAAAATCATCATCCTTGGTGCAGGGCAGGTCGGCGGTTCGCTGGCGGAACACCTGGCCAGCGAAGCCAACGATATTACTGTGGTCGACACCGATGGCGAGCGCCTGCGCGACCTTGGTGACCGCCTGGACATCCGCACGGTACAAGGTCGTGGCTCGTTCCCGACCGTGTTGCGCCAGGCTGGAGCCGATGACGCCGACATGCTGGTCGCGGTGACCAACAGCGACGAAACCAACATGGTCGCCTGTCAGGTCGCCCATACCCTGTTCCACACCCCGACCAAGATCGCCCGGGTTCGCGAAGCCGCGTACCTGACCCGCGAAGAGCAGTTGTTCCAGAACGAAGCGATTCCGGTGGACGTGCTGATCAGCCCGGAACAAGTGGTCACCAACTACATCAAGCGCCTGATCCAGCACCCCGGTGCCTTGCAGGTGATCGACTTCGCCGAAGGCAAGGCGCAATTGGTGGCGGTGCGGGCGTACTACGGCGGGCCGCTGGTGGGCCAGCAACTGCGGCAGTTGCGTGAACACATGCCGAACGTGGAAACCCGCGTTGCGGCGATTTTCCGTCGTGACCGGCCGATCCTGCCCCAGGGCGACACGGTGATCGAAGCCGACGACGAAGTATTTTTTATCGCCGCCAAGGCGAACATTCGTGCGGTGATGAGCGAAATGCGCCGTCTCGACGAAACCTATAAACGCATCGTCATCGCCGGTGGCGGGCAGATTGGCGAGCGTCTGGCCGAGGCCATCGAAAGCCGTTATCAGGTGAAAATCATCGAGATGAACCCTGTACGCTGCCGTCATCTCTCCGACACACTGGACAGCACGGTGGTGTTGCAGGGCAGCGCTTCGGACCGCGACCTGCTGATGGAAGAGAACATCGCCGACGCTGACCTTTTCCTGGCCCTGACCAACGACGACGAAGCCAACATCATGTCGTCGTTGCTGGCCAAGCGCCTGGGCGCGAAGAAGGTGATGTCCATCATCAACAACCCGGCTTATGTCGATCTGATCCAGGGCGGCGACATCGACATCGCCATCAGCCCGCAACTGGCGACCATCGGCACATTGCTGGCCCACGTGCGCCGGGGCGACATCGTCAGCGTGCATTCACTGCGCCGGGGTGCGGCGGAGGCCATCGAGGCGATTGCCCATGGCGATGCGAAATCGAGCAAGGTGATCGGCAAGGCCATCGAGAACATTGGCCTGCCGCCGGGCACCACCATCGGTGCGATTATCCGCGACGAAGAGGTGATCATCGCCCACGACGACACCGTGATCGAAGCGGGGGACCATGTGATTCTGTTCCTTGTGGATAAAAAGCATATTCGCGATGTAGAGAAGTTGTTCCATGTGGGGCTGAGCTTCTTCTGATACGGGGCCTGCCTTTGCAGGAGCGGGCCCTGCTCGCGATGGTCGTCAACGATAATGCTGGAAACCAGACACCCCGCGTCGCTTTCAGGTTTATCGCGAGCAAGCTCGCCCCTACAGTAAATCAACCCATGACATGCCTCAGGCAAGGAATCCACCGATGATCGAATCCCTGGAAAAAATGCTCGCCAAGGGTGTGGATAACGCTTTGCTGCGCTTCGGCCTGGGCAAGGGCTATCTGGATCTGGGGGAAAACGCCAAGGCTGCGGAGCATTTCCAACGCTGCGTGGAGTTCGATCCGAAGTATTCGGCGGCGTGGAAACTACTGGGCAAGGCCCATCTGGCGCTGGCGGACTTTGCGGCCGCGCGGCAGGCCTGGGAGCAAGGCCTGGAAGCTGCTCGCGGCCATGGCGACAAGCAGGCGGAGAAGGAAATGACGGTGTTCCTGAAGAAGCTCGAGCGTCAGGCCCACTGATCAGAGATAGCGCAAACCGATGCCCTCGGCGTCCACCTGCACCACTTCCATGCGCACGCGAGGCGCGCCTGTGGGTAAGTCCTGCACCTGTCCGTAAACCACCGCCCCCCGGGGCAGCGCCGACAGTTTCGGATGCTTGACGTAGACGCCGGTGGTCGACAGGTTGCGCGTCTGGCCCAGGCAATCGCCGATGCTTTCGTGACTGATCTTGATGCGAAATGATTTGCGGTGTTCGGACATCTTTTTGCGCCCTGATGAACGGTTGTGGATACGTGCAGGAGCGAGCTTGCTGCGATGGATGCCAGGGTGCCGCGTTCAACCTGGCAGCCCACATCATCGTTAACGTCCATCGCGAGCAAGCTCGCTCCTACAGGTTATCCACAGAGTGTGCCAAGTAAGTCAGTACCAACGCTCTTCACCCGGTGGGCGCTTCTTGAAGCGCTTCATGCTCCACATGTACTGGCTCGGGTACGCCCGCACATAGCGCTCGACCACTTGGCTCATGGCCGCACAGGACTCTGCCGTATCGGTGCTGTACATGGCCTCTGGCGCGGCTTCAAGGATCACTTTGTAGCCCGAACCGTCCGGCAGGCGCAGGGCGTGCAGGAATACGCCGACTGCTTTGCCGCCGGCCAGCATGTTCGGTACGAACTTGCTGGTCAGTGCCTGAGTGGCGAAGAACGGCACGAAGATCCCGGCGGATTCGGACGGTTCCGGGTCAGCGGGAATGCCCACTGCACCACCTTTGCGCACTTCCTTGATGACACTGAGGATGCCTTCCTTCGTGGAAGCAGCGACCTTGTTACCCAACTGCACCCGCTGCTTTTGCAGCAATTCATCCACTGCCTTCAATTTGGGCGGACGGTAGAAAATGATCGGTTTGCACTGGCTGCAATAGAAGTGATTGAGCACTTCCCAGTTGCCCAGGTGGCTGGTGATGCCGACCACGCCTTTGCCGGAGGCAAGGGCGTCCTTCAATACGTCGAGGCCTTCGACTTCGCGCACCAGGTCGATGGAGCGCTGGGCCGGCCAGATCCAGGCGCAGGCACTCTCGGTCAGGGACTTGCCGATGTCTTTCAGGCTCTGGCCCACCAGGCGTTCACGCTCGGCGGGGTCCATGTCCGGAAAGCACTTGGACAGATTGATCCGTACCACGTCGCGGGAACGGTTCGGGGTTTTCCACATAACCCAGCCAATCGCCGAGCCCACGGCCTGCACGGCCCACCACGGAAGCAGGGCAAACAGCCGTAGAGCGCCTACCAGCAAGGCGCCTTTAAACTTATCCACAGGTCACTCCTGATCTTGTGCTGTGCGCGAGGCGGCCATTCTAACCGCCGTTCGCCAGCTGCGCGTAGCGGTCGCAATCGCGGGTGTGATCCATGACCATGCCCGAGGCCTGCATCAGCGCGTAGCAGATGGTCGGCCCGACGAACGTGAAACCGGCCTTTTTCAAGCCTTTGCTCATTTCCACGGCAGTCGGCGTCACGGCCGGGACTTCGCTGCGATCCTTGAAATGATTGATCACAGGCGTGCCGCCGACGAATGACCACAGAAACGCCACCGGATCCTCCAGCGCCAGCCAGGCCTGGGCATTGCGCCGGGCCGCGTTGAGCTTGAGTCGGTTGCGGATGATGCCGGGATCGAGCATCAGCTCGTCGATTTCGGCATCGCTCATCTGCGCCACGCGCTGCACGTCGAAGCCGAACAAAACTTCGCGATAACGCTCGCGCTTGCGCAGCACGGTGATCCAGGAGAGCCCGGCCTGGAACCCTTCGAGCAAAAGCAACTCGAACAAACCCTGCGCATCCCGTAGCGGCGTGCCCCACTCCTGATCGTGATAAGCCATGTACAGCGGATCTTCGGAACACCAAAAGCAGCGTGGCATAAGGCTCCAGGGGGCGTGCGCAGCAATGAATCGGGTATACTCCCGCTCTTTAAATCGCAGCCCAAGAAACAGGTGAATTTCGTGAGCCAGCCTACGCCAGCCGTGCGTACCTTCCAAGACTTGATCCTCGCCCTCCAGCAATACTGGGCCGAGCAAGGTTGTGTGGTACTTCAGCCCTACGATATGGAAGTAGGCGCCGGCACTTTCCACACCGCAACATTCCTGCGCGCCATCGGCCCGGAAACCTGGAACGCCGCCTACGTGCAGCCAAGCCGCCGTCCGACTGACGGCCGTTACGGTGAAAACCCGAACCGTCTGCAGCACTACTACCAGTTCCAGGTGGTCCTGAAGCCGAACCCGGACAACTTCCAGGAACTGTACCTGGGCTCTCTCAAGCACGTTGGCCTGGACCCGCTGGTCCACGACATTCGCTTCGTCGAAGACAACTGGGAATCGCCGACCCTCGGCGCCTGGGGTCTGGGCTGGGAAGTCTGGCTCAACGGCATGGAAGTGACCCAGTTCACCTACTTCCAGCAAGCGGGCGGCATCGAGTGCTACCCGGTGACCGGCGAGATCACCTACGGTCTCGAACGTCTGGCCATGTATCTGCAAGGCGTGGACTCGGTCTACGACCTGGTGTGGGCTGACGGTCCGTTCGGCAAAGTGACCTACGGCGACGTGTTCCACCAGAACGAAGTGGAGCAGTCCACTTACAACTTCGAACACGCCAATGTCGACAAGCTGTTCGAACTGTTCGATTTCTACGAAAGCGAAGCCAAGCGCCTGATCGAACTCGACCAGCCGCTGCCGTTGCCGAGCTACGAAATGGTGTTGAAGGCTTCCCACACCTTCAACCTGCTGGATGCGCGCCGGGCGATCTCGGTGACCGCGCGTCAGCAATACATCCTGCGTGTACGCACCCTGGCGCGTTCCGTTGCGCAAGCCTACCTGCTGGCTCGCGCCAAGCTGGGCTTCCCGATGGCGACCCCGGACCTGCGTGATGAAGTACTGGCCAAGCTGGAGGCTGCACAATGAGTGCTCTGGATTTTCTGGTTGAACTGGGCACTGAAGAACTGCCACCCAAAGCCCTGAACACCCTGGCCGAGGCGTTCCTCGCCGGTATCGACAAGGGCCTGCAAGCTGCCGGCCTGAACTACGAGAGCAAAACCGTTTATGCCGCTCCGCGCCGCCTGGCCGTGCTGATCACCGCACTGGCCACCCAGCAGCCGGATCGCAGCATCAACCTCGACGGCCCGCCGCGTCAGGCCGCGTTCGATGCTGAAGGCAACCCGACCCAGGCAGCATTGGGCTTCGCCAAGAAGTGCGGCGTCGAGCTGAGCGAAATCGATCAGAGCGGCCCGAAACTTCGCTACAGCCAGAGCATCGCCGGCAAGGCGACTGCGAGCCTGCTGCCGACCATCGTCGAAGATTCGCTGAACGACCTGCCGATCCCGAAACGCATGCGTTGGGGCGCGCGCAAGGAAGAATTCGTTCGTCCGACCCAATGGCTGGTGATGCTGCTCGGTGACCAGGTCATCGACTGCACCATCCTCGCCCAGAAGGCCGGCCGTGACTCCCGTGGCCACCGCTTCCATCACCCGGAAAACGTGCGCATCGGTTCGCCGTCCAGCTACCTGGCCGACCTGCGTGCCGCCTACGTTTTGGCCGACGCCAACGAGCGTCGCGAGATCATCAGCAAGCGCACCGAAGAGCTGGCCACCCGTCAGGAAGGCACGGCAATCGTTCCTCCAGCGCTGCTCGATGAAGTGACCGCGCTGGTCGAATGGCCGGTGCTGCTGGTGTGCTCGTTCGAGGAGCGCTTCCTCGACGTGCCGCAGGAAGCCCTGATCACCACCATGCAGGACAACCAGAAGTACTTCTGCCTGCTGGACGCCGACGGCAAGTTGCTGCCACGTTTCATTACCGTGGCCAACATCGAGAGCAAGGACCCACAGCAGATCATCGCCGGTAACGAGAAAGTGGTTCGCCCACGCCTGACCGACGCCGAGTTCTTCTTCAAGCAAGACAAGAAGCAAAAGCTTGAAGACTTCAACCTGCGCCTGCAAAACGTGGTGTTCCAGGAAAAACTCGGCAGCGTCTACGACAAGGCCGAACGCGTTTCCAGACTCGCCGCCTACATCGCGGCGCGCATTGGCGGCAACGCTTCGTGGGCTGCTCGTGCAGGCCTGCTGTCCAAGTGTGACCTGTCGACCGAGATGGTCGGCGAGTTCCCGGAGATGCAAGGTGTCGCCGGTTACTACTACGCCCTCAACGATGGCGAGCCGGAAGATGTCGCACTGGCGCTGAACGAGCAGTACATGCCGCGCGGTGCCGGCGCTGAACTGCCAAGCACCCTGACCGGTGCGGCCGTGGCCATTGCCGACAAGCTCGACACCCTCGTGGGAATCTTCGGTATCGGCATGCTGCCGACCGGCAGCAAAGACCCGTACGCCCTGCGCCGTGCTGCACTGGGCGTGTTGCGTATCCTGATCGAGAAGCAACTGGATCTGGACCTGAACGACGCCGTGGCCTTCGCTGTGAATGCGTTCGGTACCAAGGTCAAGGCTGCGGGCCTGAACGATTCGGTGCTGGAATTCATCTTCGACCGCCTGCGTGCCCGTTACGAAGACGAAGGCGTCGATGTTGCGACCTACCTGTCGGTACGTGCCCTGAAGCCCGGTTCGGCCCTGGACTTCGACCAGCGCGTGCAAGCGGTACAGGCTTTCCGCAAACTGCCGGAAGCTGCCGCCCTGGCCGCCGTGAACAAGCGCGTATCGAACTTGCTGAGCAAGGTCGAAGGCTCCGTTCCGACAGTCGTGGAAGCCAAGTACTTCGACAACGCCAACGAGTTCTCCCTGTACTCGGCGATCCAGCAGGCTGACCAGGCTGTACAGCCAATGGCAGCCTCGCGTCAGTACAGCGAATCACTGGCACGCCTGGCTGCACTGCGCGAACCGGTGGATGCGTTCTTCGAAGCCGTGATGGTCAACGCGGAGGACGCAAAAGTTCGCGCCAACCGTTATGCATTGCTGGCGCGTCTGCGTGGGTTGTTCCTCGGCGTTGCCGACATTTCGCTGCTGGGTTGAGGGACTGCTGTTGAAACTGCTGATTCTCGATCGGGACGGAGTGATCAATTACGACTCCGACGCTTACATCAAGTCGGTGGAGGAGTGGATTCCGCTCCCCGGATCGATCGAAGCCATCGCGCAGTTGAGCAAGGCTGGCTGGACGGTAGCCGTCGCTACCAACCAGTCGGGCATCGCTCGCGGCTATTACGACCTTGCCACCCTCAATGCCATGCACGAGCGCTTGCGCGCGTTGGTGGCGGAGCAGGGTGGTGAAGTCGGCCTGATCGTCTACTGCCCGCATGGGCCGGACGAAGGCTGCGATTGCCGCAAGCCGAAACCCGGGATGTTGAAAACCATCGCCGCTCATTACAACGTGTCGCTGACCGATCTCTGGTTCGTCGGCGACAGCCTTGGTGACCTGGAAGCCGCCAAAGCCGTCGATTCACAGCCAGTTTTGGTAAAGACCGGGAAAGGCGAAAAGACTTTGGGCAAGACCCTTCCGGTTGGCACATTGATTTTTGACGATCTGGCGGCGATTGCCGCAGAACTTATCCACAATTAGAGTGCTTCTGAAATTCCTGATAAAGGACCCATCAGGAGTGCGCTTTATACAGGCGGGCAATTCCCGCAACGGTAAACGTCACCATGTCGATATTGCAGGCCATCAGAACCTTCCTCTTTTACCTGCTGCTGGGCACCAGCTCATTGCTGTGGTGCAGCCTGAGTTTTTTTATCGCACCGTTTCTGCCCTTCAAGGCACGTTATCGCTTCATCAACGTGTATTGGTGCCGTTGTGCCCTGTGGCTGAGCAAAGTGTTCCTTGGTATTCGCTACGAAGTGAAGGGCGCCGAGAACGTACCTGAACGGCCGTGCGTGATTCAATCGAACCATCAGAGTACCTGGGAGACGTTTTTTCTCTCCGCCTACTTCTCACCGCTGAGCCAGGTGCTCAAACGTGAGTTGCTCTATGTGCCGTTCTTCGGTTGGGCCATGGCCATGCTGCGACCGATCGCCATCGATCGCGACAACCCGAAAGCAGCACTCAAGCATGTGGCTCAAAAAGGTGATGAGTTGCTCAAGGACAATGTCTGGGTGCTGATCTTCCCCGAAGGCACGCGCGTTCCTTTCGGCACCGTCGGAAAGTTCTCGCGCGGTGGCAGCGCCTTGGCGGTCAACGCCGAATTGCCGGTGCTGCCGATTGCGCACAACGCAGGCAAGTTCTGGCCGAAAACCGGTTGGGCGAAGAAGCAGGGCGTCATCACTGTGATCATTGGCGAGCCTATGTATGCCGCAGGCACCGGACCACGAGCCATTGCTGAATTGAACGACCGGGTCCAGGCGTGGAACGAGCAGATGCAACGGGAAATGGGCTCACTGCCACCGGCTCCACAAGCGCCGGTTTCAAACGATCAGGTGGTTGTCTGAGATTCTGTGGATAACCTGTGTACCGTTTCATTGAAAAGCGTCGTTTTTTGTACGTAACATTATGATTTTTTTACATATTTCTTAGAATGATAAAAACCATAAAAACGTGCATAAGTTTTTTTTGGACGTAAAAAAACCGGCGGATATAGCCGGTTTTTTTATGCCCATCCACAACGGCTTTGACCATCGATAATCCCAACCCCACGCCATCGATACCTTCGGTGGAAGAAAAGCGTCAGTATTGGCTGAACAGTTCGATCTTCAGCTGCGCGATGGGCAGCGCCTGGTCGCGGGATTACCTGTACGAACGATTCTGGCCCGATGAAGAAGTGTCCTCGTCCCGGCCGCTCGATACTCACATCTATCGCCTGCGCAACAAGCTTGGGCTGACGGCGGATCGCGGTTGGCAGTTGCTGACGATTTATGGGTATCGGTTGGAGAGTGTGGCACCGGCGAGCGAGTAAAACGCGGGCAAAAAAAGGCCAATGCAAATGCATTGGCCTTTTCGTTGGGGTCGACCGGGATCAGAAGTCCAGGTTGGACACCGCCAGGGCATTGCTTTCGATGAAGTCACGACGTGGTTCGACCGCATCACCCATCAGGGTGTTGAAGATCTGGTCCGCGCCAATGGCGTCTTCGATAGTCACTTTCAGCATGCGACGCACGCTTGGGTCCATGGTGGTTTCCCACAGCTGATCCGGGTTCATCTCGCCCAGACCTTTGTATCGCTGGATGGTGTGGCGCTTGGTGCTTTCAGCCATCAGCCAGTCCAGGGCTTCCTTGAACTCGGTGACCGACTTACGGCGTTCGCCACGCTGGATGTACGCGCCATCGTCGAGCAGGGTGCTCAGTTGAGCGCCCAGGGAAACAACGGTCTTGTAGTCGTTGCTGCCGAAGAAGTCGCGGTTGAACGTGACGTAGTTCGACAGGCCGTGGGAGATCAGTTCGACCTCTGGCAGCCACACGCCACGCTCACGGTCTTCACGCAGGCTTGCCTTGTAGACCAGACCCGACTTCTCGACGGTGCGCAGACGCACTTCGTACTGGGCCAGCCAGTCCTGCATCGCTGCATGATCGGACAACTGATCCATGCTGACAGCCGGCAGGTAGATGAAGTGCTCGGTCAGTTCCTGTGGGTACAGGCGCGACAGACGCTTGAGGGTCTTCATCACCAGACGGAAGTCATTCACCAGACGCTCGAGGGCTTCGCCGGAGATACCCGGTGCATCCTCGTTCAAGTGCAGGCTCGCATCTTCCAGGGCCGACTGCGTCATGTACTCTTCCATGGCGTCGTCGTCTTTGATGTATTGCTCTTGCTTGCCTTTCTTCACTTTGTACAACGGCGGCTGAGCGATGTAGATGTAGCCACGCTCGATCAGCTCCGGCAGCTGACGGAAGAAGAAGGTCAGCAGCAGGGTACGGATGTGCGAACCGTCGACGTCAGCATCGGTCATGATGATGATGTTGTGATAGCGCAACTTGTCGATGTTGTACTCTTCGCGACCGATGCCGCAGCCCAGCGCAGTGATCAAGGTGCCCACTTCCTGGGAAGAGATCATCTTGTCGAAGCGTGCCTTCTCGACGTTCAGGATTTTACCCTTGAGGGGCAGAATCGCCTGGGTCTTGCGGTTACGTCCCTGCTTGGCAGAGCCGCCCGCGGAGTCACCTTCCACGAGGTACAGTTCAGACAGGGCAGGGTCTTTTTCCTGGCAGTCGGCCAGTTTGCCCGGCAGGCCGGCGATGTCCAGCGCGCCTTTGCGGCGGGTCATCTCACGGGCTTTACGTGCCGCTTCACGGGCACGGGCCGCGTCGATCATCTTGCCGACAACCAGCTTGGCTTCGTTCGGGTTTTCCAGCAGGAAGTCGGAGAAGTACTTGCCCATTTCCTGTTCGACTGCGGTCTTCACTTCGGAAGACACCAACTTGTCTTTGGTCTGGGAGCTGAACTTCGGATCCGGCACCTTCACCGAAATGATCGCGGTCAGGCCTTCACGGGCATCGTCACCGGTGGTGGCGACTTTGTGCTTCTTCGCCAGGCCTTCTGCTTCGATGTAGGTGTTCAGGTTACGCGTCAGTGCGGAACGGAAACCCACCAGGTGAGTACCGCCGTCGCGCTGTGGAATGTTGTTGGTGAAGCACAACAGGTTCTCGTTGAAGCTGTCGTTCCACTGCAGGGCAATTTCCACACCGATGCCGTCTTCACGCTGGACGTTGAAGTGGAACACCTGGTTGACCGGGGTCTTGTTGGTGTTCAGGTATTCAACGAACGCACGCAGGCCGCCTTCGTATTTGAACAGTTCTTCCTTGCCGCTGCGCTCGTCCTTGAGGACGATACCGACACCGGAGTTGAGGAAGGACAGTTCACGAATCCGCTTGGCCAGGATGTCCCAGCTGAAGTGGATGTTCTTGAAGGTTTCGCTGGAAGCCTTGAAGTGGATCTGCGTACCGGTGGTTTCGCTGTCGCCAACGATTTTCATCGGCTCTTGCGGAACACCGTGGACGTAAGTCTGTTCCCAGATCTTGCCGCTACGGCGAACGGTCAGGACCAGCTCTTCCGACAGGGCGTTAACTACCGACACACCCACACCGTGCAGACCGCCGGAAACCTTGTAGGAGTTGTCGTCGAACTTACCGCCGGCGTGCAGCACGGTCATGATGACCTCGGCTGCCGAAACGCCTTCTTCCTTGTGTACGTCTACCGGGATGCCACGGCCGTTGTCGCGAACGGTGATGGACTCATCCGGGTGGATGATGATGCTGATGTCGTCGCAGTAGCCGGCGAGCGCTTCGTCGATCGAGTTGTCGACCACCTCGAACACCATGTGGTGCAGACCGCTGCCATCGTCGGTGTCGCCAATATACATACCGGGACGTTTGCGTACGGCATCCAGGCCTTTCAGCACTTTAATGCTCGTTGAGTCGTACGTATTTTCTTCGCTCAATGCCTTCACTCCCGATGGTCGTGGGTCTGGGTGATACGGCCCTGTTCCACGTGGAACAGAGCGACTGGCGTTTCCGTCTGCCAGCCTTCCCTCAATAATTCGTGATCTACACAGGTGATAAATACCTGGCAGCGTAAGTCTTCCAACAAGCGGCAAAGGGCGCGACGGTGGTGCTCGTCCAGTTCGGACGGCAAGTCATCCACCAGATAAATACACTGACCGCGTCGAGCCTGGCTGACCAAGTGCCCTTGGGCAATCCGTAATGCGCAAACCACCAACTTCTGCTGGCCTCGGGACAAGATGTCCGCGGCGTTGTGCGCCCCCAGTCTGAGCCGCAAATCAGCGCGTTGTGGTCCGGCCTGGGTATGTCCCATTTGCTGGTCCCGCTGAAGAGACCCGGCGAGCACAGCACTCAGTTCACGGTCCTTGTCCCAGCCGCGGTAATAGCTGAGCGTCAAGCCTTCAAGCTCAACCAGTTCGCTCAAGGTTTGTTCAAAGACTGGTTTCAAGGCTTTGATATAAGCGCGGCGGTATTCATCGATTTCAGCGCTGGCCTGGCACAGTTCCCTGTCCCAAACCGCTTGCGAAACGGCGTCAAGTGTACCATGCCGCAGCCAAGAGTTTCTCTGGCGCAGGGCCTTCTGCAAGCGCTGCCAGGTTGACATGAAGCGCGGTTCCACGTGGAACACACCCCAGTCGAGAAACTGTCGGCGAATCTTCGGCGCGCCTTCCAGCAATCGAAAGCTATCCGGATTGATCAGTTGCAGTGGCAAGATCTCGGCCAGTTGCGCGGCGCTGCGAGCATTCTGCCCATCGATACGGATCTGGAATTCCCCTTGGCGATCCCGTGAGATGCCCAAGGCGCTATGCCCACCCTCCGCCAGCTCAACCTGGCCAAATACCGTACAGGCAAGCTGTTCGTATTGAATGACCGGCAACAGACGGGTGCTGCGAAACGAACGGGCAAGCCCCAGCAGATGAATGGCTTCCAGAACACTGGTTTTGCCGCTGCCGTTGGCGCCGTAAAGAATATTGATGCGAGGGGAGGGGGAGAAGGTCACCGGATGCAGATTGCGCACCGCGGTGACCGAGACGCGACTTAAGGACATCTAGCTTCTGCTGAGCATGATTACAGACGCATCGGCATGACAACGTAGGCCGAGTCGTCGTTATCCGATTCCTGCACCAGCGCGCTGCTGTTGGAGTCGGACAGGATCAGACGAACCTGCTCGGTGGTCATCACGCCCAGTACGTCGAGCAGGTAGCTCACGTTGAAGCCGATTTCCAGAGAGCCGCCGTTGTATTCAACGCCCACTTCTTCTTCCGCTTCTTCCTGCTCCGGGTTGTTCGCCTGGATCTTCAGCTGACCGCTGGCCAGTTGCAGACGGATACCACGGTACTTCTCGTTGGACAGAATGGCGGTACGGCTGAACGCTTCGCGCAGAGCCTGACGATCACCAAGAACCAGCTTGTCGCCACCTTTAGGCAGAACTCGCTCGTAGTCCGGGAATTTTCCGTCAACCAGCTTCGAGGTGAAGGTGAACTCACCGGTGGTGGCGCGAATGTGATGCTGACCCAGCACGATGCTGACATTGCCGTCCGGCTCGGTGAGCAGGCGAGCCAGTTCGAGGATACCTTTGCGCGGCACGATGACCTGGTGACGATCCGGCTGGCCGATGTCGGCCTGCATCGAGCACATGGCCAGACGGTGGCCGTCGGTGGCTACCGCGCGGATCACACCCGCGGAAACTTCCAGCAGCATGCCGTTGAGGTAGTAACGCACGTCCTGCTGGGCCATGGCGAAGCTGGTGCGTTCGATCAGACGACGCAGCTTGCTTTGCTCCAGGCTGCAGGTCAGCGAACCCGGGCCTTCTTCCACGGTAGGGAAGTCGTTGGCCGGCAGTGTCGACAGGGTGAAGCGGCTACGGCCAGCCTTGACCACAAGCTTCTGCTCGTCGACCTTGATGTCGATCAGCGCATCGTTCGGCAGGCTTTTGCAGATGTCCATCAGCTTGCGCGCCGGCACGGTGATGGAACCCGGATCCGCCGGCTCTTCGAGTTGAACACGACCGACCAGCTCGACTTCCAGGTCGGTACCGGTCAGCGACAATTGCTGGCCTTCGACAACCAGCAGCACGTTGGAAAGTACCGGCAAGGTCTGTCGGCGTTCGACGACGCCTGCGACCAGTTGCAGGGGTTTCAACAGGGCTTCGCGTTGAATGGTGAAATGCATGGTCTAGTCCCTTGCCTTAATTAGCTGCGCTGGAGTTCATCAAGTGGTCAGTGTACGCAGCAGGTTCTTGTAGTCCTCGCGGATGTCCGCGTCGGATTCCTTAAGTTCGTTGATCTTGCGGCACGCGTGCAAGACCGTCGTATGGTCGCGGCCGCCAAACACATCGCCGATTTCCGGCAGGCTGTGGTTGGTCAGTTCCTTGGACAACGCCATGGCGACCTGACGCGGACGAGCGACCGAACGCGAACGGCGTTTGGACAGCAAGTCGGAGATCTTGATCTTGTAGTACTCGGCGACAGTGCGCTGAATGTTATCCACAGAGACCAGTTTATCCTGCAACGCCAACAAGTCCTTAAGGGATTCGCGAATCAGCTCGATGGTGATATCGCGGCCCATGAAGTGCGAGTGGGCGATCACGCGCTTGAGCGCGCCTTCCAGCTCACGGACGTTGGAGCGAATGCGTTGGGCAATGAAGAACGCGGCGTCGTGAGGCAACTCGACTTTGGCCTGATCGGCCTTCTTCATCAGGATCGCCACGCGGGTTTCCAGCTCCGGCGGCTCGACCGCTACGGTCAGGCCCCAGCCAAAACGGGATTTGAGGCGTTCTTCAAGGCCTTCGATTTCCTTCGGGTAGCGGTCACTGGTGAGAATGACCTGCTGCCCACCTTCGAGCAGGGCGTTGAAGGTGTGGAAAAACTCTTCCTGGGAACGCTCCTTGCGGGCGAAGAACTGAATGTCATCGATCAGCAACGCATCCACCGAACGGTAGAAGCGTTTGAACTCGTTGATCGCGTTCAGTTGCAGGGCCTTGACCATGTCCGCCACGAAACGCTCGGAATGCAGGTACACCACCTTGGCATTCGGGTTCTTCTTTAATAGATGGTTACCCACAGCATGCATCAAGTGGGTTTTACCCAGGCCGACGCCACCATAAAGGAAGAGCGGGTTGTAACCGTGCTTGGGGTTGTCTGCCACCTGCCAGGCGGCGGCGCGCGCCAGCTGGTTGGATTTACCTTCAACGAAATTCTCGAAGGTAAAGGTGCGGTTCAGGTAACTGGTGTGCTTGAGCGCACCTTCGACCTGCACGGTACGTTGCTCGGCACGCACAGGTGCCTGTTGCGAACTGGCTCCGGCCATCGGGTCGAAGCTGTCACGGGAAGGTTCTTCCTCGGAGACTTCAGCCACTTTTTGCGTCGCACGCTTGGTCGACACGGCGGCAGGTGCCGGCGGCGGACTGACGGGTGCTTGAGCAGCCTGGGCCTGGGAAGCCGCAGCAGCCAGGGGAGCGTTTGGCGCGGCACGGGGTGCCGAACTGCGTTTGCTGCCTATTAATAGGGAAAGCGCAGGCGCCATGCCATTGCCGTGCTCATCGAGCAATTCGAGAACACGCCCCAGGTACTTTTCGTTGACCCAGTCCAGAACAAAACGATTGGGTGCATACACACGCAACTCGTCGCCTTCGGCTTCGACCTGTAGTGGACGGATCCAAGTGTTGAATTGTTGGGCAGGCAGCTCATCGCGCAGAAGCTCCACGCACTGCTGCCAAAGTTCCACTGACACGGATATCCCCTAAGTTGAAAGCCGGTGAGGCAAAAACAAGCGGCCATTGTAGCGACCAGACGCCGACTTATCCACACGAAGGTGGTTCATCGACCAAGAAGAATCACCGTTTCATAAGCAAAAAAGGCGACCAGTGGTCTGTGCATAAGCTCTGTGGATAACCGGGGTTAAGGTCATTGCACAAGTGGGGGCGAAACTCGGTGGATAACCCGCCTGTGGATAAAGCGACCTTTCACACACAGGTTATCCGACAGCGCAGCACAGGCTGAACACTGTTTTCCACCGTAGTTGTCATTCTCTGTACAGCAGGTAAAACAAGGGCTGAATCGAGTTATCCACAGAAGATGGCGAGCCTAGCTTTTATAAGCTTTACAGAAAAGCTTTAAATACTTTCCTTTCTTATTTTTATATCTACGCAAGGTGCAAGTGCTGAAAAACCTCTGGAGATCTATTTATAAGGAAACGTTGGTTGGAAATTGACCTGAAGGCTTGCTTTCTCTAGAATCCCCGGTCTCTTAAAACGGGGGCCATTCCGGCCCGTTGTGGACGAACCAGGTAACACGACAATGAAACGTACTTTCCAACCAAGCACTATCAAACGCGCTCGTACCCACGGTTTCCGTGCTCGCATGGCTACCAAGAACGGTCGTGCCGTCCTGTCGCGTCGTCGCGCCAAAGGTCGTGCGCGTCTGGCAGTTTGATAATCCGGCACTGGAGGTGAGTCAGGACTTCAGTCGGGAAAAGCGTCTGCTTACCCCCCGGCAATTCAAGGCAGTCTTTGACTCCCCTACCGGCAAGGTTCCGGGGAAAAATCTCCTGCTCCTTGCGCGCAACAACGATCTTGATCACCCCCGTCTCGGGTTGGTAATCGGGAAAAAGAGCGTAAAGCTCTCCGTCGAGCGCAATCGCCTCAAACGTCTGATGCGCGAATCGTTTCGCCTGAACCAGGATTCTCTGGTCGGCTGGGACATTGTTATCGTCGCGCGCAAAGGTTTGGGCGACGTAGAAAACCCCGAATTGATTCAGCATTTCGGCAAACTCTGGAAACGACTGGCTCGCAGTTCGCCAGTACCAGCAGTCAAAACCGAAACTGTAGGGGTAGACAGTCCAGATGCGTAAACTGGCACTCGTTCCGATCCAGTTTTATCGCTATGCCATTAGTCCCCTGATGGCCAGTCACTGTCGTTTCTACCCCAGTTGTTCCTGCTACGCGTTAGAAGCCATCGAAAATCATGGCCTTCTTCGCGGTGGCTGGCTGACCTTTCGTCGTTTAGGTCGCTGTCATCCGTGGAATCCCGGTGGTTATGACCCGGTTCCACCTATCCCTACCTCCCGTTCTTCTTCGATGGCCGAGTAATCATGGATATCAAACGCACGATCCTGATCGTCGCCCTGGCAATCGTGTCCTACGTTATGGTTCTTAAATGGAACCAGGACTATGGCCAGGCTGCCCTGCCGACTCAGAATGTTGCCACCAATACGACTGCATCGGGCCTGCCGGATACGGCATCTGGCTCCAACGCTTCTGCCAGTGACGACATTCCACGTGCTGCAAGCGACACCAGCGCACCTGCCGAAACGCCGGTGGCTGTGAGCAAGGACCTCATCCAGATCAAAACGGATGTACTGGACCTGGCTGTCGACCCACAAGGTGGCGATGTTGCCCAGTTGACCCTGCCGCTGTATCCGCGTCGTCAGGATCACCCGGAAATTCCGTTCCAGCTGTTCGATAACGGCGGCGAACGTACTTATCTGGCGCAAAGCGGTCTGATCGGCACCAACGGTCCGGATGCAAATCCGGCCGGTCGTCCGGTTTATTCCTCGGAGAAGAAGATTTATCAGCTGGCTGACGGTCAGGACCAATTGGTCGTGGACCTGAAGTTCAGCAAAGACGGCGTCAACTACATCAAGCGTTTCACCCTGAAACGCGGTCTGTATGACGTAACCGTTTCCTACCTGGTCGACAACCAGAGCGCCCAGCCCTGGAATGGTGCGATGTTCGCCCAGTTGAAGCGCGACGCCAGTGCCGATCCTTCATCGACTACGGCTACCGGCACCGCGACTTACCTGGGCGCCGCCCTGTGGACAAGTTCCGAGCCGTACAAGAAAGTGTCCATGAAGGACATGGACAAGGCGCCGCTGAAAGAAACCGTCACAGGCGGTTGGGTTGCCTGGTTGCAGCACTACTTCGTGACCGCATGGATTCCGGCCAAGGGCGAAAACAACGTCGTCCAGACCCGTAAAGACAGCAAAGGCAACTACATCATCGGCTACACCGGCCCATCGATGAGTGTTGCGCCGGGTGCTAAGGCCGAGACCAGCGCTGTTCTGTACGCCGGTCCGAAAAGCCAGGCTGTGCTGAAAGAGTTGTCCCCAGGTCTGGAACTGACGGTCGACTACGGCATTCTGTGGTTCATCGCCCAACCGATCTTCTGGTTGCTGCAACACATCCACGCCATTGTGGGTAACTGGGGCTGGTCGATCATCTTCCTGACCATGCTGATCAAAGGGATCTTCTTCCCGCTGTCGGCTGCCAGCTACAAATCCATGGCGCGCATGCGTGCAGTGGCACCGAAACTGGCCGCGCTGAAAGAGCAACATGGCGATGACCGGCAGAAAATGTCGCAAGCCATGATGGAACTGTACAAGAAAGAGAAGATCAATCCGCTGGGTGGTTGCTTGCCAATCCTCGTGCAGATGCCGGTTTTCCTCTCGCTGTACTGGGTTCTGCTGGAAAGCGTTGAAATGCGCCAAGCGCCGTTCATGCTGTGGATTACTGACCTGTCGATCAAGGATCCGTTCTTCATTCTGCCGATCATCATGGGCGCAACCATGTTCATCCAGCAGCAGTTGAACCCGACTCCTCCGGATCCGATGCAGGCCAAGGTGATGAAGCTGATGCCAATCATCTTCACCTTCTTCTTCCTGTGGTTCCCGGCCGGTCTGGTGCTGTACTGGGTTGTAAACAACGTGCTGTCCATCGCACAACAGTGGTACATCACGCGTAAAATCGAAGCGGCCGCTAAAGCAGCTGCCTGATTTACACTGTGGATAACCACTCAAAACGCCCCCTAGTGGGGCGTTTTGCTATCTGTCACTTTTGTCTGGATACCGGTTTATGAGCGTTCCTCGCGAAACCATCGCAGCCGTCGCCACCGCTCAAGGTCGCGGCGGTGTAGGCATCGTGCGTATTTCCGGGCCGTTGGCCAGCGTTGCGGCCAAGGCCTTCAGCGGTCGCGAGCTCAAGCCGCGATTTGCCCACTACGGTCCGTTTTTCAGTGAAAACGACGAGGTGCTGGACCAGGGCATTGCCTTGTATTTCCCCGGCCCGAACTCGTTCACAGGCGAAGATGTGCTGGAGCTGCAAGGCCATGGCGGTCCGATTGTTCTGGATATGTTGCTCAAGCGCTGCCTGGAACTGGGTTGCCGTCTCGCCCGGCCGGGGGAATTCAGTGAGCGCGCCTTCCTCAACGACAAACTGGACCTCGCCCAGGCCGAAGCCATTGCCGACCTGATTGAAGCCAGTTCTGCCCAGGCTGCGCGAAACGCATTGCGCTCCCTGCAAGGTGCTTTCTCGTCACGTGTGCATAACCTCACCGAGCAATTGATCGGCTTGCGCATCTATGTCGAAGCGGCCATCGATTTTCCGGAAGAGGAAATCGACTTCCTCGCCGATGGCCACGTCCTGAGCATGCTCGACAAGGTGCGCGACGAGTTATCCACCGTCATGCGCGAAGCCGGGCAGGGCGCCTTGCTGCGTGACGGCATGACAGTGGTCATTGCCGGTCGTCCGAATGCCGGTAAATCCAGCCTGCTCAATGCCCTGGCCGGGCGTGAAGCGGCGATCGTGACCGAGATTGCCGGCACTACCCGTGACGTGCTTCGCGAACATATCCACATCGATGGCATGCCGCTGCACGTCGTGGATACCGCCGGTCTGCGCGATACCGATGATCATGTGGAAAAAATCGGCGTCGAGCGTGCCTTGAAAGCTATCGGCGAAGCCGATCGGGTACTGTTGGTGGTTGATGCCACTGCACCGGAAGCCCTCGATCCTTTCGCACTCTGGCCGGAGTTTCTCGAAATCCGTCCCGATCCCGCGAAAGTCACCCTGATCCGCAACAAAGCCGACCTTACGGGCGAAGCCATTGCGCTGGAGGTCAGCCAGGACGGCCATGTCACCATCAGCCTGAGCGCCAAGTCGGGTGGTGTCGGGCTGGAGCTGCTGCGTGATCACCTCAAGGCCTGCATGGGCTATGAACAAACGTCCGAAAGCAGCTTCAGCGCTCGCCGGCGACACCTTGAGGCGCTACGTCATGCCAGTGCGGCCCTCGAGCATGGCCGTGCCCAATTGACCCTGGCCGGTGCTGGCGAGTTGTTGGCCGAGGATTTGCGCCAGGCTCAGCAGTCGCTGGGTGAAATCACCGGTGCTTTCAGTTCCGATGACCTGCTGGGGCGGATTTTTTCCAGTTTCTGTATCGGTAAGTAGCCCTCCTGTTACTCACAGACAGGCCATTCGTGCCTGTCTGTTCTCTCCTTTTCTGAAAAAACTCCCAGTGCCGAGCGGACTTCGTCTGCTTGAGCGGAATTCCTGCATCCGAATATCGAGCGAACGGCACTTTTCTGTGGATTAAGCCCTGTGAATAACCGCGGCTAAGGTCAGTTGATAACAGGCCTCGCAAACTGGACATAACCACCTCTGTGGATAACCACCTCTTTCATCCACAGGCTTAAACCGGTTATCCAAGGGTCTCATTGGCACATGAACACAGGGTTTTGAATCTCTGTACACATTGAAAATAAAGGGCTGTATCAATCTATCCACAGAAAGGTAGGTGCATAGAAATAAACATAAAAACAAAGATTTAATAAATTTCTTTCTTTTTAATTTCTATAACTCCGACTTTTCCACAGCTGGTTAAATTTTGTGCAAAGGGTTCTTTAGGAAGGGCGAAGTCCCTATACTTGTCGACCAGGTCCAAAAACCTGAGCTCAAACTATTCCTGAATTACCTACTTAAGCAGGCACGAGGTGCGTGGTGGATTTCCCTTCCCGTTTTGAAGTGATCGTCATCGGCGGCGGTCATGCCGGTACCGAGGCAGCACTGGCCTCAGCACGTATGGGGGTTAAAACCCTATTGCTGACGCATAACGTGGAAACCCTCGGTGCCATGAGTTGCAATCCGGCCATTGGCGGGATCGGCAAAAGCCACCTGGTCAAGGAAATCGACGCCCTCGGCGGCGCGATGGCCATGGCTACCGATAAAGGCGGTATCCAGTTTCGCGTGTTGAACAGCCGCAAAGGCCCGGCCGTGCGAGCAACCCGCGCGCAGGCAGACCGGGTTCTGTACAAGGCAGCTGTCCGCGAAATCCTGGAGAACCAGCCGAACCTGTGGATATTTCAACAGGCCGCTGACGATCTGATCGTCGAGCAGGAACAAGTCCGTGGTGTTGTCACCCAAATGGGCCTGCGTTTCTTCGCTGATTCCGTGGTGTTGACCACCGGTACGTTCCTCGGTGGACTTATCCACATCGGTTTGCAGAATTTTTCCGGCGGTCGCGCCGGTGATCCGCCATCGATCGCGCTGGCTCACCGTCTGCGTGAACTGCCATTGCGCGTGGGTCGTTTGAAAACCGGTACTCCGCCACGTATCGACGGTCGGTCTGTGGATTTCTCGGTGATGTCCGAGCAACCGGGTGATACGCCGATCCCGGTGATGTCGTTCATGGGGTCAAAAGAGCAGCATCCGAAGCAAGTCAGCTGCTGGATTACCCACACGAATGCGCGCACCCACGAAATCATTGCCGCGAACCTCGACCGTTCGCCGATGTATTCCGCTGCCGGTGAGATCGAAGGGATCGGCCCGCGTTATTGCCCGTCGATCGAAGACAAGATCCATCGCTTCGCCGACAAGGAAAGCCATCAGGTGTTTATCGAACCGGAAGGTTTGACCACCCATGAGCTGTATCCGAACGGGATATCCACAAGCTTGCCGTTCGACGTGCAATTGCAGATCGTGCAATCGATCCGCGGCATGGAAAACGCGCACATCGTGCGTCCGGGCTACGCGATCGAGTACGACTACTTCGATCCACGCGATTTGAAATACAGCCTGGAGACCAAAGTCATCGGCGGCTTGTTCTTCGCCGGGCAAATCAACGGCACAACCGGTTACGAAGAAGCCGGTGCCCAGGGTTTGCTCGCCGGGACCAACGCTGCACTGCGTGCACAAGGCAAAGAGGCCTGGTGCCCGCGTCGCGACGAGGCCTATATCGGCGTGCTGGTCGACGACCTGATCACCCTCGGTACCCAAGAGCCGTACCGCATGTTCACTTCCCGTGCCGAGTACCGCCTGATTCTGCGCGAGGACAACGCCGACCTGCGTTTGACCGAAAAAGGTCGCGAACTGGGTCTGGTGGATGACGTGCGCTGGGCGGCCTTCTGCAAGAAACGCGAAAGCATCGAACTGGAAGAGCAGCGCCTGAAAAGTACCTGGGTACGCCCGGGTACCGAACAGGGCGATGCCATCGCCGAAAAATTCGGCACGCCACTGACTCACGAATACAACCTGCTCAACCTCTTGAGCCGTCCGGAAATCGACTACGCTGGTCTCATCGCCGTGACCGGTGGGGGCGCGGAAGATCCACAGGTTGCCGAGCAGGTCGAGATCAAGACCAAATACGCCGGCTACATTGATCGTCAACAGGATGAAATCGCCCGTCTGCGAGCCAGCGAAGACACCAAATTGCCTGTGGATATCGATTACACGAATATTTCCGGTCTCTCCAAGGAGATCCAGAGCAAGCTCGGCGCGACCCGTCCAGAAACCTTGGGCCAGGCCTCGCGTATACCGGGCGTTACGCCGGCAGCCATTTCGCTGTTGATGATTCATTTGAAAAAACGCGGCGCGGGCCGTCAGTTGGAGCAAAGCGCTTGAGTTCGTTGGTCACTCCGCAACACGCAGAAGAGTTATCCACAGGTGCTCGCCAGCTCGGTGTCACGCTGACAGAAACCCAGCACGCGCAGCTGCTGGGTTATCTGTCCCTGTTGATAAAATGGAACAAGGCTTACAACCTGACCGCGGTACGCGATCCGGACGAGATGGTCTCCCGCCACTTGCTCGATAGTTTGAGCGTGATGTCGTTCGTCGAAAACGGCCGGTGGCTGGACGTTGGCAGCGGCGGTGGTATGCCGGGCATTCCGTTGGCCATCCTGTTTCCAGAGTCGCAAGTGACTTGCCTGGACAGCAACGGCAAGAAAACCCGCTTCCTGACCCAGGTCAAACTCGAACTCAAACTGGATAACCTGCAAGTTATCCACAGTCGCGTCGAAGCCTTCCAGCCTGCACAGCCCTTCAACGGAATCATTTCCCGGGCGTTCAGCAGCATGGAGAACTTCAGTAACTGGACGCGCCACCTCGGCGATAGCGAAACACGCTGGCTGGCAATGAAGGGCGTTCATCCGGCCGATGAGCTGGTAGCATTGCCGGCAGACTTCCACCTCGATAGCGAACACGCCCTGGCCGTACCTGGTTGCCAAGGCCAACGCCATCTGCTGATACTGCGCCGCACGGCATGATTGGGAACACAAGCAAGAATGGCTAAGGTATTCGCGATTGCGAACCAAAAGGGTGGCGTGGGCAAAACCACCACCTGTATCAACCTCGCAGCATCCCTGGTCGCGACCAAGCGCCGGGTGCTGTTGATCGATCTTGATCCACAGGGCAACGCCACCATGGGTAGCGGTGTGGATAAACATGGCCTGGAAAACTCGGTCTACGACCTGCTGATCGGAGAATGTGATCTGGCCCAGGCCATGCACTTCTCCGAACACGGTGGTTACCAGCTGTTGCCGGCCAACCGCGATCTCACCGCAGCCGAAGTGGTGCTGCTGGAAATGCAGATGAAGGAAAGCCGTCTGCGCAGCGCGCTGGCGCCGATCCGGGAAAACTACGATTACATCCTGATCGACTGCCCGCCGTCGCTGTCGATGCTGACCTTGAACGCACTGGTTGCCGCTGACGGGGTCATTATCCCCATGCAGTGCGAGTACTTCGCACTCGAAGGCTTGAGCGACCTTGTGGATAACATCAAGCGTATCTCTGAACTGCTGAACCCGAACCTCAAGGTCGAAGGCCTGCTGCGTACGATGTACGACCCACGCCTGAGCCTGATGAACGATGTCTCGGCGCAGCTCAAGGAACACTTCGGCGAGCAGCTCTACGACACCGTCATTCCGCGCAATATCCGTCTGGCCGAAGCGCCAAGCTACGGCATGCCGGCGCTGGCGTACGACAAAGCTTCGCGAGGCGCCGTTGCCTACCTGGCATTGGCGGGCGAAATGGTTCGTCGTCAACGCAAAAACTCACGCATCGCCGCTGCTCAGGCAACTTAAGGAATCCCCATGGCCGTCAAGAAACGAGGTCTCGGACGTGGACTGGATGCTCTGTTGAGTGGTCCGACTGTCAGCTCGCTGGAAGAACAAGCGGCGCAAGCCGATCAGCGTGAGCTGCAACATCTCCCCCTGGATCTGCTCCAGCGCGGCAAGTACCAGCCGCGTCGTGACATGGATCCGCAGGCGCTCGAAGAGCTGGCGCAATCGATCAAGGCCCAGGGCGTCATGCAGCCCATCGTGGTTCGCCCGATCGGCAGCGGCCGCTTTGAAATCATTGCCGGCGAACGCCGCTGGCGCGCCAGCCAGCAAGCCGGGCAGGAAACCATCCCGGCGATGGTTCGCGATGTACCCGATGAAACCGCGATCGCCATCGCGCTGATCGAGAACATTCAGCGCGAAGACCTGAACCCGATTGAAGAAGCGGTGGCCCTGCAGCGGTTGCAGCAGGAGTTCCAGCTGACCCAGCAACAGGTGGCCGAGGCTGTAGGCAAGTCCCGGGTGACCGTGGCCAACCTGTTGCGCCTGATTTCCTTGCCGGAAGTCATCAAGACCATGTTGTCCCACGGCGACCTGGAAATGGGTCATGCGCGTGCTTTGCTCGGTTTGCCGGAAATTCAACAGGTTGAAGGGGCGCGACATGTTGTCGCACGCGGACTGACCGTGCGCCAAACCGAGGCACTGGTTCGCCAGTGGTTGAGTGGTAAACCGGAGCCTGTGGAAGCGGCAAAACCGGACCCGGATATCGCCCGTCTCGAACAGCGCCTGGCCGAGCGCCTAGGCTCTGCGGTGCAGATCCGCCACGGTAAGAAGGGTAAAGGGCAGTTGGTGATTGGCTACAACTCACTGGATGAGCTTCAAGGCGTACTTGCACATATCCGCTGAAACATTTCCTCATGTAGCGCGCAGTCGGAAATCACTACCTGACAGTTGAATAGGGGCAGAACCGCCCCTATACTCTGCGCGCATTTTGTCGGCACAAATTATGCCAAGTTATTGAATTTCGGCAGCCGACCATTGGGGAGTAAAAGTGATGGAAACCCGCACGCCAAACCGCCTGCCCTTCCATCGCCTGGCAGTTTTTCCGGTGTTGATGGCTCAATTTGTCGTGTTGCTGATCGCCGCTTTGGCGCTCTGGTACCGATATGGAGTCGTTGCCGGGTACTCGGGACTCTGCGGAGGCCTGATAGCCTTGCTACCCAATATTTATTTCGCTCACAGGGCATTTCGGTTTTCCGGCGCCCGAGCAGCCCAGTCCATCGTCCGGTCTTTTTATGCCGGCGAGGCAGGCAAACTGATTTTGACGGCAGTGCTGTTTGCACTGGTGTTTGCAGGTGTGAAGCCACTGGCGCCGATTGCAGTATTCGGTGCCTTCGTGCTGACTCAGTCGGTCAGCTGGTTCGCTCCCCTGCTGATGAGAACAAGACTTTCGAGACCTTAGGGCGTTTGAGGCAACCATGGCAGAAACAACCGCTTCGGGCTATATCCAGCACCACTTGCAGAACCTGACCTTCGGTCAGCACCCTACCGGCGGCTGGGGCTTTGCCCACACCGCAGCAGAAGCCAAAGAAATGGGCTTCTGGGCTTTCCACGTCGATACTCTCGGCTGGTCGGTCGCATTGGGTCTGATCTTCGTTCTTCTTTTCCGCATGGCGGCCAAGAAAGCGACTTCCGGTCAGCCTGGTGCTTTGCAGAACTTCGTTGAAGTATTGGTCGAATTCGTCGATGGCAGCGTGAAAGACAGCTTCCATGGCCGTAGCCCGGTGATTGCACCGCTGGCACTGACCATCTTCGTCTGGGTGTTCCTGATGAACGCCGTCGACCTGGTACCGGTCGACTGGATTCCTCAGCTGGCCATCCTGATCTCCGGCGATGCACACATCCCGTTCCGCGCCGTGTCGACCACCGACCCGAACGCGACTCTGGCCATGGCCTTCACGGTGTTCGCGCTGATCATTTTCTACAGCATCAAGATCAAGGGCCTCGGCGGCTTCATCGGCGAGCTGACCCTGCACCCGTTCGGCAGCAAGAACATCTTCGTTCAGGCCCTGCTGATTCCGGTGAACTTCCTGCTGGAATTCGTAACCCTGATCGCCAAGCCGATCTCCCTGGCTCTGCGTCTGTTCGGCAACATGTACGCCGGCGAGCTGGTCTTCATTCTGATTGCTGTGATGTTCGGCAGCGGTCTGCTCTGGCTTAGTGGCCTGGGCGTTGTTCTGCAGTGGGCGTGGGCTGTGTTCCACATCCTGATCATCACCCTGCAGGCGTTCATCTTCATGATGTTGACCATCGTCTACCTGTCGATGGCGCACGAAGAAAACCATTAAGGCCAGTCTCGACTAGTCTGATGTCCTTCCCGGTAAAACGGGAAGGTGCTCCTTACGGGGCATCTGAAACGATTTGTTTTACCGCTTTAATCTAAAAAACCTAAACCATACGACGTAAAAGTCGGGAGGAAAGATGGAAACTGTAGTTGGTCTAACCGCTATCGCTGTTGCACTGTTGATCGGCCTGGGCGCACTGGGTACCGCAATTGGTTTCGGCCTGCTGGGCGGCAAGTTCCTGGAAGGCGCAGCGCGTCAGCCAGAAATGGTTCCAATGCTGCAAGTTAAAATGTTCATCGTTGCCGGTCTGCTCGACGCCGTAACCATGATCGGTGTTGGTATCGCTCTGTTCTTCACCTTTGCGAACCCGTTCGTTGGTCAAATCGCTGGCTAATTACTCGGATCTTCCGGGTAATTTGGTGTGATGGACAACGTAACTGCGAGGTGTTGGCGTGAACATTAATGCGACCCTGATTGGCCAGTCCGTTGCGTTCCTGATTTTTGTACTGTTCTGCATGAAGTTCGTATGGCCTCCGGTCATTGCGGCACTGCACGAACGTCAAAAGAAGATCGCTGATGGTCTGGACGCTGCCAGCCGTGCAGCTCGCGACCTGGAGTTGGCCCAAGAAAAAGCGGGTCACCAACTGCGCGAAGCGAAAGCTCAGGCAGCTGAAATCATCGAGCAAGCCAAGAAACGCGGTAACCAGATTGTCGAAGAGGCTGTTGAAAAGGCCCGTGTCGACGCTGACCGTGTGAAGGTTCAGGCTCAGGCCGAGATCGAACAGGAACTGAACAGTGTCAAAGACGCGCTGCGTGCCCAAGTGGGCTTGCTGGCAGTCGGCGGCGCCGAGAAGATCCTGGGTGCCACAATCGATCAAAACGCGCACGCAGAGCTGGTTAACCAACTGGCTGCTGAAATCTAAGCGAGGGCGATCATGGCAGAACTGACCACGTTGGCCCGACCTTACGCTAAGGCGGCCTTCGAGCACGCTCAGGCCCACCAGCAACTGGCCAATTGGTCAGCCATGCTCGGCCTGGCTGCAGCGGTGTCGGAAGACGACACCATGCAGCGCGTGCTCAAGGCCCCGCGACTGACGAGCGCAGAAAAGGCCGCCACGTTTATTGACGTGTGCGGCGACAAGTTTGATGCCAAGGCACAGAACTTCATCCACGTCGTTGCCGAAAACGACCGTCTCCCGCTGTTGCCGGAGATCGCCGCTCTGTTCGACCTGTACAAGGCCGAACAAGAGAAATCGGTAGACGTTGAAGTCACCAGTGCTTTTGCATTGAACCAAGAACAGCAAGACAAACTCGCCAAGGTTCTCAGTGCACGACTCAACCGGGAAGTGCGCCTGCAAGTTGCGGAGGACGCTGCCCTTATTGGTGGTGTCGTCATCCGCGCCGGCGACCTGGTTATCGATGGCTCGATTCGCGGCAAAATCGCGAAACTTGCCGAAGCATTGAAATCTTGAGTTTGAAGGGGCAGCAGAGCAATGCAGCAACTCAATCCTTCCGAAATAAGTGAAATTATCAAGGGCCGCATCGACAAGCTCGATGTGACCTCCCAAGCCCGTAACGAAGGCACTGTCGTCAGCGTATCTGACGGTATCGTGCGGATTCACGGTCTGGCCGACGTAATGTACGGCGAGATGATCGAGTTTCCGGGCGGCGTCTTCGGTATGGCCCTCAACCTGGAGCAAGACTCCGTAGGTGCCGTTGTATTGGGCGCATACCAGTCTCTGGCTGAAGGCATGAGCGCCAAGTGCACTGGCCGCATCCTGGAAGTTCCGGTTGGTAAGGAACTGCTGGGTCGCGTAGTCGACGCACTGGGTAACCCTGTTGACGGCAAAGGTCCACTGGGCAACACCGAGACCGACGCGGTCGAGAAAGTTGCTCCAGGCGTGATCTGGCGTAAGTCGGTAGACCAGCCTGTACAGACTGGCTACAAGGCTGTCGATGCCATGATCCCTGTCGGCCGTGGCCAGCGTGAGCTGATCATCGGTGACCGTCAGATCGGTAAAACCGCTCTGGCGATCGACGCGATCATCAACCAGAAGAACAGCGGCATTTTCTGCGTCTACGTAGCAATCGGTCAGAAACAATCGACCATCGCCAACGTGGTTCGCAAGCTGGAAGAAAACGGCGCCCTGGCCAACACGATCATCGTGGCTGCCAGTGCTTCGGAATCTCCTGCGCTGCAATTCCTGGCACCGTACTCCGGTTGCACCATGGGTGAATTCTTCCGCGACCGCGGTGAAGACGCGCTGATCGTTTATGACGATCTGTCCAAGCAAGCAGTGGCTTACCGCCAGATTTCCCTGCTGCTGCGCCGTCCACCAGGCCGTGAAGCTTACCCAGGCGACGTGTTCTATCTCCACTCCCGTCTGCTGGAGCGCGCATCCCGCGTTTCGGAAGAATACGTAGAGAAGTTCACCAACGGTGCAGTGACCGGCAAAACCGGTTCCCTGACCGCACTGCCGATCATCGAAACCCAGGCTGGCGACGTTTCCGCGTTCGTTCCGACCAACGTGATTTCCATCACCGACGGTCAGATCTTCCTGGAATCGGCCATGTTCAACTCGGGCATCCGTCCTGCAGTGAACGCCGGTGTTTCGGTATCCCGTGTGGGTGGTGCCGCTCAGACCAAGATCATCAAGAAGCTGTCCGGTGGTATCCGTACCGCTCTGGCTCAGTACCGTGAACTGGCGGCATTCGCCCAGTTCGCTTCTGACCTGGACGAAGCGACCCGTAAGCAACTTGAGCATGGTCAGCGCGTTACCGAGCTGATGAAGCAGAAGCAATACGCACCAATGTCGATCGCTGACATGGCGCTGTCGCTGTATGCCGCTGAGCGTGGGTTCCTGACTGACGTTGAAATCGCCAAGATCGGCAGCTTCGAGCAAGCGCTGATTGCTTTCTTCAACCGCGATCACGCCGATTTGATGGCGAAGATCAACGTGAAAGGTGACTTCAATGACGAAATCGACGCTGGCATGAAAGCCGGTATCGAGAAGTTCAAGGCCACCCAAACCTGGTAAGCCGCAGCGGGAGCCGCAAGGCTCCCGCTTGCTAACCTGATAGGTGTTACATGGCAGGCGCAAAAGAGATTCGCAGTAAGATTGCGAGCATCAAAAGCACGCAAAAGATTACCAGCGCCATGGAAAAAGTGGCGGTCAGCAAAATGCGCAAGGCACAAATGCGCATGGCTGCTAGCCGTCCTTATGCGGAGCGTATCCGCCAGGTAATTGGGCATCTGGCCAACGCCAACCCGGAATACCGCCACCCGTTCATGATCGACCGCGAAATCAAGCGTGTTGGTTATGTCGTAGTGAGCAGTGACCGTGGTCTGTGCGGCGGCTTGAACACCAACCTGTTCAAGGCCCTGGTCAAGGACATGGCGGTAAACCGCGAAAACGGCGTCGAGATCGATCTGTGTGTCGTTGGTAGCAAGGGTGCGGCCTTTTTCCGCAACTTCGGCGGTAACGTCGTTGCAGCTATCAGCCACCTGGGTGAAGAGCCGTCGATCAATGATCTGATCGGCAGCGTCAAGGTGATGCTGGATGCCTACCTGGACGGCCGTATTGACCGCCTGTCCGTGGTGTCCAACAAGTTCATCAACACCATGACGCAACAGCCTACCGTGGAGCAGTTGATTCCATTGGTGGCAACCCCGGATCAAGACCTCAAGCACCACTGGGACTATCTCTACGAACCGGATGCCAAGGAGCTGCTCGACGGCTTGATGGTCCGTTACGTGGAGTCGCAGGTCTACCAGGCGGTGGTCGAGAACAACGCGGCTGAACAAGCTGCGCGGATGATCGCGATGAAGAACGCTACCGACAACGCCGGTGATTTGATCAGCGATTTGCAGCTGGTCTACAACAAGGCGCGTCAGGCTGCGATCACCCAAGAGATCTCGGAAATCGTCGGCGGCGCTGCCGCGGTTTAACGGTTCAAATATTCAGAGGATCCAGCTATGAGTAGCGGACGTATCGTTCAAATCATCGGCGCCGTTATCGACGTGGAATTTCCACGCGACAGCGTACCGAGCATCTACAACGCGCTGACAGTACAAAGCGCGGCCGGGACCACTCTGGAAGTTCAGCAGCAGCTGGGCGACGGCGTGGTTCGTACCATTGCGATGGGTTCCACCGAAGGCCTGAAGCGCGGTCTGGAAGTTACCGACTCTGGCGCAGCCATCTCCGTACCGGTCGGTAAAGCGACTCTGGGCCGGATCATGGACGTTCTGGGCAACCCGATCGACGAAGCTGGCCCTATCGCCACTGAAGAGCGTTGGGGCATTCACCGTCCAGCGCCTTCGTTCGCTGAACAAGCAGGCGGCAACGACCTGCTGGAAACCGGCATCAAGGTTATCGACCTGGTTTGCCCGTTCGCCAAAGGCGGTAAAGTCGGTCTGTTCGGTGGTGCCGGTGTAGGCAAAACCGTAAACATGATGGAACTGATCCGTAACATCGCCATCGAGCACAGCGGTTATTCCGTGTTCGCCGGTGTGGGTGAGCGTACTCGTGAGGGTAACGACTTCTACCACGAGATGAAGGACTCCAACGTTCTGGACAAAGTGGCACTGGTTTACGGTCAGATGAACGAGCCGCCGGGTAACCGTCTGCGCGTAGCACTGACCGGCCTGACCATGGCCGAGAAGTTCCGTGACGAAGGTAACGACGTTCTGCTGTTCGTCGACAACATCTACCGTTACACCCTGGCCGGTACTGAAGTATCCGCACTGCTGGGCCGTATGCCTTCGGCAGTAGGTTACCAGCCGACCCTGGCTGAAGAGATGGGCGTTCTGCAAGAACGTATCACTTCGACCAAGGAAGGTTCGATCACTTCGATCCAAGCGGTATACGTACCTGCGGATGACTTGACCGACCCATCGCCAGCGACCACCTTCGCCCACTTGGACGCTACCGTCGTTCTGTCCCGTGACATCGCTTCCCTGGGTATCTACCCAGCGGTCGATCCACTCGACTCGACTTCGCGCCAGCTGGACCCGAACGTAATCGGCCAGGACCACTACGACACCGCTCGCGGCGTTCAGTACGTTCTGCAGCGTTACAAAGAACTGAAGGACATCATTGCGATCCTGGGTATGGACGAGCTGTCGGAAGCCGACAAGCAGTTGGTAAACCGTGCTCGTAAGATCCAGCGCTTCTTGTCGCAGCCGTTCTTCGTGGCTGAAGTCTTCACCGGTGCATCGGGTAAATACGTTTCCCTGAAAGACACCATTGCTGGCTTCAAAGGCATCCTCAACGGTGACTACGACCACCTGCCAGAACAAGCGTTCTACATGGTTGGCGGCATCGAAGAAGCGATCGAGAAAGCCAAGAAACTGTAATCCCGGCGCCCGGCAACGGGCGCTAATTTAGGTTGAGGCAATCAGATGGCTATGACAGTCCATTGCGATATCGTCAGCGCGGAAGGAGAAATCTTTTCCGGTCTGGTCGAGATGGTGATTGCGCACGGTGCACTGGGTGATCTTGGTATCGCTCTGGGTCACGCGCCGCTGATCACTAATCTGAAGCCAGGTCCGATCCGCCTGGTCAAGCAGGGCGGGGAAGAGGAGGTGTATTACATCTCCGGTGGTTTCCTCGAGGTTCAGCCGAACATGGTCAAGGTTCTTGCCGACACCGTGCAACGTGCTGCCGACCTGGATGAAGCCTCTGCTCAGGAAGCCGTTAAGGCAGCCGAGAAGGCCTTGCATGAACGTGGCGCAGAATTCGATTACGGTTCTGCTGCCGCACGTCTGGCCGAGGCTGCAGCTCAGCTGCGCACCGTCCAGCAGATCCGCAAGAAGTTCGGCCACTAAGGCTGCACTTGTTGTGTGATTGATTAAAAAGGGTAGCCTCGGCTACCCTTTTTTCTTTTCCGATTTTTACAACCCGGTCGCAGCCGCTGACCACCCAGGATTGGTAGCCAGTCATGTCTCTTGAAATCGTTATTCTCGCTGCTGGCCAAGGCACGCGTATGCGTTCTGCTTTGCCGAAAGTTTTGCACCCGATTGCCGGCAACTCCATGCTCGGCCATGTTATCCACAGCGCCCGGCAACTAGATCCACAGCGCATTCACGTCGTGATCGGTCACGGTGCCGATGCGGTGCGCGAACGCCTGGCGGCGGATGACCTGAACTTCGTCCTGCAGGATAAACAGTTGGGTACCGGCCACGCCGTTGCTCAAGCCGTGCCGTTCATTCAGTCCGACACCGTGCTGGTGCTCTACGGTGATGTGCCGTTGATTGAGGTCGAAACACTGCAGCGCCTGCTCAAGCAGGTGGGTCCAGAGCAATTGGGACTGCTGACCGTCGAACTGGACGATCCGACCGGTTACGGCCGCATCGTTCGTGATGGCGCTGGCAAAGTTGCCGCCATTGTCGAGCAGAAAGATGCCGATGAAGCCCAACGCAAGATCACCGAAGGCAATACCGGCATTCTGGCGCTGCCTTTTGCCCGTCTCGGCGACTGGATGAGCCGTCTCTCCAACAACAACGCCCAGGGCGAGTACTACCTGACCGACATCATTGCCATGGCAGTGAGCGATGGTCTGGTGGTGGCCACCGAGCAACCGCACGACGCCATGGAAGTGCAGGGCGCGAATGACCGCAAGCAGCTTTCCGAACTTGAACGGCATTATCAATTGCGCGCCGGTCGTCGTTTGATGGCTCAAGGTGTGACGCTGCGCGACCCGGCTCGTTTCGATGTTCGTGGCGAAGTGACGGTCGGGCGCGACGTGCTGATCGACATCAACGTGATCCTTGAAGGCAAGGTGGTCATTGAAGATGACGTGGTGATCGGCTCGAACTGCGTGATCAAGGACAGCACCCTGCGCAAAGGCGTGGTCATCAAGGCCAACAGTCATATCGAAGGTGCCATTCTGGGTGAAGGCAGCGATGCCGGCCCGTTTGCGCGTCTGCGTCCAGGTACCGTGCTGGAAGCCCGGGCGCATGTGGGTAACTTCGTCGAGTTGAAAAACGCTCACCTGGGCGAAGGTGCCAAGGCCGGTCACCTGACTTACCTGGGCGATGCCGAAGTCGGGGCGCGCACCAACATTGGTGCCGGCACCATCACTTGCAACTACGACGGCGCCAACAAGTGGAAAACCGTGTTGGGCGAAGATGTGTTCATTGGTTCCAACAACTCGTTGGTAGCGCCTGTGGATATCCTGTCCGGTGCAACCACGGCGGCTGGCTCGACCATTACTTCGACTGTGGATAAATCCCAGTTGGCGATTGGGCGTGCTCGTCAGAAGAACATCGACGGCTGGAAGCGGCCGGAGAAGATCAAGAAGGGCTGAGTTATCCACAACTCCCTTGTAGGAGCGAGCTTGCTCGCGATGGACGTCAATGATGACGAGGTCAGTCTGAATAAAAGCAGCGCCCTTAAGTCCATCGCGAGCGAGCTCGCTCCTACACAGGGTTATCCACAGCTCTTTTTATCGCATGGTGCTTGACGAAGTTTCGCTGATAGGTTTTGATTGCTTCCGCTATCTTTCGAAACGAAACTTACCAGCTCATGTCAAAGCGCAACACACCTCAGCGTCGTCACAACATCCTCGCCTTGCTCAATCAGCAGGGCGAAGTCAGTGTGGATGAGTTGGCCAAGCGCTTCGAAACGTCGGAAGTTACGATTCGCAAGGATCTGGCGGCACTTGAAAGCAATGGCCTGTTGCTGCGTCGTTATGGCGGGGCGATCACCCTGCCTCAGGAACTGGTGGCCGACATTGGTCAGCCGGTTTCCAAATACAAACAAGCCATCGCCCGTGCCGCCGTCGCGCGAATTCGCGAGCATGCGCGCATCATTATCGACAGTGGCAGTACCACCGCTTCCATGATCCCGGAACTCGGACAGCAACCCGGTCTGGTGGTGATGACCAACTCGCTGCATGTCGCCAATGCCCTGAGCGAACTTGAGCACGAACCGGTGCTGTTGATGACCGGTGGCACCTGGGACCCGCACTCCGAGTCCTTTCAGGGGCAGGTTGCCGAGCAGGTACTGCGCTCCTACGACTTCGACCAGCTGTTTATCGGCGCTGATGGCATCGATCTGGTTCGCGGTACAACCACCTTCAACGAGCTGCTCGGGCTGAGCCGGGTCATGGCTGAAGTCGCCCGCGAAGTAGTCGTGATGGTGGAGGCCGACAAGATCGGCCGCAAGATTCCAAACCTGGAGCTGCCATGGAGCAGTGTCCATACCATTATTACCGATGAACGCCTGCCCCTTGAGGCTCGCGATCAGATTCAGGCCCGCGGCATCACTTTGATTTGCGCGGCTGTCAGTCAGGAGAAATAGCATGTGTGGAATTGTCGGCGCAGTCGCAGAACGTAACATCACCGCCATCCTCGTCGAAGGCCTGAAACGCCTCGAATACCGTGGGTATGACAGCGCTGGCGTGGCGGTCTACACCAACGATGAAAAACTCGAGCGCGTGCGTCGTCCGGGCAAGGTCAGTGAGCTGGAGCAGGCGTTGACCACCGAGCCGCTGGTCGGTCGTCTGGGCATTGCCCACACGCGCTGGGCCACCCACGGTGCGCCGTGCGAGCGCAATGCCCACCCGCATTTCTCCGGCGACCTGGCGGTGGTGCACAACGGCATCATCGAAAACCACGAAGCCCTGCGTGAACAACTCAAAGCCTTGGGCTATGTGTTCACCTCGGACACCGACACTGAAGTCATCTCCCACCTGCTGAACCACAAACTCAAGGATCTGCGCGATCTGACCGTCGCCCTCAAGGCGACCGTCAAAGAGTTGCACGGTGCTTACGGCCTGGCAGTGATCAGCGCGCAGCAACCGGATCGCCTGGTCGCAGCCCGCAGCGGCAGCCCGCTGGTGATCGGCCTGGGCCTTGGGGAAAACTTCCTGGCATCCGACCAGTTGGCCCTGCGTCAGGTTACTGACCGTTTCATGTATCTGGAAGAAGGCGATATCGCTGAAATCCGCCGCGACAGCGTGCAGATCTGGGACGTTGACGGCAAGGTCGTCGAGCGCGAAGCCGTGCAGTATCGCGACGGCGCCGAAGCCGCTGAAAAGGGCGAGTTCCGCCACTTCATGCTCAAGGAAATCCACGAGCAACCGTCCGTGGTGCAGCGCACCCTGGAAGGTCGCCTGAGCCAGAACCAGGTACTGGTACAGGCATTCGGCCCACAGGCTGCCGAACTGTTCGCCAAAGTGCGTAACGTACAGATCGTCGCGTGTGGCACCAGTTACCACGCCGGCATGGTCGCGCGTTACTGGCTCGAAGAGTTGGCCGGCATTCCTTGCCAGGTCGAAGTCGCCAGCGAATTCCGCTACCGCAAGGTGGTGGTGCAGCCGGACACCTTGTTCGTGACCATTTCTCAGTCCGGCGAAACCGCCGACACCCTGGCCGCGCTGCGCAACGCCAAGGAACTGGGCTTCCTGGCCAGCCTGGCGATCTGCAACGTCGGCATCAGCTCCTTGGTGCGTGAGTCCGATCTGACCCTGTTGACCCAGGCCGGACGCGAAATCGGTGTGGCTTCGACCAAAGCCTTCACCACGCAATTGGTTGGCCTGTTGTTGCTGACGCTTTCCCTGGGTCAGGTTCGTGGCACCTTGGCCAAAGGTGTCGAAGCGACGTTGGTCGAAGAGTTGCGTCGTTTGCCGACCCGTCTGGGCGAGGCGCTGGCCATGGACAGCACCGTGGAAAAAATCTCCGAGCTGTTCGCCGAGAAACACCACACGCTGTTCCTCGGCCGTGGCGCGCAGTTCCCGGTCGCGATGGAAGGGGCACTCAAGCTCAAGGAAATCTCCTACATCCACGCTGAAGCCTATCCGGCCGGCGAGCTGAAACACGGCCCGTTGGCGCTTGTGGATAACGACATGCCAGTGGTGACCGTGGCGCCGAACAACGAACTGCTGGAGAAGTTGAAGTCCAACCTTCAGGAAGTCCGCGCCCGCGGTGGCCAGTTGATCGTCTTCGCTGACGAGAAGGCCGGCATGACCAACGGTGAAGGCACTCACGTTGTGCACATGCCGCACATCCACGACATCCTGTCGCCGATTCTCTACACCATCCCGCTGCAACTGCTGTCGTACTACGTTGCCGTACTCAAGGGCACCGACGTTGACCAGCCGCGCAACCTGGCGAAGTCGGTCACTGTGGAATAAGTTATCCACAGGTGAAAAACCCCCTTCTCAGGGGGTTTTTCTGTTTCTAGGCGGTCGTAATTCGACGCTCCCGCCGCATGTCCAGCAGATGGACCATGACACAGGCGTACAAGGTCACCAGTATGAACAGGCCCATGCGGATGGCGAAGGCGGTGTAGACGTCCTTGCCCGCCGCACTGTCCTGTACCGATTGGCCGAGCAGAATGATCAGGGTCGCCAGGCTGTTGAGCCAGAAACTCGGTGGTTGTCGAGTCATGGCCACACCGTAGAGTTTTCTGGCCACCAGCAGACCGAACAGCAGCATCCACAGAAAGAACATCCACAGGTTGACGAACAGGCTGAGTGCGCACCAGAAAAGAATCGCCATCAGGCCACCGAGCAGGGTCGAGCCGAGCAACTCCTGGCCGGCGGTGCGGGCGCTGGTCGCGCAGCTTTGTTGGCCGAGGCTGACGGCTTTCATGATGATCGGCAGGTAGCTGGCCGGGTCGATCATGGCCAGGAGGAAAGTCGGCAGTACCACCAGCGTGGCACGTAGCGCCAGCCAACTGCTTTCGGTTGGAGTAAGGCTCGGTCCGGGTTTGGCCGCGGGGGCACTGGCGGGGTCGGGAAACAGCCAATGGCTGATGGTCAGCGTGGTGACGGCCAGGAACAGCCCCTTGACCAGGGCCACGATCACCTCAAGCGCCAGGGCGAATTCAGCGGTTCCGGCCGAACTGATCAAGGTCAGGCCCACCACCAGGAAAGTCGCCACCAGCGGGTTGCCGCCGCGCAGGCCATATCCGAAGGCCAGGAACAGGCATAGCCCTACCAGCAGCACACCACTGAACGGGTAGTAACGCAGCAGGGGAATGAGCAGCAGGCCGGTCCCGGTGGTCAGCATAAGGATCAGGATCAGGCCCAGGCTGGCCTTGAACGGCAATGGTCGGTTCATCGCTGCCAGCATCATCAGCGCCAGCATCGGAGAGAGGAACGGGATGGGCAGGGCCAGACCAAAGCTCGCCGCCAGGCATAGCGCCGTGCCGAAGCTCAGGCGCAGGGCGCGCTGAACCCGGGGCGGGCGCTCAATACGCATAGGACATCCAGCTCATCAGGCGCAGGAACAGGCGACCCAGGAAATTCAGCGGGTTACTTTCACTCGGAAATGCCATGACTTCGGCCTGCCCGCCAGACCGGATGCCTTGCGGGCCGGTCAACTCACCGGGTTCGAACTCGATGATCACCGGAAAGCGCTGGGCAGGGCGCAACCAATCGCGGCTGTTCTCCACTTTCGGCAGGCTGCCCGGCTGGGTGGTCTGGCCGATATCGACGCCATAGCCGACGCTACGCACATGGCCTTTGAAAATTCTCCCCGGCAGGGAGTCGAGGACGATGGACACCGGCGTCCCGGGCTGGACACTTCCCAGATTGTTTTCGGTCATGTCGGCGCTGATCCAGACATCGTGGATGGCGATCAGGGTCATCACCGGCGCACCGGCGGAAGCAAACTGGCCGACGTCGGTGCGCAAATCGGTAATCAGGCCGGCCGAGCGCGCGTGGACCTTCGTATTGCTCAAGTCCAGCTCGGCTTTTTCAAGGTTGCTGGCGGCGCTGAGCAACTGGGCGTTTTCGTCTTCGTTACCGCCCTGTTGTTCGCGCGCACGTTGCACTTCGGCCTTGGCCGCGGCGACCTGGCTGATGGATTCTTCCAGGGTGGCGCGGGATATCTCCAGGCGTCGCAGCGAGATGGTGCCCGGGTCTTCTCTGTACAGGCGTTCAAGCCGCTGGATGTCCTGGCGTGCCTTGAGCTCGTTGGCCTGGGATGCACGCAGTGATGCTTGCTTGGAGTCGACACCGGCGGTGTTGGCGCCCACCTGGCGACGGGTCGACTCAAGGTCGGCGCGAGCGCGATCGACGGCAATCTGGTACTGCTCCGGGTTGACTTCAAACAGCAATTCGCCAGCCTTTACGTCCTGGTTGTTGCGTACATGCACCTTGGTCACCCGGCCGGATACCTCGGCGGCCACCGGTACAATGAAGGCCTGCACCCGTGCCTGTTGCGTGTAGGGGGTGTAACGGTCGGCCATCAGGTACCAGACCAGACTCAGGATGATCAGCAGCACCACCCAGTTGATCGCTTTTTTCGCAGGGTCGGCGGCAGGTGTCGGGGCTTTCTCGGCGGCCGGTTGTTGGCTGTCAGTCATTGGCACTTTCCTTCGGTTCGTCGAGCAGATCGCCCCAATCGGTCCGTTCTTGCATTTGTTTGCGGGTGGCCGGGTCGATCATCGGCTGGTCGCTGTACCAGCCTCCGCCCAGAGCCTTGTATAGGGCGATCAGGCTGTTGACCGCGGTGCCACGGTTGACCAGGTAGATATCCTGTTGGGCAAACAGAGCCCGCTGGGCATCCAGCACGCGCTGGAAATCGGAATAGCCTTCGCGGTATTGGGCATTGGCCAGGGTCACGGAACGTTCGGCGGCCACCGATGCATCGCTGAGGATCCGGTCGCGCTCCAGTGCTTTGATCAAGCCGGTCGCGGCGTCGTCCGCCTCGCGTGCCGCCTGGCGCACGCTGTCCTGGTAGATAACGATCAGTTGCTGCAAGCGCGCATCCTGCACGCGGACGTTGTTGGTGATCCGGCCGTGGTCGAAGATGTCCCAGCGCAAACTGGGGCCGGCCACCATGTCCAGGGTGTTGGATGCACCGCTGAGCGAGCTGGCAGACCAGACGATGCTGCCCAGCAGGCTGATGGAGGGGTACAGGTCAGTCTCGGCCACACCGATCAACGCCGACTGCGCCGCCACTTGCAACTCGGCAGCACGAACATCGGGGCGCCGCACCAGCAGGTTGGCCGGCACATCCTGCAAGACCGCAGTATCGAGCAGCGGCACTAAGCCGGTGTTGCGATTGAGGTCAGGGATCGAGCCGGGTGGCTGGCCGATCAGGGTGGACAACGCATTGCGCAAGCTCGCCACCTGGCTCTCGAAATCCGGGATGGTACTGAGTGTGCCCAGGTACTGGGTCTTGGCTTGTTGCAGATCAAGTTCGGCTTCGGCCCCGCTGTTGAACAGGCGCTCGGTGATCTCGTAGCTGCGTTTTTGCAATTTGGCGTTACTGCGGGCGATGGCCAGGCGTGCCTCGGCGGTGCGCAAGGCGTAGTAGTTTTGCGCCAGTTGCGCGTGCAACAGCACCAAGGCATTTTCATAGTTGGCCTGGGCGGCAAACCAGGATGCGTCCGCCGACTCGATGGCACGGCTGAAACGCCCCCAGAAATCCAGCTCCCAGCCGATATCGAAACCGGCGCTGTATTGCCAGAAATGCGTGTCCTGAGGGTTGGCGCCGCCCGATTGTCGACGGTTCAGGTACAGGCTGTCGGCGCTGGCCTGCTGCAATTGCGGGTAGCGTCCACTCAGGGCGATACCCAATTGCGCCCGGGACTCCATCACCCGCAGGCCAGCGAGGTGCAGGTCGGCGTTGTGGGCATCGGCTTCGGCCATCAAATGGTCCAGCACCGGGTCGTTGAACACGCGCCACCATTGGCGGCTGTCAGGTTGCGCGTGTTGTTGGCCGGCGACCTCCAGGGCCGGGCTGTTCCAGTGGTCGACCCAGGGCTGGGCCGGCGACTGGAAATCCGGGCCCAGTTGTACACAGCCCCCCAGGACGACGGTGCCACAGAGCAGAAGCCGGCTGATGCGAGCAGGGCGTGGCATCAAGCGCAAACTCCTCAGACAGGACGCTGATCGTTCAACGCCTCGATCTCGGGTGTCTCGTTCATTAGCTCGGCAGACGGTTGGTCCTGGACCCATTGCCAGAACAATTGGTAGCCCACCGCCAGCGCCACCGGCCCGATGAACAAACCGATGAAGCCACCGCTTACCATGCCGCCCAGGGCGCCAATCAGAATCACCGGCATCGGAACATCGACGCCACGACCCAGCATCAACGGTTTGAGGACGTTGTCGGCCATCCCGGCAATCAGGCTGTAGATGCCAAATATGACGGTGGCTAGGCTGGTCCCTTCGGTGGCGAAGACAAAAGCGATCACCGGAAGGGTCACCAGCAGTACCGGCAATTGCATGATCCCCATCAACAGCGCCACCATGGCCAGTAGCCCGGCACCGGGGACACCCATGAGCACGAAGCCCACGCCGACCAGCAACATCTGAATGAACGCGATGCCCACTACGCCCTGGGCGACTGCGCGGATGGTTGCAGTGCAGAGCACGGTAATGCGTGGCCCACGCTCTGGTCCGGAAAGGCGCGAGGTGATGGCCAGGGCGCTTCTTTCGCCGTTTTCGCCATAGGCCATGAACACGCCGGCAATGATCAGGGCGCCGATGAACAACAGAAAGCCCACGCCAACATCGGCCATTTTGCCCAACAAGGTCAGGCCGACGGACTTGATATAAGGCATCAGCTTCATGAGCACGCTGCTCATGTCGGTGGCGGCCTGCATCCAGTAGCCATAAAGCGGCTCGCCTATGAGCGGCAGGGAAGCGATTTTTTCGCTGGGGAGCGGAATCTGCAACGTATCGGACTTGAGGACCGCCAGGGTGCCCTGGACCGATTCACTGATCGAGGTGCCCAGCAGGTAGATCGGTACCATCAGCAAAGCCAGGGCGACCACCACGATCAGGGTGGCGGCACGACCGTCCTTGTTGACCAGCTTGCGCTTGATGAGCGCATGCAGGGGATACAGGGTAATGGCCAGAATCATTGCCCAGAGCATCAGGTTGAGGAAGGGGTGGAAGATCTGGAAGCAGAACAGTACCAGCACCGTAATCAACCCGGCGCGAATCAGTACATCGAGCAAACCACCGGACAGTGCTCTAGCGGAAATATTAGTGCGCAACATTGTCGAACTCCTTGCTGTGTCACACAGGTTAGCCAGGCCGTTGAAGTTCAACTCTTCCCTACTAAGTGAATCCATAAAGCAGGATCGACGGGCAGCCGTCAAAGCGTTAAAAACCGATAACGCTTTACTTTAAGTAGAGAAAACTTCAATGAGGTACCTACCAAAAACCCAATAGGTAACAGGTGGTTTGTAGTATAGGAGCAGTCGTATATTCCGCCTGTTTATACAGGCTGGAATCCTGCTGCAGTTGATGGAGTCCGCTGCGAGCCCTTGACTGAAGCGGTTTGGAAGCTGAGCCAATGGCTCCTTTTTCTCTACCGGGCATTTGCCGTTGCAGCGGGCTGATCAGAATAATTGCCAACAGTCGCACCCGTCGCAAGAAAATAATCGTCATTAATTATCAATAATCCCCGGTCCGCTTTTTGAGGTTTGTGACACGCTTGGTTTTTACGGTGCAGGCGCTACAGTGCAGTAGCCCATTGATTTACCTGATGGTCTGGCGCCCAACTATGTTGTTGAACATTTGCGCTTAACATTCCGGCCTTCGGTTGCGGTTTATCTATCTGAAATGAGGACAGTCCCATGGACCGCTTCCAGGAAATGCAGGTCTTCGCTGCTGTCGCCAAGGAGCAGGGTTTTTCGGCGGCGGCGCGGGGTTTGGGTCTGTCGGCGGCCAGCGTCACCCGAGCGGTCGCGGCGCTGGAGAAGCGAATAGGCACACAACTGCTCACGCGTACGACGCGCAGCGTTTATTTGAGCGAGGCTGGTCAGCGATATCTGGAGGATTGTCGGAGAATTCTCGCCGAGGTGCAGGAAGCCGAGGACTCGGCAGCGGGCAGCCATATCCATCCCCGTGGGCAACTGACCATCACCGCACCGGTCTTGTTTGGCGAGCTGTTTGTCACGCCGTTGATGGTGAATTATCTGACGCAATTCCCCGAGGTCTGCATCAACGCGCTGCTGGTGGACCGGATCGTGAGCGTGGTCGAGGAGGGCGTCGATGTGGCCATCCGCATTGGCGAACTCCCTGACAGCAATCAGCATGCGATCCGCGTGGGGGACGTGCGGCGGGTGATCTGCGCCTCGCCACAGTTTCTCACCAGCCATGGTCGGCCCCGACATCCCCGGGAACTGGCCCAGGCGCCAATCATTGCGACATCGGCCATAGGCCAGTTGCGGAGTTGGCCATTCATCGAAGACGGCGAAACCTTGAGCGTGCGGGCTGAACCGCGACTGGTGGTGACGGCGAATCAGGCAGCCATCACGGCGGCCAGTTTGGGGTTAGGCTTCACGCGGGTGCTGTCTTATCAAGTCGCGAACAAGGTGGCTGCCGGAGAGCTGGAAATCATTCTGGCGGACTTCGAACTGCCGCCGTTACCCATCCATGTGGTCTATCAGGGCGGACGTAAAGCACCGGCCCGGGTGCGCAGTTTTGTTGATTTCGCGGTGAACACGCTGCGCGAGCATCCGGCGCTCAGGCGTTGAGTTATTTCATCCGGTGAAATAATGGATTGCGTTTGCTGGTGATTCTGTTGTTTTGGTCGAGGGTAGAAGATACGACCCATCTCTCCACTGAACAGCACCACTTACCCGAGGTGTCGACCATGCAAGCGATCAAACTCTACAACTTCCCACGTTCCGGCCACGCTCATCGTGTCGAATTGATGCTGTCCCTGCTGAAACTGCCGACCGAATTGATCTTCGTTGACCTCGCCAAAGGCGAACACAAGCAACCGGCGTTCCTCGCGCTCAATGCTTTCGGTCAGGTGCCGGTGATTGATGATAAGGGCGTGGTGTTGGCCGATTCCAACGCGATTCTGGTTTACCTGGCGCAAAAGTACGGCAACGGTCGCTGGCTGCCGGCTGATCCGGTAGGGGCCGCCAAGGTCCAACGCTGGTTGTCGGTGGCGGCCGGTCCGATTGCCTTCGGCCCTGCCCGGGCAAGATTGATTACTGTGTTCGGCGCGCCTTACAACGCTGCAGAAGTGATTGCCTATGCCCATACCGTACTCAAGGTAATCGATCACGAATTGGCCGATACGCCGTATCTGGCCGGCACTGATCCGACGATTGCCGACGTCGCCGCCTACAGCTACATCGCCCATGCGCCTGAGGGCAATGTGTCGCTGGACGAGTACACCAACATTCGTGCCTGGCTGGCCCGCATCGAAGCCTTGCCGGGTTTTGTCGGCATGCCGCGCACCGTCGCCGGCCTGCAAAAAACCGCCTGATGCTGGTTGGCCCGGTGTTGCCGGGCCGCCCCGTTCTGCGCCACAGGCGCAAGGGAGCAGCCATATGGACCGTTCACCCTGGCATGCCGGCGAGAAACAATTGCAGGCGCATGTGGGCGTTGCCGAACGAATGGAGGCGTTCGGTCGTAAGGTGATTCGCAGCGAGATGCCGGACCAGCACCGCACCTTCTATCAACAATTGCCGTTCATGCTGTACGCAGCGGTGGATGCCGACGGTCATCCCTGGGGCAGTGTCCTTGAAGGCCAGCCCGGTTTCGCACACTCGCCAGAACCTGGTTTGCTGCAATTTCGCAGTCTGCCGGCCTTTGATGATCCCGCGCAGTTGAGCGAAGGCTCGGCCATCGGACTGCTGGGCATCGAGTTGCACACCCGCCGCCGCAACCGCATCAATGGGCATGTCAGTGCCATGACCATGGATGGTTTCGCAGTGACGGTGGACCAATCCTTCGGCAATTGCCCGCAGTACATTCAGTTGCGCCAGTTTCGCTCGGTGCCGCTGACCGATCCTGCGACCCGTGCCGCCCAGCATTTCGGCGAACTGGATGACGCGAGCAAAGCCATGATCGCCGAGGCGGACACCTTTTTCGTTGCCAGTTATGTGGACGTCGACGGTGAACGCTCGGTGGATGTTTCTCACCGCGGCGGTCAGGCCGGTTTCGTACAGGTGGAAGGCAATCGCCTGACCATTCCGGATTTCGCCGGCAACCTGCATTTCAACACCTTGGGCAACCTGCTGCTCAATCCCCGGGCCGGGTTATTGTTCATCGATTTCAATACCGGTGATTTGCTGCAACTCAGCGGGCGCACCGAAATCATCCTGGACGGTCCTCAGGTCGAGGCGTTCCAGGGGGCCGAGCGCCTGTGGACGATCGATGTAGAGCAAGTGGTACGTCGTCCGGCTGCCCTGTCGTTGCGCTGGCGCTTCGACGGCGTTTCACCCACCAGTTTGCTCACCGGTACCTGGGAGCAGGCCAAGGCGCGTTTGCAGGCCAAGGCCCTGGGCGATCAGTGGCGGCCGTTGCGGGTGACGCGGATTGAAGCGCAAAGCCACAGCATTCGCTCGCTTTACCTGGAGCCCGCCGATGGAGCGGGGTTGCCACTGTTCCAGGCCGGGCAGCATTTGCCTTTGCGCTTCAACATTGATGGCGATGTGCATATCCGCACGTACAGTTTATCGAGCGCACCGTCCGATGATTTTTTCCGCATCAGCGTGAAGCGTGACGGACGGGTGTCTACGCATTTGCATGAGCAGATTCGTGTCGGCGACCTGCTGGAGGCGCGGGCGCCGCAGGGGCATTTCACCGTGGCGCCCCATGAGCGTCGACCCTTGGTGTTGTTGGCGGCCGGGGTCGGCATCACGCCGCTGTTATCGATGCTGCGGGAAGTGGTGTACCAAGGGTTACGCACCCGCCGTATCCGGCCGACATGGTTCATCCAGAGTTCGCGCACGATGGCCGACCAGCCATTTCGCCGCGAACTGGATCGCTTGCTCGAGGATGCCGGTGACGCGGTGCGGGTAGTGCGTTTGCTCAGTCAACCGGAAGCCGAGGCGATACAAGGAGAGGACTTCGACCTCAGTGGACGGATCGACGTCGCGCTGCTCAAGGATCTGCTGACAGTCGAGGACTACGATCAGCCGGATTTTGTGGTCTGCGGTCCCGGGAGTTTTACCCAGGCGTTGTACGACGGCTTGCGCGAGTTGGACATTCGCGATTCGCGGATTCACGCCGAAACCTTCGGCCCGTCCACCTTGCGCCGGCGACCGGACCCCGATGCGGTGGTCATCGAACAACCGCCAGCCGCCACCACGTCCGTGCCCGTGGTGTTCCAGCGTTCGGCCAAGGAGGCGCGCTGGCAGCCAGACGGCGGCAGCTTGCTGGAGTTGGCGGAAAGCCGTGGCCTGCGCCCGGAATTCAGTTGTCGCGGCGGCTCCTGCGGCACCTGCAAAACGCGCTTGATCAGCGGTCAGGTGCATTACCCACTGCCGCCAGCGGAGGTGCCGGATGACGGACAGGTGCTGATTTGCTGTGCGATTCCGGCGCAGGGGGCGCAGCCGCTGGTACTCGATATCTGAATATCATTGCAGGCGAACATTGCCCGCCGGTCGATGGCTGAGTAGGGTAGGGGCAGAACGAACAAGGGCCGCAGAGGGTAGTGCCTGTCAGTTAAGCCCCGGACATTGTGGGAGCGAGCTTGCTCGCGATAGCGGACCGTCAGGCACCCCTTGTGTGACTGTCCAACCGTCATCGCGAGCAAGCTCGCTCCCACAAGGTTTGCGGTGTTTAAACGCTTAACTGACTGGCATTCACCGCACAGGCCCTTTCTGCATTTCAGGAACAGGCGTTTCAATGGTTTTTTTCACTCGCTCGATGGTCTTGCTGATGGCGCTGGCGCTCACCACCGGTTGCGAAAGACAGGATGCACCGCCGCTGGATCAACAGCTTTACGTCTGGCAGCGGCAGTGGACGCCGGCCCACGACGCTGCCCTCAGGGATAGCCGCGCCGACTTTTCGACGTTGCGGGTGCTGGCCTTGCAGGCCTTTCCCAACGCGGGCTGGAGTCGAGCCCGGATTGACCCGGCACTGCTCAAGCGCGATGGCCGGCCGGTGATTGCGGTGATTCGCCTGGATGGGCAGCTCAAGGCGCTGGATCAGGATGAGATCACAGCGCAAATCCGCCAGGTGATCGGCGACTGGCAGGGACAGGGGCTGAACCTCGCCGGCGTGGAAATCGACCACGATGCCGGTAACGCTCGGCTACCGGAGTACCGCCAATTTCTCGCGCAGTTGCGCGGAGCATTGCCGACTTCGCTGGTACTGAGCATCACCGCGTTGCCATCCTGGCTCGACAGTCGCGAACTGCCGGCGCTGTTATCCACAGTCGACAGCAGTGTGTTGCAGGTGCACGCGGTGAGCGATCCGCGTCGTGGCTTGTTCGATGCTGATCAGGCCCGGCAATGGGCGAAGGCCTGGAGCCGTATCACGACGAAACCGTTCTATCTGGCGCTGCCGGCCTATGGCGTGGCGTTGCTGCCCTCGGCGGGTGGCGCGCCCGTTGTGGAAAGCGAAGTGACGGTGGAGCGTGAAGGGCTGCGTCGGGAATTGCTTGCCGACCCTCAGTCATTGCGCACCCTCGGCACCGAGTTGCGTGCCGATCCACCGAAACATCTGGCAGGCCTGATCTGGTTTCGCCTGCCATTGGCCAACGACCGTCGGGCCTGGAGCTTGACCACTTTGCTCGCCGTGGCGCGTGGTGATGTCCTCGACAGTCAATTGAAACTGAAACTCTCGGCCGACAATGGCCTTTATGACATCGGCATCAGCAACCAGGGCAATCTCGACAGCGCCTGGCCCGAACGCCTGACACTGGCGGTCAGCGGTTGTGAGGGGGCCGATGCCTTGGCCGGTTACGCGTTGCAACAGCGTCCGGATCTGCTTACCTTCACCCGCCTGCGTGATGGCCGAATACCGGCCGGCGGACAGCGTGCCGTTGGTTGGGCTCGCTGCGCACACATTGATCAAGGAGGTTCGAATGTTCACCCGTAACTGGCCGCGTCATTTGCTTTGCCTGAGCCTCAGCCTGCCGCTGGGTTCGGCACTGGCCTGCGGCCCGGACTTCCCCATGCGCCTGCTGGATAACCGAGGCCAGTCGCTGGCGGAACTGCCGGAAGGCAACTTCAGCTTCGAAATCAGCCGCCTCGGCCACGCCATCAACGGGTTGAAGAACGTCACCGCTGGCGTTGACTACACGGATGTACCTGACGCTGTAGCGCTGCGCGATCAAGCCGAGCAGGCGGGACTTTCCGCCGAGCAACAGGTGCTGGTGAAACACTTGCGCAGCCTGACCGATGCCCGCCAGGTTGAAAGCGAGGGCGCGCAACTGCCGCCTGAGCTCAGGTTGTACCTGGCCGGCGCTGTGGCATTTGCCGCGGGTGATCCTGCCTTGGCCGCCGGGTATTTCAAGAAAGTGCTGGCCCTGCCCGCAGAGCAACGGGCCTCGCGCAGCACCTGGGCGGCTTACTCGCTGGGTCGAGCGTTGTTCGCCATGAGCGCCGAAGCCAATGCGGCTCCGGATCTGCTCGAACAATCCCGTGACGCCTTCGAGCAAACCCGGCAACTGAGCATCGACGGCTTCAGTGATCCACTGGAACTGGGTGTCGCGAGCCTCGGTGAAGAAGCCCGGGTGGTGCGCACCGCTGGCGACTGGAACCGCGCCATCGAGTTGTACGCCACGCAGAATCTGCACGGCTCCGCGGTGGGCTACACCTCGTTGAAGTTGTTGATGGCGGACCTGATGACGCTGCCGGATGATCAAGTGGCCGAGTTGCTCAAGGGCCAGCCAGTGCAGCAATTGGTGACAGCATCGCTGATCAGTCGGTTGGGGTGGTCGTTCGGTGATCAACCGCCCAACGAACAGAAAATGATCAAGCTGCTGCAAAACAGTACCCGTGGCAGCCTCGAAAACGCCGACCGCCTGGCGGCAATGAATTATCAACAGGGTGATTACGCCAGCGCCAAGGCTTTCCTCGAACACGCTGGCGATGGTGGGTTGGCCTGGTGGCTGCGGGCAAAACTGGCGGTGCGCGAGGGCGATAAGAGCGCGGCCGCCGCAGCCTATGCCAAAGCGGCGCAGGCCTTCCCGCAGAATGAGTCCTGGGGCGAGCGCCGCACACCGGACTTCGATTACGAAACGCTCCAGCCCAAATGCCGGGTCGAGGGTGAAAGTGCGATCCTGGCCCTGCAACGCGGGGATTACCTGCAAGCTTTCGATCAGCTGTATCGCAGCCAGAGCACTTACTGGTTCGACGCCGCCACCGTTGCCGAGCGCGTGTTGACCCTCGAAGAACTCAAGCACTACGTAGACACTCAAGTGCCGGCCCCGCCGCCGCTCAGCCAGCAGGACCGCGACAACTATGTGCCCTTGCCGGTGGCGGCGAGCCTGCGCAATCTGCTGGGCCGTCGGCTGTTGCGCGAGGGGCATTACGAGCAGGCGCCGGCGTACTTCGACAATGACGGCTTGCGGCACAAGGCAAAACTGTATGGCGAGCAACGTCTGGCGGCTGATTCAGCCTGGTGGCCGACCCGTCGCGCCGCTGCGCTGTTCAATGCGGCCTGGACGGCACGCGAGTGGGGCATGGACATTCTGGGCTATGAAATGGCGCCGGATTACGCCACGTTCGGCGGTAACTACATTCTCGAAAACACCGAACTCAAGGTCGGTCCTTTGGTGGCCGAGGACGAAGTGAAGCGCCAGCAGGCCAGCGCAGCCCAGCCTGATCAGCGTTATCACTATCGCTTCGTGGCCACCGCGCTGGCGAGCAAGGCGGCGGATAACTTGCCTCACACCAGTCAGGCGTTTGCGGCGGTGCTGTGCGAGGCGTCGGGGTGGAACAGCAGCCTCGAAGAGCAAAGTGCGATATATCAGCGTTATGTCAAAGAAGGGCCTTACGTGGAATGGGCCGCCGATTTCGGCCACCAGTGCCCGTACCCCGACTTCGAAAACGCCGACAAACGCTACGTGACCCAAGTGACCGACGCTGCGCGTTCGGCCTTGCGCCCGTACAAGATGCCGTTACAGGTTGGTAGCGTAGTGGCGTTCGCGGTAGCAGCGCTGTTGATGTTCAAACGCCGCCGCCGCAAGGCGCAGTGAGGTTCAAGCCTGTTGCACAAAGGTTAGCCGCACGGCGAAACCGATCAACAGGCTGCCGAACAACCATTGTTGCAGGCGCTGGGCTGAGGGGCTGCGTTGCAGCCAACGGCCGAGTGCGGCGCCGACCAGGGCGTATGCGCTGTCGAACAGCAACCCGACACTAACCAGCACCACGCCCAAGGTCGCAAATTGCCCGAGCACCGGCCCAGACTGTGGGTCGATGAATTGCGGCAGCAGCACCGAGCAGAACAGCAGTGCCTTGGGATTGAGCAGGTTGGTCAGCAGTCCGCGTCGGATGGCTGCGCCCCAGCGCGGTTTTTCGCCGGTTGTGTCGGCGCTGGGGAGGCTCGGCAGCATCGTGGTTCGCAGGCACTGAATGCCGATCCACAGCAGGTACGCGGCACCGGCCAGGCGTACCACGTCGAACGTCCAGGGCGCTGCCTTGAACAGTGCCGCCAGCCCCAGCGCCGCCAATGCCACATGGCAACCCCGGGCAATACCCAGGCCCACGGCCGTGGCCAGCGCGGCGCCTTTGCCTTGGCGGGCACCGGTCTGCAACAGCAGGATCATGTCGGGCCCCGGCAACAGGTAGACCACCGCCAGTGCCATGAAAAACAGCCAGAGACCTTGCATGTTGCACCCCATTCGTTGTCGATTTGGTCGTGCCAGTCTAGGGCTGAAGGGCGGGGCAGGTGCTTGCGTTGTCAGCTTCTATCGGGTCATGTATTGGCATAATCTGCCACTTAATCAAGATTGAACCATCAGGATCTGCCAAACCATGAAACTCATTGAACCATCAGGATCTGCCAAACCATGAAACTCGACGCCTACGACCGCAAGATTCTCGCCGCACTGCAACGGGATGGCCGCCTGAGCAATGTGCAACTGGCAGACGAGATCGGCCTGTCGGCATCGCCATGCTTGCGCCGGGTGCGGATGCTTGAAGAGGCGGGGGTGATTCGCGGCTACCAGGCCAATCTGGATCGCGACGAAGTGGGGTTGGGGCTGACAGTGTTTGTCGGGGTCAAGGTCGAGCGTCATAACGATGAGCAAGCCGAAGCCTTTCGACTGGCGGTGACGGCATTGCCGGAGGTGATTTCGGCGTTTCTGGTATCAGGTGAGTCGGATTTTCTGCTGCAGGTAGTGGTGCCGGACTTGCGTGCCTATGACCGGTTTCTCACCGGGCGTTTGCTGAAGTTGCCGGGTGTGAGCGACATCCGCAGCAACTTTGCGATTCATACTGTGAAGGCCCCGGGGGTGTTGCCGCTGGAGCATTTGCCGCTGTAGACCGAGTTGCCTGCCATCGCGAGCAAGCTCGCTCCCACAGGTACAGCGCAAACCATGTGGGAGCGAGCCTGCTCGCGAAGGCGATAAATCAGTCACTGCAACTCTTCAAGTCTTACATCTGCGTCGCCATCCCCTCCACATTCATCGCCGCCTGGCGCAAGGCCTCGGAGCGAGTCGGGTGTGGATGGCAGGTCAGGGCGATGTCTTCGGCCGAGGCGCTGAACTCCATGGCCACGCAATACTCGCCAATCATTTCACTGACGCTCGGGCCAACCAGATGCACGCCGAGGACTTCGTCCGTGCGTTCATCGGCCAGCACTTTGGCGAAGCCTTCGGTCTCGTGGTTGATCTTCGCCCGGCTGTTGGCGGTAAAGGGAAACTTGCCGACCTTGTACGCACGACCTTCAGCCTTGAGCTGCTCTTCGGTTTTGCCGACGCTGGCCAGCTCCGGTTTGGTGTAGACCACACTGGGGATCAGGTTGTAATTGACCTCGCCAGCCTTGCCGACCATCTGCTCGACGCAGGCCATGGCTTCGTCCTCGGCCTTGTGGGCGAGCATGGGGCCGGAGGTCACGTCACCAATCACCCAGACCCCGACGGCTTCGGTGCGATGCCCCTTGTTGGCGAGCATGCCGCGCTTGTCCGTGGCGAGGCCGACGTTCTCCAGGCCCAGGCCCTGTGTATAAGGTCGGCGCCCGATGGCCACCAGCACGTAATCGGCTTCAAGCAATTCGGCGGCACCGCCTGCGGCAGGCTCGATGCTGAGCTGCACGCCGGTGGCGGAGGTGGTGGCGCTGGTCACTTTTGAACTCAACTTGAAACTCAAGCCTTGTTTGCTCAGGGAGCGCTGCAGGGTTTTGCCGGCTTCGATGTCCACGCCTGGGCAGATCCGGTCGAGAAACTCGACCACCGTTACCTGTGCCCCAAGGCGTCGCCAGACCGAACCCAGCTCCAGGCCGATCACGCCAGCGCCGATCACCACCAGATGCTTGGGCACCTCGGTCAGCGCCAGGGCACCGGTGGAGTCGAGGATGCGTTTGTTATCGATATCCACGCCGGGCAGGGGAGTGGGCTCGGAACCGGTGGCGATGATGATGTCCCTGGCACTTAGTTCGGTCTTGCCGCCGGCGCTATCGGTCACCGTGACTTTGCCCGGCCCGTCGATGTGGCCCCATCCTCTGATCCAGTCGACCTTGTTCTTACGGAAAAGAAACTCGATGCCCTTGGTCAGCCCGGTAACGCTTTCATCCTTTTGCTTCATCATCTGGTTGAGGTTGAGCACGGGTTTGACTTCGATCCCCAGATTGGCGAATTCCGCGCCCTTGGCCGCGTCGTACAGTTCGGAGGCATGCAGCAACGCCTTGGATGGCATGCAACCGACGTTCAGGCAGGTGCCGCCAAGTGTGGCGCGTCCTTCCACGCAGGCAGCTTTCAGACCCAGTTGTCCGGCGCGGATCGCCGCGTTGTAACCGCCGGGGCCACCGCCGAGTATCACGACGTCATATGTGCTCATGGATGTACTCCTGGATCGAATGGGGAAGGGATGGGTAAAAGTAGTTCCTGAGTAAAATTACGAACGTAATATGTGCATTCTGCCGCATTTCGGTCAAGGCTTCAGCCAAGTGACAGGTTGGGCATCTTTAGATCGCGCGCTCGAGTACGAAAATTTCACCATTTTCGTTATATCGTAACGAACTGCCATGCAAGCGAAGACACTCTGGGGTGGTATGCAAGTCGATCTCGATGTTGATGAAACGCCGTTGGCCGGATTGCCGCGCTTTCAGCAGGCGTTCATTCAAGGGCGGCGTTTGCGCCAGTTCGCCATCGGTGCGGGCGTGCTCGCGACGGTAGGTGTGCTGCTGGCGTTTTTTGCCGGGCTGTTTGCATCGCAAACACTGTGGCCAACATTGCTGCTGAACCTGAGCATGGCGTTTGTCGTGTTGATGGCGGGTTTGCAATCGGCCTGGTGGGTGGCCCAGTGGCGTGCTCGCGCCATGAACCCCGTGGGGAAGGTGATTGCTGTCGACGAATCTGTCGCGCCTTCGGGGTGGTATGAGCGTTTGCTGGACCGGATCAGCCTGCAATCGCAGCACCTGCTCGGGCAAATCGGCGCGCCAACGCTGTGGCTTGGTGGCTGGGGATTGTTGGCGGTATTGGGCGTCGAACAGGCCTGGAACCTCACATTGCCCCCGGCAGCACTGGGGCTGGCAGCTACTGTCGGGGCAGCGTGCTTCTTGCTGTTGGCGTTCGGCCTGTTGGTGATGGAGCGTCATCTGGCGCAGGAAAACACCGCGCAATGGCCTGAAGCCGCTACGTTGGCGCAATTGATCCGTGTGGTGATCATCAGCTTGGCGCTCGGTGCTTTTTGCCTGTTGTTTGCCGATGAAACCTCGGTATGGCCCGTACGCCTGGCGGTGTTGATTGGACTGCTGCCGGGGCTGGTGGCGGCAGAACTGTTGCTGCGCGCGGTGTTGTCATTGTTCAGCCCGCGCCGTGAACGTCTTGAGTCAGAGCTACTGGCGCGCAGTTTTATCGCTGACATGTTGCGCTGGCCGCCACAGCCATTGCTGGCGTTGCAGCACGAATTGCATAACCGCTTCGGCATCGACCTGCGGCAGATCTGGGCCTTCACTTACATGCGTCGGGCCTTCCTGCCGGTGTTGGCGGTGGTTGCACTTGTTGGCTGGTCGCTGACGGGCATTCACGAAATTGCCCTGCAAGAGCGTGGCATCTATGAACGATTCGGTAAGCCAGTGGAGGTGTTTGGCCCGGGTTTGCATATGGGATTGCCTTGGCCATTGGGCCGGGTGTTGAGCGTCGAGAATGGCGTGGTACACGAGTTGGCCACCAGTGTTGGCGAAACCACGGCCCCTGCTCAGGCAGACCTCGCTGAAGGCCCGGCCCCGGCAGTTGCCAATCGTCTGTGGGACGCCAGCCATGTGAACGACAAGTCCCAGGTGATCGCCAGCAGCCGAGCCGACAAGCAGAGCTTTCAGATCGTCAACATGGACGTGCGTTTCGTCTATCGCATTGGTTTGAGCGATGAGGCGGCGTTGGCCGCGACCTATAACAGTGCCGATGTACCGATGTTGATTCGCAGCACCGCCAGCCGAATCCTGGTTCACGACTTCGCCTCGCGCACCCTCGACGGATTGCTTGGCGAGGACAGGGTAGGGCTGGCTGAAGAGATCGGCCGCGCGGTTCAGGCGGACCTGCAAAAACTCGACAGCGGCGTGGAAATTCTCGCCACGGTGGTCGAGGCTATTCACCCTCCGGCCGGTGCAGCCAATGCCTATCACGGCGTGCAAGCGGCGCAGATTGGCGCGCAAGCCTTGATCGCCCGTGAACGTGGCGCCGCTGCCGAAGCTACCAATCAGGCGCAGTTGCAGGCCAGCATCGCCCGCGATCAGGCGACGGCCAGCGCCCGCGAAATCAATGCCGGCGCCCAGGCAGCGGACCTGAAATTCAACGCCGAACAAAAAGCCTATGCCAGCGCCGGTCAGGCCTTTGTGCTGGAACAGTATTTCAGTCAGTTGTCCCAGGGTTTGGCCAATGCCAAGTTACTGGTTCTCGATCATCGTCTGGGCGGCAGCAGCAATGCGCCGACCATCGACCTCCGTACGTTCACGCTGCCGGTTGACCCTGCGCCGTCGCGTAAAACCGCTCAGCCAGGAGCTGCCAATTGAGCCAGTCCCATACTCACGATCACGATGACCACGCCGGCCACGATCACGGCCATGGCGGGCACCATCACCACGGCCATCATCATCACGGCGATCCGCAGGAGGCCGGTCCATTCCCATGGCGTCGGATGGGGTGGGCGGCATTGCTGGTGGCGTTTGCGGTCGCTGCCGCGAGCCTGGTGCAGGTGCGCTCGGGTGAGGCCACGGTGATCACGCGCTTCGGCAACCCCTCACGGGTCTTGCTGGAGCCGGGACTGGGCTGGCGCTGGCCGGCACCGTTCGAAGCGGCGATCCCTGTGGATCTGCGGCTGCGTACCACGTCCAGCGGTTTGCAGGATGTCGGCACACGAGACGGTCTGCGCATCATCGTTCAGGCCTATGTGGCGTGGCAGGTGCAGGGCGATCCGGACAATGTGCAACGTTTCATGCGCGCGGTGCAGAACCAGCCCGATGAAGCCGCGCGGCAGATTCGCACCTTTGTCGGCTCCGCGCTGGAAACCACCGCCAGCAGTTTTGATCTGGCGAACCTGGTCAATACAGATGCCAGCCAGGTACGCATCGCCGATTTCGAAACACAACTGCGCAAGCAAATAGATCAGCAGTTGCTCACCACTTATGGTGTGCGCGTGTTACAGGTCGGTATCGAGCGATTGACGCTGCCTTCGGTGACGCTCACCGCGACGGTCGACCGGATGCGTGCCGAGCGCGAAACCATCGCTACTGAGCGCACTGCCATCGGCAAGCGTGAAGCCGCGCAAATTCGTTCCGCCGCCGAGCGTGATGCGCGAATTGTGCAGGCCGATGCCACGGTGAAAGCAGCAGATATCGAAGCGCAATCGCGCGTCGAAGCGGCGCAGATTTATGGCCGCGCCTACGCGCAATCGCCGCAGCTCTACAACCTGCTGCGCTCGCTCGACACCTTGGGCACGGTGGTGACGCCAGGAACCAAGCTGATTCTGCGTACCGATGCCGCACCGTTCCGGGTGTTGGTTGACGGTCCGCCGAGCTTCGACAACAAGTCCGGATCGCAGCCATGAGTTTGGTTCCACGTGGAACAAATGAGTTGAGCAGCCCCTGGATTCAGGCCGGGCGCTTGGCGTTTCTCGCCCTCTACGCGGTGACGGTGTTGGCGGCATTGGCGTGGGCGTTTTCCAATGTGAGGCAGATTGATCCGCAGAATCGCGCGGTGGTTTTGCATTTCGGCGCGCTGGATCGCATTCAGAATGCCGGATTGTTATTGGCCTGGCCGCAACCGTTCGAGCAGGTGATTTTGTTGCCGGCGGCGGATCGGGTGATCGAGCGCCGAGTGGAAGGCTTGTTGCGCAGTGGTGCCGCGATGCAGGCAGATCGCGTGGCCAGTTTTGCCACACCCATCAGCGATGCCCTCGCAGGTTCCGGCTATCTGTTAACGGGGGATGCCGGAGTGGTGCAACTCGATGTGCGGGTTTTCTACAAAGTCACCGAGCCCTATGCATTCGTGCTTCAAGGCGAACACGTGTTGCCGGCACTGGATCGTCTGGTGACCCGCAGTGCGGTCGCGCTCACGGCCGCACGGGATCTGGACACTATCCTGGTCGCTCGCCCGGAATTGATCGGCGCTGATAGCCAGGCGGCGGAACGGCGCGAGCGCTTACGAGGCGATCTGGTGCAGGGCATCAATCAACGGCTGGCCGAACTCACGACAACAGGACAAGGCTTGGGGATCGAAGTGGCGCGAGTGGATGTGCAATCGAGTCTGCCCAGCCCTGCGGTGAACGCTTTCAACGCGGTACTGACGGCCAGCCAGCAAGCCGATAAGGCCGTCGCCAATGCGCGCACCGAAGCCGAGAAGTTGACGCAGACCGCCAACGAGCAAGCCGACCGTACGCTACAAGTGGCCCATGCCCAGGCGAGCGAACGACTGGCCAAAGCCTCGGCAGATACCGCCACAGTATTGAGCCTGGCCAAGGCTCAGCAGCAGGGGACTGACCCGCAAATGCTGCTGCGCATCTATCGCGAGCGGATGCCGAAGATCCTCGGCCAGGCCGGCTCCGTCACGACGGTCGACCCTAAAGACGATTCCCGCCTGATCATTCAGGGAGCTGCACAATGACCGCTCAAACCGCCGCCGTATCGAGCCTGTTGTCATCGGCCGAACAGCGCCGCGCCGCGCGCCAGTTGACCCTGGCCATGCTCGCGTTGGGCCTGCTCGCGCTGGGCTTGATCTGGCGTTGGCTGGCGCCGGAGCAGACTGGTGTCAGTCAACTGCTGCTGGGTTTTGCTTCGTTGCTGGTCGCCGTTCCGGTCATGCGTTCAGCCTGGTACAGCCTGCGTTATCCAAGCCTGCACGGCATCACCGATCAATTGATCGCCCTGGCCATGCTGGGTGCCTGGGCCACCGGGGATCTGCTGACGGCGGCCCTGTTGCCGATCATCATGATCTTTGGCCACGTGCTGGAAGAGCGTAGCGTGATCGGTTCCCAGGAGGCGATTCACGCCCTCGGCAAACTGACCCGCAGCCACGCGCGCAAGGTTCAGGCGGACGGCTCCATCATCGAAGTCGACAACGGCACGCTCAAGGCGGGCGACCTGGTCGAGGTACGCGCCGGGGACAGGGTGCCCGCGGATGGCCGGGTGTTGTCCGGCCAGGCCAGCCTGGACACCGCCTCCATTACCGGCGAATCGGTACCGATGGAGGCGGGCGTCGGCATGTCGGTGTTCGGCGGCGCGATCAACCTCGACGGTCTGCTACGGATCGAAGTGACCCGCACCGGCCAGGAATCGACCCTCGGCAAAGTCATCGCCCTGATGCAAAACGCCGAGCGCTCGAAACCGCCGATCACTCGTCTGCTGGAGCGTTACGCGGGCAGCTATATGGTGCTGGTGTTGCTGCTGGCGGCGGTGACCTGGTTCATCACCAACAACGCTCAAGCGATGCTCGCGGTGTTGGTGGCGGCCTGTCCTTGTGCGTTGGTGTTGTCGGCGCCGGCCACGGCGATTGCCGGGGTGGCGGTAGCGGCACGCCACGGGATTCTGATTCGCAGTTCTGCGTTCCTTGAAGAGTTGGCGGACCTGACTTCGCTGGTGGTCGACAAGACCGGGACGCTGACCTTCGGCACCTTGCGCCTGCAATCCATTGACAGTCCGCTTGAGGATCGCAGCCATGTCCTGAAACTGGCTGCCAGCCTAGGTTCGGCCAGCAGTCACCCGGTCAGCCGTGCGCTGGCGGGGTTGGTGACCCAGGAGCACTTCCTGCTGCTTACTGACATCCATGAGCGCCAGGGCCTGGGCGTGGTGGCGATGACCGGGCAGGGCGAAGCGGCGCTCGGCCGGCCGGAGCTGTTCGCGCAACTGGGCATCAGTACAACGGAGGTTCCCGATCACGACGGTCCGATTGCCGGGCTGGCGCTCAATGGTGAATTTCTCGCCTGGTTGTTGTTGGCCGACAGCGTCAAACCCGAGGCGCAATTTGCCTTGGGTGAGTTGCGCGACCTCGGGTTGGGTCGCCAGTTGTTGCTCACCGGTGACCGGCACAGCGTCGCACAAACGCTCGCCCGGGATGTCGGGATCAGTGATGTCGAAGCGCAGGCCCTGCCCGAAGACAAACTGAAGCGTGTGCTCAAGGAAATCGACAGCGGTTTCCGGCCGATGGTGGTCGGCGATGGGATCAACGATTCCCTGGCCCTCAAGGCTGGCGTGGTGGGTGTCGCCATGGGCGCGGGCGGTGCGGACATCGCCTTGGCATCGGCGGATATCGTGCTGATCGGCAGTGACCTGCGCCGCCTCGGTACTTGCGTGCGCCTGAGTCGTCAGTGCCGCCAAACGTTACAGGTGAATGTGATCATCGGGCTAGGTTGGACTCTGGCGATCGTGGCCTTCGCCGCGTTCGGCTGGCTTGGCGCTGCCGGGGCGATGATTGCGGCGTTGCTGCACAACCTCAGCACCTTGCTGGTGTTGGGCAATGCCGGTCGTTTGCTGCGGTTCCAGGAGCCACTGCTCAAGCTCAAGGATGAAGCCTGAAGGCGAATGCTCTAAACCGGGTAATCACGGGGCTTCAACTTTTTAGAACTGTGCGCCCGGTTCGTAGTCTTTGAAGATGAGGGCACATCATTTTGTGCGTTCGCGGCGGCCGGTTCTGGCGTCGCGAATCATTGAAAACGGCTATTAATTCGATAGCCAGCTATTTTTCAAAGATGGTCTACCCTCTGTTTAGACGTCTGAAACAAGGGGGCTTCTCCATGCTCGCGCATCTTCCACCGGCCTTACAGAATCTGCAATTGCCGCTTCGTCTGAGACTCTGGGATGGCCATGAATTCAATCTGGGGCCGACGCCCAGTGTCACGATTGTGGTCAAGGACCCACAAATGGTCACCCAGTTTACCCATCCAAGCCTGGACGCCCTTGGTGCTGCATTTGTCGAAGGCAAACTTGAGCTTGAAGGCTCCATCAGCGATGTGATCCGCGTCTGCGATGAATGGAGCCAGGCGTTGCTGGATGAAGGCGACGACAATCAGCCGGTTCGTAACGCCCACGACAAAGAGATGGACGCCAAGGCGATTTCCTACCACTACGACCTTTCCAACGCGTTCTATCAGCTGTGGCTCGACAGCGACATGGCATATTCCTGCGCCTATTTCGAGACCGGCAGCGAATCCCTGGAACAAGCCCAGCAAGCCAAGTTCCGTCATTTGTGCCGCAAGCTGCGCCTGCAGCCCGGCGAGTATCTGCTGGATGTGGGTTGTGGTTGGGGCGGATTGGCGCGTTTTGCTGCGCGAGAATTTGGCGCGAAAGTGTTCGGCATCACCCTCAGCAAGGAGCAGTTGGCCCTGGCCCGGGAGCGCGTAAAAGCGGAGGGCCTGGAGGACCTGGTCGAACTGCAACTGCTCGACTATCGCGATCTGCCGCAGGATGGCCGTTTCGACAAGGTTGTCAGCGTCGGCATGTTCGAACACGTCGGCCACGCCAATCTTGCCGAGTACTGCAAGACCCTGTTCGGTGCGGTGAAAGACGGTGGCCTGGTGATGAACCACGGGATCACCGCCAAATACACCGATGGCCGTCCGGTGGGACGCGGTGCCGGTGAATTCATTGGAAAATATGTGTTCCCCAACGGCGAGCTGCCGCACCTGTCGATGATTTCTGCCGAGATCAGTGAAGCCGGGCTGGAAATCGTCGACGTCGAGAGCTTGCGCCTGCACTACGCACGCACGCTCGATCACTGGAGCGAGCGCCTGGAGGACAACCTCGAAGCAGCGTCCAAGCTCGTACCGGAACAAGCCCTGCGTATCTGGCGGCTGTACCTGGCCGGTTGCGCTTACGCGTTTGCCCGGGGCTGGATCAACCTGCACCAGATTCTCGCGGTGAAGGCCCACGCCGATGGCAGTCATGAACTGCCATGGACCCGTGACGATATCTACCTCTAGAGAACCGGCGAAATAAGCCGGGCGACCCGCATGCCGACCTGCTGCAGGCGGTGAGTCTCCCGGCCTTCTCCTTTGGCGATTTCGTGGGCGTTGGCGAAATCATCGTTGAGCATCTGTTCCACCTCTGCGGCAAAGGCGCTGTCGACGGTCAGTAACATCACTTCGAAATTCAGCCGGAACGAACGGTTGTCCAGGTTGGCGCTGCCGATGGCGCTGATTTCGTAGTCGATCAACACCACTTTCTGGTGCAGGAAACCGGGCTCGTAACGGAACACCCGAACACCGGCGCGCACGGCTTCGAAGGCGTAGAGGCTGGAGGCGGCGTAGACGATTCGATGGTCGGGTCGAGACGGCAACAGCAGCCGCACATCCACACCCCGCAGGACCGCCAGACGCAACGCTGCGAATACGGCTTCATCGGGGATGAAGTACGGGCTGGTGATCCAGATCCGTTCCGTCGCTGCATGGATCGCTTCGACAAAGAACAGAGAACAGGTTTCGTAGGCGTCTGCCGGCCCGCTGGCGAGCAACTGGCACAGCACGCCGTCTTCCGGATAAACCTCGGGCAGGATCAGTGGCGGCAGGGCATGAGCCACCCAGAACCAGTCTTCAGCGAAAGACTCCTGCATGCACGCCACCACTGGCCCGCGCACTTGCACGTGGGTATCGCGCCAAGGGGCCAGGGGCGGTTTCTCGCCCATGTATTCATCACCGACGTTGTGCCCGCCAACGAAGCCGAGAATGCCGTCCACCACCACAATTTTGCGATGGTTACGGAAGTTCACCTGAAAGCGATTGAACCAGCCATTACGAGGGCCAAAAGCCTTGACCTCGACACCGCCATCACGCAAGGCCTGCACGTAGCCGTTGGGTAGGGAATGGCTGCCGATTCGGTCATACAACAGATAGATCGCTACGCCTTCGGCGGCTTTCTTCAACAGCAAAGTCTGCAGGCGTTGACCGAGACGGTCGTCGTGGACGATGAAAAACTGGATCAGCACGGCCTCTTTCGCCTGGCCGATGGCATCGAAAATGGCCTCGAACGTCGACTGGCCGTTGATCAGCAACCGCATCTGGTTATTGGCCAGGCAGGGCATGTGTCCGAGCTTGGGCATCGCTCTGAGTGAGGCGTAGGCAGACGAAGCGCGGGCGGTGAGGGCTTCTTCTACCCAGGGTCGCCAGTTGAGTTCGGAAACAGCCTTGCGCATCTCGTCGTTGGCCTGCCGCCGGGCCTTGATGTAGCCATCAAAGGTGCTGCGGCCGAACATCAGGTAAGGGATCAGCGTCAGGTAAGGGATGAAAAACAGCGACAGGGCCCAGGCGATCGAGCCTTGGGCGGTACGGACGGTCAACACGGCGTGTATGGCCGCAATCATGCCCAGTGAGTGCAACAGGGCGATGGTATAACCGAAAATATGTGGTCCGAAGTAATCCATGGGGGCTGCCTTGCTCCTGAAGATTCAGTGCTTAACAGACCATGTTCCGTGCAGAATGTCGCTAATTAATTCGACCATGAACCGAAGCCCGCGGCTGACGTCTAACGGCCACTACTGATCAGGAGTTACTCGATGAACGTTCGTCTGCTGGGTTTGGCCATGGCATTGGGTTTGGCACTTCCTGTGGCCGCTCACGCGCAAATGCTGCAACCAGGATTGTGGGAGCTGACCACGAGCAACATGAAGGTCGACGAGCAGAATATGCCGGACCTGCAATTGATCCTCGGCCAGATCCAGAACCAGATGACTCCCGAGCAGCGTGCGCAGCTGGAAAAGCAGGGTATCACCATGGGCGGCAAAGGGATCCGGGCGTGCCTGACCCCTGAACAGGTCAAGACCGACAACATTCCGCTGACCGATCTGCAGTCGGGCTGCAAACAGGAAATCACCGACCGCTCCGGCAATCAGTGGAAATTCCGTTTCAGCTGCCCGAAAGCCCAGGGAGCCGGCGTGGCGACGTTCCTCAGTGATCGCGAATTCACCACCAAGGTTAACGGGACGTTCAACGCCACCGGCATTCAGCAGAAGGGCAGCCTCGAATCCCGAGCCGTCTGGTTGGGGCAGGATTGTGGCACGGTGAAGCCAAGAGCTTAAAAAGCTTCGCGAGCAGGTTCGCTCCCACATTGGTTATGTGTCGAACACAAATCCCCTGTGGGAGCGAGCCTGCTCGCGAAAGCGTCCGTTCAGCCGCCCTGAATCCCCGGCCGACTTAACCACTCACACGCCGCCTCGACAGCCATCCGGCCAAAATCCTCCCCCGTGCGACTGCGCACACTGACGAACCCCCCAGCCTGTTCCATTTCGCCAACCACGACCAGGAACGGCACGGTCTGGCTGTGCTGGCGAATCTTGTAGCGGACCTTTTCGTTTCGCAGGTCGGCCTTTGCATGCACGCCTTTTTGGCGCAAGGACTCGGTCACCGCTTGTGCATAAGTCGCCTGGCGTTCATCCATGCTCACGACGACCACATGGGGTGGAACGCGCCAGTGTTGCAGCTCCTGATGGCTGGACCAGCAGGTGCCGTAGATCCGTTGTTGCAACGTGCCGCTGATGTGATCGAGGGCAAACGCCTGCAAGACTTTGGTGGTTGGGACGTGCGGTCCATGGCTCTGGTACTCGGCGTCCCCCAGACGGTACAGCGACACGGCTTCGCGCGCCGGCCGACGACGGATCGAGTGATTGGTTGCTGCCAATGACTGCATGCGCGCTTCGATTAGAGGCAGGTCTGCGGGGGTCAGCGGTTGCTCGACTGCAAACTCGTAATAGAAACCGTCACCCAGCTCCTTTCCCGCACGTAATTGCGCATGAGGGTGGAGTTGCTTGACCGCCATGGCCAGCATCAATGCACAGGAGCGACGCAGGATCTCCAGGCCGTCCGGCTCCCGGGGGGTGACAATGCTGACCCGGGCATCCGCCTCGATCAGGTATTCGCAGTCCACCAGTACACCATTGACCCTTCCCGCGACGGCCGCGATGGCCAGTTCGGGGCCGATGCTGGCGGCCACCTCGTGCACGGACAGCGGCTGATCGTACTCACGCAATGAACCATCGGGCAGGGTGATCTGGATCATGGTCGGCGTACTCTGGTGCTTCTAACGAGCGTTATCGCATAAACCGTAGGGGTGCTTCATTAAGACGTTTGTCGCGCCAGGCAATTTGTCCTGACACGATGGCTGGTTTTGGCCACCAGTGTGCTGATCGGCAAAATCTGGTCCGCGACCGGTTCCAGCAACGCGGGCATTGCGAATCAGCACGCTACTCATGCTCAGAACTCGTTTTGCAGGGCCTTGTAGCCGCGTACCAGGTCGACGTTGGTGCGCGCCACATCTTCGGAAAATTCCGAAGCACTGACGCTCACCGGCGGGTATTGCGAGAGGTCGGTGTTTGGGCCGATCCGCGTGGTGGAAGGTACGTAGAAAGCTTCAGGCAGGTCACGACCGTCGACCACCGAGTTGTGCCGCACCACGCAACCGTCACCGACTACGCAGTTGAACAGCACGCTGTTGAAGCCGATGAACACTCGATTGCCGACGGTGCAGGGCCCATGAACGATCGAGCGGTGGGCGATGGAACTGAATTCGCCGATGGTCACCGCCGCACCGGATTTGGAGTGGATCACCACGCCGTCCTGGATGTTCGAGTTGGCGCCGATGGTGATCGGCTGCATGTCGCCCGAGTCATCGACTTCGTCAGCACGTATCACCGCGTAGGGGCCGACGAACACGTTCTCCCCGATCACCACTTTGCCGCAGATGATTGCCGTTTTGTCGACGTAGGCAGACTCGGCAATCAGCGGTAAATCGCCGGAAGGATTCTTGCGGATCATGGCTTGCTCAATGCGTTGTACAGGGTGTTGAGGTTGTACTCGAACAACCCGGTGAAGGTGCTGGCCGGTCCGCTCGCCGCCAGGGCATCGGAGTACAGCGTGCCGCCGATCTGCGCGCCGCTTTCATCGGCGATTTGTTTGAGCAGGCGGGCGTCCTTGATGTTTTCCATGAACACCGCCTTGACCTTGGCCTGACGAATCTGGGTAATCAGTGCGGCCACTTCGGCGGCTGAAGGCTCGCGCTCGGTTGAGAGTCCTTGAGGCGCCATGAACTCTATGCCGTAGGCTTGGCCGAGATAACCGAAGGCATCATGGGACGTCACGACCTTGCGGTTGCCCGGTGGCAGTGAGCCGAGTTTGGCCTTGGCTTCGGCGAGCAGGGCGTAGACCTGTTTCAGGTACAGCTGGCTGTTGCGCTCATAGTCGGCGGTGTTCGCCGGGTCAGCGGCGATCAGCGCTTTGGTGATGTTGGTGATGTACAGCTCGGTGTTCTCCAGGTTATGCCAGGCGTGCGGGTCGGGAACGGTTTCGCCGTCTTCATCCAGGCTACGGGGTATGACACCGTGGCTTGCGCTGATGACCGGCGCCCGAGTCTCCGTGCTCGTCACCAGGCGATCCAGCCAGGGCTCGAAACCCAGGCCGTTCTTGATGATGAGCCTGGCCTTGAGCAGCGCTTTGGCGTCGTCCGGTGTCGGCTCGTAGGTGTGGGCATCCGCGTCCGGGCCGACCATGTTGGTGATCTGGATATGATCCTTGCCAACCTGCCGGGTCATGTCGGCAAGGATGCTGAAGCTGGTGACCACCTGAAGTTTTTCGGCGGCAGACAGCGACATCGACATCATCAAGCTGAACAGCACAAGTAAAGCGCGCATCGGTTAACACCTCATTGGGATGTGAGCAAAGGCGGGTGGCGCAGCAAGCCGTGCACCGGCCCAAACACCACGGACAACAGATATCCACCGCCGGCCACCAGCACGATTGCCGGGCCACTGGGCAGCGAGTAATAGAACGAGATCAATAAACCGAGCCATACCGAGAGGCTGCCGAGCACGGCGGCGACGACGATCAGTATTGGCAGGCGGCGACTCCAGAAACGTGCCGCGGCGGCAGGCAACATCATCAGGCCGACTACCATCAACGCGCCGATCGCCTGGAAGCCGATGACCAGATTCAACACCACCAGCGTCAGGAATACGCCGTGGGCCAGTGGGCCGAGTCGGCTCACGGTTTGCAGAAAAAGCGGGTCGAGGGTGTCGAGCAGCAGTGGTTTGTAGATCAGTGCCATGGCCATCAGGCTCAGGCCCGAGACCCAAAGCATGCCGGTCAAGGTCGGGCCGTCGACTGCCAGCGCGGAACCAAACAGCAGGTGCAACAGGTCCAGGCGTTTGCCGGCGATGCCGAGAATCAGCACGCCACCGGCCAGGGAAATCGGGTAGATCGCCGCAAGGCTGGCGTCCTCTCGCAGGCCGGTGCGTCGCGTAATCCAGGCTGCGAGGCCTGCCATGCTCAGGCCCGCGCCGAGGCCACCGATGGTCAACGCCGGGAGGCTCAACCCGGCAAACCAGAAACCTAACGCCGCACCGGGGAGGATGCCGTGGGCGACGGCATCACCGATCAGGCTCATGCGTCTGAGGATCAGAAATACCCCCAGGGGCGCCGTGCTGCATGCCAGGACCAATCCACCGAGAAGCGCTCGGCGCATGAACACGAATTCGTGGAACGGTTGCCAGAGATGCGCGGCAGCGATCATCAGGCCACCTGCGATTGAGGTTGTTGGCGGATCAGTTCGGCGCTCGGGCCGAATACACAACCGTTGCTTTTGATCAGCAATGTATGTGGGATGTGCTCGCGAACAGCGGCGAGGTCATGGCACACGACCACCAGTGTCCGGCCGTCGAGGCGCCAATCGTGTATGTGTTTCCAGAGCAATGCCTGACCGAGCTCATCGAGGGCCGCGTGGGGTTCATCGAGCAACAGCACGGGTGCGTCTGTCAGGCTCAATCGGGCGAGCAGGGCGCGTTGCAATTCGCCGCCGGAAAGGGCCATCAAGGGTCGATCTTCCAGGCCATTCAGGCACCAGTTTTCGAGGACGGTTGCCAGTCGTTGGCTACGGATTACCGGTGATTGTTTGTTGCCCCAGAAACCGGCGGCGACCAATGCCTGAAGGCTGATCGGAAATTGCCTGTCCAAGTGTTGTTGCTGGGGCAGGAACGACACACCGCCCTTGAGTGGAACATCCAGTCGAACCTTTCCGGCCAACGGTTTTTGCAAGCCGGCGATGACCTTCAGCAGGCTGCTTTTCCCGGAGCCGTTCGCACCGATGATGGCGGTCAGGCTGCCCTTCGACAATTCGAAGTCCAGCGCTGGCGTCAGTGGCTGCCCCGGTGCGCCCCAGCGCAAGGCGTGGCAACCGATCATGCAACCTCCCAGTTGAAACGGCTTTCGGCTACGGCGTCGTGGGCGTGCAGGCTTTCGGCGTGGATCACACGAATGTGGAAGGCGTTAATGCCCGTGGAGCGCTTCAGGGCCAGATTCAAGCGGCGTGCGGCGTCCTCGCAGAACATCAGGTTCTGACCATTGGCGAGGGCGAAGGCCTGTTCGTCGGCGCGTTTTACCGCTGTTTGAACGGCTGTGCCGAGTGCGGCTTCGGCGTCATTGATGACGGCGATCAGAGGCAACTCGTCTAAAAAATCAGCCAGCCGTACGCGCAACTTTGCGCTGCTGCGTTGGCTGTGAGGTGTGGCGACGATGCCATTCGTGGAGCCGAGCCACGCTAAAACGTCGGCGTGTTGCAGTGGCTTGTTGGCGAAATCATCGACGAACTGCTGTTGAATCAACTGTCGAGAAAGAGCAGCAGAACACGGGCAGGTTGAGGAATAAGGCACCTCGATTTTTAGTTCCACGTGGAACATTGCGTTTTTTAAACGTGCTTCGATGCTGACCGGATAGCTTTTCCAGCCAGCCAATGGACTAATTAGCGCGGGCCTTTTCAGCAACAAATCGGCGTGAAGGGTCAAGTGGGCGCTGCTGGACAGCCCTTCATGGCTCTCAAGAAAACGCTGCAAAACCCGCCGCAATAAAGCCGCTGAAAGACTTTCCTGTTCCAACAATTCAAGTGCCAGATAGAGCCGTGACATGTGAATGCCACGCGCGTTGCCATCGTCGAGGCTCACGCCGGCATCGGCCTTTGCATTCAGTCGTTGGCCCTCAAACAAAACGGGAAGAGCAATGCCGCACATGCCCACCCACTCCAGTGGCAGGGCTTGGCGTGAGGCCTGCGCGGCGATATCCGGCAGAGTCAGCGCATTCATGAGCAGGTCCATCGTGGGGGTTGATTTATAATGTTATATCATAACAACAAAATCGACGATGCCTTTTTCATGAACAGGTCTTCATCATGCACGGACGTCATTTGCCTGGCAGCAAGAGCAGAAAAACAAGCCGGCCTAACAGCCAGCGATCCGGCTGCAGGTGAACCTGGCGCTGCTGCCGCCGGAGCTGGAAAACCGGTTGATCGTGGTCCAGCCGACGCGCCGGTTGTAGCCAACCCAGGTCTCGCCGTCGGAAGCGATACCGGTGAAAAACGTAAGCTGGCCGTAGCGGCTGCTGGTCTGTGCCCAATAGCGTTTTCCGGCTACTTCGAAACCCCGCAAATAGATCGTGCTTCCGGCGGTATTGACGCTGTAGGCGTTGCCATCCGCATCCACGCAGGCCAGCAGGTTGGCGCTGCGAGTGCACTTGGCCAGGCTCGGGACCTGTGCCATCGCGTCGGCAGCCACCAGCAGGGAGAGCATGATCAATACGGGTTTAAGGGCGTTGCGCATGGGCTTTCTCACGAGGGTAGCGGCGTTCAGCATCCTGTCGTTTGCCCTGCTGAGCAAGAGGGGATGGTTTATTGATGTTGTTACAGTATAACATTATGTAAGCCCGACACAGCGACCGGGCATCCCTGTGAGGAATATGCAGATGTCCAATCGACTCCCCGTGACCGTTCTCTCCGGCTTTCTTGGTGCCGGAAAAAGTACACTTCTTAATTACATACTACGTAATCGCGATGGTTTACGGGTTGCAGTCATCGTCAACGATATGAGCGAAATCAACGTCGATGGCACCGAAGTCCAGCGTGATGTCAGCCTTAATCGGGCTGAAGAACGGTTGGTGGAAATGAGTAATGGGTGTATTTGCTGTACGTTACGTGAAGATTTGCTGGAGGAAGTGAGCCAACTCGCCAGGGAGGGTCGCTTCGACTATCTGCTGATCGAGTCCACCGGTATTTCCGAACCGCTGCCGGTGGCGGAAACCTTCACCTTCCGCGATGAAAACGGCCAGAGCCTCAACGACATCGCACGTCTGGACACCATGGTCACGGTGGTCGATGGCATGAACTTCCTGCTCGATTACCAGGCTGCCGAAAGCCTGGCTTCCCGAGGAGAAACCTTAGGGGAGGAAGACGAACGTTCGATTACCGATCTGTTGATTGAGCAGGTCGAGTTCGCCGATGTGATTTTGCTCAGTAAGATCGACTTGATCAGCAGCCACCAGCGTGAGGAGTTGATCGCCATACTTGAACGGCTCAACGCCAGGGCGGAAATCATTGCGATGTCGATGGGCGAAATCCCCTTGAACAAGATTCTCAACACCGGTCGTTTTGACTTCGAAAAGGCTGCCCAGGCACCGGGATGGTTGCAGGAGCTGCGCGGCGAACATGTGCCGGAAACCGAAGAATACGGCATTGCTTCCAGTGCTTACCGGGCTCGCCGACCGTTCCATCCACAGCGTTTCTTCAACTTCATCGACGGTCCTTGGGACAACGGCAAACTGCTGCGCTCCAAGGGCTTTTTCTGGCTGGCGAGCAAGCACATGGATGCCGGCAGCTGGTCTCAGGCCGGTGGTTTGATGCGCTACGGCTTCGCCGGACGCTGGTGGCGTTTCGTACCGAAAAACCAATGGCCGCAAGACGAAGAAAGTACCGCCGGGATCATGAAAAACTGGACCGCTGACAGCGGGGACTGTCGTCAGGAACTGGTTTTCATCGGCCAGAACATCGACTTCACGCAGCTTGCGGCCGAGCTGGACGCATGCCTGCTGACCGATGAGGAAATGGCGCTGGGCGTAGAGGGCTGGCATTTGCTGCCTGATCCATTCGGCCCTTGGTACGAAGAGGCTGCCTGATCCTATGCTGGCGCTTCAGGGCCTGATCCAGCTGCCCTGGCTCTGGGCCTCGCAGTACGGCTGCAAATACGCCGCGTCGGTGGCAACGCCGTAATAGTGAATATCCTGTCGGTAGGGCATATTGGCGACTTGGGCGTTGCTGCAGATTCCAAATGCGCCGCCGGGACATTGATCGACATACTGCACATCGACTTTCTGCCCAGCCAGGTTCGGTTGGCAGAAACCATCGGTGAAGAGTTTTGGCGGGATGTTGCGGTTCTGCTGGCAAACCTGGACATCAAGCCGCTCGCCTTGGCTATGAACCACACAAGCCTGGGCCAGCGCTTCGCCTGAAACGAGTGCCAGGAGCAATGCCAAGCCAATCAACCGCATCCATCACCTCCTCAGAAATCATCAACCATGCTGCAGAATATCCCCACTCATGTCATTGCCGGCCCCTTGGGTGCCGGCAAGACCAGCCTGATCAAGCACCTGCTGGCCCAGCGCCCGGCTGGCGAGCGGTGGGCGGTGTTGATCAACGAGTTTGGCCAGATCGGTCTCGACGCTGCGCTACTGACCCAGGACGCCGATGGTATCGCACTGGGGGAAGTGGCCGGGGGCTGCTTGTGTTGCGTCAACGGTGCGCCGTTTCAGATTGGTCTTGGGCGCTTGTTGCGCAAGGCACAACCGGATCGGCTGTTCATCGAACCCTCGGGGCTGGGGCATCCGGCGCAGTTGCTCAGGCAATTGAGCGAAGCGCCGTGGCAAGGCGTGTTGGCTGTCCAGCCTTGTGTGCTGGTGTTGGATGCCCAGTCGCTCGCTGCGGGCAAACCGCTGCCGGATGTTCAACAGCAAGCGCTGGGCCATGCGGGATTGTTACTGTTGAACAAGTCTGAAGGACTCGAAGAAGAAAGCCGCCAGCGAATCACCGGGCAATTGCCGCCGCTCCCCCTGCACTGGACGCAACAGGCGGCTTTACCCTTGAGCGAGTTGCCGGGGCTGCATGCCAAAGCGCTGGCAGGTGTGGATAACTTCGTCTTGCCCAAGGGATTGGCGCAGCTGCCGGCGGTCTGGAGTGATCCCGCGTTGCCCATTTGCTTGAGTCAGGAACAGGACGGAGGCTGGAGCATCGGATGGCGTTGGCACCCAAGCCAGGTGTTTGATGCCGCTCTGGTTGGCCGGTGGCTTGACTGCCTTGGCTGGAAGCGGGCGAAGCTGGTTATCCACAGCGCCCACGGGTGGGTCTCGGCGAACGCTGTGGATAACTCGGTGCTGGACTGGCAGCCCAGTGAATGGCGGCAGGATTCGCGTATCGAGCTGATTTTCAGTGAAACGCAGAACGCAGAACAACTGCAGCGTGAGCTGGCAGCGTGTCGATCCGGATCGGGTTAATGGCTCAAGGTCGCCACTTGGTGTGTTCCTGACGCCACTGGCTCAGCTCGATCACTTCCGCGCGAGGTTTCGCCACTTCGACCACCGGTTCGGTTTCGTCGAACGGGACCGGGTAGGGCGCGAGCTCAATCTGTGCGCTGTGAGCGCCGAACTGGGTGATGGTACCGTTGTGGCGGGTTTCGCCCGTCACGGTGAACTCGAAGTTATACACACGGGCCAGGCGTCGCCGACCACTGGCATCCCTGATGAACGCGATTCTTTTCAAGGCCACGTTGCCGTCGAGCAATTCGATCCCGAGTTTGCCGCAATGCTGCTTGACCCGCTCCAGCGCGCGCTCGCGCAAGCCGTGGTTGTGCCATAGCCATGCGCCGGCAGTGGCGAACAGCATCAGCACGAATATATTTCCAAGGGTCAGCATCAACAGGGTGCTCCAACAAGATAGTGTCAGCTTAACTGTGTCGCTGGTCTGTCGTACAGGCTGCGTTTAGTCGCATACTGCGCGGCTAGAATTTCAATCGTTTTACGGAAATCCACCGCATGAAACGTACACCGCATTTGCTCGCTATCCAGTCCCACGTGGTATTCGGTCACGCCGGCAACAGTGCCGCGGTTTTCCCGATGCAACGGGTCGGGGTGAATGTCTGGCCGCTCAACACTGTGCAGTTCTCCAATCACACCCAGTACGGTCAGTGGGCCGGTGAAGTGTTGGCGCCGCACCAGATACCTGACCTGGTCGAAGGCATCGCGGCGATTGGCGAGCTGGGCAACTGCGATGCGGTGCTCTCCGGTTACCTCGGCAGTGCGGCCCAGGGCCGGGCGATCCTGACGGGGGTGGAGCGGATCAAGTCGATGAACCCCAAGGCGCTGTACCTGTGTGACCCGGTCATGGGGCATCCGGAGAAGGGCTGCAGTGTTCCGGCGGAGGTCAGTGATTTTCTGCTGGAGGAGGCCGCCGCCGTGGCGGACTTCATGTGCCCGAACCAGCTGGAGCTGGACAGCTTCTCCGGACGCAAGCCGCAGTCGCTGTTCGATTGCCTGGCAATGGCGCGTGCATTGCTGGTGCGCGGTCCGAAAGCGGTGCTGGTCAAGCATCTGGACTACCCAGGCAAGTCTGCTGAGGTCTTCGAGATGCTGCTGGTGACGGCCGAAGGCAGCTGGCATTTGCAGCGCCCGTTGCTGGCGTTCCCGCGTCAGCCGGTGGGCGTGGGCGATCTGACGTCCGGCCTGTTCCTGGCGCGTGTGCTGCTGGGCGACAGCCTGGTGGCCGCGTTCGAGTTCACGGCATCGGCGGTGCATGAAGTGCTGCTGGAAACCCAGGCTTGTGCCAGCTACGAGTTGGAACTGGTTCGGGCTCAGGACCGGATTGCCCATCCGCGGGTGCGGTTCGAGGCGACCTCGATCAGCCTTTGATTCTGCGTTGCCCCCATTCGCGAGCAGGCTCGCGATGGAGGACTGGCGTCACGGCAGGATTCAGGCGTCGCCCTTGATTTCCTGATAGCGCTTTTCCAGCTCCTGGCGAATCTGCCGGCGTTGCTGGGCCTGCATATAGCGGCGCTTGTCTTCGCTGTTCTGCGGTTGCAGCGGTGGTACCGATGCAGGTTTACGCTGCTCATCCACCGCGACCATGGTGAAGAAGCAACTGTTGGTATGGCGCACCGAGCGTTCGCGGATGTTCTCGGTCACCACTTTGATGCCCACCTCCATGGAGGTGTTGCCGGTGTAGTTGACCGAGGCCAGGAAGGTCACCAGTTCGCCGACATGGATCGGCTCACGGAAAATGACCTGATCCACCGACAAGGTCACCACATAGCGGCCGGCATAACGGCTGGCGCAGGCGTAGGCCACTTCGTCGAGGTATTTGAGCAGGGTGCCGCCGTGAACATTGCCAGAGAAATTGGCCATGTCGGGGGTCATCAATACCGTCATCGACAGCTGGGCGTTTCCGGGTTCCATAGCATTCTCACGGGTCAAGGCCAGGTTTGAGGGATGCACCTCTGCGGGTGCCTCGGCGGTTTTTTTTCAAACCAACAGTTATCGGGACGCCGGGTGCCGGGTCGCCGTCACGCCGGATCGATCTGTTTCCATATATTGCACCGCCTTTCTGCCAGAAGTCGCGGTGTTACCCTGCAAAAAAGCCCCGCCTCAAGGGCATTTCCTACGTGCAATTCCGATTTTTGTTCTGCTCGATCAGACTTTTCCTACGTCCGGGGATCGAGCAATACCACCCAGGGAGTCTCACGCCATGCATGCCATCAGTTTCATTCAGGATCTGGCAGTGATCATGTTGATCGCAGGCGTGGTCACCGTGGTCTTTCATCGCCTGAAGCAACCGGTGGTACTGGGATACATCGTCGCCGGTTTCATCATTGGCCCGCACACCCCGCCATTCGGCCTGATCCACGACGAAGAAACCATCAAGACCCTGGCCGAGCTCGGTGTGATATTCCTGATGTTCTGTCTGGGCCTGGAGTTCAGTCTGCGCAAGTTGTTCAAGGTCGGTGCCACGGCATTCATCGCGGCATTCCTGGAAATCGTGCTGATGATCTGGATCGGCTACGAGATCGGTCGCTGGTTCGACTGGAACACCATGGATTCACTGTTCCTCGGCGCGATCCTGGCGATTTCCTCAACCACCATCATCGTCAAGGCGCTCAATGATCTGAAGCTGAAGAACGAGCGGTTTGCCCAGTTGATATTCGGAGTGCTGATCGTCGAAGACATTCTGGGCATCGGCATCATCGCGCTGCTGTCCAGCATCGCGGTCAGCGGTACGGTCAGCTCCGGCGAAGTGTTTTCCACGGTCGGCAAGCTGTCGCTGTTCATGATCGTCGCCTTGGTCATTGGCATCCTGATGGTGCCGCGGTTGCTGGCCTACGTCGCCAGATTCGAAAGCAACGAAATGCTGCTGATCACCGTGCTGGGCCTGTGTTTTGGTTTCTGCCTGCTGGTGGTCAAGCTTGAATACAGCATGGTCCTCGGTGCATTCCTGATCGGCGCGATCATGGCGGAATCCCGGCAACTGCTGAAAATCGAGCGCTTGATTGAACCGGTTCGCGATCTTTTCAGTGCGATTTTCTTTGTGGCCATCGGGCTGATGCTCGATCCGGCGATCCTGCTTCAGTACGCCTGGCCAATCGCGGTAATCACCGTAGCCGTGGTGCTCGGCAAGATGTTGTCCTGCGGCCTTGGTGCATTTATCGCCGGCAATGACGGACGTACCTCGCTGCGAGTCGGGATGGGTCTTTCACAGATTGGCGAATTCTCTTTCATCATCGCGGCACTGGGCATGACGTTGCAGGTCACCAGTAACTTTTTATACCCCGTGGCTGTGGCGGTTTCGGTGATCACGACCCTGCTGACGCCTTATCTGATCCGTGCGGCGGATCCATTGTCGATCAAGCTCGCCAGCGCGATGCCAGAACGTTTGGGACGGGTGCTGGGGATGTATGGCGAATGGCTGCGCAGCATCCAGCCGCAGGGTGAGGGTGCGTTACTGGCATCCATGATTCGCAGGATCTTGCTGCAGGTGGGTGTCAATCTGGCGCTGGTGATCGCGATCTTCTTTTCGGGCGCTTACTTCGCCGAACGCATGTCGGCTTACCTGCAAGGCTGGATCAGCGATCCGAGCTGGCAAAAGGCGTTGATCTGGGGCGGGGCGCTGTTGTTATCACTGCCGTTTTTGATTGCGGCGTACCGCAAGCTAAAGGCGCTGTCGATGTTGCTCGCGGAAATGGGCGTGAAGCCGGAGATGGCCGGGCGCCACACGCAGCGAGTGCGCCGGGTGATCGCCGAAGTGATCCCGATCCTGTCGCTGCTGGTGATCTTTTTTCTGCTGGCAGCCTTGTCGGCCAGTATTCTGCCGACCAACAAGTTGCTGGTACTGATCGCCGTGGTCGCGGCCGCCGTGGCGGCGCTGTTGTGGCGCTGGTTCATTCGTGTGCATACGCGGATGCAGGTGGCGTTGCTGGAAACCCTCGACAATCACAAGGAGTCGTCCGGGCATTGACCACCCCGCGGCGTTGACTGGATCAGCTTTCCAGCCAGACGTCCCGTGCCCAGTGCCAAACCGACTCCCAGGTCTCTTCGGCGATCAGTTCTTCTTCGGCCTGCCAAAGCACCACGGTGCCGTCTTCTTCGACACAATAGTAGTCATCACCGTCCTGGCAGATCGGGATCAGGCTGCGATCGACGCCGGCGTCCCAGGCGTTGGCGGCAACGTCGGGCAGGTAGGTGTGGGATTGCGGGTCGGTCACGGTGACCGGTTCCAGGCTGCCGTAGACCACATCGCTGACGGTCAGCAGAAACTCTCTGAAGACGAACGGAATGTCGATGAACAGTTGTTCTTCGATTTCGACCAGCAGGTCTTCGTCGGGCAACTCCAAGGGGACCGGTACCGGTTCGTTGGCTTCACGCAGTTGTTCGATGATTTCTTCCACGTCCGGGATCCTCTTGCTTGTATGGCGCGGTTTATATGGGGCGGTTTATACAGTAGCTTGCTATAGATGCAACCGCGAAATAGAAAACCCCGGCCTGGGCCGGGGTTTTGTTTACAACAAGTGAAACGCGGAGGGTAATCAGCCGTTCTGGCGGATACCTGCCACCAGCCAAGGCTGGTTTTCGCCCTGTGCACGTTCCATGTTCCAGCTTTCGCTGAAGACTTCGCCCTGGTCGAAACGCGAGGTTTTCGACAGGCCAGTGAAGGTCAGGGTGGCGATGGTCTTGTCGGCGCGATCGTCCACACCGTCCAGCTGTACATTGAGGTTATCGATGTAGGTGGACTGGAAGCCGTCGCCCAGGTCAGCACGCTCACGCTTGAGGAACTCCAGCATTTGCGGGGTCACGAACTCGGCGATCTTGTCCATTTCGTTGGCGTCCCAGTGCTGTTGCAGGGACTGGAAGTGATTGCGTGCCGCTTCGACGAAGTTTCCTTCGTTGAACCAGGCTGGCGCGTTGATCACCGGGCGAGCGGCAACAGGCGCTGCCGAACCACCGAAGATCGAACCGCCGGCAGGCTTTTGTTCGAACGCCTCACGTTGCATCGGCGCGTGGCCGGCCGGAGCGTACTGCTCCTGCTGCTTGCGACGACGGGCGGCGATAAAGCGGAAGACCAGGAACGCAATGACGGCCATGATCAGGATGTCGAAGATCTGCATGCCCTGGAAGCCGTCACCCATGAACATGGATGCGAGCAGGCCACCGGCCGCGATACCGGCCAGTGGGCCGAGCCAGCGCGAAGCGCCACCGGCCTTGGCAGCAGCGCCAGCGGCACCGGCAGCACCAGCGGTCGCCGCAGCGCCGCCCATGCCTGGAGAAGAAGGAGCCATCTGGCTGGTCTGGTGAGTCGGCGCAGCGCCTGCGCTTTTGCCACCACCGAAGCGCTTGGCGGCATTGACGTCGAGACTCATCGTCAGGCCGATGCACAACGCCATGGCGATGCTAAGAAAACGTTTCATAAAGGGAATTCCCATTTGTGGAAGGCACGCGCGCCATGTTGCACAGGTGAAGTGTTGCTGGCTAGCGGCAGAGTGTTTCGGGCTTTTGCCTGACAGGTCGTGTTCAGCTCCAGTCCGTGCAATAAGGCCTTTTGACTTTGATCTGTCAGATGAGTGGACAGGGCTTGTAGGACGCTTGCCTAGCGTCGCAGGGCAAGCATGACCACTCCGGCGGTGATCAGGCCTATTCCGCCCCATTGGCGCAAGTCGAGTTTTTCACCCAGCAGGACAACGCCAAGGACAGCCACCAGCACCACGCTGAGTTTGTCCACTGGAGCAACCAGTGACGCCGGACCGACCTTGAGTGCGCGGAAATAGCAGATCCACGATGCACCGGTGGCAAGGCCCGACAACATCAGGAACAGGTAGCTCTTCGCAGAGATCGATCCCAAGGACTGATATTGGCCCGTGGCGTACAAAATCAAGGCCAGGCTGACCAATACCACCATCGTACGCAGCAGGGTGGCGAAGTCGGAGTTGACGTTTTCGATGCCGACTTTCGCGAAAATGGCGGTCATTGCCGCGAATGCCGCGGATAACAGGGCCCAGAATGTCCAGGAGGAAAAAAAGCCTGAGCCCATGTGTTTGCGCCTCCAGGATCAGTCAAGGCCAGCGCAGAACCCTGTGGGAGTGAGCTTGCTCGCGATGACGGACTGACAACCAGAAATAATGTCGACTGATCTACCGCTATCGCGAGCAAGCTCGCTCCCACAGAAAGGCTAGATTGCTTCCAGTTTGGCATACCCCAGCATCAGCCACTTGCTGCCTTCGCTGAAGTTCACCTGCACCCGGGCCTGAGCCCCGGCGCCTTCGAAGTTGAGGATCACACCGTCACCGAAGATCGAGTGGCGCACAGTCTGGCCCAGGCTGAAGCCGGTCTGCGGAATTTCGCTGCCGCTGAACAGGTTGCTGCCACTCATCGACTGGTTGCCACCGAACGGACGGCTGACGCTGTTGGACAGCCGCACCTCCTGAATCAGGCCTTTCGGAACTTCGCGTACGAAGCGCGACACCTTGTTGTAGGTCTCGCTGCCATAAAGGCGCCGGGTTTCGGCGAAGGTCATCACCAGGTTCTGCATGGCCCGGGTGATGCCTACGTAGGCCAGACGACGCTCTTCCTCCAGGCGACCGGGTTCTTCCAGGCTCATCTTGTGCGGGAACAGGCCTTCTTCCATGCCCACCAGGAACACGTAAGGGAACTCCAGGCCTTTGGCGCTGTGCAGGGTCATCAGTTGAATGCTGTCTTCGTGCTCGTCGGCCTGGGTATCACCGGCTTCCAGCGACGCATGACCAAGGAATGCTGCCAATGGCGTCAGGTCTTCGTCTTCTTCGCTGTTTTCGAAGTTGCGCGCGGCGCTGACCAGTTCCTCAAGGTTTTCTACCCGGGCCTGGCCTTTCTCGCCTTTTTCCGCTTCGTGATAGGCGATCAGCCCCGACTGCTCGATGACGGTCTGGGTCATCAGGTGCAGCGGCATTTCCATGCACTTGGCAGCGAGGTTCTCGATCAGCTCGATAAACGCGCCGAGGGCACCGGCTGCACGACCGGTCAGGCCTTTGTTGGCCACCAGTTGGCGCATCGCTTCCCACATCGACACATCGCTGTGGCGCGCATGGTCGCGGATCGCTTCGACGGTTTTCTCGCCGATGCCACGGGCCGGTACGTTGATGACCCGTTCCAGCGCAGCATCGTTACCGCGGCCTTCGAGCAAGCGCATGTAGGCCATGGCGTTCTTGATTTCGGCGCGTTCGAAGAAGCGCTGACCGCCATAGATGCGGTAGGGAATGCGCTCGCGCAGCAAGGCTTCTTCCAGAACCCGCGACTGGGCGTTGGAGCGGTACAGAATCGCGATATCGCTTCGAGACAAGCCGGTTTTCAGCGCGCTTTCGATGGTTTCGACAACGTAGCGTGCTTCGTCGTGCTCGTTGAAGGCGGCGTACAGGTTGATCGCTTCGCCGTCGCCGCCGTCAGTCCACAGCTCTTTGCCCAGGCGCCCGGTGTTGTTGGCGATCAAGGCGTTGGCAGCCTTCAGGATGCCGGCGGTGGAGCGATAATTCTGCTCCAGGCGAATGGTTTCGGCGTCCGGGAAGTCTTCGGAATACTGGTAGATGTTCTCGATTTTGGCGCCGCGCCAGCCGTAGATCGACTGGTCGTCGTCGCCCACCACCATCAGGCTGTCGCCACCCTTGGCCAGCAGGCGCAACCAGGCGTATTGCACGGCGTTGGTGTCCTGGAACTCGTCTACCAGAATGTGCCGGAAGCGCTTTTGATAGTGAGCGAGCAGGCCTGGGTGATCGCGCCACAGATCGAGTGCGCGCAGCAGCAATTCGGAGAAGTCGATGACACCGGCACGCAGGCAGGCGGCCTCGTAGGCCTCATAGATACCGCGCATGGTTGCCAGGAACAGGTCGCCGCTGGCTTGAATGTGTTGCGGGCGCAGGCCTTCGTCTTTCTGGCCGTTGATGAACCATTGGGCCTGACGGGCCGGCCAGCGCTGTTCGTCCAGGCCGAGCTCGCGGATCACCCGCTTGACCAACCGCTGCTGGTCATCGCTGTCGAGAATCTGGAAGGTCTGGCTTAAGCCCGCTTCCTGCCAGTGTGCCCGCAGAAGGCGGTGCGCCAGGCCGTGGAAGGTGCCAACCCACATGCCGGCCGGGTTGATGCCCATCAACTGCTCGATGCGCTGGCGCATCTCGGCAGCGGCCTTGTTGGTGAAGGTCACCGACAGGATGGAGTGGGGCGAGGCGTTTTCGACCTGGATCAACCAGGCGATACGGTGCACCAGCACTCGGGTTTTACCGGAACCAGCACCGGCCAGGACCAACTGACGACCCACGGGGGCCGCTACGGCCTGGCGTTGGGCATCGTTGAGGGAGTTCAGCAGAAGGGAGAGATCATCGCGCATCGGGGCATTCTAGGGGGCAGCGACACACCGGGCAAACCCCGCTTCGCTTTAACCGATGAAAGTTATGCGAAGGACGACCGGTCAGTCATCGGCTGCAGGCATTGGCGGGACGTGCCTTCAGCATTTTCAGTGGCATCGGCGTCCGAAAAATTTGGCGATTTATTGATCAGCAGCAGTTTGGTCCGGGCAATTGCTTGTGTATGCTCCGAGCAGTTTCGGGCACATGCTCATCATTATAAGAACAAGAACATCGCCTATGACCCTCAGCTTCGACCTGTCGGGCCCCACTGTGGAACCCCGGGTGATCCGTAAACAGTACGCCATGGAAATGGCGGTCGAACGCACGCGCCTGTTGTATCAAGGCTCGCTGCTGCCCACGTTGTTCATGCTGATCAATGGCCTGGTCTGTGCCGGTTTGCTCTGGAGCCCGCAGCGCTATTTCCTGGTCAGTGTCTGGCTGGTGTGGTTGTTGTCATTGGTGGCATTGCGGGTGATTCAGGTCGCAGCCTTTGATTCGGCCATTCCCAACCGTCAGGCCCATCCCATCTGGCGGCGGATGTTTTTGCTGGGCTCCGGCCTCACCGGTCTGACCCTGGCCGGTGCCGGCATCGCCCTGGTTCCTGCCGATAACTTCATTCAGCAAGCCTGGGTCTTCGGCCTCATCGGCGCCGCAGCGCTCTCGGCCAGTGTGGCTTATGCGGTCAGCTTGCCGGCCTTCCTGTCATTCACCTTGCCCTGCCTGTTGCCGGCCATCGCCTATATGTTTTGGGGAGCTGACGAACAGCAGCAAGGTTGGGGCTGGTTCGGGCTGATCCTGCTCGGTGCGTTGAGCGTGGTTGCCTGGCAAGTCAATCGATTGATCGATCGAGGCTTGATGCGACGCTTTCAGAACCAGGCACTGATCGAGCATCTGCAGCAGGCGCAAAGCTGCAGTGATCAGCTCAATCAGAAGCTGGCCAAGGAGATAGAACAGCGCCGACGTGCCGAGGACGAATTGCGAGAGATCCAGGTCGACCTGGAAAACCGAGTCGCTCAGCGCAGCCTGGAACTGGACGCCGCCAACCAGGCACTGAGCAAGAGTGAGGCGCGCCTGGCGCTGGCATTGAAGGCCAGCGAGTTGGGGTTGTGGGACTGGAATCTGCAAACCGACGAAGTCCATCACACACAAATTCAGGAATTGTTCGGCCTGGAGCCGGAACAGGTCACGGCGATATTGCGTCACCTCAAGCCGCGCCTTCACCCCGAGGATCTTCCTGCGCTGAAAAGGGCGCTGGTCGAGCATTTGAAGGGCCGCACCGAGGACTATCAAATCGAGTATCGCGTGCGGCATGGCGACGGCCACTGGGTCTGGATCGAGGACCGCGGGCGGGCAGTCGAGCGTGCCGACAACGGCCGGGTGATTCGCATGGTCGGCACTCGCCGCGATATCAGCGCCAGCAAAAGTCTGGAAGAGCAGCGGCAATTGGCGGCGACCGTGTTCGAGGCGGCCAGCGAAGGGATCGTGATTTTCGATCCGAACTACGTCCTGATCGCGATCAATCAAGCCTTCAGTCGGGTGACCGGTTATGACATTGACGACATGATCGGACGCAATGTCGTTGAGTTGCCATGCAGTCGCGACGCGCGTAGGCATTACGCCGCGATACATCAGGCGCTGGAGCAGCAAGGCAGCTGGCAGGGCGAATTGGTGGAAACCCGCAAGAACGGCGAGATGTATCCGCAATGGCTGCAACTGAATGCCGTGCGCGATGCCCGGGGAAATGTGAGCCATATTGTGGGCTTCTTCGCTGATCTCTCGGCTCGTCGAGAGTCCGAACAGCGTATGCGCTATCTGACCCATTACGACGAACTTACCGGTCTGGCCAACCGCGCGATGTTTCGCGAACGACTCAACGAGGCTCATCAACGAGTGCGGCAGGGCGGTTATCGCAGCCTGGCGTTGCTGCACATCAATCTCGATCGGTTCAAGCAACTCAACGACAGCCTGGGGCATGAAGTCGCCGATCAGTTATTGCAGAAAATGGCCCGGCGACTGGTGAATGCATTGCCTGAAGCAGACACCATCGCGCGCCTTTCCGGTGATGAGTTTGCCGTGCTGTTCAATTCCTACGGCAACCTTTCGAGCCTGGCGAGGGTGGCGACTCGTCTGGCGAACAAGTTGCGTTTGCCGGTGACCATTGACGGGCATGAACTGGTGCTCAGCGCGTCGATGGGCATCAGCTTGTTGCCGGACAGCGCGCGGGAAATATCGGCACTGGTCAGTCAGTCGAACATGGCAATGCAGCACGCCAAACACCTGGGTGGCGATAATTTCCAGTTTTACACCGACAGCTTGCAAGCCAGCACGTTGGAGCGTTTACAGCTGGAAAACCACTTGCGCAAAGCCATCGAAGACAAACAACTGAAGGTGTTTTACCAACCGAAACTGTGCCTGGCCACTGGCAGGTTGAATGCCGCCGAAGCCTTGGTGCGTTGGGATCATCCGACCATGGGCCGAGTGCCGCCGGGGGATTTCATTGGCCTGGCTGAAGAAACCGGATTGATCGGCCCGATCGGTGAGTTCGTGCTGCGTCAGGCCTGCTGGCAAGCCTGTGAGTGGCAACGGCAGGGACTCGAAGCAATTCGGGTGTCGGTCAATCTGTCGGTGCATCAATTGCGCCAAGGCAAGCTGGTCAGTCTGGTGCGGCAGGTGCTGGAAGAGACCGGGCTGGCGCCGCAACTGCTGGAGCTGGAACTCACCGAAAGCCAGTTGCTGGACAGCGTCGAACACATCATCGCAACCTTCCAGCAGTTGCGTGATCTCGGGGTGAAACTGGCCATTGACGATTTTGGCACTGGTTACTCATCCCTGAGCTATCTCAAGCGGATCCCGGTGGATTACGTGAAGATTGATCAGGCGTTTATCCGTGGCTTGGGTGAGGGCAGCGAAGACGCGGCGATTACCCGGGCAATCATTGCCATGGCTCACGGCCTGAAGCTTAAGGTCGTGGCGGAAGGAGTGGAGCGCGGAGAACAGCTTGAGTTCCTGAAAGCCGAGCGCTGCGATGAGGTACAGGGCTATTTGATCAGCCGCCCGGTTGAGGCTGAGACGTTGGCAGGTTTGCTGCACGCGCAAGCCGCAAGCTGACGAGGATACGTAAGTAGCTTTTGTCCTTTAAAACGTGCACCCGGCACACCTGGACAGGCGTCATGAGTGCTACATGAAGCGCGGGCACCTGAAATCGAGGGATTCGGTAACGCATTGAGCAGGCAAAAAGCCGATCCATGTAGTATAACTACAAGCGTGCTACATCCCCGGCACCTGCCAATAACAAAGAGTCCAGCCCTTTGAATCTGCTGCAACACATCGCCCAGTCTCGCCACCTGTTACGCAAGTCGGAGCTCAAGGTCGCCGACCACGTGCTGCTTGATCCTGCGGCCGTGATGCACAGTTCCATGGCCGACCTGGCCCACAGCGTGGGCATCAGCGAACCGACCATCGTGCGTTTTTGCCGTGCCATCGGTTGTTCCGGCTTTCAGGACCTGAAGCTGAAGCTGGCCCAGAGCCTGGCGGCAGGTGCAAGTTTTGGCCAGTTTGCGATCCATGAGGATGATTCGGTCGCTGACTACAGCCTGAAAATCTTCGACACCACCCTGCATACGCTGATGGAGGTTCGCGAGAAACTCGATCCGCTGGAATTGCAGCGGGCGGTGACGCTGATGTCCCAGGCCCAGCGTGTCGAGTTCTATGGCTTTGGTGCCTCGGGTGCGGTCGCGGCGGACGCCCAGCACAAGTTCTTCCGCTTGCTGCTCACAGCTGCGGCGTATTCCGACCCGCACATGCAGGCGATGTCGGCCGTGACGCTCAAGCCAACCGACGTGGCGATCTGCATTTCCCAGTCCGGGCGTTCCAAGGACCTGCTGATCACTGCCAACCTGGTGCGTGAAAGCGGTGCCTCGTTGATCACCTTGTGCCCGAGCCAGACGCCGTTGGCCGAACTGTCTACGGTCAATCTGGCGATCGATGTGCATGAAGACACTGAAATCTATACGCCGCTGACTTCGCGTATCGCCCACCTGGTGGTGATCGACGTGCTGGCGATGGGCGTGGCCATGGCGCGTGGCCCGAGCCTGGTCAACCACCTCAAGAGCGTCAAGCGCAGCCTGCGCAGCTTGCGGTTGTCGCCCAAGTCGGTGAAAGCGCTGGACGATTGAGCCAGGCCTGAGATTGCATGAAGGTCGTTCCGACCTTATCGCGAGCAAGCTCGCTCCCACATTTGATCATGCACGCCGCAGAACCTGTGGGAGCGAGGTCGCTCGCGATGGCGGCCTCGAATACACCGCAATTTTCATCAGTTTGTAACCCCCAAGCCGCCAAACCGTCATCCCCCGCGCCTATCTTGAAACTCCCGTACTCGCCTTGGGAGACTCGAAATGGCCATGCCCTACGAAGAACGCAACAGCGCTGTCAAAACCCGTCGTCAGCAAGAAGATCAGCGCCGCATGGAATTCCGTCGCGCCATCGAAGATCGCTGCGAACGCCGTCAGCTTCTGGCCGAGATTGGCGATTTTCCAGAGCTGGAACTTAACTTTTGGCAGACGTCTCCCGTAGCTTCCCGTCGAAACGCTCAACCAGCGCGCTGATCTGAATCCGTTCGCTACGGATAAACGCCAGGAAGGCATGAGCCACCGGTGACAGGCGCTTTGCCTTGGCCTGCACCAGGCACCAGCTACGGAATAGCGGCAGTTCTTCGACCGGCAATTCGATCAGCCCACCGGTTGCCAGCTCAAGGTTCAGGGCGTGGCGCGTCAACAGCGCAACGCCCAGGCCTGCCAGTACACATTCTCGCTGGGCTTCGGCAGACGAGACTTCCTGAGTCTGGTTGAAGTGCACGCGTTTCTCTTTGAAGTATTCTTCGCACGCCAGCCGCGTCCCGGAGCCTGGCTCGCGCAGCAGCAGTGTGTAGGGTTCGAGATCCTGCAAGCGCAGCGGCCCCATATGACACAGCGGGTGATCCGGTGGCGCCACGGCGACGATCGGGTTGTTCAGGAACGGCAGGAATTCCAGGCCCATGTCCTGAGGCACCATGGACATGATCACCAGGTCATCGCGGTTGTCCGACAGGCGCCGAATGACCTGACCGCGATTGACCACCGTCAGTTGCAGGTTCACCTCCGGGTGCTGGCGTTTGAATGCGGCAAACAAGTGCGGCACGAAATATTTGGCGCTGGATTCCACCGCCAGTTTCAATTGCCCCTGCAACGAACCCTGCATGTCCGACAGCTGCATGTCGAGGTTTTCCAGGCGTCCGAAAATATCCCGGCTGGCCCGCTGTAACGCTTCAGCCGCTTCGGTCATGTAGAGTTTTTTGCCGACGTAATCGAACAAAGGCTGGCCAATCAGCTCCTCAAGTTGACGAATCTGCAGGCTGACGGCAGGTTGTGTGAGCGACATTTCCTCGGCCGCGCGACTGTACGACCGCAAATCACAGACCTCGTTGAAGATCTGCAATTGTCGTAAAGTCATACGCATCAATGACTTACGCATTTTTTGATCACTCTCGTCGCTGGCTGGTGAATCAACTATAAGTCTTTACTTATGCGTGACCCAATAATTATTCATTTTTGTTAATCCCTTGTGAGCGCTAGTGTGGACCTGCGACCAAATTGAAACATTTGGTCACGCGTCGACCTGGTCTAGCAGGTCGTGGGTACCACCGGCTCAAGGGAATTTCCAAGTGATAACAAAGATCCTGATCGCCAACCGTGGTGAGATTGCCGTACGAATCGTACGTGCCTGTGCCGAAATGGGCATTCGCTCGGTCGCGATCTACTCCGATGCCGACCGTCATGCCTTGCACGTCAAGCGAGCGGACGAGGCCCACAGCATTGGTGCCGAGCCACTGGCCGGTTACCTGAACCCGCGCAAGCTGGTGAACCTGGCTGTGGAAACCGGTTGCGATGCACTGCACCCAGGCTACGGCTTCCTTTCGGAAAACGCCGAGCTGGCGGAGATCTGCGCCGAGCGCGGGATCAAGTTCATTGGCCCGTCGGCTGAAGTGATTCGCCGCATGGGCGACAAGACCGAAGCCCGTCGCAGCATGATCAAGGCCGGTGTACCAGTGACCCCGGGCACTGAAGGCAACGTGTCGGGCATCGAAGAAGCCCTGACCGAAGGCGATCGCATCGGTTACCCGGTGATGCTCAAGGCCACTTCCGGTGGTGGCGGTCGCGGCATTCGTCGCTGCAACAGCCGTGAAGAGCTCGAACAGGCTTTCCCGCGGGTCATTTCCGAAGCCACCAAGGCATTTGGTTCGGCGGAAGTGTTCCTGGAAAAATGTATCGTCAATCCGAAGCACATTGAAGCGCAAATTCTTGGCGACAGCTTCGGCAACGTGGTGCACCTGTTCGAACGTGACTGCTCGATCCAGCGCCGCAACCAGAAGCTGATCGAAATCGCCCCAAGCCCACAGCTGACCCCGGAACAGCGCGCCTATATCGGCGATCTGTCGGTGCGCGCAGCCAAGGCCGTGGGATACGAGAACGCCGGCACCGTGGAGTTCCTGCTCGCCGAGGGCGAGGTGTACTTCATGGAGATGAATACCCGGGTGCAGGTGGAACACACCATCACCGAAGAAATCACCGGCATCGACATTGTCCGCGAGCAGATTCGCATTGCCTCCGGTCTGCCGCTTTCGGTGAAACAGGAAGACATCCAGCACCGCGGCTTCGCCCTGCAATTCCGGATCAACGCCGAAGACCCGAAGAACAACTTCCTGCCGAGCTTCGGCAAGATCACCCGTTACTACGCTCCCGGCGGCCCCGGCGTGCGAACCGACACGGCGATCTATACCGGCTACACCATTCCACCGTTCTACGACTCCATGTGCCTGAAACTGGTGGTGTGGGCGCTGACCTGGGAAGAGGCGATGGACCGTGGCTTGCGCGCCCTGGATGACATGCGTCTGCAAGGGGTCAAGACCACCGCCGCGTACTACCAGGAAATCCTGCGTAACCCGGAATTCCGTAGCGGCCAGTTCAACACCAGCTTCGTTGAAAGCCACCCTGAACTGACCAACTACTCGATCAAGCGCAAACCCGAAGAGCTGGCCCTGGCCATCGCCGCCGCCATCGCCGCCCACGCAGGCCTGTGAGGAATAGAACAATGAGCAAACAAATCCACGTTACCGACACTATCCTGCGCGACGCCCACCAATCGCTGCTCGCCACCCGCATGCGCACCGAAGACATGCTGCCGATCTGCGACAAGCTCGACAAAGTCGGCTACTGGTCGCTGGAGTGCTGGGGCGGCGCGACGTTCGACGCCTGCGTACGTTTCCTGAAAGAAGATCCGTGGGAGCGTCTGCGCCAACTGCGCGCCGCGCTGCCTAACACCCGCCTGCAAATGTTGTTGCGCGGCCAGAACCTGCTGGGCTACCGCCACTACAGCGACGACGTGGTCAAAGCTTTCGTGGCCAAGGCAGCGGTCAACGGCATCGACGTGTTCCGCATCTTCGACGCCATGAACGACGTGCGTAACCTGCGCGTGGCCATCGAAGCGGTGAAAGCCGCCGGCAAACACGCCCAGGGCACCATCGCCTACACCACCAGCCCGGTGCACACCATCGAGGCGTTCGTGAACCAGGCCAAGCAAATGGAAGCCATGGGTTGCGACTCGGTGGCGATCAAGGACATGGCCGGCCTGCTGACCCCGTACGCCACCGGCGAACTGGTCAAGGCTCTGAAAGCCGAGCAATCGTTGCCAGTGTTCATTCACTCCCACGACACTGCTGGCCTGGCCGCGATGTGCCAAATGAAGGCCATCGAAAACGGCGCCGATCACATCGACACCGCGATCTCCAGTTTCGCCTGGGGCACCAGCCACCCGGGTACCGAGTCGATGGTCGCCGCCCTTAAAGGCAGCGAGTTCGACACCGGCCTGAACCTGGAACTGCTGCAAGAGATCGGTCTGTACTTCTACGCGGTGCGCAAGAAGTACCACCAGTTCGAAAGCGAGTTCACCGCCGTCGACACCCGTGTGCAAGTCAACCAGGTACCGGGCGGGATGATTTCCAACCTGGCCAACCAGTTGAAAGAGCAGGGCGCGCTCAACCGCATGAGCGAAGTGCTGGCCGAAATCCCGCGCGTTCGTGAAGACCTCGGCTTCCCGCCGCTGGTGACCCCGACTTCGCAGATCGTCGGTACCCAGGCGTTCTTCAACGTGCTGGCCGGCGAGCGCTACAAGACCATCACCAACGAAGTGAAACTGTACCTGCAAGGCGGCTACGGCAAGGCGCCGGGCACTGTGAACGAACAACTGCGTCGCCAGGCCATCGGCAGCGAAGAAGTGATCGACGTTCGCCCGGCCGACCTGCTCAAGCCGGAAATGGCCAAGCTGCGTGCCGACATCGGCGCACTGGCCAAGTCTGAAGAAGACGTGCTGACCTACGCCATGTTCCCGGACATCGGTCGCAAGTTCCTCGAGGAACGCGCTGCCGGCACCCTCACGCCAGAGGTTCTGCTGCCGATTCCTGAAGCGGGTGGCGTGGCCTCTGCCGGTGGCGAAGGCGTGCCGACCGAGTTCGTCATCGACGTGCACGGTGAAACCTACCGCGTCGACATCACCGGTGTTGGCGTCAAGGCCGAAGGCAAGCGTCACTTCTACCTGTCCATCGACGGCATGCCGGAAGAAGTGGTGTTCGAGCCGCTCAACGAATTCGTCAGCGGCGGCAGCAGCAAGCGCAAGCAAGCCACTGCACCGGGTCACGTCAGCACCACCATGCCGGGCAACATCGTCGACGTGCTGGTCAAGGAGGGCGACACCGTCAAGGCAGGCCAGGCCGTGTTGATCACCGAAGCGATGAAGATGGAAACAGAAGTCCAGGCAGCCATCGCCGGTAAAGTCACCGCCATTCACGTGGCCAAGGGCGACCGGGTAAACCCGGGCGAGATCCTGATCGAGATCGAAGGCTGAGTTAACAGCCTCGATACAACGCTTTATACCTCGGGGGGGCATGTGCTCCCCTTTTTTTATGCCTGCAAATCCGTGCCTGAAACCCTGTGGGAGCGAGCTTGCTCGCGATAGCGGAGCATCAGTCTCAACAATTGCTGAATGTGATGCCGCCATCGCGAGCAAGCTCGCTCCCACAGGTGCTGTGTCCCATCAGTGAAGCGGGTGTTAATTGATCAAGAGCTCGCTCGCGATGGCGTAATTCCAGGCGCTGACGATTACCCGCGACACTCCACCAACGACTTCACCTGCCCCGAACCGGTCTGGTTCTCATCGCTCAGCCACTTTTCAAACCCCGCACCAATTGCCGGCCACTCCGAATCCAGGATCGAATACCACGCCGTATCCCGGTTCTGTCCCTTGACCACCATGTGCTGGCGAAACACACCCTCAAAACTGAAGCCCAAACGCTCGGCAGCATATTTGGAGCGAGCGTTGGCGTTGTTGCATTTCCATTCCAGGCGACGGTAACCCAGGGCAAAGGATTCCTTGGCCAGAAGGTAAACCGCCTCTGTGCTTTTCGGCGAGCGCTGCATCGGGGCGCCGAAGGTGACGTGGCCGATTTCGATGCGGCCCTGGGCCGGGACGATGGACATCAGGCTGAGAATGCCCTGGACCTCGCCGCTGACGCGGTCGATCACGCTGAAGAAATACGGATCGCTGCTGGTCGCGTGGTTGTTCAGCCAGTCGTTGAAGACGCTGCGCTCCGGGAAGGGGCCGTAAGGCAGGTAGTCCCACAATTTCGGGTCAGCGCCCGGGCCTTGCAGGGCCTTGAACAGGTCGTCGCCGTGGCGCGCCGGGTCGAGTCTTTCCAGGCGGATGTAACGCCCTTCGATCAGTTGAGTCGTGGGGGGCGGGACGCCTTTCCAGTCGGCGAGTGAAATCGACATGTTGTTCTCCTTGAACCTAGATGGCTTTGCGAAACTGGATGAAACCGGGGCGTTCGGCGATGCGCTCGTAGAGCTGGATCGCGGTGGCATTGGTTTCGTGGGTCAGCCAGTGGACCTTGTTGCAACCGTCGGCCTTGGCTGTGGTGTAGACGAACTCGATCAACTGGCGGCCGACGCCGGTACCACGGGTTTGCGGGACCACCAACAAGTCTTGCAGGTAGCAGGAGTTTTCGATTGCCCAGTTCGAACGATGGTAGATGAAGTGCACCATGCCCACCGCTTTGTCATCGACCCAGGCGAGGGCGGCGTGGGTCGGTTCGCTCGGGTCGAGCATGCGCTGCCAGGTGCTTTGAGTGACGGTATCCGCAAGTTCAGTGTTGTAGAAGCGCAGGTAGGCGTGCCACAGCGGCAACCATGCCGCGTGATCACCGGCGGTGACTTGGCGAATGTCGATCTGACTCATGGTGATTTCCTTAGCGCATCAATTGGGCGAGGGTTTGGTCGTTGACGTCGGGGCTGGCGGCCAGGCCTTTGCGCACGCCGGCGATGTCGGCGGGGCTGCGGTTCTGGCTGAGCTTGCGCTTGCCTTCCAGACGGTCGATGGGAATGGCGAAACCGACGATGGCCTTGAGCATGCCGTCGATGTAATCGGCGGGGGCATCGGCCACTGACCACGGTTGGGCGCGGCCAGCTTCATGACGATCGGTGAGGGTGCTGACGATGTCGAGCAGCCGCCCGCCATCACTGAAGGTTTCGGCTCGGCCATAGGCGTGTACGGCGACATAGTTCCAGGTTGGCACGACTTTGCCGTGTTCGGCCTTGCTCGGGTAGAAGCCAGGGCTGACGTAGGCGTCGGCACCGGCAAAAATCAGCAGGGCTTCGGCGCCGTCGCGCAGGTCTTTCCACTGTGGATTGGCTTTGGCCAGATGCCCGTACAACGTGCCGTTCGAGCCTTGCTCGCAATGCAGCAGCACCGGTACATGGCTGGCTTGCAGGCCGCTTTCACCGTGGGTCACCAATATGGCGAGACGGGTGGCGAGGATCAGTTCATGCAGTTGGGACAGCTCGTCGATGGCAAAAGCACGTGGCGTGTACATGGAGATATTTTTCCTTGGCGAATGTCTGCATCCTAGGCAGGCTATTGGTCTGTTGTAAGAGCCATTAATGACCAATTTCATAGGTCCATTGTGATGACTAGCGAACCACTGTCCCTGACCTTCAACCCGGCAGGTATCGAACTTGATCGTCGCCAGGGGCTGAGTCGTCAGCTCTACCAGGCATTGCGCACGCGTGTGTTGGACGGGCGACTGGCCAGCGGTACGCGTCTGCCTGCCAGTCGTGATCTGGCAGCCGCGCTGGCGATTTCCCGCAACAGCGTAGTGCGCGCCTACGATCAGTTGTACGCCGAAGGGTTTATCGAAGGGCGGGTAGGCGATGGGACTTATGTCGCGCAACTGCCCCAGGCTACCGTGCCGGCAAAAAAACTATCCACAAAAGTATCCACAGGGTTTTCAACAGGGTTACCCACAACCTTATCCACAAATTGGCTCGATTTACCTGTTGATTCATCCAGCAAAGTTATCCACAGCGGTGCATTGACTCGCGTTGAAAAGAACCACTTACCCATGCCGCCCAGTGGTCCGCCCAAGGCTTTTCGGGTTGGTGTTCCGGCGTTCGATCTGTTTCCGTTCGAGGTCTGGGCCAAGTTGAATGCGGCTTTCTGGCGTAAACCGGATTTCCAGCAGCTGTGCTACGGCGACCCTGCAGGTGATGCGCGCTTGCGGGGGATGATCGCGGCGTATCTACGCAGCTCGCGGGGCATGCAGTGCACGGCTGAACAAATTGTGATCACCAGTGGCGCGCAGCAGGGAATCAGCCTTTGTGCACAGCTGCTGGTGGAGCCGGGCGATGGGGTGGCGATCGAAAATCCTGGCTACCGCGCGGCGGGTCATGCCTTCGCCGTGGCCGGGGCGCGCTTGCACGGGGTAGCGGTGGATAGCGAGGGTATCGACTGCGGTGAGCTGGCGGGGCTCAGTGATTGCCGCCTGACCTATGTCACGCCGTCACATCAATACCCGACTGGCGTGGTGATGAGCCTCGCTCGCCGTCTGGAGTTGCTGGCCTGGGCCGAGCGCACTCAAGGCTGGATTGTCGAGGATGATTACGATGGCGAGTACCGCTACAGCGGTGCGCCATTGGCGCCTTTGGCGGCACTCGATCGTCACGGGCGAGTGTTGTATGTCGGCACGTTCGGCAAGGTCGCGTTTCCGGCGTTGCGCCTGGGTTATCTGGTGTTGCCAATGGGGCTGGTGGACGCGTTTTCCCAGCGTCGTGCCGTGGATGTGCGCCACTCCGAGGTCAGCACGCAGGCAGTCATGGCCGAGTTCATGGCGGCCGGACACTTCCAGCGGCATATCCGCCGCATGCGCCGTGCGGCACTGAGTCGGCGCAATACGCTGCTCAGTGGTTGGCCGCTGGATATCCCCGGCGTTGGCCCGTTGCCCACAGTCGCTGCCGGGCTGCACATGACCGTGTCAGTCGAAAGCGTGGCGCGCGAACAGGAACTGATCGAATTGGCGCGCAGTGTCGATGTCGAGATCAACGGTTTGAGCAGCTATTGGCTGCCGGAATCCACCACGCCCTTCGATCAACGCGCCGGGTTGGTACTGGGCTTTGCGGCGGTGCCCGAAAAGTCGGTCGAGGCGGCGCTGGAGCGATTGCGAGAGGCGTGGCGCGCTCGATGAAGCGGGCGGACCAGCAGTCCGCCCGCAGTCGTTCATCAGGGTTGAGTTTCGAGTTTGAGGAACAGATTCGGGTCGCTGATACGCCGCAGCACGTAGTCGATTGGCGCCAGAGTCGTGAGTACCTGGCGGCGTTCGGTCGTGAACTGCTGCAGATGCGCTTCGGCGATTTTCAGGTGCGCCGCCGTGAACTGCTCCATCGGCGCATCAAGCGAATCGTAGTGAAAGTGCGCAAGCCGCAGAGGCTGATCCTTGTTGGTGGTGTCTAGCACCTGGTACTCCTGGAAATAATCCCTGCGCTTTTTGGTCTTGATTCGTCCCTGTTCGTTGCGGACGATACGGACCTGGTCGTTGTCCAGCAGCCACTGCAAGTACGCCTGTCGGGGCTGTCGATCCTTGAGCAGGCTGGCGCGAATACCGATGCCTTGAGCGCGTAGCTGGACGGCGGCACCATTGAGCTCCGAGCTCGGACCAGCGCCTGGGTCAGCGATTCGAACTGTGTGGGCATGGCCACGAGCGTGCCGTCGCGGACCCGCCATTGAGGCGTGCCGATCATGGTTTGGTCAGGGTCGATCTTGCGCTCGGGTTGCAGCGCCTTCAGCGCTTGGCGCAGTAGAAGGGCGGCGACGCTATCGACAGTGGGACCCCTGCTGGTCTGGTAATTCACTTGGCTCTTTTTTAGCAAGCCGGGGGTTTGGGTATTCTCTGGGTGGTCTGTCATCGTCATTTTCCTTTTTGACGTGGCGGCTTACGAAAAGAACAGCGAGCCCGCCAGTTGCGGGCTGATCGCACTGCGATAAATGGCGATCACCTGGCTGCTGGAGGCGGAATTAAGGTCGCCCCTTCCGGCCATCATCCGTTGATCACGCAGTTTCAAATGGGCGGCGGTAAACGCCTCGACGGGCGTGTCGGGGCCGGTGTAGTGAAAATGGGCGTACCACAACGGTTGCCCGGTGCCTCGCTCGCGAACTTCGTATTCCTGCAGGTAATCCTTGCGCGGGCCTTTGAGTCGGCGTCGATCACCACTGCGCACGATATCGATTTCATTTTTGCTCGATAGCCATTCGATGCGGGCGGCCGTGGGCGGCTGTTGCTTGATCATCTGGACGCGAATCCGGTAGCCCTCGGCGTACAGTCGAACACGCGCCGCGTTCAAGTCCGCACCCAGTGCTGTCGCAGCGTCGGTCGTATTCGAAGCGGTCAGGGTTTGCTCGAGTGTCTTCGCGCTTTTGTCGAGCTGTTCGGCTTTGTGCTGGAACAACTCTTCGATTTCCACCGGGATGCGGCCGGGTTTTTTTGCACTCGCTTCGGTTTTCTGGATGAAGCTTTCCACGCCATCGAGCAGCTCCTGACCTTGAGTGATTTGTGTGGCGAGGTCCGGTAGTTGTACCGCTGGGCGGCGACGTCTGGGTTGCACGCGCTCAATCCAGACGCCGGGTGTTTTTTCGTGAAAGGTGGCGATCACTTTGCCGGTCAAGGGCGATTTCACATCCAGCAGGACCGGCTCTCCCGATGCCGAGGGACGCACTTCGCCCACAACCGTACCCTTGAAGCGTGTCTTGACCACTCGTTTACGCGATGCCGATGCGGGCTTTGACGGACCGGGCCGGGGTTCTACCGGCCGTTGTTCGCGCAGCAGTTGCGCCAGATTGGCTTCGGTGTCCTGCTGGAATTCACTGATCCGTGTACGTACGTGTTTGAACGGTTGCTCCAGAACCGCGTCCTTGTGGGTGAGGCTGAAGTCTTCAAAGGCCTGGTCGATAGCGGCAAACTGTTCGAGCATGCCGTTGAGGCCTTCGATACGTTCGCCTGCCGCCCAGGCACTGTTTTGCAGCATCAGTTCTTGCGAGGTCTGTATGACCAGGTTGGTGGTATCGAGCAAGCGCTCGAATGCGCCCCGGGCGTCGATCAGCGCGGCACTGTTTCCTTCTTTCAAGCAGACGTCGCGAGCCAGCGAAACCTGGAGCGCCTTGAGATCGTTAACACTGAAAGCGGGCAGTTTTGCCCGGTAGGTACTGGCCACTTCAGCAGCATTTCTACCGAGTCGACTCAAGTCATGGAGCCGCGATTGGGCAAACTCTATTTTGCCGATCACACCCTCGGTCAGGTCGACCATTTTCCGGTAGGTTGCAGAATTACCGGTCCCGCCTGTCGTTTCCTCGGCATCGAGCAGCGCCAGGGTTTCCCTCAAGGTCTGCGTAAACGTTGCATTGTGCTGATCGAGCCACGTCTGGTTGAAGAACAATTGAGTGCCGAGCATCTCGACCATGGCGGTTCGGTAGTTGGGCACCGTTTCGAGCAGGTTCAGCGACTTCAACTGCTCGATAGGGGCGGCGTATTCTTGGGTACGGCGCTCGAGCTTCTCGAGGAACTGCGTTTGCGCGGCCGACAGTGCTTCGTCACCGACTGATTTTTTCATGGCGTTGTGGGCGTCCGTCAGCTCTGTACGTGCCCGCTCGCGTTCATTGTCAAACTCGGCCAGTTGCTTCTTGAGTTCGGCGATGCGTGCACGGTTTTGTTGCTTCAGTGCCTTGCGTCGGCTCGACAGACCGCCGCCGCGCAGGCGCAGGCGCGTGTCGACGAACCAGTCACCGCGTTGGTTGCTGATCAGTGCCGGACCGCTGCGCACGGGCTGCTGTCGAGAGTCGATGATCGACACTTCGCCCGTGTCCTCGACGGCCACCTCGAACCAGCGCTCGCCCACCGGCGCATAAAAGCTCTTTTCTTTTCGGTAGAGGTGGCGATAGACGCCGTTGCCACTATCGGGCGGTGTGAGCTGTTCGGGTGGAGTGACCTTGAACTGATCCAGGGTTTTTGTCAGGTCCAGGGCCGCATCGGTTGCCACTGTCTGGCGATGTTGCGCAGGAGGGGGCTCGCTGACGATGTCGGGCAATTGCACGACGGTCACAGGTTGCCGGGCCGGTTTTTCCTGTTGCTCGATCGCTTTTGCAATGGGCTTTTCCTGGACCCTGCGCGCAGGCGGATTACGCGTACTGGCGTGATGGGCAAGCACCATGGCCAGGGTCAGCAACAGGTCGGTCATGGCGGATTTTTGCTGCTGATAGTCGCCACTGTCGGCAGCATCGAGGGTTTGCTGCAAGTCATCCAGCACTTGCCAGATCCAGGCGGCCGTCCCGACGGTTCGACCAAGAAAGGGCAGCGCCGCATTGAGCAGCGTCCAGGCTGTACGCTTGAAAGTCGCCCAGCGATTTTGCGCGTTGGACAGCGATTGCCGTTGCGCCAGTTCGACCAGCGCATTGACGTTGGCCTTGTACAGGACGGCCAGGTAATTGCCGCTGAGAACCCGCGAGCCGAGGGAAATCGGGCCGCTCATTTGCAGGGAGGTCAGCGGGTCGCCCAGCAGTTGAGAAATGCTCCAGACCGAAGGTCGGTCACCGGTGAACACATAGTTGGCATAGTTGGCGCGGGCACCGTCCGGCAGCCAGGCGAGTACGGACTGGCGCAACGTCGGCGAGTGTTTGATGGTGTAGACCAGGTTGGCCGGCGTTGGATACTGGCTCAGCGGTTGTTCAAGCATTGGCCGGTAAAGCAGGCAAGGCCCCTTGTCCATCTGGCGGGGCCCGATCACGAACATGTTGGTCACTTCATCGGTGGCGCCACCGATGCGCCAGCCGGGCGCGAATGCCAGTGGGCGAATCACGATCTCCTGGCCATCCACCCAGCGATTGGCGTCGAGCACTTGCACCACGGCGGCGACATAGCGGTAACCGGTCTCGTCGATGCCGTGCTGCTTGCGAATCTTCAGCTGTAAGGCCAGCAGCGGTAACTCGACGCGCAAATGGCTGGTGAACAGGTTCTGACGCCGCAGGCTGTCCACGGGTTCGGCGAGCAGCTTGCTTTTGATCAGCGCCGGGTAGTGCTGGCCGATGTCGACGCGTGTAATCAGCTCCTCCAGATAGCTCACCGTCATCCACTGCGGCAGCGCGGCGGCGCTGGAACTGCGTACGAATTTGTTGCCTTGCGGCAGGGCAATCAGGTTTTGCAGCGCCAGGTCGACCAGGCTCAGGGTGGTGCGCTCAGGGTCCACCGTTGGCACAAAGCTGCCCCAGACCACCACGCTGTCGACCACGATTTCGATGTCCGCCAGGTTCAGATGTGCGGCATCGGCATGTTGCGCGAGCATGGCTTCGCGCAGTCGATCCAGCGCAAATTCGCGGATCGGTTTGAGCCCGTCCAGAAAGGACTTCCCGGCGTTCTGATTGCGCACCGTCACCAGATCCATCAGATGACGGCTGTAAGCGGTGAGATCGGTGGATGACGCATCGGCCATCCAGTCTGGCAGCGATTGCTCGACCTGATTGAATCGCGAGGATGACTGTTTGTCCGTCGGGTCGAGCTCGTTGGTCGTACGGCTGACGTGGGGCGCCAGGTCCGGGTTTGCCGCCGCGGGTTCGTTGGCCAGCGCACCGATTGCATCGGCCTGCAGGGCTATCAGGTTGCACGCCAGGCGGTCGAAATAATTGCCCGGCGGTTCGATCAGGCGCCAATGCAGGACATTTCCCGGTACTTGCCCATCGGTGTCCGCCAGCAACGACGCGCCCAGTTCCTGCAAGGAGTCAAACGCCTGGAAGCCACGGGTGATGGTGTGAGTGAGAACCAGAGTACGGCTACCCAGCGTCCCGATCAGTACTGCCGTGTCGACGATGTTAATGTGCGTCGAAGCCGCGCCGCTTTGGCCGTCCAGGTCAATCAGGCAGGCGCGTGACTGATAAGGGTCATGCGCACGACGTGCGTTTTTGTCCGGGTAGGCGAAAAGCTTGCCGGCCATGGCGTGCTGGTCGCTGTCCCAGTCCGGGTTGGCTTCGATGTTCCATAGGTCGCGCAAGGATTTGGACAGTGCCTGCCAGCGTGGAGCCGATGCGCGGGTGAACTGGTTCCAGTAATCGACTTGTTGCTCTTGAAACGCGACAAACAGCAGTGGCGCCAACTCATTGAGCAGGCGCCCAATGGCATCGATGCTGACGGGCAGTTGCGCCGGTGTCTGCACCTGGGGTTGCAACGTTAGGTAGTGCTCGCCGTCGAGGTAGACCACGGGCGTTCGCGCTACGCCATGGCGCACCAGTGCGTCTGTCAGCGACTCGAAGCGCCTTGACCCAGGCTCGACACTGCCATTGTGCAAGATCCAGGTCGGCGTCACCACCATGGCCAGGCGGGGATCGATTTGCAAATTCGGGTACAGCGCTTTCAGGGCTGGTTGCAGCGCATGTGTGGCGACTTCCCTGATCGAGGGGCCGGTTACCAATTGGGTGAGAAGGGCATCTTGATCAGAGGGGAGGCTGGTTTCAGACGAAGGGCTGGAGGTACTTGTCATGGTCACATCCTTTGTGAGGGTAGCAGGCACCGTGGAAGGTTCGGTGCGCGGTCCATTGCAAAGTAGCGACGGGTATAGCGGCGTTGGCGGTAAATAAATATCGCGGGCAAAAAAAAGACCTGCGCAAGCGCAGGTCAGGATAAACCCGCGTCGGTTATCAGGTGCCCGACTTGATCTTGGTCCAGGCCCGGGTCCGCGCGCGCTCGGCATCGCGCGGCAGCGGTTGCAGGGTGTAGAGCGTACCCATCGCCGCATCGGTCGGGTACAGGTTCGGGTTGTTGCGGATCGCCGGGTCGACCAGCTCCGTGGCGTCCTTGTTCGGGTTCGGGTAACCGACAAAGTCACTGACCGGTGCAATCACCTGCGGCTGTAGCAGGTAGTTGATGAAGGTGTAGGCGTCTTCGGGGTTTTTCGCCCCCTTCGGAATCGCCAGCATGTCGAACCAGATCGGCGCGCCTTCCTTCGGCAAACGCATGTCGACGACCACCCCATTCTTGGCTTCCTTGGCGCGATTGGCGGCTTGCGAGAAGCTGCCGGAATAGCCGACTGCGACACAGATGTCACCGTTGGCAATGTCAGCCATGTACTTGGACGAGTGGAAGTAGGTGATGTACGGACGGATCTTCATCAGCAGTGCTTCAGCCTTGTCATAGTCCGCAGGCTTCTTGCTGTTGGGGTCCAGGCCGAGGTGTTGCAGGGCCAGCGGCAGGATCTCCGAGGGCGAGTCGAGCAGGGCGACACCGCACTGCTTGAGCTTGCTGATGTTCTCTTCCTTGAAGATCAGGTCCCAGCTGTCTACCGGCGCATCGGCGCCCAGGGCTGCCTTGACCTTGTCCGGGTTGAAGCCGATCAGGATGGTCCCGTACATGTACGGCACGGCAAATTTGTTGCTCGGGTCGTTGGCTTCGATCAGCTTCATCAGCTTGGGATCGAGGTGGTTCCAGTTCGGCAGCTTGCTGCGGTCCAGGGGCTGGAATACGCCGGCTTCGATTTGCTTGGCGAGGAACACGTTGGACGGCACCACCACGTCGTAGCCGGAGTTGCCGGTCAGCAGCTTGGCTTCCAGTGCTTCGTTGGTGTCGAAGATGTCGTAGACCAGTTTGGTCTGGGCGTTCTGAGCCTTGAAGTCTTCCAGGGCCTTGGGGGTGATGTAGTCGAACCAGTTGTAGACGCGCAGGGTTCGCTCTTCAGCGTGGGCGGCGCCACTGAGCACCGTGGCGCACAGCGCTGGAAAAATAAAACGCTTAAGACTTTTCATTCTTCTACTTCCTCATCAAGCGCTTTCAAAACCTTCGAGAACGTTCACGGCATTGATGCCGATTTCTTCCACGGCATAGCCGCCTTCCATGACGAACAGCGTGGGTTTGCCGAGCGCCGCGATGCGCTTGCCCATGGCCAGGTAATCCGGGCTGTCGAGTTTGAATTGCGAGATCGGATCATCCTTGAAGGTATCGACGCCAAGGGACACCACGACGATGTCGGCGCCGTAGCTTTCGATCTCTTTGCAGGCTTGTTCCAGCGCTGCGCTCCAGGTATCCCAGCCTGAACCGGCGGCCAACGGGTAGTTGAAGTTGAAGCCTTCACCGGCGCCTTCGCCCAGTTCGTCTTCATAGCCTAGGAAGAACGGGAACTCGGCTTCCGGGTGACCGTGGATCGAGGTGAACAGCACATCGCTTCGCTCGTAGAAAATCGACTGGGTGCCGTTGCCGTGGTGGTAATCGACGTCGAGGATCGCGACTTTTTTGTGGCCCTGATCGAGGAACGCCTGGGCCGCGATGGCGGCGTTGTTGAGGTAGCAATAACCACCCATCAAATCGCTGGCGGCGTGGTGTCCCGGTGGACGGCACAGGGCGAAAGCAGAACGGGCGCCGCGCTGGATTTCAGCTTGGGCGGTGAGCGCGACTTGTGCTGCGCTGTACGCCGCTTGCCAGGTGCCGGCGGTGATCGGGGCGCCGCCGTCGAAGCTGTAATAGCCGAGTTGGCCGTGCAGGCTGGTCGGTTTGATCGGGCGCAAGGTGCGTGCAGGCCAGGTGTAGGGCAGCAGGTCACCGTCGGTGTTGAACTCGGTCCAGCGTGCCCAGGCACCTTTGAAGAAGTCGAGGTAGTCGCGGCTGTGAATGCGCGCGATGGGCTCAAGACCGAAATCCTTTGGCGCTTCGACTGGGCCAAGGTTTTGGTTCTGCACGCGTTGCAGCACATGATCGGCGCGCGATGGCATCTCGAAGCACGGCTTGAGCTGGCCGTCGATGAGTTCGCAGCGGCCATGGTGCAGGTGGTGATCGTCAGAGTAGATCGTCAGCATTTGTTGTTCTCCGCAGGGCTGATTCGGTTGCCCCCAGTGTTGCGGCGCACGGCGAATCGGAGAACGGCAGGAAAGGCCAAAAGGGGATCGATACGGCCAAAACATTTGACCGAAATTCGCCCCTTGATAATGCGGAGCTCTCGCGGCCGCCTTCGCGAGCAAGCTCGCTCCCACAGGTGAGCCTCAGTGCCCGCGATTTTTTTGTAAGACGCATACCCCTTGTGGGAGCGAGCTTGCTCGCGATGGCGGCAGATCGGTCACTACAGCCCTCAGGGCCGGAACTGACTCGGCGCCACACCACTCCAGCGCACAAAGGCATGGCGAAAACTCGCGGTCTCGCTGAAGCCCAACGCTTCGGCAATCTGATAGATCGGCAATTGATCCTCGCAAAGCATTTGCTTGGCCTGCTCGAAGCGCAGTTCGTCGAGCAGCTCCTGGTAGCTGCAACCCATGTCCTTGAGATGCCGGCGCAAGGTCCGCGCCGAACAGTTCATTTGCTCGGCCAGCCCCTCCAGCCCGGGCGCAGCATTCAGTTGCGCGCTGAGCAATTGGCGGATCCGCCCGAGCCAGGCCTGGCGCCCGGTGAACTCGATGTTCTGTTTGCGACAACGTTCGGCCATGGCCTGATGGGTGATCACATCGGCCAGCGGCAACGGCTGGTCGAGCCAGCGCTTGTCAAAGGCGAAGGCATTGTTGCGCGCGCCGAAGTGCACAGGGCAATCGAAGTGTTCGGCGTAGCTTGTCTCGTAGTCGGGCGCGGCATGTTCGAAGCGTGCGCCGAGCAAGGGCAAAGGATGGCCGAGCAGGTCGTCGCAGGTGACTTTCAGCGACACCAGGCAGAACTCGGCGTTGAACACCGCCATGGTCGGGCTCTCGCGGTAATCGGCGGCGGCGAACCAGATGCGTTCTCCATCGTCTTCAAGGCTCAGTTCGAAAAGTGTTCCCAGCAGCGCCGGATAACGCATCGCCAGACGCAAAGCGTCACCGAAGGTGGCACTGGTGAGCAAGGCGTAACCGAGCATGCCGTAGCAGGAGACGTGCATCCGCCGGCCCAGTTCCAGGCCGATGTCACGCTTGAGCGCGACAGCGTTGGCGCAGACCTGCATTTCCTGATTGGTGGTGATGCGCGTGTCGGCACGGTTCAGATCCGCCGCACTGATGCCGCTTCCGGCCAGCAGTGCTTCGCTGGACAAGCCTTGTGCCTTGAAGGCATCGAGTACCAGGGAGACGGCATTGAGGGTGGTGAGGTGGGAGTGGAGCATAAGGACTTCCAGCCTTGGGATAGCTGGAACACAGCAAGTTATATGCCGAGCGCTGGAAACTGTAGGAGCGAGCCCGCTCGCGAAAAGCCTGAGAGCGCCGCGGGGTGTCAGGCTCCCGGCGTTATCGTTAACGACCATCGCGAGCGAGCTCGCTCCTACACGTGGTGTGGTGTGTCAGCTCAATTCGCCGCAGAGGTCGAGTTCAACGAGACGGCGAACCTCGGCAGCTTCGAGTCCGGCTCCCAGCAAGCCATGCAACTTGCCAAACGCCGCCTCACGGGTCATGCCGCCACCGGACAGCACGCCAACGCCACGCAGGCGGCTGCCTGCCTCATACACATCGAGCTTCACGCCACCTTCATGGCATTGGGTAACGGCAACCACCACCACGCCGTTGTCCCGTGCACGGCCGAGGCTGGCGAGGAACTCTGGATTGTCGCTCGGCCCGGTGCCACTGCCGTAGCACTCCAGCACCAGACCTTGAATGCCGCTGTCGAGCAAACCATCCAGCACCTCGGCGCTAATGCCGGGAAACAGCGGCAATACCGCGACCTTCGCCAATTGCTTCGGCTGGTTGTAGTTCAGTTGTGCCGGAATCGAGGCCGCTTTCACACCGCCGCCCTGACGCACCAGTCGCTTGAAGGGATGACGGCCAAAACTGCGCACCTTGGCGCAACGGGTCGGGTCCAGCAGTTCGCCATGGAAGTACAGATGCACGCCCGGCGCCAGGCCCTGGCCCAGCGCAACCAGCGCGCCGCCGAGGTTTTCCCAGGCGTCGCTGTCAGTTACACCTGCCGGCAGCATCGAGCCGGTGAAGCACACGCGGGCATGCAGGCCGAGCAACTGGAAACTCATCGCGGCCGCGCTGTAGGCCAGGGTGTCGGTGCCATGCAGGATCAGCACGCTGTCGCAGCCCTGAACATCCACCGCATCGACCACCGCTTCACGCAACTGCTGCCAGTACGTCGGGGTCATGTTGGCACTGTCGATCAGCGGCGACATTTCACGGAAACGCCATTGCGGTACCACTAGCTCAGGCTGGCTGTGCAGATAGTCACGCATCCGCGCTTCGAAGCCGGACGCCGGGGCCAGGCCGTTGGCGCTGGCCTGCATACCGATGGTGCCGCCGGTGTAAAGCACCATGACGTGCTGAGCGGCGGGGTAGGTCGACGAATTCATGAAGATTCTCCGAAAGGAAGAGTTCCTGTGGGAGCGAGCTTGCTCGCGATAGCGGTATGTCAGACATCGCTCTATTGACTGACAGTGCGCCATCGCGAGCAAGCTCGCTCCCACAGTTTTTCGAACTTTAACTGACGGGCGCACGCGATGCGCCCGTCATTCACCTGTCAGCGTTGCGCTGCGGGTACGCCTTGCGGCTCAACTTCAGTCTTGCCGACAGCGGCAGGCGGGTTGGCCGGCCACGCCTGGCGATCCAGATCCAGATCCGGGAACTTGGCGGAGTCGAACACCGGAGTCTTGATCCCGGCGGCGCGTTGGTCATCGTAGTCACGCAGGATGCGCATGCCGACCTTGAACAGCAGGAAGAGCGCGATCAGGTTGACGAACGCGAGCATGGTCATGGTGATGTCGGCGAAAGCGAACACGGTGCCGAGGTTTTCGATGGCTCCCCAGAAAATCAGCACCAGTACCAGCGCGCGATAGCCCATCAGCGCTTTGCGGTTTTCACCGATCAAAAAGCGCAGGTTGTTCTCACCCAGGTAGTAGTTGTAGAGGATCGAGGTGAACACGAACAACGCCAGGGCTACGGAGATGAACATCCGGCCCCAGTCACCGACCACGGCGGCCAGCGAGTTCTGGGTCAGGGCAATGCCGTCGCCTTCGAAGCCAGGGGTGTAGAAACCGGAGAGCAGAATCAGCAACGCGGTGCAGGTGCAGATCACGAAGGTATCGAGGAACACGCTGAACGCCTGGACCACGCCTTGCGCCACCGGGTGTTCGACCGCTGCAACCGCCGCCACGTTAGGTGCACTGCCCAGACCTGCTTCGTTGGCGAACACGCCACGCTTCACGCCCATGATAATGGCGCTGCCGATCAGGCCACCGAAAGCCTGGTCCAGACCGAAGGCGCTCTTGACGATGGTCATCAGCATGTCCGGCACCTGGTCGAACTGCAGCACGATCACGTAGATGGTCACGCCGATGTACGCCAGGGTTTTCACCGGCACCAACAGGTCGGCGACCTTGGCGATGCGCTTGATCCCGCCGATGAACACCAGGCCCAGCAGTACGGCCAGGCCGATGCCGGTGTAAGTGGTGTCGAGGCCGAACGCGTTGTTCAGCGAGTGCGTCACAGCGTGAGCTTGCAGGCCGTTGAAGGCGAAGCCGAACGTCACCAGCAACAGGAACGCCATCAGCATGCCCAACCAGCGTTTTTGCAAACCGTGCTGGATGTAATAGGACGGGCCACCGCGGAACTGGCCTTCGGAATCGCAGCGCTTGTAGAGCTGGCCGAGGGAGCATTCGAAGAAGCTGCTGGACATGCCGACCAGCGCGGTCACCCACATCCAGAACACCGCACCTGGGCCACCGAGGGTCACGGCAATGCCGACACCGGCGATGTTGCCCGCACCGACGCGGCCGGCGAGGCTGAGCATCAGGGCCTGGAACGAGCTCAGTTGCCCGGCGCTGCTTTTGAGGCTGTCGCGGAACACCGCGAACATATGGAAGAAGTGACGCAATTGAACGAAACGCGAGCGGATCGTGAAGTAGCTACCGAGCCCGACAATGAGCACGATCAGTACTTTCCCTGAGAGGAAGTCGTTAATGACTTCGAGCATGGATTATTCCTCGCTGTTTTTTGTGTAGGCAACAATGCTGGCCGGACAGACACATCGAGTTACACCCCTTGGCGCACGGCACAATGGGCGGTACGAAGTTCGTCCCGGTTTCATATCGCGGGTTTGTTATTAGTTCGGGTTTCGCATGGGTTGTGGCCTCGCTACCGACGACCGCTCATGCGAAGAGGGGCGGCACTATACCGATGACAGTGCCGTCCGTCTGCACGGTTGTGGTGCATGCGGTGAAACGAAGCCTTTGAAACACCTGACATTTTTGCTGTCAGGCTATGTGGGAACTGCTCTTGGTGGGAGCGGGCTTGCTCGCGAAAGCGGTGTATCAGATACGTCATTGTTGAATGTGTCGCCGCCTTCGCGAGCAAGCCCGCTCCCACATTGGTCAGTTCCCAGACATACGGTTTTCACTGGCAAATGGTTAAAAAAAAGGGCCTGGGGACTAGATCCCCAAGCCCTCAAAAGGTGAGAGGTGTCTAGTCCCTCGACCTGGTGAGCGGTGCTACAAGTAACGCGTCGGGTTATGCCTTCAGAGGCACCAGACGCGGCGCAATCATGTTTTCCGGGCGCAGGATGTCGGCGAGCATGGCTTCGTCGAGCAGACCTTCTTCGCGCACCAGTTCCAGCACGCCACGGCCGCTTTCGAGGGCGAGGCCGGCGATACGGGTGGCATTTTTGTAGCCGATGTACGGGTTCAGCGCGGTGACCAGGCCGATCGAGTGCTCGACCAGTTCACGGCAGCGTGCTTCGTTGGCGGTGATGCCGACGATGCAGTGCTCGCGCAGCATGTCCATGGCACGTTGCAGCAGGCGGATCGAGTCGAAGATCTTGAAGGCGATCAGCGGCTCCATCACGTTCAGCTGCAGTTGGCCGCCTTCGGCTGCCATGGTCAGTGCCAAGTCGTTACCGATGACCTGGAACGCTACCTGGTTCACAGCTTCCGGGATGACCGGGTTGACCTTGCCAGGCATGATCGAGCTGCCTGGCTGACGCGCCGGCAGGTTGATTTCGTTGATGCCGGTGCGTGGGCCGCTGGACAGCAGGCGCAGGTCGTTACAGATCTTCGACAGCTTGACCGCGGTGCGCTTGAGCATGCCGGAGAACAGCACGAAGGCGCCCATGTCGGAAGTCGCTTCGATCAGGTCGGCCGCTGGCACCAGCGGTTGACCGCTGATCAGTGCCAGGCGCTGTACCGCCAGTGCTTGATAACGTGGGTCGGCGTTGATGCCGGTACCGATCGCGGTGCCACCCAGGTTCACTTCAGTCAGCAGTTCCGGGGCCAGCGTCTTCAGACGGGCCAGGTCTTCGCCCATGGTGGTGGCGAAGGCACGGAATTCCTGGCCGAGGGTCATTGGCACGGCGTCTTGCAGTTGAGTACGGCCCATTTTCAGGACGTGATCGAATTCTTTGCCCTTGGCCGCAAACGCCTGAATCAGGCTGTCGAGGCTGGCCAGCAGGGTGTCGTGACCGAGCAGCAGACCCAGGCGGATCGCCGTTGGGTAAGCGTCGTTGGTCGACTGCGCCATGTTGACGTCGTCGTTCGGGTGCAGGTACTGGTACTCGCCTTTCTGGTGGCCCATTGCTTCCAGAGCAACGTTGGCGATCACTTCGTTGGCGTTCATGTTGGTGGAGGTACCGGCGCCACCTTGAATCATGTCGACCACGAACTCTTCGTGGAAATCACCGCGGATCAATCGGGCACAGGCTTCGCTGATGGCGGCGTGCTTGGCTTCGCTCAGGTGACCCAACTCACGGTTGGCGTCAGCAGCGGCCTGTTTAACCATGGCCAGACCGACAACCAGTTTCGGGTAGTGCGAAATCGGAACGCCCGAAAGGCGGAAGTTATTCACCGCTCGCAGGGTCTGGATACCGTAATACGCTTGAGCCGGTACTTCGAGGGCGCCAAGCAGGTCATTTTCTGTGCGGAATGATGCAGCGGAGGACATGATAGAAATCATCTCAATATGGACCCGGTCTGTGCCGGAACGCTGTGAATGCTAGGCTTGTGTAGAATTTTGGGCCAATGCTGTTAAGCACTAGCCTATGCACATTCGGCATAATGCCCGTGTGACGCCGGCTTGACGGCGAACGTGTGACCTAAATTGGTGCGTGTCCGGGAGGACGTGATGAATCTGGAAAGCAAATGGCTGGAGGACTTCAGTGCCCTGGCCGCCACCCGCAGTTTCTCCCAGGCCGCCGAGCGGCGTTTTGTGACGCAGCCGGCGTTCAGTCGGCGAATCCGCAGCCTTGAAGCCGCGTTGGGGCTGACCCTGGTCAACCGTTCGCGCACGCCGGTGGAGCTGACGGCGGCAGGGCAATTGTTTCTGGTCACCGCGCGCACCGTGGTCGAACAGCTGGGCGAAGTATTGCGCCATCTGCATCACCTGGAGGGCGGGCAGGGCGAAGTGATGCAGGTCGCTGCCGCGCACTCCCTGGCGCTCGGTTTCTTTCCGCGCTGGATCGCGCAGTTGCGCAACGAAGGTTTGAACATCGCCACGCGGCTGGTGGCGACCAACGTCGGTGACGCCGTGCATGCCTTGCGCGAAGGCGGCTGCGATCTGATGCTGGCGTTCTATGATCCGGACGCGGCCATGCAAATGGACCCCGAAATCTTCCCCTCGCTACACCTTGGCCACACCGAGATGCTGCCGGTCTGCGCGGCAGACGCCGAGGGCAAGCCGCTGTTCGATCTGGAAGGCGAGGGCAGCGTGCCGCTGTTGGCCTACAGCGCCGGTGCGTTCCTCGGTCGTTCGGTGAACATGTTGCTGCGCCAACGGGCGCTGCGCTTCACCACCATCTACGAAACTGCGATGGCCGACAGCCTGAAAAGCATGGCTCTTGAAGGCCTGGGCATTGCCTGGGTGCCACAACTGAGCGTGCGTGCCGAACTGGCGCGCGGTGAACTGGTGGTCTGCGGAGGGCCGCAATGGCATGTGCCGCTGGAAATTCGTCTCTACCGCTGCGCCCTTGTGCGCAAGGCCAATGTGCGGTTGTTGTGGCGCAAACTGGAAGGCGGAGCGGCGGGTTCTGCTTCCTGAGGGCGAAGCGTGATCAAGGCCAATCGAGTTGGCCTTGATCTGTCGAAAACGGCGTCAATCAGATCAAGGGTACTGATTGAGGTAATTGCGAATGTTCTCTTGGTTTTTCTTGCTGAAGACAAGCGCCGACTTTCCTGTGGTTTTGTACATTATCGATTTGTAGGTTCCGTAGTAGGTGGAAACGTTTTCATCGCTATCTTCATGAACGGCATCGAGCATATGCCCAACCTCATGGGATGCCGTTAATTTCGATGTGATCGAGGCAATTCCTAGCGCACCTTGTCTTCGAGCAACACCCAGCGTACTTTTATTGATGTCGTCGCGCGTTAATAGCAAATACTTGTTGATAGTGGCATCGTTAGTGTCGCTCTCTTGATTTTCCAGATGGGTAAGGAGGGTGTCTTGAAATTGACTTATCAAGAGCTCCATATTTTCGGATTTATAGTTGAAGCTACTTAATGTTGGGGCGTCTGAAGGTTGTATTAAAATAACGTCCATTGTGCGGCCTGAGATTCGGGAGACCGTATCTGCCAGCCAGTCGAAATAATCTTGGTGGAGCAAGTCTTCGTTAATGCCTTTCAGATCTTCGTGCAGGAAGACGTTAAGCTTGATCGGTCGTTTTGACATAATATAATCCATTGGTTTTTCAAATCATAAATGGCTCGAGTTGAAATTGGGGGATGCGTTGAAGTTTCAATACAGGCTGTCTACATAGTCCTTGATGCGCTTTCGATTTGCATCGCTAAATACCATGCAATTCGACCTGAGCTGCAGGGCTGGGAGCATGAAGGTTTCGCACCACCAACCGTTATACAAAACTTCGCCATCTTCATGATCGGCGTTGAAGGTGTGCCCCAGTTCATGGCCGACCCCTTGCTTGAAATCAAGAGACGCAATGGCGGCTCTTCCCGGTTGTGCATCCGCGATACCTCCAACGCCTCCGAATAAGGGATGGCCGTTAATCATATCGTTAGTGATCAAAAGCACTCTGTCGTTGCGAGATATTCGAAATTCCTTATCATCATTTTTTTTCTTTCTGTATTGCCAGGCAAGTTCTCTCCATTCCTTTATTACTTTCTCCCGGTCGGAACTTCTGTATTTGAAGTTACTGTATGGGGCTATGTGTTCATCAAAAACCACATGGGCCTTGCGGCCGGTGATGCTTTGAAACTCTTCAATGAAAGGATGAATGTAATCACCATGTATGCTGTCTCTTTTCGACTTGGGTATGTCGTCATGGAAGATGAAGTAAATCCAAATTGGATCGAGACGGTCGTCTTTCAACGGCGGGCTATCGTTAGCGTGAATATTGAGGCTCAAAAGTAATGCAGCTATAAAAGTCATGAATTTCATCAATGGGTTTTGCATTTCGATATCTCATTGTGAATCCGCCTTCAAACTATGTGAGGGGAATTGACGCATCTATAAATAGGTTGGGGCGATTATTAAAAATAACTGTCGTGCAGTTATATATCATCCGGCGCATGGGTTTGCTTTTGATAGTGTTTTAAATAGTATTGCGCAGGGCAGTGATCGAAGTTTATTGGTTTGAAGTTGTTAGTGATCTTCGAGGCTTCATTACTAACTAAAATTCTTGACCTTAGAATCAATAAACCGCTGTTTGGCCCCAGATGACAGATGGTCGCGACAGGGGCTGTTTATCTGTCGTATTGCGGTATACTGCGCGGCCTTCGGCCGGTTACGACCGGCCATAATTCGTACAATCAAGCCACGCATCCTGCGTGGCTTGTTGTTTTTTGATGCGCCTGCGGGCGCCCAGAGAGAAGAGGCACGACGATGAGTGCACTGGTTGGCGTGATCATGGGCTCCAAGTCCGATTGGTCCACCCTTAGCCACACCGCCGATATGCTGGAAAAGCTCGGCATCCCCTACGAGGTGAAAGTGGTTTCTGCCCACCGCACCCCGGACCTGCTGTTCCAGTACGCTGAAGAAGCCGAGGCGCGTGGCATCGAGGTGATCATCGCCGGTGCCGGTGGCGCGGCCCATTTGCCTGGCATGTGTGCGGCCAAGACCCACCTGCCGGTGCTGGGCGTACCAGTACAATCGGCAATGCTGTCGGGCGTTGATTCGCTGCTTTCCATTGTGCAGATGCCGGCGGGCATTCCGGTCGCCACCCTGGCCATTGGCAAGGCGGGCGCGATCAACGCGGCGCTGCTGTCGGCGAGTATCCTTGGCGCCAAGCACCCGCAGTTCCACGCGGTGCTGAAAACCTTCCGTGCTGAGCAGACAGACAGCGTCCTGGACAATCCAGACCCACGCATCGCCTGAGGTTGTTGACGATGAAGATCGGTGTAATCGGTGGCGGCCAGTTGGGTCGCATGTTGGCGCTGGCGGGCACTCCGCTGGGCATGAACTTCGCTTTCCTGGACCCGGCTCCGGATGCTTGTGCAGCCGCGTTGGGCGAACACCTGCGAGCCGATTACGGCGATCAGGATCACCTGCGCCAGCTGGCCGATGAAGTCGATCTGGTGACCTTCGAGTTCGAAAGCGTTCCGGCCGAGACCGTGGCCTTCCTGTCGCAATTCGTCCCGGTCTATCCGAGCGCCGAAGCGCTGCGCATCGCCCGCGATCGTTGGTTCGAGAAGAGCATGTTCAAGGACCTGGGGATTCCTACCCCGGCGTTCGCCGACATTCAGTCCCAGGCTGACCTGGACGCCGCCGTGGCTTCCATCGGCCTGCCGGCAGTGCTGAAGACCCGTACTTTGGGTTACGACGGCAAGGGTCAGAAAGTCCTGCGCACGCCAGAAGATGTGGTTGGCACCTTTGCCGAGCTGGGCAGCGTGGCCTGTCTGCTGGAAGGCTTCGTGCCGTTCACCGGTGAAGTCTCGCTGATCGCCGTGCGTGCCCGCGACGGTGAAACCCGCTTCTATCCGCTGGTACACAACACCCACGACAGCGGCATCCTCAAGCTGTCCGTGGCCAGCACCGATCACCCGCTGCAAGCCTTGGCCGAAGACTACTCCAGCCGTGTGCTCAAGCAACTGGATTACGTGGGCGTGATGGCGTTCGAGTTCTTTGAAGTCGACGGTGGCCTCAAGGCCAACGAAATCGCCCCGCGAGTGCACAACTCCGGGCACTGGACCACCGAAGGCGCCGAGTGCAGCCAGTTCGAAAACCACCTGCGGGCCGTTGCCGGTCTGCCGTTGGGTTCGACGGCCAAGGTCGGCGAAAGCGCGATGCTCAACTTCATCGGCAAAGTGCCTGAGACCGAGAAGGTCCTGACCATCGCCGATTGCCATCTGCATCACTATGGCAAGGCGTTCAAGGTCGGTCGCAAGGTCGGTCACGCCAACCTTCGTTGTGCAGACCGCGAGACGCTGAGGGCCCAGATTCTCAAGGTTGAAGCACTGATAGCCGAATAGTATTTATGTGCAACGGTGGAACCTTCAGGTTGCACCGTTCTCTCATGGCAGGTCACGAAAGTCTGACTAGGCTTTCCAATAGCGACTTCATTGAGAGGGGAATGCCATGGGAATTATCGGAACCATCTTTATCGGCTTGATCGTCGGTCTGCTGGCACGGTTCCTGAAACCGGGCGATGACAGCATGGGCTGGATCATGACGATCCTGCTCGGCATCGGCGGTTCGTTGGCGGCCACTTACGGCGGTCAAGCCCTGGGCATCTATCAGGCCGGCCAAGGCGCAGGTTTCATCGGTGCGCTGGTGGGCGCCGTTGTGTTGCTGGTGATCTACGGCCTGGTCAAAAAGAACTGATCCAGGCGACAAAGTCCTCTCGGCCGCACAAGCCGGGAGGGCTAGAATGCTCGGCGTTTCCTGATCCTTCCTATACCGAGCACCTTCATGCGCCGTCTTCTGCTGATTCTACTTTTGTTGGGAACGGGCCTTGCCCATGCCGGTGAACTGCCGGAAACCGACTGGCTCGAATTGATGCCCAAGTCGGACCAGAAGGCCCTCGAGGCCATGCCTGAAATCGACCACAACTCCCCTGAAGCCAATGGCACTTTCACCGACAAGGGTGGGATGAAGCAGGCCAAAGGCTTGCCGGCGGTGATGTACTCGACCAAGACCGTTGCGTCGATGAACGACAAGAACATCCGCATTGGCGGTTACCCCGTGCCGCTGGAGTCCGATGCCAAGGGCCGCAGTACGTTGTTCTTCCTGGTGCCGTACCCGGGCGCGTGCATCCACGTGCCGCCGCCGCCGCCCAACCAACTGGTGCTGGTGCGCTATCCAAAGGGCCTGAAACTGAACGATATCTACACGCCGCTGTGGGTCACCGGCACGCTGAAGGTCGAGAAGGTCAGCAATGACTTGGCGGATGCGGCGTATGCGCTGGATGCGGCGACGGTACGGGTGGTGAAAGAGTCGGATTTGTAACGCGCCGTCAGATGGCATGGCACAAAAAACTGTGGGAGCGAGATTGCTCGCGATGAGGCCATAACATTCAACATTCATGTTGCCTGTTACGCCGCCATCGCGAGCAAGCTCGCTCCCACATTGGTTTTGTGGTGTTGCTTAGAGCGGCTTGCTACCGACGCTCACACCCAGGGTATGGCTGGCCCCTGGTTTCAGGTTCACCACATCGTCCATCACGTTCGCCGTCTCGATGCACAGCATGCGCTGCCAACCGTCGTCGGCCATGTCGCTGAACGCGGCGGCGCGGTCGATCCATGGGTTCCAGATCACTGCGGTGCGCGAGCCCGTGCTGGTCAGTTCGATGCGTCGCTCCCAGGCCGGATCGACGATGCTCAGCAGTGGCGGGGCATCGAGATAGATGCGGTCGGTTTCGCCGGTAAAACGCAAATCACCGGTCTGGGTTACGGTTTTCCAGTTATCTAGGGTTTCGATGTACTTGAGACCGCCCACACCTTCGACATGCACCTCGCGCACATCGCTGACGGCAAAATAGCTGTGCAGCGCCTGGCTGATGCTGACGGTTTCAGCGCCCCGGTTATGGCTGGTCAGGTGGATGTGCAACTGCTCGTCGAGGCGAATGCTCAGCGTCAAGTCCACCTGGTGCGGCCAGCCAGGAAAGCCGCCGTCGGGGTAGGGCAGGAGGAATTCGACTTTCAGGCTTTCGCCTTCGGCTTCGATGCCGCCCAGCTCCCAATCCATCGCTCGCACGAAGCCGTGAGCCGACGGCGCTTCATTGCTGACGCGCATCGCCTGCACGCTTTGCGGGTTACGGTCGAAGACGCCGAACCACGGCCAGCACACCGGCACGCCGGCACGGATGCTCTTGCCGGTCTTGAACACAGCCTCGTCATTGAGCCAGATCAGCGGCGGCTGGCCGGCCAGTTGATAACTGAGGATGTGCGCGCCTTGCTGGGCCACCAGTAATTCAGCCTGACCGTGGCGAATTCGCCAGCAGTTCAGTTCATCCAGTTTTACGGCTTCAACATTGGGCGTGCTCATGGGACAGCTCTCGATCAGTAACGTGGACGACTATCGACCGCAAAACGGCTACCAGGTTTAGAAGTTCTTTCAGCGAGCCCGGGGCGGAACCGAACGGGTGCGACCGCTGCCGTCGATGGCAACGAACACAAACACCGCTTCGGTTACTTTACGCCACTCGCTGGACAGTGGGTCGTCGCTCCAGACCTCGACCATCATCTTGATCGAGCTGCGGCCGATTTCCAGGGCCTGGGTATAAAAGGAGAGCTGAGCGCCCACCGCCACCGGAACCAGAAACGCCATGCGGTCGATTGCAACGGTGGCAACGCGTCCGCCGGCGACCTTGCTGGCCATCGCGGTGCCTGCCAAATCCATCTGCGCCACCAGCCAGCCGCCGAAAATATCGCCAAAGCCGTTGGTTTCGCGTGGGAGCGCGGTGATTTGCAAGGCCAGGTCGCCTTGCGGGATCGGATCTTCTTGTTCGAGTTCTATCATGCCGGGGGGCCTCTGACCCGTGACTCTTCGTTGGTATTGCTGGTGGTAGCCGTCTTCGGGAAAAACGATTCAGCACCGAACATACTACGTTCGTCACGTTTTCCATCAGGCGCCTAAAGGGAAACTCTGCGAAATCGCCTATGAACCTGACAGGCGCTTTCGCACAGCAACCCCTCAAAAACCGGAGCAGGCTTTGAGTATATCGGTCGGTAGACTCCGCGACGACCGTCCGGTTCTCATTTTGACTGTCAAAAACGCACCTCTATGTGCTTTTTCGAACAATTTGCTATCGTGCCGGACCTGCCCAAACCTCAGCCAGCGTTGTTGAGGTAGCAGATCCGACTATAAGAGAAGCCCTTGCCATGACCACAGCGCCCTCGAGCATCGCGCAGCCAGACCAACCTGCACGTCCACTGACGCGCAACGACTACAAGACTCTATCGTTGTCGGCCCTGGGTGGCGCGCTGGAGTTCTACGATTTCATCATCTTCGTGTTCTTCGCTACGGTGGTGGGCAAGTTGTTCTTCCCGGCGGACATGCCTGAGTGGCTACGCCTGATGCAGACCTTCGGCATCTTCGCCGCCGGCTACCTGGCGCGGCCGCTGGGCGGCATCGTGATGGCGCACTTCGGTGACCTGCTGGGCCGCAAGAAAATGTTCACTCTGAGCATTTTCATGATGGCGGTGCCGACCTTGATCATGGGTTTGCTGCCGACTTATGCGCAGATCGGCATGTGGGCGCCTATCCTGCTGCTGTTGATGCGGGTGATCCAGGGCGCGGCCATTGGCGGTGAAGTGCCGGGTGCATGGGTCTTCGTTTCCGAACACGTGCCGCAACGGCATATCGGCTATGCCTGCGGGACCCTGACCAGCGGCCTGACGGCGGGCATCCTGCTCGGTTCGCTGGTCGCCACGGCGATCAACAGTATCTACACCCCGGTGGAAGTAGCGGATTACGCCTGGCGAATTCCGTTCCTGCTGGGTGGCGTGTTCGGTCTGTTCTCGGTGTACCTGCGTCGCTGGCTGCACGAAACCCCGGTGTTCGCCGAGCTGCAACAGCGCAAGGCCCTGGCCGAAGAAGTGCCGCTGCGTGCGGTGTTGCGTGACCATCGTGGCGCCATCGCCATTTCGATGCTGCTGACCTGGCTGCTGTCGGCCGCCATCGTGGTGTTGATCCTGATGACACCGACTGTGTTGCAGACGGTCTATCACTTCTCGCCAACCACGTCCCTGCAGGCGAACAGCGTGGCGATCGTGTTCCTGAGTTTTGGTTGCATCATTGCCGGCGCACTGGCCGATCGCTTCGGTGCGGGACGAGTCTTCGTGATCGGCTGTACCGCATTGCTGGCCAGTTCCTGGACCTTCTACCACAGCCTGGCCGATCATCCCGACTGGCTATTCCCGATGTATGCCCTGACCGGTCTGCTGGTCGGCACCATCGGCGCGGTGCCGTATGTGATGGTCAAGGCGTTCCCGCCGGTGGTGCGTTTCAGCGGCCTGTCGTTCTCCTACAACGTCGCCTACGCGATTTTCGGTGGTCTGACGCCGATGATCGTCAGCCTGTTGCTCAAAGAAAGTGCGATGGGGCCTGCCTATTATGTGGCAGTGCTGTGCGGGGTGGGGATCCTGGTCGGCGCCTGGCTATGGAAGAAAGGCCGTTGATCCGTTAGTAGTGGCAACGGCGGGCGCTGCGCTCTCGGCTAAATCCAGCCAATTCCAACATTTACAGTTACAACTGAAAGGCCAGCCTTCCGAGCGGAATGCTGGCCTTTCATCCAATTGTCATATTTCAGCCATAGAGTGTTCACACGGCCTGCTGATACTTGGCCCCGACTTAACACACCCTATCTGCTAGGAGTAAGGCATGAAACTGAAGCGTTTGATGGCGGCAATGACTTTTGTCGCTGCTGGCGTTGCGACTGCCAACGCGGTTGCCGCTGTTGACCCTGCTATCCCGAGCTACACCAAGACCACTGGTGTGTCGGGCAACCTGTCCAGCGTCGGCTCCGATACCCTGGCCAACCTCATGACCCTCTGGGCTGAGAACTACAAAAAAGAATATCCGAACGTAAACATCCAGATTCAGGCCGCCGGTTCTTCTACCGCGCCACCTGCGCTGACCGAAGGCACCGCTAACCTGGGTCCGATGAGCCGCAAAATGAAGGACAACGAGCTGCAGGCCTTCGAAACCAAATACGGTTACAAGCCAACCGCTATTCCGGTTGCCGTGGATGCCTTGGCCGTATTCGTGCACAAGGACAACCCGATCAAGCATATGACCATGGAACAGGTCGATGCGGTCTTCTCGTCCACCCGTCTGTGCGGCGGCAAAGCCGACGTCAAAACCTGGGGTGACCTGGGTGTGACCGGCGACCTGGCCAACAAGCCGGTTCAGCTGTTCGGTCGTAACTCGGTATCCGGCACTTATGGCTACTTCAAGGAAGAAGCCCTGTGCAAAGGTGACTTCAAGCCAAACGTCAACGAACAGCCAGGCTCGGCTTCGGTTGTGCAGTCGATCAGCTCCTCGCTGAATGGCATCGGTTACTCGGGTATCGGTTACAAGACTGCCAGCGTGAAGACGGTGGCCCTGGCCAAGAAAGGCAGCACCGAGTTTGTTGAAGACACTGAAGAAAACGCCCTGAACGGCAAGTACCCGCTGTCGCGCTTCCTGTACGTGTACGTCAACAAAGCCCCGAACAAGCCTTTGGCTCCGCTGGAAGCTGAGTTCGTGAAGCTGGTTCTGTCCAAACAGGGCCAGGAAGTTGTGGTGAAAGACGGCTACATCCCACTGCCAGCCAAGGTTGCTGCAAAAGCACTGGCTGACCTGGGTCTGGCGGAAGGCGGCACTGCAGTCGTAAAAAAGTAACAAATTGAGTCCGGGGTGAATCCTTCCGGACTCAAGTAAAAGGCCGGATCTGCTTGCAGGCCGGCCTTTTACACACCTCAAATTTTCGATCCTCTGCCAGTCCCGCTGGCGGTGGATTTGGTGCGTCACTGCATTGTCATCTTTCTGTCATACAGGATCGCTAGGGTGAGCGCATGAATGATCTGGCCAATTCCAACATGACTACTAATCCCCCCAAGCGAATTGACTTCAATACGCCTGAGCTGCAACGCAAGCGCCGCATTCGCGCGCTCAAAGATCGCTTCACCCGTTGGTACGTCCTCATCGGCGGCCTGGCGGTGCTGGCAGCCATCACCCTGATCTTCTTCTTCCTCGCCTATGTTGTTGCGCCGCTGTTCCAGGGTGCCGACCTGACCGCGAAAGAATCCATTACCCCGGCCTGGATGCAGGACGCTGGCAAGCCACTGATGATCTCGCTCGAAGAGCAGAATCAGGTAGCCATGCGCGTTTCCGACAAGGGCCAGGCGTTGTTCTTCGATATTGACAGTGGCGCTGAATTGAAGCGCGTCGATCTGTCGATCCCGGCCGGCACCACCGTGACCTCCATCGGTGAAGACCAGCCAGGTCACCCGCTGGTGGCCGTAGGTCTGTCCAACGGTCAGGCCCTGGTGTTCCGTCACACCTATAAAGTCAGCTACCCGGAAGGCAAGAAAACCATCACCCCGGCCGTCGAGTACCCGTACGGCGAAACGCCAATCGCGGTCAACGAAGCCGGCGGTGCGCTGGAACACGTCAGCCTCAACGCCAATGATTCGACCCTGATGCTGGTCGGCTCCACCGGTTCGCAACTCAATGTTCTGTCGCTGACCAGCGAAGAGAACATGATGACCGGCGAAGTCACCAACGAGCAGAAGCGCATCGAACTGCCGCAAATGACCGAGCCGGTGAAGAATATTTTCGTCGACCCGCGTCAGCAGTGGCTTTACGTGGTCAACGGGCGTGCCCAGGCCGACGTGTTCAGCCTGCGCGACAAGAGCCTCAACGGTCGCTACAAACTGCTTGAAGACGGTGAGGCTCAAGTCACCGCCAGCACCCAACTGGTGGGCGGCATCTCGCTGATCATCGGTGACTCCAAAGGTGGCCTGGCCCAGTGGTTCATGGCCCGCGACCCCGATGGCGAACAACGCCTGAAGCAGATCCGCACCTTCCAGATGGGCACCACGCCTATCGTTGAAATCACAGCTGAAGAGCGCCGCAAGGGCTTCGTCGCCCTCGACGCTTCCGGCAAGCTTGGCGTGTTCCACAGCACTGCCCACCGCACCTTGCTGGTGGAGCCGGTCGCAGAAGGCCAAGGCGTTTTCGGTCTGTCGCCGCGCGCCAACCGCGTGATCGTGGAAGCCGGTGGCAAGTTGCACCCGCTGCTGCTCGACAACCCGCACCCGGAAGTCTCGTGGAGCGCGCTGTGGAGCAAGGTCTGGTACGAGAACTACGACGAGCCTAAATACGTCTGGCAATCGACCGCCGCCAACACCGACTTCGAACCCAAGCTGAGCCTGTCACCGCTGACCTTCGGTACCCTGAAAGCCGCGCTCTACGCCATGCTGCTGGCCGCTCCACTGGCCGTTGCCGCTGCGATCTACACCGCGTACTTCATGGCTCCCGGCATGCGCCGCAAGGTCAAGCCGGTGATCGAGCTGATGGAAGCGATGCCGACGGTGATCCTCGGTTTCTTCGCCGGCCTGTTCCTCGCGCCCTATGTTGAAGGGCATTTGCCGGGCATCTTCAGCCTGCTGATGTTGCTGCCAATCGGCATCCTGGTCGCCGGCTTCACCTTCAGCCGCCTGCCTGAATCGATCCGCCTGAAAGTCCCGGATGGCTGGGAAAGTGCGCTGCTGATTCCAGTGATCCTGTTTGTGGGCTGGCTGTCGCTGTACATGAGCCCGTTCATGGAGAACTGGTTCTTCGGTGGCGACATGCGCATGTGGATCTCCCACGACCTGGGCATCACCTACGACCAGCGCAACGCCCTGGTAGTGGGCCTGGCCATGGGCTTCGCGGTCATCCCGAACATCTACTCCATCGCCGAAGACGCCGTGTTCAGCGTGCCTCGCGGTCTGACCCTGGGCTCCCTGGCTCTCGGTGCCACACCGTGGCAGACCATGACCCGCGTGGTGATCCTCACCGCGAGCCCGGGCATCTTCTCGGCGCTGATGATCGGCATGGGCCGTGCGGTCGGTGAAACCATGATCGTGTTGATGGCCACCGGTAACACCCCGGTCATGGAAATGAACCTGTTCGAAGGCCTGCGCACCCTGGCGGCCAACGTTGCAGTGGAAATGCCCGAATCGGAAGTCGGCGGCAGCCACTACCGCGTGCTGTTCCTCTCGGCGCTGGTGCTGCTGTTGTTCACCTTCGTCATGAACACCCTCGCAGAACTGATTCGTCAGCGTCTGCGCAAGAAATACTCGTCGCTTTAAGAAAGGTAGAAGTCTGTGAAACAGAACTCCCTGAAAGGATGGTTCAAGAGCGGCGCCCCCGGCGTCTGGATCAGCGGTGGCGCGGTGTCCATCGCGGTCATCATGACCATTGGCCTGCTGGCAGTGATTGCCGTGCGTGGCCTGGGTCACTTCTGGCCGGCGGATCTGATCCACGCCAGCTATGACGTGCCGGGCCAGGGCCAACACCTGGTCATTGGCGAAGTGGTGCAGAAAGAAGAAGTGCCACGTGCCCGACTGAAGAGCGCCGGCCTGCCGGTGCCTGACGAAGGCCCGGAGTTCATGACCCGCGAGCTGATCAAGGTCGGCAACCGTGATCTGAACGGCAACGACTTCACCTGGGTCGTCGGCGAGTGGCTGACCAACCAGACAACCCCGGTCGAGTTGATGGCCATCGAGCGTCGCGAGTGGGGCAACTTTTACGGCTACCTCGTTAACGTCAAACAGGACGGCAAGGTTATCGCCGAGGGGGAAGCGGCATGGACTGAGCTGCAAGCGCGGATCGACCGCGTGAACAAGCTTGCTGCGCAACTGAAGTCACTGGAAAAGAGTGATATTGGTGCGATCAACGCAGGTCTGGAGCGCATCCGTCTGCACGGCCGCAAGCTGGAGCTGGAAGGCAAACTCGACGCAACCGCACAAGCGGACATGGAATCCGAGCGCGCTGAGCTGAACGCCCGCTATCAGGATATCGAAGCGCGTCTGACTGACTTGCATGCACAGTTCAACCGCGACGCTTTGACAGCCCGCGACGCCAATGGCAAAGAAATCGAAATCAGTCTGGGCAAAGTGGTTCACGCCTACCAGCCGAACGCCATGAGCACCTTCACCAAGATCGGTTTCTATTTCAGCAAGATCTGGGAGTTCCTGTCCGACGACCCGCGTGAAGCAAACACCGAAGGCGGGATCTTCCCGGCGATTTTCGGCACCGTGATGATGACCCTGATCATGGCGATGATCGTGACTCCGTTCGGCGTGTTGGCAGCGGTTTACCTGCGTGAATACGCCAAGCAGAACGCACTGACCCGAATCATCCGCATCGCGGTGAACAACCTGGCGGGTGTTCCGGCGATCGTTTACGGCGTGTTCGGCCTGGGCTTCTTCGTCTATGTGCTGGGCGGCTCGCTCGACCGTCTGTTCTTCCCGGAAGCACTGCCGGCACCGACCTTCGGTACGCCGGGTCTGCTCTGGGCCTCGCTGACCCTGGCGCTGCTGGCGGTGCCTGTGGTGATCGTGGCTACCGAAGAAGGCCTGGCGCGGATTCCTCGCACCGTGCGTGAAGGCTCGTTGGCCCTCGGCGCGACCAAGGCTGAAACCTTGTGGAAGATCGTGCTGCCGATGGCCAGCCCGGCGATGATGACCGGCATGATCCTCGCCGTGGCCCGCGCCGCGGGGGAAGTGGCACCGCTGATGCTGGTGGGTGTGGTGAAGCTGGCGCCGTCGCTGCCGGTGGACGGTAACTACCCGTACCTGCACCTGGACCAGAAGATCATGCACCTGGGCTTCCACATCTATGACGTCGGCTTCCAGAGCCCGAACGTCGAAGCCGCGCGACCGCTGGTGTACGCCACGGCGTTGCTGTTGGTGCTGGTGATCGCGACATTGAACCTGTCGGCGGTGTACATCCGTAACCACCTGCGCGAGAAGTACAAGGCGCTGGATAGCTGATTTCCAATGTGGGAGCGGGCTTGCTCGCGAAAGCGGTGGGTCAGGCAACATTGATGTTGAATGTGCCGGCCTCTTCGCGAGCAAGCCCGCTCCCACACTGGACCGCGTCCACCGGAATATTGATGGGAACTGCAATAAGCAGCGTTCCGAACCGAATTTGTTAGCACAGGGAGCCTCCCATGCAGCACGAAGCACATACCCACGGCATCAACATGTCGGCGCTGGGTCGCGACAAACAGAGCCTGAACCTCGAGCAGGAAACCGTAGCCATCGAAGTGCCGGGCCTGAGCCTGTTCTACGGCGAAAAACAAGCGCTGTACGACGTCAGCATGAACATCCCGAAACAGCGCGTGACCGCCTTCATCGGCCCGTCCGGCTGTGGCAAGTCCACGCTGCTGCGTACCTTCAACCGCATGAACGACCTGGTTGACGGCTGCCGCGTTGAAGGCGAGATCAACCTGTACGGCAACAACATCTATCGCAAGGGCGAAGACGTGGCCGAACTGCGTCGTCGCGTCGGCATGGTGTTCCAGAAGCCCAACCCGTTCCCGAAAACCATCTACGAAAACGTGGTTTACGGCCTGCGCATCCAGGGCATCAACAAGAAGCGCGTCCTCGACGAAGCCGTCGAGTGGGCGTTGAAAGGCGCGGCACTGTGGGATGAGGTCAAGGACCGTCTGCACGAGTCGGCACTGGGCCTGTCCGGTGGTCAGCAGCAACGTCTGGTGATCGCCCGCACCATTGCCGTGGAACCGGAAGTACTGTTGCTCGACGAACCGTGCTCGGCACTCGACCCGATCTCCACGCTGAAAGTCGAAGAGCTGATCTACGAACTGAAATCCAAGTTCACCATCGTGATCGTGACCCACAACATGCAACAAGCTGCGCGGGTGTCCGACTACACCGCGTTCATGTACATGGGCAAACTGGTCGAGTTTGGCGACACCGATACCCTGTTCACCAACCCGGCGAAGAAGCAGACCGAAGACTACATCACTGGTCGGTATGGCTAGTTGAGGCCGCCGCGAGCTACAAGCTGCAAGCGGCAAGAAAGAAGCGGTGCGATTCCAGGACTTGTACATAACTGCTTGAAGCTTGCAGCTTGAAGCTTGCAACTTTCGCGGAGCGAAAAAGATGATTAGTAAAGAAGGCCTTACCCACCACATTTCCGCGCAATTCAACGCCGAGCTTGAAGAGGTGCGCAGCCACCTCCTGGCCATGGGCGGGCTGGTGGAAAAGCAAGTCAACGACGCGGTGACCGCGCTGATCGAGGCCGACTCCGGCCTGGCACAGCAGGTGCGCGAGATCGACGATCAGATCAACCAGATGGAACGCAACATCGACGAAGAATGCCTGCGCATTCTGGCCCGTCGTCAGCCGGCAGCGTCCGACCTGCGCCTGATCATCAGCATTTCCAAGTCGGTGATCGACCTGGAGCGCATCGGTGACGAAGCGACCAAGATCGCCCGTCGTGCCATCCAGCTGTGCGAAGAAGGCGAAGCGCCGCGCGGTTACGTCGAAGTGCGTCACATCGGCGACCAGGTGCGCAACATGGTCCGCGATGCACTGGACGCCTTTGCCCGTTTCGACGCCGAACTGGCCTTGTCGGTGGCGCAGTACGACAAGATCATCGACCGCGAATACAAGACTGCCCTGCGTGAGCTGGCTACCTACATGATGGAAGATCCGCGTTCCATTTCGCGGGTTCTGAGCATTATCTGGGTGCTGCGTTCGCTGGAGCGTATCGGCGACCACGCGCGCAATATCTCGGAGCTGGTGATCTACCTGGTACGCGGCACCGACGTGCGGCACCTGGGTCTCAAGCGCATGAAGGAAGAAGTCGAAGGAACAACCGGCGAAAGCGCTAATGTTCCGGGCAAAACTGACGATAAGTAAGGTTGCCCAAGTAAAGCGCCCGGCCTTTTGGCCGGGCGTTTTTGTTTGAGCTTCACGAATTCGAAAAGCAGCACCCCGCGAACGAAAAGTCCGGCGTGACTGAAGGTTTTTGGCAATGTGCCATCAGCAAGGCGGTATGCTGGCCGGGATTTTTTAAAGGGGTTTTGGATGAGTAAGGTCAATGTGTTGGTCGTGGACGACGCGTCGTTCATTCGTGACCTGGTGAAGAAGTGCCTGCGCAACTATTTCCCGGGCATGCGGATTGAAGACGCGATCAATGGCAGAAAGGCTCAGGCCATGCTGGCCAAGGAAGCCTTCGACCTGGTCCTGTGCGACTGGGAAATGCCGGAAATGTCCGGCCTGGAACTGCTGACCTGGTGCCGCGAGCAAGACACCCTCAAAACAATGCCCTTCGTGATGGTCACCAGCCGTGGCGACAAGGAGAACGTTGTCCAGGCGATCCAGGCCGGAGTTTCCGGTTACGTCAGCAAGCCGTTCACCAACGAGCAACTGATCACCAAGGTCAAGCAGGCGCTGCACAAGGTCGGCAAACTCGACGCCTTGATCAACGTAGCCGCAACCAAAACCAGCCCTGCCTTCGGTAACGACTCCCTTGCCGCCTTGACCGGTGGCAAGGCACCCGTAGCGACACCAACGGCCGCACCCGCACCGTCCAAAGGCTTGCTCAACAGTCCACCGGTCAAGACGCCTGCGACCTCCTCGGCACCCACCAGTGGCCGTGGCCAGGGTCAACTGCGTTTGCCGAATGGCATCGCGCAATGTGTGATCAAGGCCTTGAGCCTCAAGGAAGCCCTGTTGGTGGTCAAACGCACCGAGACCCTGCCGCAGATCCTCGACAGCGCCGTGCTGGATCTTGAGCAGGGCGACAACGCCGAAATCGCCCGCCTCAACGGTTACCTGCACGCCGTCGTGGCCCACGAACCGAAGCCCGACAGCGACTGGCTGCAACTGACCTTCCGCTTTGTCGACCAGGATGCGCAGAAGCTCGATTACATCTCCCGCCTGATTGCACGGGGTACGGCGCAGAAGCACTTTGTTCCTGGCGCTTGATATAGGGCCGCCTGACAGTCCGCTTTCGCGAGCAGGCTCGCTTCCACATTTGTAATGCGTTCTCTTGTGGGAGCGAGCCTGCTCGCGAAGGGGCCATCACTGTTACCGCACATCTGCTGAACACCTTTTCTGAAACAACTGCCGACTACCCGGGTCCATTGCAGCTGCTAGGCTCAATCCCAGATCTCACTCGACAGAATCCTTGCTCATGTTCACGCGCCTGCTGTTTTTATGTGGCTTGTTCATGGTCGCCACCTCGGCCGTGGCCATGACCATCTACAAGTCCAAGGACGCCTATGGCGTGGTTTCCTACAGCGACCGCCCCAGCAAGGGCGCCCATGTGTTCGTTTTTCGCGATGGCATGGTCGAGCACCTTGAGCGTCAGGTGCGCCTCATCATCATGAAGAAGAACGGCGTGCACAGCGTGTACGTGCGCAATGACCTGTATGCGCCGGTAGAAGTCGAATTGAGTTTTGCCGGGGTGAAAAACGCCAGCGGCGTGCCGGGCGGGACGATTCGGCGGGTGATACCGCTACGCAGCAGCGTTCGTCTGGCGCGGCTCACGGCGACTAAAGGCGGGAGGCCCCTCGCATACGTCCCGAAGTTCAAATACTCCCTGGGCGACCCCTCTGGGCCCACGGTGGGCTATCGGTACCCGTTGCCCTGGCGTGGTGGACCATTCCGGATCAGTCAGGGCGCCAATGGCCCCTACAGCCACTTCGGGCCCAAGAGCCGATATGCCATAGACATCGCAATGCCTGAGGGCACGCCGATCATTGCCGCGCGAGGCGGGGTGGTGGTGAAAACCGAGAACAGGCAGAGCGGGCGCGGCACCGATGCTTCCGGCAATTTTGTGCGGGTGCTGCACGATGACGGGACCATGGGTGTTTACCTGCACCTGAAGAAAGGTTCGGTCTGCGTTCGGGAAGGTCAGCGGGTAACGGTAGGCAGTGCGTTGGCGTTGTCCGGCAACACCGGCAACAGCACCGGGCCGCATTTGCACTTCGTGGTGCAGCGCAATACCGGGCTGGGGCTGGTCTCGATTCCGTACCAGTTCAACCAGCCGGTGGGTGCGCTGCCCAACTTTGCGTTGGGCGGGAAGTGAAGTTTTCGGTGATCAACTGTGGCGAGGGGGCAAGCCCCCTCGCCACAAAATGCCCTTCAGCCGCAGATCAATCCAGCATCAACACCTTGGCCAGAACGATCTTCGGCCCTTTCATCTTCTTGATGATGATCCGCAGGCCTTCGACTTCCAGCACTTCTTCCTCTTCCGGAACGCGCTTGAGGCTCTCATAGACCAGCCCGGCAAGGGTTTCGGCTTCGACGTGGTCGAGGTCGATGCCCAGCAACCTTTCAACCTTGAAAAGTGGCGTATCGCCCCGCACCAGCAGCTTGCCCGGCTGATACGCGAGGATCCCGCGTTCGGCCTTGCGGTGTTCGTCCTGGATGTCGCCGACCAGCACTTCCAGCACGTCTTCCATGGTCAGGTAGCCGATGATGTTGCCGTCGGCCTCTTCGACCACGGCGAAGTGCGAGCCGCCCTTGCGGAACTGCTCCAGCAACTGCGACAGCGGCATGTGCCGCGACACGCGCTCCAGCGGGCGGGTCAGTTCGGCCAGGTTGAACGACTCGGGAATGTGGTCCAGCGCCGCCAGTTCCAGTAGCAGATCCTTGATGTGCAGCAGGCCGACGAACTCCTGGCGCTCGCTGTCGTACACCGGGTAGCGGCTGAACTTGTGGCGACGGAACATCGCCAGGATCTGCTTGAGTGGTGCGTTGAACTCCAGGGTCACCAGGTCTTCGCGGGAGTTGGCCCAGTCGACCACTTCCAGTTCACCCATTTCCACTGCCGAGGCCAGCACGCGCATGCCTTGGTCGCTCGGGTCCTGGCCACGGCTGGAGTGCAGGATCAGTTTCAGTTCTTCCCGGCTGTAGTGATGCTCGTGATGCGGGCCGGGTTCACCTTGCCCCGCAATGCGCAGGATAGTGTTGGCGCTGGCGTTGAGCAGGTAGATGGCCGGGTACATGGCCCAATAGAACAGGTACAGCGGCACGGCGGTCCACAGCGACAGCAACTCGGGTTTGCGGATGGCCCAGGATTTGGGGGCCAGTTCGCCGACCACGATGTGCAGGTACGAAATGATGAAGAAGGCGGTGAAGAACGAGATGCCTTTGACCACTTCGGCCGACTCGACGCCGACTGCGCTCAACACCGGCTCAAGAATGTGGGCAAACGCGGGTTCACCGACCCAGCCCAGGCCCAGGGAGGCGAGGGTGATACCCAATTGGCAAGCCGACAGGTAAGCATCGAGCTGACTGTGCACGGTGCGCAGGATGTGCCCGCGCCAGCCGTTTTTGTCAGCGATGGCCTCGACCCGGGTCGAGCGCAATTTGACCATGGCAAATTCCGCCGCAACGAAAAATCCGTTGAGCAAAACCAGGATCAGAGCAAAAAGAATCATGCCGAAGTCGGCGAAAATTGTAGCGAGGGTCAAGCCAGGGGAAGGGTCCATGATGGAGTTTTGCGGGTTCCGTATATTCGAGAGGGAAGTAAAAAACCGCGCCTGAAAGGCAGGCGCAAGTCAGCCAATGTAGCGGCTGACCGGCCAGTTGCCTAGTGGCGCGTGCTGGCCGGTATCAGTCAGCGGTGCTGATAACCCGTGATTTGGTGACCTGGGCCGGGGCAAAGTGGCAGGTAAAGGTACTGCCGTGGCCCGGCACGCTGCTGATTTCCATGCGTGCCCGATGTCGTAACAAGACGTGTTTGACGATCGCCAGCCCCAGGCCGGTGCCCCCGGTGTTGGAGTTGCGGCTGGAGTCGACGCGATAGAAGCGTTCGGTCAGGCGCGGCAGGTGTTTGGCATCGATGCCGATCCCGGAATCCTGGACGCTCAGGTGCGCCCCCTGGTCATCGCCCCACCAGCGAATGCGGATATTGCCTTCGGCCGGGGTGTATTTCACCGCGTTGAACACCAGGTTGGAAAACGCGCTGCGCAACTCCGCTTCGCTGCCCTTGAGCAGAATCGTCGGGTCGGCTTCCAGGGTGATTTTCTGGTTTTTCTGGCCAGACAACTGCTGCGCGTCACTCTTGATCGATTGCAGCAAGCCGTCGATCGGTACCGGCTGGTTGTCCGACGGATAATCGGTGGCTTCCAGCTTGGCCAGCAACAACAGGTCGTTGAGCAGGGTCTGCATGCGTCCGCCTTGTTGCTGCATCTGCTGCAAGGCACGACCCCAGCGCGGGTTCACCTCGTCGACGTTATCGAGCAAGGTTTCCAGGTAACCGCAGATCACCGTCAACGGCGTGCGCAGTTCATGGGAAACGTTGGCGATGAAGTCTTTGCGCATCTGTTCCAGCTGATGGATGCGTGTCACATCGCGCACCAGCATCAAGTGCTCGTTGTTGCCGTAACGGGTGATGTACAGCTGGATTCGTACACGGTCGTTGGTCGGCGAAGGGATTTCCAGCGGTTCGGCGTAACTCTCTTGCTCGAAATATTCCTTGAAGCGCGGATGACGCACCAGGTTGGTCACCGGTTGGCCGCTGTCCTGTGGCGTCTTGAGGCCCAACAGGGTTTCGGCGGCGCGGTTCCACCATTCCAGGTTGCCGTCGGTGTCGAGCATGATCACCGCATCCTTGAGCGCGGCGGTGGATTCCTGAACACGGTCGATCACCGCTTGCAGGCGCCCGCGTACCCGTTGGTCGCGGCGTTGCAGGTGGTAGATGCTGTCGAACACCTCGCCCCACAGGCCGTAGCCGTCGGGTGGTGCTTCATCGGGTTTGTGCAGGCGCAGCCACTCGTGCAGACGCAGCAATTGCTTGAGGGTCCAGGCCAGGTAAAGACCCAGGCCTGCGGCGAGGCTCCAGCCGTAATAGCCGGTAATCAGGCCGATCACCAGGCAGGCGGTGACCAGCAGCAGCATGTGGCGAATCAGGGTGCCATGCCAGTTTTGGTTCACTTGACGCGCGTCCTTGTCAGCTTGTCGGGCGGTAGAGGTCCGGGTCAGGCTTTGGTAGAAAAGCGGTAACCGGTGCCGCGCACGGTTTGTACCAGATTTTCGTAAGCATCGCCGAGGGCTTTGCGCAGGCGACGAATGTGCACGTCGACGGTACGCTCTTCAACGTAGACGTTGCCGCCCCAGACCTGATCCAGCAACTGGCCACGCGTGTAGGCGCGCTCCTGGTGGGTCATGAAAAATTGCAGCAGGCGGTATTCGGTCGGGCCCATCTCGGCAGGACGGCCGTCGATGGTCACGCGATGGCTGATCGGGTCCAGCAGCAGGCCGCCGACTTCGATTGGCGCCTCGCCATCGGTCGGGCCGGCACGGCGCAGTACGGCCTTCAGGCGCGCTACCAGCTCACGGGGGGAAAACGGCTTGGTGATGTAGTCGTCGGCGCCGACTTCCAGGCCCTGGATCTTGTTGTCCTCTTCACCTTTGGCGGTGAGCATGATGATCGGGATGTCCCCGGTCAATTCATCACGCTTGAGACGACGGGCCAGCTCGATGCCGGACGTGCCGGGCAGCATCCAGTCGAGCAGGATCAGGTCCGGTTTGCGGTCGACGATAATGGCGTGGGCCTGCTGGGAGTTTTCAGCCTCCAGGCAGTCATAGCCGGCCATTTCCAACGCAACGGCGATCATTTCGCGAATAGGCGCTTCGTCGTCGACGATCAGAATGCTCCTGCCAACCATGCCCTTAATCCTCTTGTCATTTAACTGTCTTGCGCCGCATTAGATAACGGAATTATTGCAGTCGTGTGACAGTATTTTAGTCGGTCGGCGATTGGCTGGATCCTGGGCTAAGCTTTAAGTCCGAATCCTGACAACCACAAAAGGAAGGTTTCCATGAAGCAAATCTCGCAATCCTTCAAGGCTCTGCTACTGGTTGCGGCGTTTTCCTTGCCGACCATGGCCTTCGCGGCTGAGCCGGCGATGATGAAAGACGGCATGATGGTCGACCATAAGGGCATGACCTTGTACACGTTCGACAAGGACACTGGCGGCACGTCGGTATGCACCGGTGAGTGTGCAAAACACTGGCCGCCGCTCAAGGCTGAAGCGGGTGCCAAGGCTGAAGGTAAATGGACAGTCGTCCAGCGTGACGATGGCACGATGCAATGGGCCTACGACGGCAAGCCGCTGTACTACTACGACGACGACAAGAAACCCGGAGACAAGACGGGCGACATGAAGAACAAGGTCTGGCACGTCCTCCAAGGGCCGAAGATGTAAGACATCTCATGTAGGAGCGAGCTTGCTCGCGATGAGCGTGAACGATTATGCGGGCCGTCTGGATAACCGCGTCGTCTTCAAATTCATCGCGAGCGGGCTCGCCCCTACACACGATATGGCGTTAACGCACTGCGTAATCCAAAACAATCCCCACAAAAATCGCCAACCCCGCCCAATGGTTGTGTAAAAACGCCTTGAAGCAACGCATGCGGTCCCTGTCGCGGGTGTACCAGAACTCCCAGGCAAAGCAGCCCGCGGCCGCCAGTAATCCAAGGTGGAACCAGCCACCGAGGTCGAACTTCGAACCCGCCAGCAACAGGCAACCCAGCGCCAGCCCTTGGAGGGTCAGGATGATCGCCCGGTCCGCGTCGCCGAACAGAATCGCCGTGGATTTCACGCCGATCTTCAGGTCGTCATCGCGGTCGGTCATCGCGTAATACGTGTCGTAACCCACGGTCCACATCAGGTTGGCGATCCACAGCAGCCACGCGACAGCCGGCAGTTCACCGGTTTCTGCGGTGAACGCCATCGGCATCCCCCACGAAAATGCAGCGCCCAGCACCACTTGCGGGTAATAGGTGTAGCGCTTCATGAACGGGTAACTGAACGCCAGCGCCAGGCCGCCCAACGACAGCCAAATGGTCGCGGCATTGGTGCACAGCACCAGCAGGAAACTCACGCCCATCAGCAGTGCGAAGAATACCAGTGCCTCTTTGGAGCTGATCTTGCCGCTCACCAGCGGCCGCTGCTCGGTACGCTTCACATGACCATCGACCTTGCGGTCCGCCCAGTCGTTGATCACGCAGCCGCCAGCGCGAGTCAGTACCACGCCAAGGACGAAAATCACAATGTTGGCCAAGGAGGGCGAACCCTTGCCGGCAATCCATAGCGCCCACAGCGTAGGCCAGAGCAGCAGGTAAATGCCGATCGGCTTGTCCATGCGGGTCAGCTGAATGAAATCCCAGGCCCGAGGGTTCAAGCGGTTCAAGGACTTGAGCAGGCTTTGGTACATCAACGGTTCTCCGATTGGGCGCAGGCGGCGTCCCACAGGGAAGGCAGGAAAATTTCGGCCACCAAAACGCTCAAGGCGCCGCGGTCGAAGCGCGAGCGGCGGCCCCACAGTCCAGGCGATTGCACCTCGGCGGGCAGCCACGCTTGCGGATAATGGCAAACCTCGATGGCCCGGCGCTGGAAGGCCTGATCGCAAAACAGCAATTCGCCCAGCGAGCGGCTGCCCAGTTCGTCCATGTGCAAGCCGTCGCCTTGCAATGCACTGCGTGACGCCACGCTGCGCGCAAACACCCACGCCTGGCCATGACCGCGCAAATACACCTCGCGGACCCAGCCCTCACTGCCATCGGCCAGGTCCAGTGCTGCGCATTCGTCGGCACGCAGGGGCTGCCAGCCTTCGAACATCGGCGAGACGCTGAAGGCGTCATTCGACAGATGAATCAGACGTCTGGTCAGCGAGCCTTCGTCGAACAGCCAGTCGAGGGTGGAGGCATCGGGGAGGGGCGCCAGTTCGCTGCGCGAGAGCCAGAGAGAAGCTGGAGAGGGGGATTCTGTGTGATGCACAATGAGTCATTATTGGCAGCAAATGAGGCGGCGAGCTTAACATGTCAGCCGCCGATATCGATTGAAATGGCCTGCCGTTGCGCCGAACAGGCTTGCATCCGATGGCTCCGATCAGTACAAAACGCGCTGAGTTGGACGGCAGTGCTACAACCATCGACCGTCCGGCCAGCAAAACGCCTGAACCCTGAGGAAGTACCTGATGAAAAAGTGGCAATGTATCGTCTGCGGCCTGATCTACAACGAAGCCGACGGTTGGCCGGATGACGGCATTGCGCCGGGCACCCGTTGGGAAGACGTCCCGGCAGACTGGCTGTGCCCGGACTGCGGTGTGGGCAAAATGGATTTTGAAATGATCGAAATCGCTGCCTGAATAATTGAGGAGTAAGGAATGAACGCACCTGTCGTAATCATTGGCACCGGCCTGGCTGGCTACAACGTGGCCCGCGAGTTTCGCAAACTCGATAGCGAAACCCCGCTGCTGCTGATTACCGCCGATGACGGGCGCTCCTACTCCAAGCCGATGCTCTCCACCGGCTTCGGCAAAAACAAGGATGCCGACGGCCTGAGCATGGCCGAACCCGGCACCATGGCCGAACAGCTCAAGGCTGAAATACGCACCCACACGCGCATCAGCGGCATCGACCCGGGCCACAAGCGCTTGTGGATCGGTGAAGAAGCGGTGATCTACCGCGACCTGATCCTGGCCTGGGGCGCCGAAACCGTGCGTGTCCCCATTGAAGGCGACGCGGCGGACTGCGTGTTCCCGATCAACGACCTGGAAGACTACGCACGCTTCCGTGCGGCGGCAGCCGGCAAGCGCCGCGTGCTGCTGCTCGGCGCCGGCCTGATCGGCTGCGAGTTCGCCAACGACCTGACCCTGGGTGGCTACGAAGTGCAGCTGGTTGCGCCGTGCGAACAAGTCATGCCGACCCTGTTGCACCCGGCGGCTGCCGCTGCGGTGCAGGCAGGCCTCGAAAGCCTTGGCGCTCGCTTCCACCTCGGGCCGGTGCTCAACCGCCTGCAGCGCGTGGCTGACGGCCTGGAAGCGCACCTGTCCGATGGCCAGGTGATCCCGTGCGACGTGGTGGTCTCGGCCATTGGCCTGCGACCGCGCGTCGACCTGGCGGCTGCGGCCGGTCTGCAGGTCAACCGCGGCATCATGGTCGACCGGCACCTGAAGACTTCCCACGCCAACATCTACGCCCTGGGCGACTGCGCCGAGGTCGACGGGCTGAACCTGCTGTACGTGATGCCCCTGATGAGCTGTGCGCGAGCGCTGGCGCAAACCCTGGCCGGCAACCCGACCGCCGTCACCTATGGCCCGATGCCGATCACCGTCAAGACCCCGGTCTGCCCGTTGGTGGTGTCCCCGCCGCCACGGGGCGCAGAGGGCATCTGGACAGTCGAAGGGCAGGGCGCCGACATCAAGGTTTTATGCCGCGATGCCGCGGGCAAGCTGCTCGGTTACGCCCTCACCGGTGCCGCCGTGATGGAAAAACTGGCCCTGAACAAAGAGCTTCCGGCCCTGTTGGCATAAATACCAGTCGTTCTGTCGGAATCACCCCCCTTTTGCCCTAACAATGGCCGCGCCGATACTGGCGCGGGGCCTCACTGCGTGCCATCCTCACTCCCGTCTGCCGCAGAGTAGAGCACCTGCGGCGCTTTGGGCGCTGCTCCATAGAGAGCAGCACGGACATAACAACAACAAACCGTCAAAGGGGCTTCACTCACATGCGTAAACCAGACCTCGCTGCAGCCATTGCTGAAAAAGCAGACCTCACCAAAGAACAAGCCAACCGCGTTCTCAACGCCGTTCTTGAAGAAATCACCGGTGCCCTGCACCGCAAAGACAGCGTGACGCTGGTGGGCTTCGGCACCTTCCTGCAACGCCATCGCGGTGCCCGCACCGGCAAAAACCCGCAAACCGGTGAACCCGTCAAAATCAAGGCCAGCAACACCGTTGCTTTCAAGCCTGGGAAATCGTTGAAAGACAGCGTTAATCCGTAATCCGTTTTCACCTCCCGCGTAGCGGGGGAGTGGAATAAAAAATGGGCACGCCAACCAGGGTTGGGTGCCCATTTTTTGTGGGTGACGAATCAGCCGAGCCCGCTTTGTTGCTTGGCGAGAATCGCCGCCATTTCCGGCTCATCCAGATGATTCAACGCCCGCTCTACCAGCAAATGCGCACCCTCAGCCACTCGACTGATCGCCAAGGCTACTGAGCGGCGTGAGCCGTCTACATCATCGGCCAGGTCAGCGGCAATGGCGCTGATGGACAGCAGATCTTCCGAGGCGTTGGCCAGGAGTGCTTCGGTGTTGATGTCCGGGCAGACGCTGAAGAGTTGGCCGCTGCGTTTCGTTGAGCTCCTACAGAATGTGTTTCGTTTGGTGTAGGAGTGGTGTGTGGAGTGGTCTTGAAGGAAGTTTTGATAATTGTGACTTGGTGGTCATCGTGAGGGTAATAGTTCTGATCTTCTTCTAACGCAAGCAGATACTGGTGTTATCGCCTGAAGCCGTTAAACTGCCCAAGCCGTTCATTTTCCTTCTGAGGCTGTGCGCATGAAATTTCGTTTTCTGCTGTGGATGCTGGGTTTGTTGATGGGTAAGGCCAGCCGGAATAATCCGGCGTTTCAGCAGCAGCTGGGTGACAAGGATCTGGTGTTTCAACTGCAGACCCTGGACGGGAAAGTGGCGCGGCATTTCCGCGTGAAGGATCAGCGCATCACCAGTCAATCGGGTGTGCATGCCGAGCCTGCATTTGCGATTGCCTTTAAAGATGCCGCGTATGGCTTTGCCACGATGCAGGCGAAGAACAAGCAGCTGGCGTTCATGACGGGGATTCAGGACAAGTCGATTCAGATCAAGGGCAACCCGGCGCTGGTGATCTGGTTCCAGGGGTTGACCAAGTATTTGAAGCCGAAGAAGGTGTAGGAGCGAGCTTGCTCGCGAGAAACTCAAGCCCCCCGCGGTTATCCAGGATGCACGCGTCATCGTTGACGACTTTCGCGAGCAAGCTCGCTCCTACAAGGTTTTGGTGATCCTTGTGGGAGCGAGCTTGCTCGCGATGCTTTTCAGCCTTGAGTGAATTGCGAAGCCAGTTCGCGCAGCAGCACTTCGGCCTCGAGGACTTTGCTGACCACATCTTCGGCCTTGGCGCGGCTCAGGCCTAGGCGCTCAAGCAGCGCGTCGGGGATGTCTTCGTCGGGGCCGGAGCCGATGTTACGGCTGCGCAGCAGGCGCACGGCCAGGCAGACCAGGTTCGGGTACTCGGCGTAGGCGCCGTCGTAAGCCGGGTCGTGCTGGAAGCGCAGCGCCGTGGACAGTTCTTCGGGCATGTCCCAGTGGCGCATCAGCCATGCGCCGATCTGTTCGCGGCTGATGCCCAGCAGGTGTTGCTCGATGTAGCTGTGGCACAGGTGCGGGTTGACCTCCAGGTGACGGCAGATCAGCGAGAAGTGCGGCGGGAACACATGGGCCAGCAGCAGGTAGCCGAAGTTGTGCAGCAGGCCGGCGAGGTAGGTCAGGCCGGCCTCCGGACGCTGGGCGCGCGGCATGGCGCGGGTCAGGCCTTCGATGACGGCGGCGGTGTAGATCGATTGCTGCCAGTACGGGGTGGAGTGTTGCGGGTGGTCCTTGGGCAGGCTCAGGGTTTTGCCCAGGGCCAGGCCCAGCGCCAGGTTGATCACCAGGTCGAAGCCCAGCACGCGCACGATGGCGTCTTCAACGGAGCGGATCTTTCCCGGCGACGCGTAGTAGGGCGATGCCGCCCAGCTCACCACTTGTGCGGCCAGCGCCGGGTCGGTTTCGACCACGCCGGTGATGTCGTCGATGGTGGCGTTGGGGTCGACGCGCAGCTTGATGATTTTTTGCGCGGTTTCGGCCAGCGGCGGAATTTCGATGGTCGCTTCCAGACGCTGCTGGATACGCCGTGCGGTGAACGCCTGGACGGCCTGGGTGATTTCCTCGCGGTCGTCATCGGGGCGGTCGAGGTTGGGACGGATGCTGGTCAGGTTTTCGCCGAAGTTGGCGGCGCTGGCCTTGGTCAGCATGGTCGCCTTGAAGTCTTCGCTGGTGATTTCCAGCAGCACGCCCGGCTCACCGGAGTTGATCAGCAACTTCGGCTCGCGCAGCAGGCTTTCGTCATACAGGCACGGTGAACTGGTCAGCGCCGGCAAGCCCGGCAGCAAGCTGAGATTGTGCTTGCCGAGCATTTTTGTCAGGCGTTCGGTGGGTACGGCGGCGAGGCGGCGACCGGTGAGCTCGGTCAGGCGATTGAGGTCCAGCAATTGGCTCTGCGGGAACAGCACCATCAATACGCCAATGCTGTCATCCAGGAGAACAGCCTGCACTTTGCGCGCGGCATTGAGACCGTGACGGTCCAGCACTTCTTCGTAGGCAATGCCCAGCTTGCCCAGCATCAGCCGAATAACCGACGGAGCGTGCGGGGTGTCGGGTGCGAAGGCAACGTCGGTCATGGTCTGTATCCGGACTTAAACAATTGCAGGAGTATAACCAGCTTGCTTGGGGCCACGCCTCAGAAACCGTGACGGTTGTCACACTTGGCCGTATTGTTGGCCATGACGCAGCCATCGATCGAGTAGCGGGCTGACGTGGGTCGGCCAGCGCTCGAGCAATGCCTGGGCGGCATCCCGCACGGCGGGCAGCAAATCGGCATCGCGCATCAGGTCGGCGACCTTGAATTGAAGTAAACCTGTCTGCCGGGTGCCGAGCATTTCGCCGGGGCCGCGCAGTTCCAGATCCTTTTCGGCGATGACGAAACCATCGTTGGTTTCACGCATGATGCCCAGGCGCTGGCGGCCGATCTGCGACAGCGGCGGATGGTAGAGCAGCACGCAATGGCTGACGGCGCTGCCCCGGCCGACGCGGCCGCGCAACTGGTGCAATTGCGCCAGGCCCAGGCGTTCAGGATTCTCGATGATCATCAGGCTGGCGTTGGGCACGTCCACGCCGACTTCGATCACCGTGGTCGCGACCAGCAATTGCAGGTTGCCGGCCTTGAATTCGGCCATCACCGCGGCTTTTTCCGCAGGCTTCATGCGGCCGTGGATCAACCCGACCTTCAGTTCGCCGAGGGCGGCGGTGAGGTCCTCAAAAGTGGTTTCCGCTGCCTGGCAGGTCAGCTCTTCCGACTCTTCGATCAGCGTGCACACCCAATAGGCCTGACGCCCTTCGGCGCAAGCGCTGCGCACTCGCTCGATGACTTCGACCCGCCGGGTGTCGGTGATCAGTACGGTGTTGACCGGGGTTCGGCCGGGGGGCAGTTCGTCGAGGATCGAGGTGTCGAGGTCGGCGTAGGCACTCATGGCCAGCGTGCGCGGAATCGGCGTAGCGGTCATGATCAGCTGATGCGGGCACATGCGCCCGCCGACGCCTTTCTGCCGCAGGGCCAGACGCTGCTGTACGCCGAAACGGTGCTGTTCGTCGATGATCACCAGTGCCAGGTTCTTGAATTGCACTTCGTCCTGGAACAGCGCGTGGGTGCCGACCACCATCGGCGTGCCGCTGGCGATTTGCTCCAGTGCGGCGACGCGGTTCTTGCCCTTGAGCTTGCCGGCCAGCCATGCGACTTCAATGCCCAGCGGCTCGAGCCAGCGCTTGAAGGTGATGAAGTGCTGCTCGGCGAGAATCTCGGTGGGCGCCATCAGCGCGACCTGATAACCGGCCTCCAGCGCTTGAAGTGCGGCAAGGGCGGCGACCACGGTTTTGCCGGCGCCGACATCGCCCTGGATCAGCCGTAGCATCGGTTCGTGCTGGCTGAGGTCATAGGCGATTTCGTTGCCGACCCGCTGCTGGGCACCGGTCGGGCTGAAGCCGAGGTTGGCCAGGTATTTGGCTGGCAGCTTGGTAGCTTTGGGCATCGCGGGCGCACGCAGGGCGCGCATGCTTTCACGAAGGCGCTGTTGCGACAGTTGATGGGTCAGCAGTTCTTCGAAAGCCAGACGGTGCTGTGCCCAGTGGTGACCGAGGGCCAGTTCATCGACGTCGGCATCGGCGGGCGGGTTGTGCAGGTAGCGGATCGCATCGGCCAGCGGCGCCAGTTGGTAGTCGCGGGCCAGTTCGCTCGGCAGCCAGTCGGGCAGGCTGCTGGGGCCGAGCAGGGTGAGGGTCTGCATGCACAACTGGCGCAAGCGCTGTTGGGTCAGGCCTTCGGTGAGCGGGTAGACCGGGGTCAGGGTTTCATCCACCGGCGGCGGTTCGTCGCCGGTGATGGCGCGGTATTCCGGGTGGTAGATCTCCAGCCCCGAAGCACCGGGCCGCGCTTCGCCGTAGCAGCGAATCCGCGTGCCGCGTTTGAGACCTTCCTTTTGCGCGTTGCTGAAATGGTAGAAGCGCAGGCTGAGTCCGCCGGTGCCATCCTGCAACCGGACCACCAGGCTGCGCCGACGCCCCATGACCACATCGGCACCGCTGACAGTGCCTTCGATGACCGCATCCTGACCGGGCCGCAGTGCGCCGATCGGCACCACGCGAGTGCGGTCCTGATAACGCAGGGGCAGGTGAAACAACACGTCCTGGAGGTTTTCCAGGCCGACCTTGGCCAGTTTCTCGGCCATGGCTTCACCGACACCCTTGAGTGCCGTCACCGACACTTGCGACAACTCGCTCATGACCGTTGCTTAGCCCGCAGCGACTTGCGCCGCTGGCTTGGCCACCGAGCACAGGCGAATGGAGTCAGCGAGAATTTCAATCGCTTTCGGGCGCGGGAAGCTGGCGCGCCAGGCAATGGCCACGGTGCGGAACGGTACGGGTGCCGACAACGGACGCACCTCGATCACGCCGGGGGCGTAGTGATGGCTGTCGACCGCCGACAACGGCAGGATCGAAATCCCGAGACCCGAGGCGACCATGTGGCGAATGGTTTCCAGGGAGCTGGATTCCACCGTGGTGTGCTTGGCGCCGTCGTTGCCTTTGGTCAGCGTCGGGCAGGCTTCCAGTACCTGGTCGCGGAAGCAGTGGCCTTCGCCGAGCAGCAACAGGCTCTTGTCATTGAGCAGGCTGGCGTCGATGGATTCCTTTTGTGTCCACGGGTGCTGCGCCGGCATCAGCACGTAGAACGGCTCGTCGTAGAGCTGCAGGGTCAGCACGTCGGCTTCATTGAACGGCAGGGCGATGATGATCGCGTCGAGCTCGCCGTTGCGCAGTTTGTCGCGCAGCACGTGGGTGAAGTTTTCTTCGATGTACAACGGCATCTGCGGGGCGACCCGGTGCAGTTGTGGAATCAGGTGCGGAAACAGGTACGGCCCGACGGTGTAGATCGCGCCGACTTTGAGTGGGGCGGTCAGCTGGTTCTTGCCGGCCTGGGCCAGTTCGCGGATGCCTTGGGCTTGTTCCAATACCTTTTGGGCCTGGGCCACGATGCCTTCGCCGACCGGCGTCAGGCGCACGGCGCTTTTGCTGCGCTCGAAAATCAGCACACCGAGTTCGTCTTCAAGCTTTTTCACACCCACCGACAGGGTCGGCTGGCTGACGTGGCAACGCTCGGCCGCGTGGCCGAAATGCTGCTCTTGGGCGAGGGTAACGATGTAGCGTAATTCTGTGAGGGTCATAGCAAGCGTCCATGTAGTTGCGGGCCAAGCATACCGGCTGCAATCGATAGACGCACGTTATCAGACTGAGTGTGTCGAGTGACACCGGGTAATCCCAGTTTGCCGCTGGCAGATATGCAAAAGGCACCTTTCGGTGCCTTTTGGGCTTGGAACGCGAGCTTCCTGCTGGCAGAAATCTCTGTGGGAGCGAGCTTGCTCGCGATGAGGGCCCAGCATTCGACATCTGCGTTGAATGTTAGACCGCTATCGCGAGCAAGCTCGCTCCCACAGGGGCAGTACTGTTTTAACGGCGGCGTTTTTCCAGCGAATAAACAAACGGTGCAACGATTTCGATGGAGCCATTGGTCAGCATGTCGGCCGGTGGCTTGGGCAGCGGTTGGGCGCGACGGATCATTTCCAGAGTGGCCCGGTCCAGATCGGCAGTGCCCGAGGCGCCTACCAGCTCAAACGACAACACATTGCCTTCGGCATCCACGACGAAACGCAGACGGTTCATGCCTTCCTTGCCCCGCGCCTGGGCACTTGCAGGGTACTTTTTGTACTTCTGCAGGTGTGCCAACAGCGTGCCTTGCCAACTGGCCTTGGCCGCCAATTGAGCAGGCGATGGGCCCGGCGCAGGCTGGGCGGATTTCTCCGTTGGTGCCTGAGTCTGTTGCGTTTCGGCAGGCTTTTCCTCGGCCGGTTTTTCCTTCGGCGGTTCGGGTTTTTTCTCTACCGGCTTGGGTGGCTGCGGCTTTGGCTTTGGCTTGACGGGCTTGGGCACGGCAATTTCAGCTTTCGGCGCTTCAGCGAGCTTGGGTATCGGCAGTTCTTCAACCGGAGCCGGTGGCTGCGGCGGGGTGACGACCTTCGGCGGAGCAGGCGGTGGCGGGGCAGGAACCGGTGCCAGTTCGACCATCATTGCCTGAGGGGGCAATTCGATGGGCGGACGGGCGGACCAGTTCAACGCCAGCGCGATGGCCAGCGCGTGAACGCCCAGCACCACGGCCAGGCTACCGCTGTAACGCGTCAGCTTATGGCGCGTCGTGATCATTTCTTGGCTGCCGTCTCGAGTCCGACCAGACCTACCTTCAGGTAACCGGCGGAACGCAGGTTGTCCATCACGCTCATCAGATCGCCGTAATCCACGCCTTTGTCGGCCTGGAAGAAGATTGTCGTGTCTTTCTTGCCCTGGGTCTTGGCGTCGAGGGTGGCGCCGAGTGCTTCGGCCTTCACTTCGTCTTCACCAAGGAACAGGCGCTGGTCAGCCTTGACACTGAGGAACACCGGTTTCTCTGGCCGCGGAGCCGGCTTGGCGGTCGAGGCGGGCAGGTCGACCTTGATGTCCACGGTGGCCAGCGGGGCCGCCACCATGAAAATGATCAACAGCACCAACATCACGTCAATGAACGGCGTAACGTTGATTTCGTGGTTTTCGGACAGATCGTCGTCTGCCCCTTCTTTCAAATGCAGGCCCATGGCCGATTACCCCACTTTCACCATGTGCGGTTGCGAGCTGCGCTCAGGCTGGTGGTCGAGGTCGCGGCTGACCAACAGCAGGACCTGTGCCGACGCATCGGACACCTGAGCCTTGTAACCGGCGATGGAGCGGGCAAAGACGTTGTAGATCACGACCGCAGGGATAGCTGCAACCAGGCCCAGTGCGGTAGCCAGCAAGGCTTCGGCGATACCGGGGGCGACGACGGCGAGGTTGGTGGTCTGGGTCTTGGCGATGCCGATGAAGCTGTTCATGATGCCCCACACGGTACCGAACAGGCCGACGAACGGCGCGGTGGAACCGATGGTGGCCAGCACGCCGGTGCCGCTGCTCATGTTGCGACCGCAGGCCGCGACCAGGCGCTCAAGACGGAAGCTGACGCGTTCCTTGATGCCTTCTTTCTCACGGCTGTTGACCGACAGGCGCATCTCTTCAAGGGCGTCATGTACCAGCAGGTTGGCCAGGGTGCCTTCCTTCGCCGCGGTGGCGCTGGCTTCCTTGAGGGAGGCGGATTTTTTCAGTTGGGCGATTTCACCGCGCAGACGACGCTTGGCGCCCATCAGCTCAAGACCCTTGGCGATCCAGATGGTCCAGGTGATGATCGAGGCGATGGCCAGGCCGATCATCACGATTTTCACGATGATGTCGGCGTTCTTGTACATGCCCCACGGCGACAGGTCGTGGGCCATGCCCAGGGTGTTGTCGGCTTCGAGGACTTCAGGGACGTCTTCACCCAACGCTTCTGTCGGTGCGGCCTGGGCAGGATCGGTCGCGACCGGAGCAACGGCCGGGGCGGCGTGATCGGCCGGAGCAGGCGCGGTGGCGGCTGGTGTGGCTGGCGCCTGGGCATCGGCGAAAGCGGCGACTGGCGCGAGCATCAGGCTGAAGAACAGGGCGGCCACCGCGCTCCAGGCGCGAGGTCGTTTGGTTGGCGAAGCGGAGAGTTGATTGCGTGTCATGCTGGCCGGACCTGAGAGAAAAAACGGGTGATGTTCTTCCAGGCCTCGAAGGCCGAGAACAAAAGTGGGGAGGCATTATTGCAAGTAATTCTTGTTAGCAGAAGTAATAGCGTCTCTTTTTTTCCTGCATTACTAGCCGCCTGTCTGTTGCCGGCGCTAGTCTGTGGCTTTCCGATGGGAGTTTTCTGATGTCTGCGCCTACTGTTTTGATCGCCGGCTGCGGTGATGTCGGCAGCCGCCTGGCCACACAATTGCTGGCGGCGGGATGGGAGGTCCATGGTCTGCGACGCGACGTTTCACGCCTGCCCAAGGGCGTCATCGGCGTGGCCGGTGACCTGTTTAACAAAGACTGCCCGGACACTTGGCCAATCGGCGCCGTGGATTACCTGGTGTATTGCGCGGCGGCCACCGATCACGACGAAGCCGGTTACCGCGCTGCGTATGTTCAGGGGCTGGAGCATGTGCTGGAGTGGCTGGACGACTACGGGCAGATGCCCAATCGCCTGTTGTTCGTTTCCAGCAGCAGTGTCTACGGTCAGCAGAATGGCGAATGGGTCGACGAGGCTTCACCGGCCGTGGCGGCGGGCTACTCCGGACGTGTGATGCTCGAAGCCGAGCAACTTGCCCTCAAGAGCGGCATTCCGGCCAGTATCGTGCGCCTGACCGGCATTTACGGTCCCGGCCGTGAATGGCTGCTGACCCAGGTGCGCCGGGGTTATCGCGTGGCGGTCGAGCCACCGTTGTATGCCAATCGGATTCATGCCGACGATGCCGCAGGGTTGATCGCGTGTCTGCTTGAGGCGGCTCGGCGTGGGGTGGCGCTGGATGATGTCTACATCGGCGTCGATGATGCGCCGGCAGCGCTGGCCGATGTGGTGGGCTGGTTGCGCGAATATCTGGGTGTGACCGAATGGGCCGATGACGACAGCGTGCGTCGCACTGGCAGCAAGCGCTGCAGTAATGCGCGGGCCAAAGTGTTGGGCTGGACGCCGAAGTATCCGAGTTTTCGCGAGGGGTATGCGGCGATCATTGAAGGGCGCTGCTGACTTCCAGGCACCGTAAACACCTGTGGGAGCGAGCTTGCTCGCGATGGCGGCATAACAGTCAACGATAATGTTGGATGTTTTGGCCTCATCGCGAGCAAGCTCGCTCCCACAGTGTTTCGTGGTGCTTTCAAGGGACGCTTATTGCTTCTCCAGCAACCACTTGCGATCACCCGGCGTGTATTGAGGCATCTCGTCCGCCTGCGCCGTGTTCACGGTCTGGAAAATCTCCAGCTCTTTGCCCTTGCGCGCAAAGATCCAGGCGTTGCCCTGGCCATTGAGTTGCAGCCACATGTTGTCATTGCCGCCGCTCATGGATGCGCAATCGCCGGCCAGGCACAACGCATAACGGTCGCTGCCCGGCAGGCCGGTCACCTGGCCGTCGGCCTGGAATTGAACCGTGTTGCCTTCGCCCGGGCCGTTGACGATTGTCCAGCCGCCGCCCATGTAGGCTGAATACAGGGCGCGTTCGAAGGTGGCACCCATCGGTGCGCCATCCGGTACCTGGATCTGTACGCGGTCGAAGACTTGCTCAGGCTCATTGTCGCTGGCGGACTGGCTCAGTTGCTTGCCGTCACGCTTCAGTTCACTGGCCGAGCTGCCATAAAAGTCGACTTTCCAGGCGCCGGACTCTTCACCCAGCAGCTTGCCATCGACATTTTCAAAACCGTTGGTGTAGCGGGCCTGACCGGCCTTGGTGTTGATGTCCCATTCCAGGTTCGGGCCATAGGCCTGGAGCGCTTCACGCAGGGGGACGCCTTTGGCGGCAGCATCGATCGCCACCTGGTTGATCCAGGTGCCGCTGATGTCACGGTCGGCAGGGTTGCTGGCACATCCGCCCAGGAACAGGGCAAGCAGCGAGAGAACAAGCGCGTTGCGCATGGTGGAATCCTTTCAAGCTTTCTTTACAGCAGAGCAGTCGGCGCAGCCCGAGGCTGCGCCGTACGCATTACTCGATGACCAGGATGGCATCCATTTCGACCTGCGAACCCTTTGGCAGGGCGGCTACGCCGATGGCGGCGCGTGCAGGGTAAGGCTGGTCGAAGTACTTGCCCATGATCTCGTTGACCTTGGCGAAGTGGCTCAGGTCGGTGAGGAAGATGTTCAGCTTGACGATGTCCTTGAACGAACCGCCGGCAGCTTCAGCCACGGCCTTGAGGTTCTCGAATACCTGGACGGTCTGGGCTTCGAAGCCTTCAACCAGTTCCATGGTTTTTGGGTCCAGGGGAATCTGACCGGACATGTAAACGGTGTTGCCAGCCTTGATCGCCTGGGAGTAAGTACCGATGGCGGCCGGGGCCTTGTCGCTGGTGATAACGGTCTTGGTCATGTAGGACTCCTTGTAATTAGGGGCTTAGGCGCGCATGCGGGTGATGCGAATCACCCCGGTCAAGGCGCGCAGTTTCTTGATCACGCGGGCCAGGTGCACGCGGTCGTGCACGCTGACCACCAACTGGACCACGCTGATGCGACCATCGCGTTCGTCCATGCTGATTTTCTCGATGTTGCCGTCGGCGGCGTTGACGCTGCTGGCCAGCAGGGCGATCAGGCCGCGCTGGTGCTCCAGCTCAACGCGCAGCTCGACGTTGAATTCGCCGGTGACATCCTTGGCCCACGAGAGCTGGATGCATTTTTCCGGGTTGTGGCGGATTTCGCTGATGTTGCGGCAGTTGTCCAGGTGCACGACCATGCCTTTGCCCGCGGACAGGTGGCCGACAATCGGGTCGCCCGGGATCGGCGTGCAGCACTTGGCGTAGCTGAGTACCAGGCCTTCGGTACCGCGAATCGCCAGCGGGCCTTCCGGGCTTGGCAACTGTTCGCCCTCGCCCAGCAGTCTGCGGGCCACCACATAGGCCATGCGATTGCCCAGGCCGATGTCTTCCAGCAAGTCTTCGATCAGTTCGAGACGGTACTCGACGAGCATGGCCTTGACGCGCTCGGCCGGGATTTTCTCCAGCGTGCTGTCGAAACCGTTGAGGACCTTGTTCAGCAGGCGTTCGCCCAGGCTGATGGACTCGGAGCGGCGTTGCAGTTTCAGTGCATGGCGAATGTGCGTACGGGCCTTGCCGGTGACCACGAAGTTGAGCCACGCCGGGTTCGGTCGCGCGCCTGGAGCACTGACGATCTCGACCGTGGAGCCGCTTTGCAGCGGTTCGGACAGCGGCGCGAGACGACGATTGATCCGGCAGGCAATGCAGCTGTTGCCGACATCGGTATGCACCGCATAAGCGAAGTCGACCGCCGTGGAGCCCTTGGGCAGCTCCATGATCCGGCCTTTGGGCGTGAACACGTAGACCTCGTCCGGGAACAGGTCGATCTTCACGCTCTCGATGAATTCCAGCGAGTTGCCGGCGCGTTGCTGCATTTCCAGCACGCCCTTGACCCACTGGCGGGCGCGGGCATGGGTGCCTTTTGGCTGCTCGTCGCCGCTGGATTTGTACAGCCAATGGGCGGCGATGCCGTTGTTGGCCATCTCTTCCATTTCACGGGTTCGGATCTGGATCTCGATCGGAACACCGTGCATGCCGAACAGCGTGGTGTGCAGTGACTGATAGCCGTTGGCCTTGGGGATCGCGATGTAATCCTTGAAGCGTCCCGGCAGCGGTTTATACAAGTTATGTACAGCACCCAGCACGCGGTAGCAGGTATCGACCTTGTCGACGATGATCCGGAACGCGTAGACGTCCATGATCTCGTTGAAGGCCCGACGCTTGCCGCGCATTTTCTTGTAGATGCCGTAGAGGTGTTTCTGGCGACCGCTGACCTCGCCCTGAATGCCATCGATGGCCAGGCAGTGGCTTAGGGATTCTTCGATCTTGTTGACGATTTCCTTGCGGTTGCCCCGGGCGCGTTTGACGGCCTGGTAGATCCGCGCGGAACGCATCGGGTGCATGGCCTTGAAACCGAGGTCTTCGAACTCTATGCGGATGGCATGCATGCCCAGCCGGTTGGCGATGGGCGCATAGATTTCCAGGGTTTCCTTGGCGATGCGCCGGCGTTTTTCGCCGGACAGCACTTCCAGCGTGCGCATGTTGTGCAGGCGATCGGCCAGCTTGACCAGGATCACGCGAATGTCGCGAGCCATGGCCATGGCCATTTTCTGGAAGTTTTCGGCTTGGGCTTCGGCCTTGGTCTCGAAGTTCATCTGGGTCAGTTTGCTGACCCCGTCGACCAGTTCGGCCACGGTTTCGCCGAACTGCGCTTGCAGCGCTTCCTTGGCAATACCGGTGTCTTCGATCACGTCATGCAGCATCGCGGCCATCAGGCTCTGATGGTCCATGTGCATGTCGGCAAGAATATTCGCAACCGCGAGTGGGTGCGTGACGTACGCCTCGCCGCTACGGCGGCGTTGGCCGTCGTGGGCTTGTTCGGCGTAGAAATACGCTCGGCGGACCAGGTTGACCTGGTCCTTGCCGAGGTAGGTCGATAAGCGATCGGCGAGGGCGTCTATGCTCGGCATGATGTCTCCTGCCGTAAGCTTTTATCCCGCGCCGTGCTACGTCGACCAGGCATAGGCTTAGACGGCCTCGTTGGACTCGTCCTCGAATGCAGCAAAAAGCGGTTCATCTTCAACGATTTCGGCTTCGGCGATAGCTGCGTAGTCGATCAGGCCTTCAGCGATTTCGCGCAGGGCAACGACGGTAGGCTTGTCGTTTTCCCATGCTACTTTCGGCTCTTTGCCGCCGGTGGCCAGTTGACGGGCACGCTTGGTAGAGAGCATGACCAGCTCAAAGCGGTTATCCACGTGTTCTAGGCAGTCTTCAACGGTTACGCGGGCCATGGTCTTCCTCGTAGCAAATGCAATATGCGCGCTGCCCGGATGGGCGAGCGGACTCGACAGTTTAAAAAATCACCAGCGTTTAGGGAAGCGCTGATTTTTTGACCAAGCCCTTCAACGCGCTGCAAGTACCAATGTAAAGCCCTTGCAGCGGTTTTGGGAAGAGCTGATTAACCGAGCAATTCAGCCAGCAATTTGCCGTGACGCTGTTGCTGACGCTTTTGAATCAGCTGATTGGCGCGGAAAATCGCCTTCAGGTCGTGCAGCGCGTGGGCGAAATCGTCGTTGATGATCAGGTAGTCGTAGTCGACGTAGTGGCTCATTTCGCTGACGGCTTCGCGCATCCGGCCGTCAATGACTTCGTCACTGTCCTGGCCGCGATTGGTCAGGCGCTGGTGCAGGGCCTGCAATGACGGCGGCAGAATGAAGATCGAGCGGGCCTGAGGCATCAGCTTGCGCACTTGCTCGGCACCTTGCCAGTCGATTTCCAGAATCAGGTCGTGGCCTTCGTCCAGGGTTTGCTGCAGGTGGCTTTGCGAGGTGCCGTAGAGGTTGCCGAACACTTCGGCGCGCTCGAGGAAGTCCCCGTGCTCGATCATCTTCACGAACTCGCTGCGGTCGACGAAGTGATAGTTCACGCCATTCACTTCACCGGGGCGCATGGCGCGGGTGGTGTGGGAGACCGAGACGCGGATCTCCGGATTTGCGTCGGTCAAAGCCTTGACCAGACTGCTCTTGCCCGCGCCCGAAGGAGCGGAAATGATGTACAGGGTGCCGGTGCTGTGTGTCATGTCGGGGTAGCCTTACTCAATATTCTGCACTTGTTCGCGCATCTGCTCGATCAACACCTTGAGGTTGACCGCAGCCTGGGTGCTGCGCGGGTCGAAGGCTTTGGAGCCCAGTGTATTGGCTTCGCGGTTGAGTTCCTGCATCAGGAAGTCCAGGCGCCGACCGGCGGCACCGCCGGATTTGAGCACCCGGCGAACTTCGATGATGTGAGTGCTCAGGCGATCCAGTTCTTCGGCGACGTCACTTTTTTGCGCGAGCATGACCATTTCCTGCTCCAGGCGCTGCGGATCCATCTCGGCCTTCATGTCGGCGAAACGGTCGAGGACTTTCTGGCGCTGGGTGGCGAGCATTTGCGGGACCAGTTCGCGCAAGGTCACCACGTCTTCTTCGATGGCGCTCAGGCGCTCGTTGATCAGTCGCGCCAGCTCCGCGCCTTCGCGCTCGCGGCCGGCCTTCAGCTCCTTGAGGCCCTGATTGAACAGTGCCAGCGCTTCGGCGTTCAAGGCTTGCGGGTCGGTGGCGTCGCCTACCAGTACGCCGGGCCAGGCAAGGACTTCCAGCGGGTTCAGCGCTGCCGGGTTCTTGATCAGGCTGGCGATGGTCTCGGCGGCGGCGACCAGTTGCGCGGCGCGCTCCTGATCGATTTGCAGCGCCTTGCCGGTGTTTTCTTCGGTGAAGCGCAGGGTGCATTCAAGCTTGCCCCGCGATACACCCTGGCGCAGGGCTTCACGAACAGCGCCCTCGAGGTCGCGAAAGGACTCCGGCAGACGCAGGTGGGGTTCCAGGTAGCGGCTGTTGACCGAGCGCAGTTCCCAGCTCAGGGTGCCCTGGACGCCGGCTTTCTCGACGCGGGCGAAGGCGGTCATGCTGTGCACCATGGAGGTACCTCGCAAGGCAGATCGGCACAGAACCAAGGTTCCGGGAATCCGATATCAATGAATTAAAGCCGACTGGCAGCAAAGGCGCAGGATTGTAGCGCAGTGGCGCGGATGCGCCCAAACACACAGTGTGACAAAGAGCGGCAGGCCTGCAGCGGCGCGCGGTACAGAGCCCTCGGTCGTCGGCGGATTTTTTTAGAAGTGCCCAGTGGCGGCCGTCGGCTCTATAATGCTCCGCAGTTTTCCGTCCCCAGTACAGGTACTCCCTATGATACGTCCAAGTGGTCGCGCTGCCGATCAGCTCCGCTCGATCCGCATCACCCGCAACTACACCAAGCACGCCGAGGGTTCTGTGCTGGTCGAATTCGGTGATACCAAGGTCATCTGCACCGTCAGCGTTGAACCGGGCGTACCGCGTTTCCTGAAAGGCCAGGGCCAGGGTTGGTTGACTGCCGAGTACGGCATGCTGCCGCGTGCTACCGGCGAGCGTAACCAGCGTGAAGCCAGCCGTGGCAAGCAAGGCGGTCGCACCCTGGAAATCCAGCGTCTGATCGGTCGCTCCCTGCGCGCTGCGCTGGACATGTCCAAACTGGGCGATATCACCCTGTACGTCGACTGCGATGTGATCCAGGCCGATGGCGGCACCCGCACGGCTTCGATTACCGGTTCCATGGTTGCGCTGATCGATGCCTTGAAAGTGATCAAGAAGCGTGGCGGCCTGAAAGGCGGCGACCCGGTCAAGCAGATGATCGCTGCGGTTTCCGTGGGCATGTACAAGGGTGAGCCGGTGCTCGACCTCGATTACCTGGAAGACTCGGCCGCCGAGACTGACCTGAACGTGGTAATGACCAGCGCTGGCGGCTTCATCGAAGTCCAGGGCACTGCCGAAGGCGCGCCGTTCCAGCCTGAAGAGCTGAACGCCATGCTCGAACTGGCCAAGAAAGGCATGAACGAGATCTTCGAACTGCAAAAGGCCGCCCTGGCCGACTGACCGGGCTGCTCCAGACAAGGAGGACACTATGAGTGACGAGCAACTGCCGCTGCCCACGCCGAGCCAAGAGGCGCGTCAGTGGGCCATGTTTTGCCACTTGTCCGCCTTGCTGGGGATCTGGATTCCGTTCGGTACGATCATCGGCCCGCTGATTCTCTGGCAGATCAAGCGCGAGATGGACCCGTTCATCGATGCCCAGGGCAAGGAAGCGCTGAACTTTCAGATAACGGTGGCGATTGCCTCGGCTATCTGCTTCTTGCTGATGCTGGTGATTATCGGGTTCTTCCTGTTTGGCCTGATCGCGATCGGTGCGCTGGTGCTAACGATCATTGCCGGGGTGAAGGCCAATGAAGGGCAGCCTTATCGGTATCCGTTCACATGGCGGTTGATCAAATAACGATCAGCAGGATCCCCTTGTAGGAGCGAGCTTGCTCGCGAAGATGTGTCAGCCACTCAGCCACATTGGTGTCAACTGACACACCATCGCGAGCAAGCTCGCTCCTACAGAGGGCGGCGCCAGCGTCGCCCACAAAAAAGCCGACCCTGAAGTCGGCTTTTTTGTGTCTGCGAAACGACGCTTAAATGGTCAGCGTCCAGTCGTAGTCCACGATCAGCGGCGCGTGTTGCGAGAACCGCGGCTGGCGTGGCAGGCGTGCGCTGCGTACGAAGCGGCGCAGGCCAGGGGTCAGCAACTGATAGTCGAAGCGCCAACCGAGGTTGAGCATCTCCGCCTGTTCGTTGTCCGGCCACCAGCTGTACTGGTCGCCTTCCCGGCTGACTTCCCGCAGGGCGTCGACATAACCCATGTTGCCGACAATCTCGTCCATCCAGGCACGTTCAGGTGCCAGGAAGCCCGGAGATTGCTGGCTGTCGCGCCAGTTCTTGATGTCGAGCTTCTGCTGCGCCACGTACAGCGAGCCACAATAAATGTACTCGCGGCGTTTGCGCCGCTGCTTGTCCAGGTACTTGCCGAAGTCGTCCATGAGCTTGAACTTCTGGTTCAAGTCCTCATCGCCGTTCATCCCCGAAGGAAGCAGCAAGGTGGCAATACTGACTTTGTCGAAATCTGCTTGCAGGTAGCGCCCGTAGCGGTCGGCCGTCTCGAAACCGAGACCGCTGATGACAGCCTTCGGTTGCAACCGCGAATACAAAGCCACGCCGCCTTGGGCAGGGACTTCAGCATCGCAGGCATAAAGGAAGTAGCCATCCAGTTGGAAGGCTGGGTCATCCAGTTCAAAGGCGGAGGCACGGGTGTCCTGCAGGCAGATGACGTCGGCATTCTGTGCTTGCAGCCAACTGAGCAAACCACGCTCGACTGCAGCCTGAATACCATTGACGTTCACACTGATGATCCGCATAAATGGCCCCAAAAATCGCGTGCGTGTATGATACACGGCGTCAAGCTAATTAGCTAAATCCGTGGTATTTGGGGTTTTTTCATGCAAGCGTATCAGCGCGATTTCATCCGTTTTGCCATCGATCGCGGCGTTTTGCGCTTCGGTGAGTTCACCCTGAAGTCCGGGCGCACCAGTCCTTACTTCTTCAATGCCGGCCTGTTCAACTCGGGTTCGGCCCTGGCGCAGCTGGGTCGTTTCTACGCCGCCGCCATTGCCGAGAGCGGCATTTCGTTCGACGTGCTGTTTGGCCCGGCCTACAAAGGCATTCCGCTGGCGGCGACTACCGCCGTGGCCCTGGCCGAGCATCACAACCGTGACTTGCCATGGTGCTTCAACCGCAAGGAAGCCAAGGCCCACGGCGAAGGCGGCAGCCTGGTTGGCGCACCGCTGACCGGTGAAGTGCTGATCATCGACGACGTGATCACCGCCGGCACCGCCATCCGTGAAGTGATGCAGATCATCGCCTCCCAGGACGGCGCCAAGGCCGCTGGCGTGCTGATCGCCCTGAACCGTCAGGAGCGTGGCAACGGCGAGTTGTCGGCGATCCAGGAAGTCGAGCGTGACTTCGGCATCCCGGTGATCAGCATCGTTTCGCTGAACCAGGTGCTGGAATTCCTGGCGGACGATCCGCAGCTCAAGCAGCATCTGCCAGCTGTGGAAGCCTACCGCGCCCAGTTCGGCGTCTGACACACCGACCCTGTAGGAGCGAGCTTGCTCGCGAAAAACGTCAACGATAATGCGGAGTGCCTGGCAGCCCGCGTTGCTCTGGCGCCCATCGCGAGCAATCGAGCGTCGACCGGCTGCTCCTACAAGGGGCTTTTTGTTTGTGCTGTCAGTGCAGTCTTCGCCATTTTCCTATCAGTTTTAGTGCCAATCCCAGATTGAATAGCGCGAACACCAGCAGTGCCACGACGACTAGAACGTAAAGCGTGCGGTCCACATCGAAATCCCACAGATCCAGTCTGCTGCCACGCATGATTCGAGCGGCGGCCGGCAGGTTGACGTAAAAAAGTGCTGTGAAGGCGCAGGTCAGGGGCAGGGCGCAGCCGAGCAGAACGCCTGAAACCTTCTCTCGGCTACGTTTTCTGGCCAGTGGGCCTGGTTGTTTTTCATCCAGTTCCAACGCTTCATGCAATTTTGGCCATGCCAGGTTGAACATGAAGGTGGTCAGGGTCAGCAGCAAACCACTGACCGCGACGATGTCACTGAACGGCATTCAGGCCCAGTGTCCGGCACAGCAGCGCGTGGGAATCCTCGCTGATTTCGAACTGCCCGGCACTGCCTTTGCGTTTGATGATGGGTTTGAAAGTCGGCTCGTTCTGGGTGATCAGCATGTTCAGTTCATCGCGGATGACGTCCGAGCTGATCACCACCAGATACACGGTCTGCGCGTGCTCCGCAGACTCGATCACGGCTCGCATGCTGTGTTGCAGGATCTCGTCCAATTGATTGCGGAAGCGTGAAACCGTGTTTTTCAGCAGGGTTTTGCTTTGGCTCTGAGTCAGCTGGAAAATCGTCGATATCTGCGATTCGGTTGGCAGGGTCTGCCCGAAGTAGTTTTGAATCAGATACAACAAACGGTCCTGTTTTGCTTCATCGGCCCGGCTCGGCATGCCGCCTTCAACCAGCATTTTCAAATATTCAGTCAGGCTCGCCCTGGCGATACGCTGTAAGGCATGAGCAATTTCCGTGTCGGAAATCTTCAGGGTTTTCTTGACCGGTTCCTTCTGCTCCTGCTCGAAAGCCTGGGCGTCGATCGTGAACGAGATCTGCATGGCTCAGTGCCTCCGTGGCTATTTTTTGCTCGCAGGGCTGGTTGTCTCGGCCTTTTTGTTCTCGACGGATTTGTCGGTTTTTTCCGGATACGGGTCATTCGGGGCGTCGCCCTGGCCGGTCAATACTTTCCAGGCTTTGCGCGTGTGAGGGGTCTTTTTGAAATCAGGGCAGGGTGGCATTGATGTTTGCGACGGGCCTGAATACTCAAATCCGCAGTCTACGCAGGCGTAGGTGCCTGCTGAAATGTCACTGCCGTATGGAACATGGTCTTTTTGCATGGGTAGATCTCCTGTGGATGCAGGGAAGATCCTATGCAGATTGATTCCTTAATGATGTCGGACGTTTCGTTATCTGAAGTGAGGCATTTCCTGCACGCATAAAAAAGATCGCAGACTTCGTCAGCACCTACGGAAAATTCATACTTCCGTAGGTGCCGCTGAAGGTTGCGATCTTTATGACGTTCTTGAATCAGTGACGCTTGCGATTGCTGATCAGGGTGCCCACGCCGGTATCGGTGAAAATTTCCAGCAGGATCGCGTTCGGCACGCGACCGTCGATGATCAGCGAGCTGCCCACGCCGCCCTGGACTGCTTCCAGTGCGCAACGGATCTTCGGCAGCATGCCGCCATAGATGGTGCCATCGGCGATCAGGTCGTCGACTTGCTGGGTTGTCAGGCCGGTCAGGACCGTGCCCGACTTGTCCATCAGGCCGGCGATGTTGGTCAGCAGCATCAACTTCTCGGCTTTCAATGCCTCGGCGACTTTACCGGCCACCAGGTCAGCGTTGATGTTGTACGACTCGCCGTTGGCGCCGACGCCGATGGGCGCGATCACCGGGATGAAATCGCCCTTGACCAACAGGTTCAGCAGGTCGGTATTGATGCCGACTACTTCGCCCACGTGGCCGATGTCGATGATTTCCGGGGTGGTCATTTCCGGCGTCTGACGGGTAACGGTGAGCTTCTTCGCGCGAATCAGCTCGGCGTCTTTACCGGTCAGGCCGATGGCGCTGCCGCCATGACGGTTGATCAGGTTGACGATGTCCTTGTTGACCTGGCCGCCGAGGACCATTTCAACCACGTCCATGGTCGCGGCGTCGGTGACGCGCATGCCGTCGACGAAATGGCTCTCGATCGACAGGCGCTTGAGCAGGTCACCGATTTGCGGGCCGCCACCGTGAACCACCACCGGGTTGATGCCCACGGCCTTCATCAGCACGATGTCGCGGGCGAAGCCGGTTTTCAGCTCCTCGCTTTCCATCGCGTTGCCGCCGTATTTGATCACCAGTGTCTTGCCGACATAACGGCGGATGTAAGGCAGCGCTTCGGACAGGACCTTGGCGGTGTTGGCGGCGGCTTCGCGTTCGAGGGTCATTCAGGGCTCCGGGTGAATCAGAACGGTAGTTGGAGATCAGGTGCAACACGCTTCAACTGGGCGTGGAAAACGTCCTTGATGCGCTGCAATTCAGCCTCGTCATCGGCCTCGAAACGCAGCACCAGCACCGGTGTGGTGTTGGATGCGCGTACCAGGCCCCAGCCTTTGGCATAGTCGACTCGCACGCCGTCAATGGTGGTCAGGTCGGCGCCTTCGCCCCACTGCGCATCGTGCAATGCATCAATGATGCTGAATTTGCTCTCTTCGGTCACATGGATATTGATTTCCGGCGTAGAAATATCGTTCGGGAAGGTCGCGAACAACTCTTCGGCCGAGGATTTTTCCTTGCTGAGGATCTCCAGCAACCGCGCGGCGCTGTAAATGCCGTCGTCGAAACCGAACCAGCGCTCCTTGAAGAAGATGTGCCCGCTCATTTCGCCAGCCAGCAGGGCGCCGGATTGTTTCATTTTCTTTTTGATCAACGAGTGACCGGTCTTCCACATTAACGACCGGCCACCGTATTCCTTGATCAGCGGAATCAGGCGGCGGGTGCATTTGACGTCAAAGATGATTTCGGCGCCCGGGTTGCGCGCCACAACGTCGCGGGCGAACAGCATCAGCAACCGGTCTGGGTAGACGATGCTGCCGGTGTTGGTCACCACGCCGACGCGGTCGCCATCGCCGTCGAAGGCCAGGCCGATGTCAGCGTTGGTTTCCTTGACCTTGGCGATCAGGTCCACGAGGTTTTCAGGCTTGCCCGGGTCCGGGTGGTGGTTCGGGAAGTTGCCGTCCACTTCGCAGAACAGCGGGATGACTTCGCAGTTCAGCGCTTCGATCAGTTGCGGAGCGATCACACCGGCCGCGCCGTTACCGCAATCGACGACCACTTTCAGGCGACGGGCCAGCTTGATGTCCTGGACGATTTCGGTGGTGTAGCGGTCGAGGATCTCGACCTGGGTGATGCTGCCCTGGCCGCTGCTCAGGTTGTTGGTCTTGAGGCGGTCGTGCAGGGCCTGGATCTGTTCGTTGGCCAGGGTGTCACCGGCGATGACGATCTTGAAACCGTTGTAGTTCGACGGGTTGTGGCTGCCGGTGAGCATCACGCCGGATTTGCCGGCCAGTACGTTGGCGGCGTAGTAAAGCGCCGGAGTCGGGACCAGGCCGACATCACTGACGTAGCAGCCGCTGTCGGCGATGCCTTTGATCAGTTGCGCGACCAGCTCCGGGCCGGACAGACGACCATCGCGACCGACGGAAACGTTTGGCTCGCCCTGGGCCAGGCTTTGGGAGCCGACGGCGCGGCCGATCCAGTAAGCGGTTTCGGCGTTCAGGAATTCCGGGACGGTGCCGCGGATGTCGTAGGCGCGGAAGATGCTGTCAGGGAACTTGGGTGCGATTTTGGCCGGGGTGTTCATCTGTGGAAATGCTCCATCTCGAAAGTGGCTGGACAGGCCGCCGATTCATTCGGTGGCAGGTTCAAACTGAAGGGTATGACGGCGTTTTCCACAGAGAGTTCGTGGTGTGAAAGGGCCATGACGCCCCTGACGACAAGGGTTTGACCGGGCAATGCCTTGATTTTCGGAGCTAAACCTTGCAGATGACAATTTGAATTTTGTGGCGAGGGAGCCAGATCCCCCGCCACAAGAAGAGCAAGACCGGATCAGCGGGTACCGGTATGGCCGAAGCCGCCGGTGCCGCGCTCGGTTTCAACAAACTCTTCAACCATCTCGAAGTGAGCCTGCACTACTGGTACCAGCACCAGTTGCGCCAAGCGCTCGCCAACCGGCATGGTGAACTCGGTCTGGCCACGGTTCCAGCAGGAAACCATCAATGGGCCTTGGTAGTCGGAGTCGATCAGCCCCACCAGGTTGCCCAGCACGATGCCGTGCTTATGGCCCATCCCCGAGCGCGGCAGAATCAGCGCCGCCAGGTTCGGGTCGCCGATATAGACCGACAGGCCGGTGGGGATCAGCACGGTTTCACCCGGCTTGATCACGGTGTCCTGTTCCAGCATGGCGCGCAGGTCGAGGCCGGCGGAGCCCGGTGTGGCGTATTGCGGCAGCGGGAATTCGGTACCGATGCGGGGGTCGAGGATCTTGGCTTGCAAAGCGTGCATGTAAATTAAACCTGGTTCAGACGTTCGGCGATAAAAGTGATCAGCTGGCGAGCAATCTTGCTCTTGCTGGTCTGGGCGAAAAGTGTGGCGTGAAGCTCACGGTCGATGACGCTGCAGGCGTTTTCTTCGCTGTTGAAGCCAATGCTCGGGTTGGCGACGTCGTTGGCGACGATCAGATCGAGGTTCTTGTCTTTCAACTTGCGTGCAGCGTAATCGAGCAGGTGTTCGGTCTCGGCGGCAAAACCGACACTGAACGGGCGGTCGGGGCGGGTGGCGATGGTGGCCAGGATGTCCGGGTTACGCACCATCTGTAGCAACAAGCCGTCGCCGTTCGTAGGATCTTTCTTGAGTTTCTGCGGGGCGACGACTTCCGGACGGTAATCCGCGACCGCTGCCGAGGCGATGAACAGGTCGCAAGGGATCGCCGCTTCACACGCGGCCAGCATGTCGCGGGCGCTGACCACGTCGATGCGGTTGACGCGATCCGGAGTCGGCAGGTGCACGGGGCCGGTGATCAGGGTCACGCGGGCACCGGCTTCCACAGCGGCTTCGGCTAGGGCAAAGCCCATTTTTCCGGAGCTGTGGTTGGTGATGTAGCGCACCGGGTCGATGTTTTCCTGGGTCGGGCCGGCCGTAATCAGCACGTGTTTGCCGGTCAGTGCCTGACGCTGGAAGCAGTCGGCGGCGCACTGGGCCAGTTCAAGGGCTTCGAGCATGCGTCCCAGGCCGACGTCGCCGCAGGCCTGGCTGCCGGAGGCCGGGCCGAAAACCTTGATGTCGCGGCTTTCGAGGGTTTCCAGGTTAGCCTGGGTCGCCGGATCGCGCCACATCGCCTGGTTCATTGCCGGCGCGACGGCGACCACTGCGTCGGTGGCCAGCACCAGCGTGGTCAGCAGATCATCGGCAATGCCTTGGGCCAGGCGGGCGATCAGGTCCGCCGTGGCGGGGGCGATCAGCACCAGATCGGCCCATTTGGCCAGTTCGATGTGGCCCATGGCCGCCTCGGCCGCCGGGTCCAGCAGGTCCAGGTGGACCGGGTGCCCGGACAGGGCCTGCATGGTCAACGGGGTGATGAACTCTGCGCCGCCACGGGTCATGACCACGCGCACTTCGGCGCCCTGATCGATCAGGCGGCGAACCAGGTCGGCGCTCTTGTAGGCAGCGATACCGCCGCCGACGCCCAGAACAATGCGTTTCCGATACAGCCGCTGCATAGGCCTGCCTTTCAATTCGTTGGTGACATACGTGGCGAAACCCCCTCCCCAGGGTGAATTCGCCCGCAAAAAAGATGGGCTACGATATCACAGCGACCGCTACGGAACAGCGGTGCCCACAGACAGGGAGGTGCTATGAGTATTCGCGATTGGCCAGCGGCGGAACGGCCGCGGGAGAGGTTGCTTGAGCGGGGCGCGGGAAGCCTTTCGGATGCCGAATTGCTGGCGATCTTTTTACGCACCGGCGTGGTGGGTAAAAGTGCAGTAGATCTGGCGCGACACCTGTTGAATCAGTTTGGCAGCCTGCGTTTGTTGCTTGAAGCCGATCAGGAAGCGTTCAGCAAGCAGTTGGGACTTGGGCCGGCGAAATTTGCGCAGTTACAGGCTGCGCAAGAAATGAGCAGGCGTCATCTGGCCGAGCGTGCGCGCCATAAATCGGCACTGGAGAGTCCGCACGCGGTTCGCGAGTATCTGAAATCGATGCTGCGCCACGAGCCACACGAGGTGTTTGGTTGTCTGTTTCTCGATTCCAGGCATCAGGTACTGGCGTTCGAGACGCTGTTCCGCGGCTCCATCGACAACACCAGCGTTCATCCGCGAGAGGTGGTCAAGCGCGCCCTGGCCAACAACGCAGCGGCATTGATCCTCTGTCACAACCATCCTTCGGGCAACACCGACCCAAGTCAGTCCGACCGGGTGCTGACCAAGCGCCTGCAAAAGGCGCTGGAGTTGATTGACGTGCGGGTGCTCGACCATTTCATCATCGGTGATGGCGACCCGTTGTCGATGGCGGAGTATGGCTGGATGTAGGCAGGATGTGAGAAGCACGCTTTCCATGTGGGAGCGAGCTTGCTCGCGATGGCGTCGGCACATTCAGCATTGATGTTGCCTGAAAGTCCGCTATCGCGAGCAAGCTCGCTCCCACAGGTTTTGTGTTGTGTCAGATTATTTGAGGTTGACCTTGGAGTAATCCTGCCGGCCGAACGGGCTGACCGAATACCCCTCGACATCCTTGCGCGTCAGCGCGAAGGCTGTCGGGTGAGCCAGTGGTAGCCACAGAGCTTGCTGCTGGATCTGCGCCTGGGCCTGTTCGTAGAGTTTGCTACGCACACCTTGCTCGCCGGTGGTCTTGCCGGCGCTGATCAGCTTGTCCAGGTCCTGATTGCAGTAGCGGGCGAAGTTGGTGCCAGACTTGACCCCCGCGCAGGAAAACTGCGGCGTGAGGAAGTTGTCCGGGTCACCGTTGTCACCGGCCCAGCCCATGAACAGCAAGTCGTGCTCTCCGGCCTTGGCGCGGCGGATCAGTTCGCCCCATTCGATCACGCGGATTTCGGCCTGAATGCCGATTTCCGCGAGGTCAGACTGCAGCAGTTGGGCACCAAGGCTTGGGTTGGGGTTAAGCAGGCTGCCGGAAGGGCGGGTCCAGATGGTGGTCTGGAAGCCGTCCTTGAGTCCGGCCTTGGCCATCAAGGCCTTGGCCTTGGCGATGTCGTGAGGGTAACCCGGCAGGCCTTTGGCGTAGCTCCAGGTGTTGGGCGGATACGGACCGTTGGCCGCCTCGGCAGTGTCTTCGAACACGGCTTTGACATAGTTGGCCTTGTCGAAGGCAAGGTTGATGGCCTGGCGGACTTCAGGCTTGTCCAGTGGCGGATGCTGACTGTTGATGCCGACGAATGCGGTCATGAACGCGTCAGTCTTTTCGACCTTCAGCGTCGGCTCTTTCAGCGCTTCCTGTACGTCCAGAGGCTTGGGCGACAGGGCGATCTGGCATTCGTTGCGGCGCAATTTCTGCAGGCGCACGTTGGCGTCCGGGGTGATGGCAAAGATCAGCGGATCTACAGAGGGTTTGCCGCCGAAGTAGTCGGGGTTGGCTTTGTAGCGAACCGATGCGTCCTTCTGGAAGCGAGTGAAAACGAACGGCCCTGTGCCGATCGGCTGGCTGTTGAGCTTCTCGGGTGTGCCGGTCTTCATCAGTTTGTCGGCGTATTCGGCCGAATAGATCGAGGCGAAACCCATGCTCAGGGTCGCCAGGAAGGTCGAATCCGGGTGGTCGAGGGTGAAGCGCACGGTCTGCGGATCGAGGGCGTCGATTTTCTTGATCAATGCAGGCAACTGCATCGATTGCGCATGCGGGAAGCCGCTCTGGGCGACTTTGTGCCACGCATTGGCCGGGTCGAGCATACGGTCGAAGCTGAAAATCACGTCTTCGGCGCTCAGGTCACGCGTCGGGGTGAAGTACTCGGTGCGATGGAATTTCACCTGCGGGTGCAACTTGAACACGTAGATCAGGCCATCGGGGCTGACTTCCCAGCTATCGGCGAGGCTGGCGACCACTTTGCCACTGGCCGTGTCAAAGTCCACCAGGCGATTCATCAACACATCGGCCGAGGCATTGGTGGTGGTCAGCGAGTTGTACTGCACCACGTCGAACCCTTCAGGGCTGGCCTCGGTGCAGACGCTCAGGGCGGCGGCAAATGCCTGTGGGCTCAGCAGAAGCGGGGCGAGCAACAGCGGTAGGGCAGCAAGGCGCATGGTCGGCTTCCTATACAGGTCGAAGGCCCATCTGCAAGTGCAGTCTGGAAAAGGCCTACCCTAGTGGGCTCTTTTGCAAATGACTATCCCCTTTTTCATTTTAAGGGGACTATAGGCGACTGATTTTGCTGTGCAGCGGTTGAGCAAACCCCTTGGATGGCTCGCTGAACGATTTTCTGCGACGAGCGGTCGCCATCGACGATAGCCTTTATCCAAGGCGCTCGGAGCCAGAAAAACGGGGTTTTTGTGAATTCAACGCACACTGAATGTTGTTGCTCTCTAGTCTTTCTGGTATAAAGCAGCGCTCTTTTCTAGGGGCCCGGTTCCTTCACTGTAGGTGTAGCCGGTAAGACCTCTAAAGAAACGCGGCGCCTGGCGCCAAATGACTGAGAGATTAAGCGGCCAACCCATGCCGGGTTGGGCATGTGGTTTTAGAGGGCTGAGGCATGTCTAGAGTCTGTCAAGTTACCGGTAAGGGTCCGGTGACTGGGAATAACATTTCCCACGCAAACAACAAAACCCGTCGTCGTTTCCTGCCGAACCTGCAGCATCACCGCTTCTGGGTTGAAGAAGAGAAACGTTTTGTGCGTCTGCGCGTATCTGCCAAAGGCATGCGTATCATCGACAAGCGTGGCATCACTGTCGTGCTGGCCGAACTTCGCCGCGATGGCAAGGTTTAAGGGAGCTAATCATGCGTGAATTGATTCGTTTGATTTCGAGCGCCGGTACTGGTCACTTCTACACTACCGACAAGAACAAGCGTACTACTCCGGACAAAATCGAGATCAAGAAATATGATCCGGTTGTTCGCAAGCACGTGATCTACAAAGAAGGCAAAATCAAGTAATTGATTTTTCCCTCTTACGAAAAAGGCCCGTATCGCGAGATACGGGCCTTTTTTGTTGCCTGTGGGTTATGCAGTGCCTGTCAGGGCCCTTTCGCGAGCAAGCCCGCTCCCACACTTGATTGTCGCCGGACACAAATGTGGTGTTCACTGAAGCTCGAATGTGGGAGCGGGCTTGCTCGCGAAGGGGCCCTGACAACGCTAGTCTTCAAGCCTTCTGTTCAAACGCCACATAGATCTTGCGGCATGGCTCCAGCACTTCCCAGGTGCCGCGAAAGCCTGCCGGGATCACGAAGCGATCACCCACACGCAGCGTCTTGGCGTTGCCGTCGAGGTCACGTATCACGGAAACCCCCTGCACGATTTCGCAGTATTCGTGCTCGGTGAAGTTTACCGTCCACTGGCCGACAGCCCCTTCCCACACGCCGGCGTTCAATTGGCCGCAAGGGCTGTTGTAGTGGTTGTACACCACTTGCTCTGGATCACCCTTCAGTACTTTGGTCGGATCCGGGCGATAGCGTTCGGCGGCGGTGGTGGCCTGGCTGAAGTCGACGATATTCTGGATGCTCATTGTTGTATTCCCCCGTCATGGCGTTGGTATTGCCAAAGTCTATGTTTATTAAAATGAACATCGCAAGGCCGTTTGCCGGTGTTATGTCAAATATATTGAAACTTCACCTGCCGCTGGTTTAGGGTGGTGGATGCCTTGGGCCGAAAAGCAGGCTGGCCGGGCAGAATTCCTGACAGCGCCCGCGAAGAACGCGGGTGTCGTATCAATAAGAGGAGGACACTCGCATGACCACCCTGACCCGTGCCGACTGGGAACAACGTGCCCGCGACCTGAAAATCGAAGGCCGCGCCTATATCAATGGCGAATACACCGACGCCGTTTCCGGCGAGACATTCGAGTGCATCAGCCCGGTCGATGGCCGTCTGCTCGGCAAGATTGCCAGTTGTGACGCCGCCGATGCCCAGCGCGCCGTGGAAAACGCTCGCGCCACGTTCAATTCCGGTGTCTGGTCGCGTCTGGCGCCGACCAAACGCAAGTCCACCATGATCCGTTTTGCCGGCCTGCTGAAACAGCACGCCGAAGTGCTGGCCCTGCTTGAAACCCTGGACATGGGCAAGCCGATCAGCGATTCCCTGTACATCGACGTTCCCGGCGCGGCGCAAGCCTTGAGCTGGAGCGGCGAAGCCATCGACAAGATCTACGACGAAGTGGCAGCCACTCCGCACGATCAGTTGGGTCTTGTGACCCGTGAGCCGGTGGGTGTTGTGGGCGCCATCGTGCCGTGGAACTTCCCGCTGATGATGGCGTGCTGGAAACTCGGTCCTGCGCTGTCCACCGGTAACTCGGTGATCCTCAAGCCGTCCGAAAAATCCCCGCTGACCGCCATCCGCATCGCTGAACTGGCTGTCGAAGCCGGCATCCCGAAAGGCGTGCTGAACGTGCTGCCGGGTTACGGTCACACCGTCGGCAAGGCCTTGGCCCTGCACAACGACGTCGACACCCTGGTATTCACCGGCTCGACCAAAATCGCCAAGCAATTGCTGATCTACTCCGGCGAGTCGAACATGAAGCGAGTCTGGCTCGAAGCCGGCGGCAAGAGCCCGAACATCGTGTTCGCCGATGCGCCGAATCTGCAGGATGCTGCCGAAGCCGCTGCTGGCGCCATCGCCTTCAACCAGGGCGAAGTCTGCACCGCCGGTTCGCGCCTGCTGGTGGAGCGTTCGATCAAGGACAAATTCCTGCCGCTGGTGATCGAGGCGCTGAAGGCCTGGAAGCCGGGCAATCCGCTGGATCCGGCGACCAATGTTGGCGCGCTGGTCGATACCCAGCAGATGAACACCGTACTGTCCTACATCGAGTCTGGTCATGCCGACGGCGCCAGGTTGGTGGCCGGTGGCAAGCGTACGCTCCAGGAAACTGGCGGCACTTACGTTGAGCCGACGATTTTCGATGGTGTGAGCAATGCGATGAAAATCGCCCAGGAAGAAATCTTCGGCCCGGTACTGTCGGTCATCGAATTCGACAGCGCCGAAGAAGCCATCGCGATTGCCAACGACACACCGTACGGCCTGGCCGCTGCGGTCTGGACGGCCGACATTTCCAAGGCCCACCTCACCGCCCGCGCACTGCGTGCCGGTAGTGTGTGGGTCAACCAGTACGATGGCGGTGACATGACCGCTCCGTTCGGTGGCTTCAAGCAGTCCGGCAACGGTCGCGACAAATCCCTGCACGCGTTCGACAAATACACCGAGCTGAAGGCGACCTGGATCAAGTTGTAAGCCGTTAAGGGAGGTCTGTTGTAGAGCAGGCCTCCCGAACGACACAGATCCCTTGTGGGAGCGAGCTTGCTCGCGATAGCGGTGTAACAGTCGACTTCAATGTTGAATGTTGCTCCGTCATCGCGAGCAAGCTCGCTCCCACAATGTTTTGTGTTGTACATAAAAATATCCACAGGAGCGTGGAACATGCGTTGGGCGACTTATTTCGCCGTTTTGGCATCTGTCCTGAGTGTCGGCCTGGCCCTGGGTGTCAGCATGCCGCTGGTGTCGTTTCGCCTGGAAAGCTGGGGCTACGGCTCGTTTGCCATTGGCGTGATGGCCGCGATGCCAGCCATCGGCGTCCTGCTGGGGGCGAAAATCTCCAGCCATCTGGCGGCGCGATTCGGCACGGCCAATCTGATGCGCCTGTGCCTGTGGGCCGGGGCGATTTCGATCGGTTTGCTGGCGCTGTTGCCGAGCTATCCGATCTGGTTGGTGCTGCGGCTGATGATCGGGGTGATCCTGACCCTTGTATTCATCATCGGTGAAAGCTGGATCAATCAACTGGTGGTCGAGCAATGGCGCGGGCGGCTGGTGGCGCTGTATGGCAGCAGCTACGCATTGAGTCAGCTGGCGGGGCCGGTGTTGTTGGGCTTCCTCGGTACCGAGCATGACTATGGCTTTTGGGTGGGCGTCGGTTTGCTGATGGGGGCTCCGTTCCTGTTGCTGGGCCGCAGTGGCGCGCCGAGCAGTGAAGCCAGCAGCGTGACCCTGCGTGATTTGCTTGAGTTTTGTCGTGGCCTGCCGGCGATTGCCTGGGCGGTGTCGCTGTTCGCCGCGTTCGAGGCGATGATTTTGACGCTGTTGCCGGTCTACTGCCTGCGCCAGGGCTTCACCACGGAGATCGCTCTGGCGATGGTCAGTACGGTGGTCGTCGGTGATGCGGTGCTGCAATTGCCGATTGGTGCGTTGGCCGATCGTTTGTCGCGGCGGGCGTTGTTTACCGGCTGCGCAGTCGTCTTGCTGGTGTCGAGCCTGGCGATTCCGATGCTGATCGACACACTGCTGATCTGGCCGCTGTGGGTCTTGTTTGGCGCCAGTGCCGGTGGCTTGTTCACCTTGTCACTGATCCTGATCGGTGAGCGTTATCGCGACGACGCACTGGTGCGGGCCAACGCGCATATTGCACAGCTGTGGGGGATTGGTTGCTTGGTCGGGCCGCTGCTGGCGGGTGCCGGCAGCCAGTGGATCAACGGCCATGCGTTGCCGTTGCTGATGGCAGTGGGGGCCTTGGGCGTACTGATTGTGGTGTCGCGGCAAGGGGCGTTTGGCACCGCTCAGCCAGCCTGATGAGCATCGCAGGACTGTGGCGGTCGAGTCTTACAACATCGTCCCCAGCCAACCGAATTGCTCAGCCAGGCATTGAAGCGCCGCCACCAACTCCGTTTGGCGGCGCAGATAGGCATATGTACGCTGATTCCCGAAGAAAGGTCAGTCGCTGAGCTGATCGTTTTCCGCCAGCAGTCTGATCGCTGTCGTACCGACCTTGCGTACTGCGTCTTCGATCTGCGGTGTTGGCTTGGCAGCGTAGTTCATGCGCAGGCAATTGCGGTACTTGCCCGAGGCGGAAAAAATACTGCCCACGGCAATCTGTACGCCCTGGTCGTGCAATGCGCGATTCAGTTTCAGGGTGTCGAAACCTTCCGGTAGTTCGACCCACAGCATGAAGCTGCCCTGTGGGCGACTGGCGCGGGTGCCGGCCGGGAAGTAGCGGGTCACCCAATCAATCATCATGTCGCGATTGCGCTGGTATTGCGTACGCATCCGCCGCAAATGCGGTTCGAAGTGGCCACCTTTAAGGAATTCGGCGATGGCGATCTGCGGTTGTGGCGCGGTGGATCCGGTGCTGATGTATTTCATGTGCAGTACCCGTTCCAGATAGCGGCCGGGCGCGACCCAGCCGATGCGCAGGCCGGGTGCCAGGGTCTTGGAAAACGAACTGCACAACAGGACACGACCGTCCTCGTCCAAGGACTTGATCGTGCGCGGACGCGGGTAGGTGTAGGCGAGCTCGCCATACACATCGTCCTCGATGATCGCCACGTCATAGCGCTGCGCAAGCGTCAACAACGCGCGTTTGCGCGACTCCGGCATGATGTAGCCCAACGGGTTGTTGCAGTTGGGGGTCAACTGTATGACCTTGATCGGCCACTGTTCCAGGGCCAGTTCCAGCGCTTCGAGGCTGATGCCGGTCAGTGGATCGGTGGGGATTTCCAGGGCCTTCATGCCCAGGCCCTTGAGGGTCTGCATCGCGCCGTGAAAGCTCGGCGAGTCCACCGCGACAATGTCGCCGGGCTCGCAGGTCGCGCGAATACTGGTGGACAGCGCTTCATGGCATCCAGTGGTCACCACCAGTTCGCTGGCACTCAACTGGCAGCCGGAATCGAGCATCAGGCGAGCGATCTGTTCGCGCAGTTCAAGGTTGCCGTGGATGTTGTCGTAATACAGGCCGGGCATGTCCTGCCGACGGCTGATTCGCGCCAGGTCACGCAGCAGCGGTTTCATGGTCGCACTGGTGATGTCCGGCATGCCGCGACCCAGTTGCACCACGTCTTTGCGCGGAACGGCGCGAATCAACTCCAGCACTTGATCCCATTGGGAAATGTCCACCGGCCGTTGGGCCGGGCGGCCGACTGCCGGCAAATCCGGCAGTTCGCGGCTGGCCGGGACGAAGTACCCGGACTTGGGCCGAGGCATGGCCAGCCCGCTGTCCTCCAGCACCCGATAGGCCTGCTGCACTGTGCTCAGGCTGACGCCGTGCTCGACGCTCAGCGCCCGAACCGAAGGCAGCCGGTCGCCGGGGCGATAGAAGCCCTGTTCGATACGTGTGCCGAGCAATTCGGCGAGGTTGACGTAAAGGGTCATGGTGCAGCCTCGATAAGGGTGATTCGGTTAACCAGTACAGATCGGGCGAAAAATCGGGATTCAGTGGCGGAATCGGCAGAGCTGTATGGAGTTAATACAGTTGTTTTGAATCTGTAATGCTCTTGCGCGCCCACGCATCATGGAACCTCTGGCTACCCAAGTAAACAGGAGCATCCAAGATGAACGGTTTGAGCGATGTGCGGCTGACGTTACACAGTCAGGAGCTGGCGACCGGGCAGAACAACGGCACGCGGGAGGGGGGCATGGGCAATGCGTCGTCCGGCCTGAATCGCTGGGACCGGTTCTGGCGTCGCCTGCACACGCGCAAGGCGTTGCTGGCCCTGACGGCTGACCAGCTCAAGGACATCGGGCTGACGCGGGAGCAGGCGCGGGAGGAGGGGCTGAAGCCTTTCTGGCGGATCTGAGTTTTGCGGTGTTCTTCAGGGCCTCATCGCGAGCAAGCTCGCTCCCACAAGGAACGGTGGTGAACACAAATTTTGTGAACACTGCCAAACACTGTGGGAGCGAGCTTGCTCGCGATGGCGTCGGTACAGGCCCAGCTAAACCTTCAGACCAACTCTTTAAACCGATGCCACAACATCCCCAATGCCAGCAACGGCGAACGCAAATGCTTGCCACCCGGGAATGTGATGTGCGGCACCTTGGCAAACAGATCGAAGCCGCCGCTGTGCTGGCCGCTGATGGCTTCGGCCAACAGCTTGCCGGCCAGGTGTGTGGCGTTCACGCCATGACCGGAATAGGCCTGGGCGTAATACACATTCGGCTGGTCCTTGAGTCGCCCGATCTGCGGCAGGCGGTTGGCGCCGATACCGATCATGCCGCCCCATTGGTAATCGATCTTCACTGCACTGAGTTGCGGGAAGACCTCCAGCATTTTCGGACGCATGTACGCAGCGATGTCTTTGGGGTCGCGGCCGGAGTAATGGCAGGCACCACCAAACAGCAGGCGCCGGTCCGCCGAGAGCCGGTAGTAGTCCAGCGCCACGCGCTGGTCACAGACCGCCATGTTCTGCGGCAGCAGGGCGTGGGCCCGTTCTTCGCTCAGTGGTTCGGTGGCGATGATGTAGCTGCCGGCGGGCAGGACTTTGCCGCTGAGTTCCGGGTTGAGGTCATTGAGGTAAGCATTGCAACCCAGTACCAGGGTCTTGGCGCGCACCGAGCCCTCGGCGGCATGGACCTTGATCTCTGGGCCATAGTCGATGCGGGTCACGGCCGAGTGCTCGAACAACTGGACCCCCAGTCGTTGTGCCGCGGATGCTTCGCCCAAGGCCAGGTTCAGTGGATGCAGGTGCCCCGAGCCCATGTCGATCAGGCCGCCGACGTAACGCGTAGAGCCGACCACGGTGTGCATCTCGTTGGCTTGCAGCAAACGGGTCTCGTAGCGATAACCGAGGCTGCGCAGCTCTTCGGCATCCTCGGCGAAACCTTCAAGGTCACGGGGCTTGTTGGCGAGGTCGCAATATCCCCAGGTCAGGTCGCAGGGGATCTGGAAGTGCTCGATCCGTTGCCGGACGATTTCCACGGCTTCCAGGCCCATGAGTTTCATTTGCCGAACACCTTCGACACCGATGACGTTGGTGAACTGATCGAGGCCGTGGCCGACGCCGCGGATCAGTTGCCCGCCATTGCGTCCACTGGCGCCCCAGCCGATTCTATGGGCTTCAAGCAACACTACACTAAGGCCGCGTTCGGCCAGCTCAAGCGCCGTGTTCAACCCCGAAAACCCACCGCCTACCACACAGACATCGGCCATCACTTCGCCTTGGAGCGCCGGAAGTTCGGGCTGCGGCAGGCTGCTGGCGGCGTAGTAGGACGCGGTGTGGTTCATTGCAGGCTGTTGAGCACGGGCATTCATGTGCGTGTTCCTGATGCTTGCGTTTAGAAAACTTGACGGAGCATAAGCCGGACCTTCCCGGACGGGCAACATTGGTCGGCTGGTGCTGTCTGGATCGGGGCTTTTGCGTCAGAATCGCGCTCTATTCCGCTATTGGTCACCGCTTCAATGAGCTGCAACAGCCAGACAATCCGCACATTGCGACAGCAGATTCCCTCGTTCGAGTGCGTTCCCGGCTGCCATGACTGCTGCGGGCCGGTGACCACCTCGCCGGAAGAAATGTCACGCCTGCCGCGCAAGACCCGCGCCGAGCAGGATGCCGCCATGGAAGAACTCAACTGTGTGCATCTGGGGCCCAATGGTTGCACGGTGTATGACGAGCGGCCGCTGATCTGCCGGTTGTTCGGCACCACCAAGACCCTGCCGTGCCCCAATGGGCGGGGGCCAGTGGAGTTGATTCATCCGAGAGTGGAGAAGCAGGTGTTCGAGTACATGGCCAGTACCCGGCAGGTGTTGGTTTAAAACAGCGGGTCTTCAGGTGGACCGAGTTGCCTCAATCGCGAGCAAGCTCGCTCCCACAGGTATTTGAGTCTGCCTGAATTTTGTGTTCAAAACCGGTTCATTGTGGGAGCGAGCTTGCTCGCGATGGGGTCGGAACAGACACCGGAAAATCTTCAATCCGGAATCGGCAGAGTCAGACTCTCTTTCACCTCTTCCATCACGATGTAACTCTTGGACTCGCGCACGTGGGGCAGCTTGAGCAGGATGTCGCCCAGCAATTTGCGGTACGAGGCCATCTCGGAAATCCGCGCCTTCACCAGGTAGTCGAAATCCCCTGACACCAGGTGGCACTCCAGCACATGGGGCAATTTCAGCACCGCACGCCGGAACTCTTCGAAAGTATCGCCGGACTTGTAGTCCAGGCTGATCTCGACGAACACCAGCAGACTACCCTTCAGATGCTGCGGATTGAGCCTGGCGTTGTAGCCCATGATGATCCCTTCGCGCTCCAGACGCCGGACCCGCTCGGTACAGGGCGTGGTCGAGAGCCCGACCTTTTCCCCAAGCTCGGTAAAGGAAATCCGCCCGTCCGCTTGCAGGATCCGCAGGATGTTGCGGTCGATCTTGTCCAGCTCACGTTTGGTCTGAGTGTTGGTACGCATAGGGGATGCGCCTCCGTGAAAAGGGTTTTTGCCGAGAATTGTCGCCAAATATAGGCGCTTATATAGTGAAATGCACTGGCAAATCTTTTTTACACTGCGCACATCTGAAGCTCTGAATAACAAACGTCAGCGGTTAGCCGCGATGAGGGATATGAAAATGCGCGTCATGGTCTTGGGTAGCGGCGTCATCGGTACCACCAGTGCTTATTATCTGGCCCGTGCCGGGTTTGAAGTGGTGGTTGTGGACCGGCAGCCGGCCGCTGCCATGGAGACCAGTTTCGCCAATGCCGGGCAGGTCTCGCCGGGTTATGCCTCGCCGTGGGCCGCGCCGGGCGTGCCGCTCAAGGCCATCAAGTGGCTGTTGCAGCGCCACGCGCCACTGGCGATCAAGGCCACGGCCGACATCGACCAGTACCTGTGGATGGCACAGATGCTGCGCAACTGCACCGCCAGCCGTTACGCGGTGAACAAGGAGCGCATGGTCCGTCTGTCCGAGTACAGCCGTGACTGCCTCGATGAACTGCGTGCCGAAACCGGCATTGCCTATGAAGGCCGCAGCCTCGGTACCACCCAACTGTTCCGCACCCAGGCTCAACTGGACGGCGCCGCGAAAGACATCGCCGTGCTGAAAGAGTCCGGTGTGCCGTTCGAATTGCTCGACCGCGAAGGTATTGCCCGCGTTGAGCCGGCGCTGGCCAGCGTCACTGACATCCTCGCCGGTGCCTTGCGCCTGCCGAACGACCAGACCGGCGACTGCCAGATGTTCACCACCAAGCTCGCCGAGATGGCCGCGAACCTCGGTGTGCAATTCCGTTTCGACCAGGACATTCAGCGCCTCGACTTCGCCGGTGACCGCATCAACGGCGTATGGATCGACGGCAAGCTGGAAACCGCCGACCGCTACGTCCTGGCGCTTGGCAGCTACTCGCCGCAATTGCTCAAACCACTGGGGATCAAGGCGCCGGTGTACCCGCTCAAGGGCTACTCCCTGACCGTGCCGATCACCAACCCGGCAATGGCCCCGACTTCGACCATTCTCGACGAGACCTACAAGGTCGCGATCACCCGTTTCGACAACCGCATCCGCGTTGGCGGCATGGCGGAGATCGCCGGTTTTGACCTGTCGCTGAATCCGCGCCGGCGCGAAACCCTGGAGATGATCGTCAACGACCTTTATCCTCAGGGCGGCAATCTGGCCGAAGCGAGCTTCTGGACCGGCCTGCGCCCGACCACTCCAGATGGCACGCCAATCGTAGGCGCCACACCGTTCAAGAACCTGTTCCTGAACACCGGTCACGGCACGCTGGGCTGGACCATGGCCTGTGGCTCCGGTCGCTTGCTGGCGGACCTGATGGCCAAGAGAAAGCCGCAGATCAGCGCCGAAGGCCTCGATATTTCCCGTTATGGCAACAAAACCCAGGAGTCTGCTAAGCATGTCAGTCCAGCGCCAGCTCACCAATGAGCGCATGAGTCAGATCGTCACCCATAACGGCACGGTTTACCTGGCCGGACAGGTGGGCGACGACATGAACGCCGGGATTGAACAGCAGACCCGTGAAACTCTCGCCAACATCGAGCGGTTGCTCGATCTGGCCGGCACCGACAAGCACAATCTGCTGTCGGTGACGATTTACCTGAAGGACATCGACGCGCATTTCGAAGGCATGAACGCGGTGTGGGACAAGTGGCTGCCAAAAGGCGTCGCTCCCGCCCGAGCCACCGTTGAAGCGAAATTGTGCGAACCGGAAATCCTGGTCGAGCTGTCGGTTGTCGCCGCTCTGCCATAAGCCTGTCAGAAAAGATCCCTCTCCCGGTGCTGTTGGTGGTTAACGCTGTCAGCCAGCACCGGTTTTTCTTCCCGATAACCCGACCAGAAGTCTGCCGCCATGCGTCCTGCCCGTGCCCTGATCGACCTTCAAGCCCTGCGTCACAACTACCGGATCGCCCGTGAACTCACGGGGGCTCGTGCCCTCGCGGTGATCAAGGCCGATGCCTATGGCCATGGCGCGGTGCGTTGCGCCCAGGCGCTGGAAGCCGAGGCGGACGGGTTTGCCGTGGCCTGCATCGAAGAGGCCTTGGAGCTGCGGGCGGCGGGCATTCGTGCGCCGGTCCTGCTGTTGGAAGGCTTTTTCGAAGCCGACGAGCTGGCGCTGATCTTCGAGCATGATTTCTGGTGCGTGGTGCATTCGCTGTGGCAGCTCGAAGCCATCGAAAAAGCCGCGTTGAGCAAGCCGATCACCGTGTGGCTGAAGCTCGACTCGGGCATGCACCGGGTGGGCCTGCACCCGGCGGATTATCAGGCGGCCTATCAACGGCTGCTGGCCAGCGGCAAGGTCGCGAAAGTGGTGCTGATGAGCCACTTTGCGCGTGCCGACGAACTGCACGAACAGGCCAGCGCGGAGCAGGTGGCGGTATTTGAAGCGGCACGCAAGGGCTTGTCCGCCGAGGTCAGCCTGCGCAACTCGCCGGCGGTGCTCGGTTGGCCGCAGATACCGAGTGACTGGGTGCGCCCAGGCATCATGCTGTATGGCGCCACGCCCTTCGAAGAAGCCAACGAAGTGGCATCGCGGCTGCAACCGGTCATGACCCTGGAATCGAAGGTGATCAGTGTGCGCGAGTTGCCGGCTGGCGAGCCCGTCGGTTACGGCGCCAAATTCATCACCCCTAAACCGATGCGCATTGGCGTGGTGGCCATGGGTTACGCCGACGGCTACCCACGTCTGGCACCGACCGGCACGCCAGTGCTGGTTGCCGGGCAGCGCAGCCAGTTGATCGGCCGGGTATCGATGGACATGCTCTGTATCGACCTGACCGATGTGCCGCAGGCCGGTCTCGGTTCGACCGTCGAGTTGTGGGGCAAAAACATCCTCGCCAGTGATGTGGCCATGGCTGCCGGCACGATTCCTTACCAGATCTTCTGCAACCTGCGCCGAGTGCCACTGCTCTATTCCGGGGCTTAGTGAGCAGGGCTCCAGACCGGAAGTCGCCTCGCTGAGCAGGATTCAGGTCAAGGTGTTGTAAATACTGAACGCTGTCGCCATGATAACGCTCAATATTCCAACAATCTGAATCCTGGAGGCGCAAGCTTTGGACGTCGGTGAACGACTGCAATCCATCCGTAGGCTCAAAGGCCTTTCCCAGCGTGAGCTCGCCAAACGGGCGGGGGTCACCAACAGCACGATTTCGATGATCGAGAAGAACAGCGTTAGCCCTTCGATCAGTTCGCTGCGCAAGGTGTTGGGCGGGATTCCCATGTCCATGGTCGAGTTCTTTTCCGAAGAAATCCTGCAGGAAAAACCGACCCAGATCGTCTACAAGGCCAACGAGCTGATCGATATTTCCGATGGTGCCGTGACCATGAAGCTGGTCGGTCGGGCGCACCCGAGCCGGGCCATCGCATTCCTCAATGAAATCTATCCGCCAGGCGCCGATACCGGTGACGAGATGCTCACCCATGAGGGCGAGGAAACCGGCATCCTGGTCGAAGGAAAACTGGAACTGGTGGTCGGTCTCGAAACTTTTGTCCTCGAAGCCGGCGATAGCTACTACTTTGAAAGTACCAAGCCACACCGTTTCCGAAATCCGTTCGATGCGCCTGCGCGACTAATCAGCGCAGCCACACCAGCGAATTTCTAAGAAAAGAGGCGTCCTGCCAGCATCGCAGAGGTGCCCGGGCTGTTTTTCCGTCGCGGCCTAAGACCCCTCCGACTTTGGGGTTGTTTCAGTGCGGCGGGCTTACCGCTATACTTGCGCCCGCCTGCGAACCGTGGCCGTAGGCGTGACTAGCCACCATTGAGGGTGAACGCGTGAACCTAATTATGAAAATGCTGGCTGCACCAGCAACCGTATTGGCCCTATGGGCTGTCAGTGTCAGCGCTCAGGCTGCGACCAACGACGATATTGCCAAACGCCTTGAGCCAGTCGGCCAGGTTTGTGTTCAGGGTAAAGAGTGCAAGGGCATGGAAGTGGCCGCTTCCGCTGGCGGCGGTGGTGGTGCGAAAACCCCGGATGAAGTGATTGCAAAACATTGCAACGCTTGCCACGGTTCAGGCCTGTTGGGCGCGCCGAAAATCGGTGATGCCGCCGCTTGGGGCGAGCGTGCCAAGAAAGAAGGTGGTGTTGACGGCTTGCTCGCCAAGGCGATCTCCGGCATCAACGCGATGCCGCCAAAAGGCACCTGCGCCGATTGTGCAGACGCCGAGCTCAAAAGCGCCATCCAGAAGATGTCCGGCCTGAAATAAGGCGCCGCATCGTTCGCAAAAAACCGTCCCAGGACGGTTTTTTTGTGCCTGCAAGTCCGCGCTGACCCTTGTAGGAGCGAGCTCGCTCGCGATGGTCGTCAACGATAACGCTGGAAACCTGGCACCCCGCGGTGCTCTCAGGTTCTTCGCGAGCGAGCTCGCTCCTACAAGGTCTTTGTGGCGGCCGATTGGCATTAACGGACTGTTCATTGCAGCAAAGACCCGGCAAGCTCGGTCCAGGCTCAAGTCATGGAAAGCGAGGGGTGATCCGATGGTTCAGCTGTGCTCTATCGAACAGGCAGTCGATGACGTCTTGGCACGGTTGCCGACGCATATCCACATGGGCCTGCCTCTGGGGTTGGGCAAACCCAATCACTTCGTCAGCGCGCTGTATCGACGAATCGCACAGTCGCCCGAGCGACGACTGACGATCTACACCGCGTTGTGTCTGGGGCGCCCACCCTTGGGCGATGGTTTGCAAAAGCGATTTCTCGAACCCTTTGTCGAGCGGGTGTTCGGCGATTATCCGGAGCTGGAGTTTCTCGCCGACCTGCGTCGCGACGGTTTACCGGGCAACATCCACATCCAACAGTTCTTCATGCAGCCTGGCAGCCTGCTCAACTGTGCTACGGCGCAACAGGATTACGTCAGCAGCAACTACAGCCATGCGGCCCGGGACATCAACACCGCCGGGTTGAATCTGGTGGCGCAACTGGTGGCCAGCCATGCCGAGCATCCCGACCGCTTGAGCCTCAGCTGCAACCCGGACATCACCCTCGACCTATTGCCGATGATCGCCAAGCGCCGCGCCGCCGGAGAAACCATCCTGATGGTCGGCCAAGTACACAACGATCTGCCTTACATGCCCGGCGATGCGGAACTGGGCATCGACACCTTTGACCTGCTGATCGATGAGAAGGACAACACCACGCTGTTTTCCACGCCAAACATGCCGGTGGGCTTTCAGGACCATTTCATCGGCCTGCACGCCAGCACTCTGGTGCGTGACGGCGGCACCTTGCAGATCGGCATCGGTTCCATGGGTGATGCGCTGACGGCGGCGCTGCTGGCGCGGCAAGCCGACAACGACGGATACAGGGCTTTGCTGGCAGACGTAAACCTCAGCCACTGGGCGCAACTGATCGAGCGCGAAGGCGGCATCGAGCCCTTCGCCAAAGGCTTGTATGGCTGCAGCGAAATGTTCGTCAACGGCTTGTTGGTGCTGGCCGATGCCGGGATCGTGCGGCGTAAGGTTTATCCGAACGCGGCGACCCAACAGCAGGCGAATGCCGGCACCCTCGACGAGGCTGCGCAAACCGATGGCATCTCGGTGCACGGCGGATTCTTCCTCGGGCCGCGCAGCTTCTATGAACGCTTGCGTGAGTTGCCGCAGAGCAAGCGGCTTGAATTCAACATGACCCGCATCAGCTACATCAACGAGCTCTACGGCCAGGAAGAACTCAAGCGCTTGCAACGTCTCGATGCGAGGTTCATCAACACCGCGTTCACCGTGACCTTGCTCGGTGCCGCGGTGGCGGATCAGCTCGAAGACGGACGTGTGCTCAGCGGCGTAGGCGGGCAATACAACTTCGTGGTGCAGGGGCATGCGTTGCAAGGCGCGCGTTCGGTGTTGCTGCTGCGCAGCTGGCGTGAGTCTGGAGGCGACGTCAGCTCGAACATCGTCTGGGAGTATGGTCACTGTACGATTCCGCGGCATCTGCGGGACATCGTGGTCACCGAGTACGGCATCGCCGACCTGCGGGGCAAGACCGATGCGGCGGTGATTGAAGCACTGTTAAATATCAGCGACTCACGTTTCCAGTCGGGGCTGATCGCGCAGGCACAGAAAGTCGGCAAATTGCCCAAGGACTTCCGTCTCGATCCGCGCTTTACCGATAACAGCCCGCAGCGTTTGCAGGAGATTCAGGCGCGGCACCCGCAGTTGTTTCCAGAGTATCCGCTGGGTTGTGATTTCACCGAGGTCGAGCGGGATGTGTTGCGGGCGCTGAACTGGCTCAAGAGCAAGTTCAAGCTGAGCGAGGTGCTGGAGTTGGGCAAGGCAGCATTGGATGCGCCGGAGCCTGCGTTGTTTCCAGAACATCTGGAGCGCATGCAGTTGGCCAGTCCGGAAGGGCTGAAGGAAGACTTGTATCAGCGCTTGCTGCTCACTGGCCTCAAGGCGACTGCGCAGTAACTGCCCCCCCAAAACAACTGTGGGAGCGAGCTTGCTCGCGATAGCGGTGTATCAGTCAACGAAGATGTCGACTGACACTATGCAATCGCGAGTAAGCTCGCTCCCACAGGGGGATGTGCAGTGTGGCCTTTATTCGATGAAGGTTACGACGCCACCGGCCAGCGACTTCACACGCGCCAGGGACTCTACGCGATAACCCTGCGAATCCAGCTCTGCACGGCCACCCTGGAACGACTTCTCGATCACGATCCCCAGGCCTGCCACGGTGGCGCCGGCCTGTTTGATGATCGAAATCAGTGCCTGGGACGCCTTACCGTTGGCCAGGAAGTCATCGATGATCAGCACGCGGTCGCTGCTGGTCAGGTGGCGCGGAGAGATGGCCACGGTGCTTTCGGTCTGCTTGGTGAACGAGTACACGGTCGCCGACAGCAGGTTTTCGGTCAGGGTCAGGGACTGGTGCTTGCGGGCGAAGATCACCGGCACGCCAAGGTTCAGACCGGTCATGATCGCCGGGGCGATGCCCGAGGCTTCGATGGTGACGATCTTGGTGATGCCCGAATCCTTGAACAGCGTGGCGAATTCGTCGCCGATCAGCTTCATCAGGGCCGGGTCGATCTGGTGGTTCAGAAAGGCGTCGACTTTCAGGACCTGGTCGGAAAGCACGATGCCTTCTTCGCGAATTTTCTTGTGCAGGGCTTCCATGAAGCTGTCCTCTGTTGGCGCCTTGTGCGCCCTAAGGTTTTAAAAAAGTGGTCAATTCTAGCGCTTTAACATCGCGCGTATATCCGCCAATGCGTTGTTGCCTCGCACGGCTTTGACTTCGGTCGGTGTGTCGTCGTTGCCTTCCCAGGCCAGGTCGTCCGGCGGCAACTCATCGAGGAAGCGGCTCGGCGCGCAATCGATGATCTCGCCGTACTGCTTGCGCTTGGCGGCGAAGGTGAAGGCCAGGGTCTGGCGCGCACGGGTAATGCCCACGTAGGCCAGGCGACGTTCTTCTTCGATGGTGTCGGCTTCGATGCTGGAGCGGTGCGGGAGGATTTCCTCCTCCATGCCCATGATGAACACGTAGGGGAATTCCAGGCCCTTGGACGCATGCAAGGTCATCATCTGCACGCCTTCGGCGCCGTCTTCCTCTTCCTGCTGGCGCTCGAGCATGTCGCGCAGGACGAGTTTGCCGATGGCGTCCTCGACGGTCATCTCGCCTTCTTCGTCTTTTTCCAGGGTGTTCTTCAGCGCCTCGATCAGGAACCAGACGTTACCCATGCGGTAATCGGCAGCCTTGTCGCTGGAGCTGTTGGTGCGCAGCCAGTTCTCGTAGTCGATGTCCATGACCATGCTGCGCAGGGCCGAGATCGGGTCTTCGCCGGCGCACTGCTCGCGCACCCTGTCCATGAAGCGCTTGAAACGCGACAGGCGATCGGTGAAGCGGCTGTCGAGATGCTCGCCCAGGCCGATTTCGTCGGTGGCGGCGTACATCGAGATCTTGCGTTCGGTGGCGTAGTTGCCCAGCTTCTCCAGCGTGGTCGAGCCGATCTCGCGGCGCGGCACGTTGATCACCCGCAGGAAGGCGTTGTCGTCGTCCGGGTTCACGATCAGGCGGAAGTAGGCCATCAGGTCCTTTACTTCCTGGCGACCGAAAAAGCTGTTGCCGCCGGACAGGCGATACGGCACCTGGTGGTGCTGCAATTTCAGCTCGATCAGCTTGGCCTGGTAGTTGCCGCGATACAGGATCGCGAAATCGCTGTACGGGCGGTCGGTGCGCAAGTGCAGGCTGAGGATTTCCATGGCCACGCGCTCGGCCTCGGCGTCCTCGTTGCGGCAGCGAATCACGCGGATTTCGTCGCCGTGACCCATTTCACTCCACAGCTGCTTTTCGAATTCGTGCGGGTTGTTCGAGATCAGCACGTTGGCGCAGCGCAGGATGCGGCTGGTGGAGCGATAGTTCTGCTCCAGCATCACCACCTTCAAGGAGGGGTAGTCGTCCTTGAGCAGCATCAGGTTTTCCGGGCGCGCGCCGCGCCAGGCGTAGATCGACTGGTCGTCGTCGCCCACCACGGTGAACTGGTTGCGTTTGCCGATGAGCATTTTCACCAGCAAATATTGGCTGGCGTTGGTGTCCTGGTATTCGTCCACCAGCAGGTAGCGCACCTTGTTCTGCCATTTTTCCAGGATGTCGGCGTGTTCTTCGAACAGCTTCACCGGGAGCAGGATCAGGTCGTCGAAATCCACCGCGTTGAACGCCTTGAGCGTGCGCTGGTAGTGGGTGTAGACGATGGCAGCGGTCTGTTCCTTGGGGTTGCGCGCGTTTTCCAGGGCCTGGGCCGGCAGGATCAGGTCGTTTTTCCAGGCGCCGATCATGTTTTTGATCTCGTCGACGCCGTCGTCGCCCGAGTATTCCTTCTGCATGATGTCGGTCATCAGGGCCTTGACGTCGGTCTCGTCGAAGATCGAGAAGCCCGGTTTGTAGCCCAGCCGCACGTGTTCCTTGCGGATGATGTTCAGGCCCAGGTTGTGGAAGGTGCAGACCGTCAGGCCACGACCTTCGCCAGAGCGCAGCAGGGTGCCGACCCGTTCCTTCATCTCGCGGGCGGCCTTGTTGGTAAAGGTCATGGCGACGATGTACTGGGCGCGGATGCCGCAGTTCTGGATCAGGTGCGCGATTTTGCGCGTGATCACGCTGGTCTTGCCGGAGCCAGCACCGGCGAGCACCAAAAGAGGGCCGCCGACGTAGCTCACGGCTTCTTGCTGCCGGGGATTGAGTCGGGACATAGGTAAATTCAGGAGTCAGTCACGAAATGGGCCGGCATTTTAACAGGCTCAGCGAATTGTGCTGCTCTGTCCGACTTGTGACGTACCACGCTATCTGTAATTGCCGGTTTTGTTACTTTCACGCAGGATGCGCAACGAATTTGCGGCTAATGTTCGTATTTCCGGATACAAAGGTCTCGTTTTGCTCACCGATGTCATTGTCATTGGTCATCGGAACGGCATAATGCCCGTCGCCTACATCTTTGCAGAGTCTAGGGAGCTAGCTTGTCTACGCCTGTCGAACCCTTGCGTTTGCTGCTACTGGCCGAAGAGCCAGCGTGGGCAGCGTTGTTGCGCGAGTGTCTGGCTCCTATGGGGAGCTCGGTCGTGCTCATCAGCGCGCCGAGTTGGGAGTCGGTCAGCAGCCTGTTCGATGACAACCGCAGCGCGGTGTTATTGACCATCCCGCAACTTCAGCCGGCGCCGGGCCGTTGCAGCCTGCCGACGGTGTTGTTGCTCGACCATGAGCCGCTGATCCCGCCCGACGGTGTGAGTGACTGGTTGGTGCGCGATCATCTCGATCCCGGCATGTTGCGCCGTTGCCTACGCCATGTGCGCGAACGTGGCGTTCTGGAAAACACCCTTCAACGTCTGGCCGAGCAAGATCCACTGACCGGCATCGCTAACCGCCAGGGCTTCCAGACTCTGCTGACGGCGCGCCTGGCGGAAAACGACGGTCGCGGCTTGGCCCTCGGTCATCTCGACCTCGACAACTTTCGTTATGCCAACGACGCCCTCGGCCATCAGGCCGGTGATCGCCTGATCCTGCAGGTGGTGGCGCGGCTCAAGAGTCAGCTTGAGGCCGGCGATCAACTGGCGCGCCTGGGCAGTGATGAATTCGCTCTGCTGATCGACACCCGTCGTGCTCCCCAGCGTGCCGAGTGGATGGCCGAGCGCATCAGCGAAGTACTGGCCGAGCCTTATTGGGTCGATGGCGAAAGCCTGTTGATCGGTTCCAGCCTGGGCATTGCCTATGCCCGGGCCCAGGCCGGTGCGGATCCGCTGATGTGGCATGCGCACATCGCGATGCAGCAGGCCAAAAGCACCCAGGGCTGCACCTTTCACATTTTCAACGAGCGCATCAATCGCAATGCCCGCAGCATCGCCGACCTCGAAACCGAGCTGCGTCGGGCACTGCGCCGCGATGAGCTGGAGCTGCATTACCAGCCACGGCTGAACCTCGAAGACGGGCAGATCGTCGGCCTCGAAGCTTTGGTGCGTTGGCGGCATGCCGAGCGCGGCTTGCTTCCACCGAGTGAATTCGTGCCGCTGGCTGAGCAAAGCGGTCTGATTGTCCCGCTGGGCTACTGGGTGATTTCTCGGGCCTTGCGCGACATGCAGGCGCTGCTTGAGCTGGGTTTGCCACCGTTGCACATGGCGATCAACCTGTCGTTCCGGCAATTCCAGGACAGCCAGTTGCTGTCGACCCTGAGTCGCCTGATTGCCGAGCGCGGCGTCGAAGCGCAGTGGCTGGAGTTTGAACTGACCGAAACCGCCGTGATGCGCCGTAGCGAACTGGTCAAGCAGACCATGGACGCCCTCGGGCGCCTCGGTGTGCGCTTCTCCCTCGACGACTTCGGTACCGGGTTTTCATCCTTCGTGCACCTCAACAGCCTGCCGATCACCTTGCTGAAGATCGACAAGAGCTTTGTCGGCGGCATGGAGCAGCGTGAGGAAAACCGCAAACTGGTCCACGCGATGATCAACCTGGCGCACAACCTCAACCTCGAGGTGGTCGCAGAAGGCGTGGAAACGCCGGAGCAACTGGAGCTGCTGCGTGGGTTTGAATGCGATCAGGTACAGGGGTATTTGATCAGCAGGCCATTGCCGCTGGCCGAACTGGTGGAGTATCTGACGTTTGGCAGCAATCAGCAGCCGATGCTGGAAATCGTGGGCTGAGGTTGCCACAGAGCCCTGTAGGAGCGAGCTTGCTCGCGATAAACCTGAGAACGCCGCGGGGCACCTGCCAACCAGCGTTATCGTTGACGACCATCGCGAGCGAGCTTGCTCCTACAGGGGGCTCAGTCAGGCTGAGCAACCTCGAAACGCTGCACTAGCGTCGTGTCGCGCTTGATCATCCGCTTCATCTTCCACTCAAATCCCAGCGTCAGGCTCACCGCCGCACACGCCAGCCCCAGCGCCAGGCCCCACCAGACGCCCGTTGGCCCCCAGCCCAGGTGGAACGCCATCCACCACGCCGCCGGTGCGCCGATCAGCCAATAGCAACCCAGGCCGACCAGGAAAGTGGTCTTGGCATCCTTGAGTCCGCGGATGCAGCCCATGGCAATGGTTTGCGTGCCGTCGAACAGTTCGAACCATGCCGCCACCGCCAACAGGCTCACGGCAAGGTTGATGACATCGCGAAACGCCGGGTCGTTGTGGTCGAGAAACAAACCGACCAACTGGTTTGGCAATAGCCAGAAGACCATGGCGAAACACAGCATCGCCACCGCCCCGAAGGCAATACCGACCCTCCCGGCCAGCCGCGCATCCAGCAATTGCCCGGCGCCGTAGTGCTGGCCGATGCGCATGGTGATTGCATAAGAAATCCCTGCCGGGACCATGAACGCCACCGAAACGATTTGCAGGGCAATCTGATGAGCCCCCAGCTGTGTGCTGCCCATGGTGCCCATGCACAGCGCGGCGAAGGCAAACAGCCCGACTTCCACCGCGTAGGTACCGCCAATCGGCAGCCCCAGACGCCACAGCTCCTTCAGGTACTGGCGGTTCAGCCGCGAAAGGCCCTGGCGCAGCGGATAGGCCTCATAAGCCGGATGCCGACGAATGTGCCACGCCAGCGCAAGTGCCATCAGGTTGGCGACAATCGCCGTGACCAGCCCGATGCCCGTCAGCCCCAGTTTCGGCAGGCCGAACATGCCGGTAATCAGCGCATAGTTGAGCAGGAAGTTGGCGACCGTACCGCCAACACTGATGACCATCACTGGCGTTGCACGGCCAATGGCGCTGGTGAACCCGCGCAGGGCCATGAAGCTCAGGTAGCCGGGCAGGGCGAACGGCAGGAAGATCAAAAACTGCCCGGCTGCGTTGACGTTGCTTTCAGTCTGGCCGAACAGCAGCAGCACCGGTTTGAGGTTCCACAACAGCAAACCGGCGACCAGCGCCATCAGCCACGCCAGCCACAACCCGGCCTGGGTCAGTCGAGTGGCCCCGACAATATCGCCGGCACCCTGACGGATCGCCACCAAGGTGCCGACCGCTGCAATCACGCCGATGCAGAAAATCGACACGAACGAATAGGTCGCCGCACCGAGCCCGCCACCGGCCAGGGCCTCGGGACTCAGGCGCGCCATCATCAGAGTGTCGGTGAGGACCATCAGCATGTGCGCCAACTGCGAGGCAATCAACGGCCCGGCCAGCCGCAGGATGGCCCAGAGTTCAGTACGTGCTGGATGCTGCATGGTCATCACGCTCGATTATCAAAAGGGAACAGGAAAGCACCGATTCTCGGCGCTCTGCACGGTTTTCACAAAGGGATAAAAAGGATGGATGGCATGATTCAAACTCATGCTGGAGAGTTTCTGCTAGGGTAGGCGAACCCCGCAGTAGGAGCTTTCCCAATGTCCCGTCGTCTTCCTCCCTTGTATGCCCTGCGCGCATTCGAAGCGGCGGCGCGGCACAGTTCGTTTACCCGCGCGGCCGAAGAACTGTCGATTACCCAAAGTGCGGTCAGCCGGCATATTCGTACGCTCGAAGAGCACTTTGCCTGCCGCTTGTTTCATCGCAGTGGCCGCAACCTGCAACTGACCGAGTCGGCCCGTTTGCTGTTGCCGGGCATTCGCGAAGGCTTCACCGCCCTGGAGCGGGCCTGCAATACCTTGCGCGCCGAAGACGACATCCTGCGCATGAAAGCTCCGTCGACCCTGACCATGCGTTGGTTGCTGGCGCGCCTCAGCCGCTTCCGTCATCTGCAGCCGGGCAACGAAGTGCAATTGACCAGTGCGTGGATGGACGTCGATTCAGTGGATTTCAATGACGAACCGTTCGACTGCGCCGTCATCCTCAGCAATGGGCATTTTCCACCGGACTGGGAGGCGACTCTCCTGTTCCCCGAAGAGCTGATTCCGGTGGGCGCGCCGAATCTTCTGAAGGATCAACCATGGGACGTCGCGCGCCTGGCCAGTACCGAGCTGCTGCACCCGACACCGGACCGCCGTGACTGGCGCAACTGGCTGGAGCGCATGGGCCTGACCGATCAGGTCTCGCTCAAGGGCGGTCAGGTGTTCGACACGCTGGAACTGGGCATGATTGCAGCCGCCCGTGGCTACGGCGTGTCCATGGGCGATTTGCTGATGGTCGCGGAGGATGTCGCGCAGGGACGTCTGAGTTTGCCGTGGCCGACAGCCGTCGCCAGCGGTGAGAATTATTTCCTGGTCTGGCCGAAAACCCGCCCCGGAGGCGAGCGTTTGCGCCGCCTCAGCGATTTTCTTTTGGGTGAGGTTCGGGCCATGGAGCTACCGGCGGTCGAGCACTTGAGATGAATCATCGCAGGCAAGTCGGATCAGTCCCCAAGCTAATCGCACTTGGCATTGCTGGATACTTCCTTGCTCGCCTGTTTCAACAGGTTACCCAACTCAGCCGCATTGGTGCTGTTGTAAACCCGACCTCCGGTGTTTTCAGCGATACAGCGTGACGGGCCGCCAGCACCGATTTTCACCACGTTGACCCGCAGGCGCGGTTGTTCCCTGGCGATTTGACGGGATACCGCGCAAACGTCCTGCCCGCAACCGTCTTCACCGTCGACGAACATCACGATCACCGCATCGTTATTGCGCCCGTCGACGGTACTCGCCGCGTGGGCCAGGCTGTCGGCCAGCGGTGTGCCGTCGTCGGGAACCAGGCCTCGAATCCCGTTGATCAGCCGCGGGCGGTCGCCGAACTTGAACAAACCCTGGTCCGGTGTTCTTTCGCAGCCGGCGAAGGTGATCAGGCGTGTGTCGATCTTCGGGTCCAGCCCGTTGATCATGCCGGCCAGCGAGTCCTTGGCGACGTCCATGCGGCTGGGTTTGGCGGTAAGCCGCATGGTGCGGTTCGGGTCCAGGAGCTTGTTGATGTCAGGACCGAAGAACCAGTCCTCGTCGGATTTCACTGACTTGATGTTCAAATCCATCGAACCCGAGGTGTCGAGCACCACCACGAACTGCGGGACCTCTGACTTCGGCGCTGTTTTGCGGCATGCGAAGTTGTCCAGCGTCGGGGCGGGTGGCGGGGCAGCCACTACCGGTTTTGGTGGTGGAACCGGTTTGGGTGGCGGGGTCGGCTTGGGTTCCGGTGCCGGTGCCGGCTTTGGTGGCGGGACCGGCTTGGGTTCCGCTACCGGCTCTGGCGTGGGTTCTGGTGCCGGAACAGGTTTCGGTTCCGGTTCCACGACAGGCTCGGGGACAGGTTCAACCGGTTTCTCAACAGGCGTCACTACCGGTGCCACAGGCGCTACAGGCGGAACCACGACAACCGGCTCACGGTGCAGGAACCACCAGAGCCAGAGCGCCAGAAGCAGCAACAGCAGCGCGAGCAAGGCTGCCGCGATCCACCAGCCACGACGCGACGGCGGTAGGACGGGCACCACTGGCGGCACGATCGGTTTGGGCGGACGCTGGTTCCACCGCACCACCAAAGGCTCACCGTTGAGGCTGTAGAGTTTGTCCAGCTCAGGCGTACCGAGCAGGCTGCGCAGGTCATTCGCTTCCGTCGTTTGACCGCGTTTTTGCAGTTCATCCGCCAGCTGTCCGAGGGACGTCTGACGTACTTCATAGGTTTCCAGCAAACGTCGTTGCGCGTCCTCGTTGAGATCGGCATAAGGCGTGGGTTGGCCACCCAGTTCGGTCCACCATTCCAGCACGTCGCCGCTGCCCATCCGCGGGATAGCAAACAGACTGGCGACGGTCGGCGGAAAGTGTTTCTGGATGAGGGCGACTTTGGCTTGCAGCGCACTCATCCCCTCCGATGTGGCTTGCGCATCCCTGATGACCCGCTGCATGACGACGATTCCTGAAAAAGTGCAGGCATCCATCGGGACGCTTGCGGGGTGAAAAGTTACTCTTCGTAGCCGAGGCTGAATTGCAGCTGATTGACCTTCTTCTGCAACGTTTTCAGCTCTTGCTGCTTGGCCGCGAGTGTCGCGGGTGTTGATTTGGCCGTTGGCGCCGCTTGCGAAGCCTTGAGCTGCTTCTCGAGGTCGGCAATCTGCTTCTGCACCTGGGCCTCATTGCCACGCCGAGCCTTGAGCGAGGTCAGCAGTTGCGCCAGCGACTGATTCAGCGCCGCCTGGGATTTCTGCTGGCTGGCCAGATCGGTCTTGGTGCTGAGCTGCTGGGCCTGAATGTTCTCGTACACCTGACGGAACATTGCGTTTTGCTGTCGGGACTCGCTCAGTGCCGTTTCCTTCTGCTTGACCTGATCGCTGTAACCACCGGAGTAGTCGCAGTTCATCTTGGTCAGCATGCTGCTGTCGCGATTGGTTGCATCGCATTCGCCGGGTTGGGTCGCGCAACCGCTCAGGGCCAGGACGGCAGTGATGACCATTAGTTGTCGTAGCGTCATGTGCTTAACCCAGGGTGATTGCGGAGCGTTGGCTGTACAGAGCGTCGACTTCCTTCTGCAGGCTGACGACTTTCTGGTTCATTCTCTGAATGTTCATGTCCACCTGTCGGATCTCGGCGCTGGTGCCTTGCGAACGCTCGGCGTCTGCCACTTTTCTGTACTCGGTGACCTTGGTACGCATGTTGGCAAGGTCTTTGCGCAGGCGTGCGATGTCCGAGTCGATCCCGGCGATTTGCGCCTGAGCCCTGCTCTTGTCGACTTTCTTGTTGGCGATGTCCTTTTTGATCTGGGCAATTTGCGCATTGTCATCATTGATCACTTGCTGAGCGGTCGCAGTCCGGGCGATCACGTTCTGCGTGTCTTGTTCGACGTCGCTGTTCATCTTCGCCAAGCGGGTGGTGGTGTCGGCGTATTGGGCGCGACGTTGATCCAGGTAATAGTTCGCGCCCATGGCCACGCCACACGCGGTAATACCGGCGGCGATGACGCACACGGTTTTGTTGCTGCTGTTGGACAGCGCGCAAGCGAGGATGCCGACACCGGCGCCGACGGCGCAGGCCTGGTAACCGGACTTGCTGAAGAACTCTGCGTCATTGCCCTGGGTCAGGCGCGGGTCGGGACCTTCACTTTCGCCATCGCCGAGCATGGAACTGCCAGTGTTGGCGCAACCGGTCATTAGCAGGCTGCTGGCGACTACGAAAGCGATCTGTAGTTTGAAGCGAGTCCAAAGGCTGCGCGACATGGTGAAACTCCTACGTAACGGTGTTGACGCGTTGTTATTGAGTGACGGTTTTGCAGCTGGTCAGCCAGGCTTCAGTGTCGATTTTCTGCTTTTGCAGGAACGCCTTCTGATTGGCCCAGTGGGTGCGCAAGTAAGGTTTGAGGTCTTGCAGCTGTTTGTTGCGGGTGATGATTTCTTCCATCACCGGGACTTGCGATTCAAGCAGTGGCTGGCCGTACAAGGTAGCCGATTCCACCAGGCTGCTGGCGTAGTAGCGGCTGAGTTTGTGCAGGCGATCCTTTTGCTCGTTGAGCTTGCCTTTACGCATGTCGCAACTGGCATCTTTGTCTGCGCTTTCGCAGTTGAGCTTGTAGTTCTTTTGCAGGAAGTCGACGTACTGGCCGTCGTCGAGCATCTTGGTGCACAGGAACGCACCCAGGTTGAGGCTGGCGCGGATCGCCTGGTCGCGGGTTTCTTCCTGCTGCTGGTTGCTGGCGCGCAGCTGGTTCTCCAAGGCCTGGAGCTTTTCCTTGAGCGCTTTGTCTTCGACACCCGAGGCGAGGCTGTTCAGCGATTGTACGGTGCCTTTGTCGGCGGATTCGGTTTCCTTGCTGCCGGTGCCGAGTTTCTTCCAGCTGCTTTCGATGCTGGCGACCCGTTCGCGAGAGGTTAGGGTCGGGGAGACCAGCACCAGTCGCAGGCCGGTGGTCTTGTTTTTCACCTGGCCTTCGGCGTTGTAATACGGCTCTTCCTTACGCAATGCCGTACGCAGGTCGGCCTGGGCGGTCAGGTAGTTGCCGCCGCGGACGACATAGCCGCCGGCCTGACCGTGCTGGCGGTCGAGTTTGTTCAGGCGAAACGGCTCGAACATCATTTCGTCGACGTTACCGAGCATGTCATGCAGGCCCAGCGGGTTGGGCTTTTGCAGGCCGGTCAATTGCACTTTGCCGTTGGACGATTGCGCCCCGGCGAACCACTCGTAGGCGTTGATGCCTTCTGGCATCGGGTAGTGCGTGTCGCGGAATTCAGCAGCACCGACTTCCAGCCCGCCGCGCGCGGCGAACTCCCACTCGACCTCGGTCGGTAGGCGCAGGAAACCCTGGGCACCGTCTTCCTTGGGCAGCTTGCCGGCGGCGTTTTTGCGCAGCCACAGGTTGTACTTGTCGGCGGCGTCGATGGCTTGCACCCAGCTCACCGCCGTTTGCGGCAAGCGCATTTTGGTGGCAGCGGTGGGGCAGGTCGCTTCGGTCAGCGCGGCGTATTGCAACTGACTCATCTCGTACTTGGCCATCAGGTAGTAGCGGGACTTGTCGTTCCTGGCCCCGGTAAAACTGCCGGCGATAAAGGTCGGGCGGGTCTGCTCGACATAGCCGTATTCCGCGCCGTCCTGACCGATGTTGATCGGGTAGTCATCCAAGGGACCTGCGACCGGAATGAACACTTTGCGAAACACCATCGAACCTTCGCAGGGCATCGGCAGCACGACGTCGCCAGCCTCGGGCATCGGGTTGTAATACTTCTCTTCCCAGCCCGCCGCCGAGGCGTCGAGCAAGTAGCCGAGGCTCAGGGGTAACAGCAAGCCAAAACGTTTATAGCTCACGCAGACTCTCCGCAGGTTGGATGTTGATGGCTCTCAGCGCGCCGACCATGGCCACCAGGGCAGCGACCAGAAAGGTCAGGAGCAGGGCGGCAACGCCGTGCCAGACCGTGATGTGGCAAACGAAGGTACCGGTGGCCTGGCTGCTGCCGAGCAGGGAGTCGAACAAATGACTGCCCACGGTATAAAACCCCAGCCCGCCCACGTAGCCGGCCAAACTCAGCACCAGCGCTTGCAGGACCACGAAACCGCCGACGGACCTGCGCTTGAAGCCCAGCAGACGCAGGACCGCCAGGCTTTTGCGTTTACGATCGATGTTGGCCAGGAACGCGCCAACCATGGACGCCACGCAGCCGATCAGTGCCGCCATGGCGATCACACCGAAGATCAACCCCAGCACATGGTTGATGGCTTTGACGTTGTCGATGTCGGCCAGTCGGCTCGACGTTTCGATGTGTTGTTCGTTGAGCCAGTGTTCCAGCGGCGCGACCTGGTCGATGTCGCGCGCATACACGCGGGCGCGGGCATACAGCGGTTGTAGATTCCCCTGAGGCTTGCCGGTAGTAACGCCGAACTCACTGACCTGATAACCGTCGCGAAAGCGCTCCAGATCCAGTAACAGCGGCGGGGCGACGAACCCGGCCGCGCGACCGAAGCGGGCACCGTCGAGCACGGCCAGTACCGTCAGCGTCATCTCGCCGCGTTCATTGACACCTTCCAGGCGGCGCAAGGCCCGTAGCTGCACGCTGTCGCCGGCCTTGGCCTGCAAGCGTTGCGCTGCGCTGGCGCTGAGGATCACCTGATTGCCGACGGGGTTGAGGGACGCCAGATTCAGCTGTGGGTCGCCGGGCTCGGTGGCGATGATTTCCGCGCCTTCGACAAAGCGTTGCATGCCGATCAGCAGGTCCGCCTGGGTATTGAGCGAGCGGGTCTGGCCGAGGGCAAAGCCGGTCTCGGGGCGCAGGCGCAAACGCTCGATCCAGGCTGCGTCGTAGTTACCGTTGCTGAGCATCTTCACTTCAAGGTTGCGCGGGTCGCGCAGCAGTTCGTCCTGCAGCTGGCTGACCACCCCGTGTTTGAGCCCGAACAGCAACAACAACGGCGCGATCACCGCCACCAGGGAAGCGGCGATACACAGCGAGACCTTGCGGTCGTGCCAGAGGTCTTGCAGTGCCAGTGAGCCCAGCAGGCGCAAGCGATCAGTCCATCGGTTCAAACAGAGTCTCTCCCAGATGGTTGATAGCACCGAGTCGCGGCAACCCGAAATCCTTCAGCAGGGCCCAGTCATGGGATACAACGAGCGCACTCAGGCCCATGCTCGACACCAGGCTCAGGAGTAACTCAAACAATCGCCGGGCACTGTGAGGGTCGAGCGCGGCGGTCGGCTCGTCGGCCAACAGCAGCAGCGGTTCATGGGCAATTGCCCGAACGCAGGCGACGCGCTGGCGCTCGCCAATCGACAAGGCCTGGGGTTGTTTGTCCAACAAGCCTTGCAGGCGCAATACGTCAACGGCGTGGTCGATGTGATCGCTCTTCGCCTGCATCCCGAGCAAACGGCGCGGCAGGCTGATGTTGTCTCTCACGCTCAGGAACGGCAGCAAGCCGCCGCTCTGCAAAATGAATCCCAAGTGCCGTGAACGCACCGCTGCAAGCGCAGGCTGATCGTCAGTGGCCAGCAGTTGGGCGATATCCTGAGCGTGCGTCGGGCCCAGCCGGAAGCGCTCGAGTTCTACCGGTGCGAGCAACAGACCGATGGCTTCGAGTAACGTGCTTTTGCCGCTGCCGCTCTCACCCGTGACGGCGAGGATTTCTCCGGCGCCGATCCGCAGGTGCGGCAGTCGCACGTGATGAGCCTGTGCGCCTTCTCCACGGCGCACCAGCAGATTCTTGATTTCGAGCATCGGCGTCTCGTCAGGGCATCATTTCCAGCGGGACGGGGTAGACGTTGTCCCGCGCATCGCTGTCTTTGGCTAAGGCTACCCAACGGTCGACATCGGCGTTGTAACGCTGGTAATGCCGCAGTTTGGTGTTCAGCGTGCGGATGAATTTTTCTTGTGCCAGACCATCCCAGCTCTTCCAGGTCTCTTCATCCAGGTTCAGCACTTCACTCTGATAAGGCAGGTCTTCAAGGTATTCACCGAGCACGCCCATGTCCGCCAGTTTGGCATTGCTGTTCTGTTTGAGCTGATTGGGATCGGCGCCCATGGTCGCCGCCACCGAGCGCAGGCGATTGAACATGTCCGTTGGCGAAATCAGGCCCTCGTTGGCGGCATCGAGAATCTGCTTCATCACGTCGCTCAAGTCACTGAGCTGTGACTTGGTCAGCAGCACCCGCACGTCGGTGGTCGGAATGTTCTGCTTGATCAGGTCGCGGTCGGTGATCCATGCCTTGAACACTGGCGGGGCCTTGCTGTTGGTCCTCTCGCCGAGATAGGCGAGTTGCATGGCGTGGCCGATCAGCGCCGCGTCTTCGAGCATTTTTTTCTCGGCCGGGTCCTGCTTGGCGTTCGCCGCGCTGCCGATGGCGTCTTCGCCCATGTAGGCGGCTTTGACTTGTGTAGTGATCGCTGCGGCCAGTGTGTCGACCTTGCGCCCGAATTCTTGCACATCGCCTGCGTTTACCGGGTAGTACAGCGAAGTGTTGGTACCCGGGTAGGTCGACAGATTCCGGTATTGCGCCTCGGCCTTGGCATGGTCCTTGGCACCGGCCGGGGTTTTCAGGTGCAGCGTGTAAATCGCCACACCCGGGTTGGCGGCTTCGATACGTACCTGTGCAGCGCTCAAGCCGGTCTTCGACAGCTTGTCGTCGCCTTCGATGGCGCCCGCATCGGTGATCAGCACCACGTAGCGTGCGCCGAACTGGCTCCAGTCGACCTTGTCGATGCTCTCCATGACCCCGGCAAACGAGTCTTCATCGAAGCTGCTGCTCGACACGTTAGCCTGTTTGAGGTCTTTGATCCTGGCGAAAAAGTCGGCGCTGTCTTTCACCTTGGTAGGGTCGGCGTACATCTTGGTGGTGTATTCCAGCCCCGGTACTGCCTGGGTGTTGGAGCGGAAAGCCACCAGGCCGAACTTGACCTGCTTGCCGAGGTTCTGCGCTTCGATCTTCTGGTAAACCTTGCGGATCGCCTCGCGGGTGCGGTCGATATAGGGGTCCATCGAGATCGTCGAGTCGATGACAAATACCACGGCCGCGCTGAATTCCTTCAGCTGGTTGGCCTTTTTCTCTTCGGCTTCCTTGCTGCCGGCAGGGCTGTTTGCAGCCCCGCCCTTGGCGTTCTTGTCATCCGGCTTGCTGACGGAGGCCACATTGAGCAGGCGCGTGCGGAAACCGCTTTCGGTCATGACTTCTTCGCCACTGAGCACCGGCAGCAGGTAGAACTGCTTTTGCAGGTCGACGAAGTATTCAGGTTCTTCAGCCAGTACGCCCGGTGCTTGCAGGCCCTTTTTCAGCGTGGCCCGCAGCGGCGCGACTTTGCTGACCGGGTCCGGTGCATCGAGGATGCCTTCGACGGTGGCGCGGTCCTTGAAGAACAGCAGCCGGTCGCGGTTGGCCGGGTTAGTGAAGGCCAGCGTCAGCTGCATCTTCCAGTCGGTGGTGCAGCTGGCAGGCAGCCAGCCAATGGTTTTGCCATAACTGTCGGGACCGACTTTCAGCCATTCGGCATTGTTCGCTTGCGCACGTTCGTACACATAGAAGCGGCTGAAGACCGGTTGTGCTTCACCTTCGGCACCGCCCGCCGTCGAGCTGATTTTGCAGCCCGGTGTGGTCAGCACGCGTTGGAACAGGGTCTTTTTACCGGCCTGGATCAGCGGTTTGTCATCGGCCTGGGACAGTGGGCTGATGCACAGCGCGAGCAAGGCGGCACCGCTCAGCAGGAGTCGACTCATGGGTGAACGCATCACTTCTGCAACTCCTCGAAACGCTGCTTGGCTTCGGCATTGTTCGGGTCCTGGGTGAGGATGGTTTCATACCAGTAGGCGGCGGTGGCGTTGTCCGCAGCCGGGAAGCACTCGCTGGCCTTCAGGTATTTAGGGTCGTATTCACGGGCATAGGCGTTGGCGATCAGCACGTCACCAGCCTGGGCACGGTTGGCGTACAGGCGCTGGGCGACGCCGCAGTGTTTACTGGCCTTGGCCTGGTCGATGATCTCCAACAACCTGGCACTGTCGGGTGCCGCCTTGATGCAGGTCTGGACGAAGGTCAACTCGGGCAGGCTGTTCATACTGTCGAGGGTGCAGGCTTGAGCATTGGCGCCGGCAGGTGCGCTGGCAGTGGCTGCAACCGCAGGCGCTGGGGTGCGTTTGTAGAACCAGAATCCGGCGCCCGCCGCCAGCAACAACACCACAATCAACAGGCCGATCAGACCTTTGTTGCTTTTCTTCACCGGTGCGGGAGGCGGCGTATAGGCGCGCTCGGTGAGTACCGATTCCAACTCCACTTCTGGCTCGGCGGTGGACAGGGTCAGTTCAGGCAAATCCGGGATCTCCGGGATCTCCGGTGCCGGTGCGCTCGGCGCCGTCAGTTCGGCACCGCCGTAAGTCGAGCGTGTCTGGCCGCCGGCCGTGGACGGCAGCAAGCCGACGCCTGGCCGAACCACGCCTTTGTCGGCGTGGCCTTGGCTCTGTTCACGCAGTTCGATCTGGAATTGCGAGTTGGCGCCGCCTTCCAGCAGTGGGTCAACCACGTCCGGTCCGACCTGGGTTTCCAAAGCTTCGCCGTTGGCCGCGAGGTTGAAACGCGAGACCTTGAACCAGAATGGATTGTTGCTCCAGGCCTTGTGGTCCTGAAGGTAAAAACCGTCCTGGTTGCGCTGAATGGAAAACTCCAGCTGTTCCTCGTCACCCTGCCATTTCTTCACAGTGAGGCGAGCCTGGCCAGGCACATTGGGCTCTAACGCGAGCAGGTCGACACGAATTGGCATTGCTTATCTCGCTGCGAAGGCTGTGAGCACTTGGCCCAGCCGTTCGTTCTGTTCAGGGGTGATTTCACGTCCAGCACCATGGCCAGCATTGTCCTGCGTGATGTAGGCCAGGCCCGAAAGCCAGTCGCCTAGATACCGTTGCGCCTGATTCGCCGGTTGCGCCGGCAGTACAGGCACTTGTCCAGGGCCAATGTCGGTGTAGAACGAAAACAAGGGCTCCTTGGCACCGGCGCGGCTGTTCGGACGCTCGCTCACCGGTTTCTGGAGGTAGCCGAACCAGGACACGAAATCGCGCAGCACCCGCTGCACTTCCAGCACCTGGCGCTCAACCAGTTGATCGCGCCGCGCGCCACTTTGTGCGCGCTTGAGGACGGCGCGGCTCAATTGCCCCGGCAAATCCTGGCGATAGCCGGCGGTGATCAGTTCATCGACCACCGCTTCCAGCAAGGCCTTTTCCAGCCCCAGCAGGTTGAGCAGGCTTTGCCGGGTGGTCAGTTCACGCAAGTGCGCGATCCAGGCCTTGAACGCTGCTTTGGCGAAACGGTGCTCGTTGCTTTGCGGTTCGGGCGCCGGGGTGCCGGTTTTGCTGCTGACTGGCGCGTCGTGGCCCGGGTCGTCACTGAAATCGAAATTGAAACCGGTGTCATTGCCGTAGAGGCTCTGGCTCGGTGTCGGGGTGACCGGCTCGTCGTTCACGGCCGGCTCGTCATCGGTTTCGTACACGCCGCTGAGGTACAGGTCGCGCACCTCTTCGCTCGGTATGTCGAGTTGATCGATCAATTCGCCAAGTACCGCCGGGCGACGGCCCAAGCTCGTCAGAATCATTTGCGCTTTGGCTTTCTTGGCGGCTGCGGCGCCGTCGTCGTCAGCGTGGTACCAGGTGCTCAGACCGTGAGTGGTCAGGCCTTCGAGGCATTCGCTCAATTGCTCGCGGATACGCTGCAATTTAAATTCTATATTGGCCACGCCTTTGAAACTGCCGCTGAAGTGGCTGATGCCACCGTCATCGTTGCGCAGCATTTCTGTCCAGGCGTTGACCGGATTCTTGATGTGTTTGCACACCAGAGCGTTGCTGGCGAAGCTGGTGCCCAGCGCGCTGACACGTTCCTGATAAATGGCATTGAGGCCGGTTTCCGCACCGGTCGCGTCTTGCCCGATGAACGCCGCATCCATACGCGGCTTGCGCACCAGGTAGGTGTTCTGGAACGGTGTACCGGCCCAGTCGTTCATCCAGCTCAGGCTACCGAAACGCTCCAGCATGGTCAGCTTGACCATGCCGTTCCAGCTCTCGTCGTACTGATCGGGTGTCAGACTCAGGGAGTTGGTAATGCGCAGGTCGAGCATGGTCAGCGCCCAGATCAGGCCGGTATCGCGCTTGCTGCGAGCAGCCGGGTCGGCGCCCTGGGTTTTTTCGATCCAGCGGGTCAGCACCGGACCCACGTCGTTGACGTCGCTCTGCTTGGTCGAACTGGTGCAGACCACCAGTGCGTTCATTTCCTGGTTGTCGGTGTAGCGTTCGAACAGGTAGGCGACCTTGCCGCGCAGGATCAGCTGGGAAACGGAGTTGTCCTTGGTACTGGATTGCGGGTCGTTGGAATCGGCGATCTCGTGCAGTTTCTGGCGCCCGCGATAACCGGGGAAATCCAGCAGGTCGACCTGATTGACGATGTCATCCACCGGCGCTTCGATCAGGCGGAAGGTCATTTCGGCGGTCAGTGCCGCCAGTTGCGCGACCGCAATCGCCTGACTGTTTTGCAGGCGATCGCCAACCAGCGGTCGAACATCGATCGGTAAGTCCAGCGGGCTGCCGAAGCGTTCGAGGATGTCGACGTTCATGATGCTGTCGCGCTGGCTGTAGGTGTCGTTGTCGAAACTCACCAAGGCCTTCAACGGTGCGAACACGGTCTCGGGCAGCCCCAGCTTGTGCAGCGCGCCGGCCAGTTTCTGGTACACGCGTGTCAACTCGCTTTGCTCACCCCAGAGGATCGAAAACAGCTCGGCCCGTTCCTGGAAATTCAGGCGTGGCGCCAGCTGCAACGCTTTGGGCCAGAACAGGTGCTCAAGCTTCTTCACCGAGTTGCGAAAATTGTCGCGCAGGTAATCCCACAGCGACACTAGATCGTCGGCGTTGACGCCCGTTTGCAGCGGCCCGGTTTCGCGACCTTCGAACGGTTTGAGCACGCGCTGGATGCGCTCCTCGTCGATCTCGTAGGAAATCCGCTCAAGGTCGAAATCCTTGAACCAGGCGTTGGCGAGAATCTTCGCCAGCTCGATTTCCTTGAACAACGTAAGTTCTACCGGGAAGTCCTTGTCCTGACTTTCCGTCGCCCGACGGCTGAAGCGCGTTACCAGGCCGGTGGCTTCCTTGCCACCACCCACCGGGTTGATGTGCTTGATGAAGTCCAGGCGATGATCGCCGAACTCGGTTTCCAGCTTACCGTTCTGACCGGCGGCGAGGGCCGAAATCAGGTAGGACTTGCCGGCCTGGGACAAGCCGAAAAAGCCAATGGTCATCGGCGTGCAGGCCACGCGACCGAGGCTTTGAGCCAGGTTGCGGGCGCGGTGCAGGCGGATGTTCAGGTTGTCGGCTTCGCTGTCCAGGCGCGGCGCATTGCCGCGCGTCTGGTCAATCCAGTCCAGCGCCTGACCGGCGCCTTCATAAACAGCGGCCCAACTGGCAGAGAGCTGAGTTTGATCGGGGGTCAGGTCTTTCATTTGCGTTTCACACTTCCACTGTCGAGCCAGTACTTGGTCTCGCTCAGGCCGGCGTCGAGCATGGTGTTGAGTTCCAGCTCGAGGTCGCTGCGCGGGTTGAAGTTGACGTTGTTACTGTTGGATTCGATGTCGCGAACTGAGAGGCGGTCGCTGACCAGATCCTGCTTGCGCGTGTATTTGTCCGCCGGTTTGACCTCGAACCGCACCTTGAGCAGCGGGGCGCTGCCGTTTTCACCGGTTGCCCGGGAAAACTTCTCCCGACCCGCCTTGGTGAACCGCAAGGTATACAACGGCGAAGCAGCCCAGCGGTCAGCGGCCAACTGGCGAAAACCGAGGCGCAGGTCGCCGCGCATTTCCAGCTGCGGTGTGTCGGCGGCGTCGCCAACGCCAATTTCCGGTAGCTTGATTTTGTAGTCTTCGGACTGGATGTCGCGGTACAGCACGTCGGCATCCTTGATCACGTTGTTCAGATCGATGACGCCGATGTGCTTGACCGTTGAATACGGCTTGAGCGCCGATGCCCGGAAGTAGAAGTTCGGCACGCTGTGGTTGGCGCACAACAGGCAGAGCATGGCGCCGACCGAGGCGGTGCTTTTCGGGTCGTCGATCCGGCCGTTCTTGTGAAACGGATACCAGCCGCCGGTGCGGTAGTTTTGCAGCGCCAGAATACGCCCCGGTGGCAGCGGCAACAGCTTGCGAATGAACGCCTGGATGCCGGGCAGGCGCGAAGGGCGGCCGGTCAGCAGCAAGACATCACAGGGGTAATGCGCGACCACTTCACACAGCGCACCAAGGATCTTGGTGATGTTGATCTGGTCGTTGAGAAACGCGGCATGGAGCTTTTGCAGGTCGAAGCTGATCGGCGCGTCATACAGGTCGAAACCGCTCTGAGCGCCGACATCGCGACGCACGGCGACATTGACGTAGTCGAGCACGGTCTGGCTGATGGCATTGTCACCGAGCAATTGGCGGTAGCTTTGCGGGATGACTTCTTGCGGGACCTGCGGATCGTAATGCTCATACGCCTTGAGCAGCGCCAGGCCCAGCGGGGCGAACACCTGGAGGTTCAATTGTTGACGCAAGATCATGTCCTGGGCGCTGACCGATTCATCGCCACACAGCCGTGACATCAGTGAATTCGGGGCCTTTACGCCGGCGTTCTGCAAGGCTTTTTCGAAACTCGGCAGGATGAAGTCCTGGATCACGTCCAGCAGGATGTCGTCGCCGGCCACTTTGAAGCCATCGCGAAAACGCTGTTCCGGCACGATGTGCACGTTGCTGCCGCTGCCGGTATTGCCCGCACGGTCGAGGCGATAGTCGGTGATCACCAGGTCGGTGGTGCCACCGCCGATGTCGATGGTCGCGAGGGTGATGCGTTGGCGGTCGACTTTGTCCGGCCGGGCGATGGTGTCAAAAAACTCTTCCGGGTGACCGGCGAAGTTCTCGTTGACCTCAGTGTACAGGTACACCAACTGGCCGCAGGACGCTTCGTCCCATTCCACGCGGATACTCGGGATCGGCGTGCGCGGGCTGACGGCCTGATCCTGATGTGGATCTTCCTCGCCGGCATGCCAGCCGAGGCTTTTCCACACCAGGCCGATGGCTTGCAGCATGCGTTCGTTGAGGATGCTGCGCTCGGCCTGTGGCATGCCCGGTGGCACAGTCAGGGTAATGCTGTTGAGCTGGCGCGGCACGCGGGTGTGACCCTGGCGCGAACGCTGGGCCGGGCTGTTGATTTGCGACAGCGCCTGGGCCAGTACTTCGGCGAGCATGAAGGTCATTAGCGAGCTGCGTGAGTAACGCGGCATGAACACCGGCAGACGATCGTCTTCTTCGAGGCTGTAAAGCGCCTCGCCGGTTTCGTTGATCAGGTGCGAGAACGGCGCGGCGGTGGCGTACGGCTCATTGTCGGTCTTTATATACGAGCAGTTGAAACGCCAGCCGTGGCCATAGGCGTTTTCGTCCCACAGATAGCGTTTCGGGCTGGACAGGCCAGTGGAGCCTTCGGTGCCGCGACGACGACTGGCCAGACGACTGGCCTCATTGCCGACACGGGCAATCGTCGCCCATTGGAACGCGTCGTGGCGACCGCTCTTGACCGAGCAGTGGTCCTTGCCGAAGTACGCCTGGGAGAACTCCACGCGGCTTTCAAACGGCAGGTTATAGGTGTGTTCCGGGGTGATCAGGTCACGCAGTTCCAGCACATAATTCTGCTTCAGTCCGGAGCCGGCCTGACCGTGATTTTCGATCAGGATGCCGCAGGTGCGCGAGTTGCCGACGTCCAGCACCAGGTCCACCGGTATGGGTTTGACCAGGCCATTGCTGTCGTTGGCGACCACTTTCAGCTCGGGGATTTCAACTTTCGCCCGGGCCTTCGACTCCTGGGCGGCTGACGGTTTGCTCAACAGGCTGAGCAAGTTGAGGTAGTGCGCCAGGTGATGGTTGGCGCGAATATCGATGTCCAGCTCTGCGCGCGAACGGTGGGCATTGCCCTCATTGAACACTTCCAGCAACCACTCGTTGACCCACGGCTGCGCCAGGAACCAGCGGGTTTCGCTAGCCTTGGTCGCCAGTTTGAAAGACACGCCGGAGCTGATGTCTTCATCGTTCGGCGCCAGATAGGCAGTGCCGTCACGTTTGGGCATCACACGGCTGTCGAACGCCATCGTCAGGCGGTGGGTATTACCGTCGATGTCAGGAGTTGCCAATTTCACCAAACGCATGCGCGACCAGTTGGTCGGACCTTCGTCGAAGCGATGCGGCGGCATGAAGCGGAAAAACGGGATCGGCAGCCAGATACCGTCGAGCAAATCGAGGCTGCTTTTCATGTCGACGCTGAACGCAGGTTTGGCTTTTTCGACCTTTTCCGGTTCGGGTTCGTAGAAAAAGAAGTCTTTCTCTTCGTTGTACGCCAGGCGGCAGATCAGCCCGCTGATCATCGGTGCGAACTCGCCCGCCGGTTCCTTGCGGGGATCCAGGCGCAGGGCGAAATCCATGAACTGGATGCCGGTGTCGCTGACCAGTGTGACGGTGTCTTCGAATTGAGTGACTTCAGGCAACATGTCGGGTTATTCCGTTTTTATTCGGCCACTTGCCGCATGGACATGGGGAATTGTTCTTTTCCGTAACCACCGGTGCAGTCTGCGATCGTGGTCGCCCCTGGGCGGCAGCTGACCTTGGGCATGTCGTAAGTGCTGCCATCGCCGCAAACGGCCTGGCCCTGGCTGTCGATGGCCAGGCTGCCACCCTTCATAGTAGCGCTCACCGGCCCGCTGCATTTCGAGCCGTCGGCCTGATGTACGGTGACTTGGCCCTTACCGTCCTTGAGTTGGTACTCCAGACGTAGCGGTTTGCCGGTTCGGCGATCCTGAATCCCGGCGCCTGCGCTGTACTGTCCATCGAGAAACTTGGCGGCACCGTCGGCGGCGTCTGGCGGGATGCTCAGGGGCGGGCCGGGTTTGGCAGCGGCGGGTTTTTCTGCCTCGGGCGATGTGACATCCGGCGGCGCGGTTTTGTTTTCTGGTGGCTCAGTTTTGTTTTCGGGTGGCGCAGTTTTGTTTTCAGCTGCCGGGTCTATGGCCGGGTCTTTGGTCAAGTCGGCGGGTGCCATGTCAGCCTCGTTACCCTCGACGGCCGGCGTTTCCACACCATGCGTTCCAGTCACGGCGGTGCCGGTTCCAGTGGTCGAGCCTATAACGGTGCCTGTCACCGGAACGTTGTTGAGTGTCGTGACATTTCCGGTCAGTGGCGGCTCTTCCAGTTGTTTTTCTACTGGCACAACGCCGTCAGGCAGCAAATCTACCGCCACCAACGGAATCGGTACGCACCCTCGCAGGCCGAGCAACAGCCACAAAAGCAGCAGCAGGAGCGGCAGCAGCAACAGCCACCACCAACGACGCCACCACGGACGAGCAACCACCGGCACAACGGGCGGAACAACAGGCGCTTCGACCTCGGGTGGCAGCGTGAACGCGGGTGGTGCCTGATAGAGGCAGTGCAGGGGATCGCCATTGCCGGTGCCGGCATGCTCGAAACCCCAGAAAGTCAGCACCGGTTTGCCTTGCACCAGGTAGACGAAGTTTTCGTCCGGGAAATGAATCACGCGCTTGAGCAGCTTACCGAACACGGCTTTGTCGCCTTGCGGCTGTTCGGCGGAGTCCGTACCCAGGAAACGCTGGCTCAATTCTTCGAGCGCGGTCTTCAGCGCTTCAAGCTGGCGGCGGGCAGGGGCACGTTCTTCTTCGGTCGCGCTGCTCCACGGAATCACATCGCCGTCGAGAGCGCTGTACCAATCGATCTGGTTCCCGAGTTCATCGCTTTGAGGGATGGCCAGATGATCGACCAACTCGGGGTTCTTGCGGCGAATGGCTTCGCGCAATTGCAGGGCTGCTCGGTAGACCGGTTGACCTGTTTCGCCGAGGGCAGTGAATGACCCGCTCTTACCGCTGCGTAATAGTGCCCCGCGCATTCAAACTCCATACGATCCGTTGCGCAAAAATGACAGACAAATGTGTCTGTACTTGCTCCTGCATTTAGCGGGCGACATTAGTGTCATAATGATATCGCCGTCAATCTGCCGGAGGTTCAAACCTTATGAGACTAACGTAAGCGTGCGGAGGTTGCATAAGGTCAAATTTAATTAGCTTGGGAAGGCTCGGGCGTAAGCTTTTTTATGCTTGCTGAATCGTTTCATCAGCGCTATAAAAAATGCACAACTCCAAGAAAGGCTTTCCCCATGTCCCCGCTCAAACTCCTCGTTGTCCTTGGCGCGCTGTCCGCCTCCCACGCCATGGCCTGGGATTACGTCCTGCTCGACAGCGACAAGGCCGCGCAAAACTGGCAGATCACCAGCCAGCAACTCGGGGTGAAAACCGACAAACCCTTCTCCGTGACCCTGCGCACCTTGCACGGCGGTCGGCAGGAGGGCGTCAGCATCGTCGACATCGATAACGGCACGATGAAACTCTCGGTGGTGCCGACTCGCGGCATGAACGTCTTGCAGGCCTCGGTCGGCAATGTGCGCATGGGCTGGGATTCGCCGGTCAAGGAAGTGGTCAACCCGTCCTTCATCGAACTCAATGGTCGCGGTGGCTTGGGCTGGCTGGAAGGTTTCAATGAGCTGGTCACCCGCTGCGGCTACGAATGGGTCGGCCATCCCGGCATGGACAACGGTGAACTGCTGACCCTGCACGGCCGCGCCGCCAACATTCCGGCCAACAAAGTCACCCTGCACATCGATGAAAAACCGCCATACGCCATCAGCCTGCGTGGCGAGCTGAAAGAGCAGGCGTTCAAGAAAGTCGACTTCTCCGTGGCGACCGAATTGGTCACCGAACCCGGCAGCGTAACGTTCGCCCTCAACGACACCCTGACCAACAACGGTGACTATCCGAAGGAATACCAGGCGCTGTATCACAGCAACTTCAGCACGCCGTTCCTGGAACAGGGCGCCCGCTTCGCCGCGCCGGTGAAACAGGTCTCACCGTTCAACGACAAAGCCAAAGGCGATCTGCCCGACTGGCAAACCTACCGCGCACCGACCAAGGACTACGACGAGACGGTTTATAACGTGGTGCCGTATGCCGATGCCAAGGGCGATACGTTGACCGTGTTACATAACAAGGCCGGCAGCCTGGGGGTTTCGGTCGGCTTCAATACTCAAACACTGCCTGTGTTCTCCCTGTGGAAAAACACCGATACCCAGGGGCAGGGCTATGTCACGGGGCTGGAACCGGGGACGAGTTTTTCCTACAACCGCCGGTATCAGCGCCCATTGAACCTGGTGCCGACGATTGGGCCGAAGGAACACAAGCAGTTCCGCATCAGCTACAGCTTGTTGGCGGATAAGGCGGCTGTGGATAAGGCATTGAAACAGGTGAGCGAGATTCAGGGTGGGCGGGAGACTGAGGTGCGGCAGACGCCGTTGGTTGACCTCAACAAGGGGTGATGCTGACTAGAGTGTTGTCGGCCGATATTGCAGCGCCTCGGCCAAGTGTTCACGGGTGATGCCATCGACTTGCTCAAGGTCCGCCAAGGTGCGAGCAACCTTGAGCAGTCGATGGGCCGCTCGCAGCGACAAGGTCAGCCGTTCACACGCCGTTTCCAGCCAGGTTTCGTCAACTGTGGATAACTTGCAGTGTCTGCGCAGGCCCGGCAAATCGAGGAATGCATTGGCACAGCCTTGGCGCTTTTGTTGCCGTTCTCGTGCATCGGCAACCAACTCGGCGGCGGTGGCAGTATCGTCGCCGGGTTTCAACGCAGGATTCAGCGCCGTGGCTTCGCGAGCAACCGTAAGGTGCAGATCGATACGATCCAGCAGCGGCCCCGACAATTTGTTGCGATAGCGCTGAACCATGTCCGGCGTACAGGAGCAACGGCCGCTCGGCTCGCCAAGATATCCACAGGGGCAGGGATTCATCGCTGCGACCAGTTGAAAGCGCGCCGGGAAGCGTACGCGGTCCTTGGCACGGGAGATCACGATGTGGCCGGATTCCAGTGGCTCCCGGAGCACCTCCAAAACCTTGCGATCAAACTCCGGTAGTTCGTCCAGAAACAGGACGCCGTGGTGGGCGAGGGTGATTTCACCGGGCTGCGGTTTCGAGCCGCCCCCCACCAGCGCGGGGCCGGACGCCGAGTGATGCGGTTGGCGAAACGGCCGCTGCGGCCAATGGCTCAACGGCGAGCAACTGACGACCGACTGAATCGCCGCCACTTCCAACGCTTCATTTTCGGCCAGGGGCGGCAGCAATCCCGGCAAGCGGCTCGCCAACAGGGTTTTTCCCGTTCCCGGCGGACCGCTGAACAGCAGGTTGTGAGCACCAGCGGCAGCGATCAGTAGCGCACGCTTGGCCGCGAGTTGCCCCTGCACTTCATTCAAGTCGGGGTAGGGTTTGCTGGCGTAGAGCAGGCCATTGGAGACATAAGGCTCAATCGGTGTATGCCCATTGAAATGCGCAACGGCCTCAAGCAGATGATCCACCGCAATTACTTTCAGTCCCGAGGCCAGGCACGCTTCCTCGGCGTTCGCTCGCGGCACCATCAACCAGCGCCCGGCCTTGCGCGCTGCCAGCGCCGCTGGCAAGACCCCACGAACCGCCCGCACGGCACCTGATAACGCCAACTCCCCAAGGCATTCCGCATCATCGAGCGTCAACGTAGGCACCTGCACACTGGCCGAGAGAATCCCCAGGGCAATCGCCAGATCGAACCGCCCTCCATCCTTGGGTAAATCCGCCGGCGCCAGATTCAACGTGATCCGCCGCGCCGGAAACTGCAGCCCCGAATTGATGATCGCGCTACGCACCCGGTCCTTGCTTTCCTTAACCGCCGCCTCGGGCAGACCGACCATGGTCAGCGACGGCAAACCATTGGCCAGGTGGACTTCAACGGTGACAGCGGGCGCATCCACGCCAATCTGGGCGCGGCTGTGGACGATGGAGAGGGACATGGTCGTTCCTTGAGATGACGGGAGCCGCTTCCTGCGGGTTTTTGAAGGGTAGTCGTGGAGTCCGGTCGGAGAGGAGGGAAACTTTCGCAGAATGTTGCTGAAGCCACGCTCTGTAACAGCAGCCAAACGCTGAGTTTGGCTGCACAGCTGTCGTAAAACCTGCTGACAAAGCCAGCCTGACACGCCCCTGCGCATTTATTTCGCGTGTAAATCAAGCAACTTATGTTGAGGCAGCTTGTTTGGAAGAAGTTGTGTCGTCAAACAAGCTATTATCGCCGTTCAGGATTTTGCCGGCGAAGCTCTCGGCATCCATCTTCTTTTTACCTTCTGCGACATTCGTAAAATAGTTGAAGTCTAAATCTATCCAGTGCTTAAGTTTGGCTTCGTAGTTGTTTGGATACTGTGCTTGCTGAACTGGGGGCAAGCCCTTGTAATGGTCAAGGACACTTTTGGAGAAGTTTGTGAGTTTTCCAGTGTTGTTGTATTCAAACTCTGCTTCGGCCACCACTTTCTGTCGCCATGCAAATTCTTGTTTGGCTGACTCTTCCAGTGCTGCCCGTCTTTCATTGATGGTAAAGGTGCCGCTGTCATCGTAAGTAATTAAGGCAAGCTGATCCATGGGCATCCCCGAAAACGGATTTTTGCCGAGTCCGTTTGTATACTGTGTCGCACTTTTGGCGCGCGCTAGTAATGTGGCATTATCTGTGTCAGGAACTTCAGAGTCGTATGTTGATTTATTGGCAGTATAATTAGCACTCACTAACTCGTTGAATGTGTTATTAGCCATCGAGCTCAGTTCCGTTCTAGTTAGGCGTGCATCCCGGGCCTGTGCGCGTACTGAGGCTTCGCTCAATTGGCTCGCTAGTGTGGAAACGGTACTGCTATCTCGTGCGTTGCCAAATGGGACTTGGGGTGTGCTTTGGTTGACGCCTGGGTTTTTGCCGGGAGTCGCTGTCAATTTTTTTGTTTCAGCCAGCGCTTGGCCGCTGTTAGCTGCAAAATTGTTTAGTGAGTTAACCATTTTTTGCCACTCCCTGTTCGATGACTAAAATATAATATGTTGCCTAATAAATGTTGATGTTTTGGCAAGATCTTATAAGCCGACTAAGGCGCTACATGCTTTATTTCATGGTGATTACTATTGACCAGACATAGGTGGACGGATTTGCTTTGGTTACCTTGATGGTGCAGGTGGCCCCACCACTAGGCGTGGCCGTATTATTCCATTTTGGAGTTTTACTCGCACCAAAGCCAGGAGTCGTCACAAATGTAGCTAAATAAATACATTTCTTGTTGCCAATTTGATATCGCAAATTAGCATGATTGTAATCAGGTGATATCTGGCTTTGTATGACGTACGTATCTGAGCCATTTGCAATCACGGACGCTTGTGGAGTAGGTGATGCGTTTGCTTTCGTTATAGCTTCGTTGTTTGTTATGGGGGTATACGTAGCAGTCTGTGTTCCAAGGTTCTTGAATGTGACTGTAACAGACGGCCCAGCGACCGCTGAACTTATGTGAAATGCAGTCAATGCGAAAGCGGCAATTAAAGACTTGGATATTTTCATGGATGTTGCTCCTTGTGGTGTTGCTAACAGTATTCCATTTAAAAAGTTGTGCTCATCACAAACTATTATCTAAGCCATGTAACATGGGCTTAAACTTTTTCGAGCGAATTGGCGAACCGAAGCCTGCGGAAATACTGGCAGGCCCGAAGGTCTTCCATGCACGGCCGTAATTCGAGAAAGGAATAAATCTCTGGTTCGAACGTGGTCACGGTGCGTCGGGTGCTGTTCGAGTCGCTAAACCCATTGCTGGCTAATCAGTTGGGAGTGAGCTTAGGAACCGGAGCTTTGCTGCGCAATCGGAAGGGGAGTGAGATCTTCGTAGGAAGTTGCCGGGATTCTTGCGGCCTTGAAGAGCGCAGGTTGCGGCAATTCCTACAGGTGAGTCTGAAGGTCGTGGCGACCATTTCGCGAGCAGGCTCGCTCCCACAGTGGATTGGGTTCCACAGTGAGCATTTGCGGTGTTATTCGGTTGGTGGGTTCAGTTTCGCTTCCAGCTCGGCGACTTTCGCTTCGAGGCTTTCGAGGCGGGCGCGGGTGCGTGCCAGTACGACCATCTGGCTATCGAACTCTTCCCGACTCACCAGATCCAGTTTACTGAAGCCGCTCTGCAGCAACATTTTGAACTGGCTTTCGATTTCAGCTTTCGGCAGTGGCGTGTCACCGCTGAAAAGGCGGGAGGCGGTGCCGGTGAGGGCGTCGAGGAAGTCTTTTGGCGCGAGCATGGGCAATGTCCTGGAAACAATGACGGGCAGTGTATCACGCAGTGTCTATAGTCATTTGCGCGGGCAAGGGATGCACGCTTTTCGCGCATTGGGACAGGCGGCGTTGCACCGTTGTTGTGCGTAACGTGCGGGGTCTTGTCGCGAAGTATCCACCATCCACCTGTAATTGCTTGAAAACAGTCGGTTTTGTGGAGATGGCAAGCTTTCTGCTTAGATGCTGGTGACCCATGCACTGATGCAGTCGCTGTGACGAATGCAGTGCGCCAAACGGAACGCGGGGGAGTGTTTCGTGAGGAGCGGTTAGCTGGCGTCGGACGGGCAGGTAAGGCCGACGATGCGTTACAAAGCCAGGCACTGCGCTTAGACTTGAGACGGGTTTGTTTTCCTGGGGCAAGTCCACCAAATTCGGGAGAGAGTTTTCATGAAGCTAGTCACTGCCATCATCAAGCCGTTCAAGCTGGACGACGTACGCGAGTCGCTGTCCGAGATCGGCGTGCAGGGCATTACCGTCACCGAAGTCAAAGGCTTTGGTCGGCAGAAGGGTCACACCGAGCTGTATCGCGGCGCGGAATACGTGGTCGATTTCCTGCCCAAGGTGAAGATCGACGTCGCCATCGACGACAAGGATCTGGACCGGGTAATCGAGGCCATCACCAAGGCTGCCAACACCGGCAAGATCGGTGACGGCAAGATCTTCGTGGTCAATCTGGAACAGGCGATTCGCATCCGTACCGGCGAAACCGATACCGACGCTATCTAAGCCGCCACAAACCCAACGCCCCAGGAGAAAACAATATGACTCTGCGTAAATTCGCAGGGCTAGGAGCCCTGTTGTCCATCGTAATGCCCAGCCTTGCTCTGGCGGCAGACGAAGTGGCGGCCCCAGTCCTCAACTCCGGCGACACCGCCTGGATGTTGACCTCGACAGCTCTCGTGCTGTTCATGACCATTCCCGGCCTCGCGCTGTTCTACGGCGGCATGGTTCGGTCGAAAAACATTCTTTCCGTGATGATGCAGTGCTTCGCCATTACCGGTCTGATCAGCGTCCTGTGGGTCATTTATGGCTACAGCATCGCGTTCGACACCACGGGCATGGAGCAGGGCGTCGTCAACTTCAACTCGTTCTTCGGCGGCATGGGCAAGGCGTTCCTTGCGGGTGTCACGCCAGCGAGTCTGACCGGCCCGGCAGCGCTGTTCCCCGAGGCGGTGTTCATCACCTTCCAGATGACCTTCGCGATCATCACCCCGGCGCTGATCGTCGGTGCGTTCGCCGAGCGGATGAAGTTCTCCGCGATGCTGATTTTCATGGGTATCTGGTTCACCCTGGTGTATGCGCCGATTGCGCACATGGTCTGGTCCGGCAACGGTGGCCTGATGTGGGACTGGGGCGTGCTCGATTTCGCTGGCGGCACCGTGGTGCACATCAACGCCGGTGTAGCAGGCCTGGTTGCTTGCCTGGTGCTGGGCAAGCGCAAGGGTTTCCCGACCACGCCGATGGCGCCGCACAACCTCGGTTACACCCTGATGGGCGCGGCCATGCTGTGGGTTGGCTGGTTCGGTTTCAACGCCGGTTCCGCCGCTGCGGCCAACGGCACCGCCGGCATGGCGATGCTGGTGACGCAAATCGCTACCGCTGCTGCTGCACTGGGCTGGATGTTTGCCGAGTGGCTCACCCACGGCAAGCCTAGCGCACTGGGCATCGCTTCGGGCGTGGTTGCCGGTCTGGTGGCAATCACCCCGGCTGCCGGCACCGTTGGCCCGATGGGCGCGTTGGTAATCGGTCTGGCGGCTGGCGTGGTGTGCTTCTTCTGCGCTACCACCCTCAAGCGCAAGCTCGGCTATGACGATTCCCTGGACGCCTTCGGCGTGCACGGTATTGGCGGTATCCTCGGCGCAATCCTGACCGGTGTGTTCGCTGCTCCGTCCCTGGGTGGCTTCGGCACCGTGACCGACATCGCCGCACAAGTGTGGATTCAGTGCAAAGGCGTGGGCTTCACGGTGATCTACACCGCGATCGCTACATACATCATCCTCAAGGTGCTGGATGCGGTCATGGGCCTGCGTATCAACGAAGAAGAAGAAGCGGTCGGCATCGATCTGGCGCTTCACAACGAACGCGGCTACAACTTGTAAGCAGGCGCGTAAAAAACTGCCCGGCTTGCCGGGCATTTTTTTGTCTGGAATTTGTCGTTGAAGGCCGAGCTGAAAGGTTTTTTCCTACAGGTTTTATGATGTTTACGTCGGGTGTTTTTGTGCAGCCAAAGGCTTACAGGATTGAAGGAATATTAGGGCCTTTGTTTTTTCACAGAGCGCGCTAGAATGCGCCCCGAACGTGCGGAGAACTGTATGTGGCAACAGACTCTGATTACCTTGCGGGCGAGGCCCCGGGGCTTTCATCTGGTAACGGACGAGTTACTCGCCGGCCTGCCTGAACTCAAGGCGTGTCGGGTCGGTCTGTTGCACTTGTGGCTGCAGCATACCTCGGCGTCGTTGACCATCAACGAGAACGCCGATCCGGCGGTACGTCGCGACTTCGAACGATTTTTCAATCGTCTGATCCCACAAGGAACAGACGGCTATGAGCATAACGACGAAGGCCTGGACGACCTCCCGGCGCACTTCAAGGCCAGCGTGCTTGGCTGTCAGCTCAGTTTGCCGATTGCGGCAGGCCGGTTGGCGTTGGGGACCTGGCAAGGCGTTTATCTGGGCGAGCACCGTGATCATGGCGGTGCCCGTAAAGTCCTCGCCACCGTGCACGGTGAAGGGGCATAACCGCTGGTCAGCAGCGGTTGTTGATTTTTTTCCGGCAGCCTTCGACAGAGGGCAAAGCTGGGCTATAACTAATCTGCTTTTCGCAAGTCATGAGGTAGAACATGAGCGACGATGATCTGGAAAACGACGACCTCGAAGTAGGCGACGACGACGAAACCGAAGAAGGTCTGGAAGCAGCGGCGGAAGACGTCGCTGAAGACGACGGTGGTGATGCGCCGGTTCCGACCGCCAAAGGCAAGGCCAAGGCAGCGGTATCGGTCGATGAGCTGCCGAGTGTCGAAGCCAAGAACAAGGAACGCGATGCTCTCGCGCGGGCCATGGAGGAGTTTTTGGCCAAGGGTGGCAAGGTGCAGGAAGTGGAGGCCAATGTGGTCGCCGATCCGCCCAAGAAGCCGGACAACAAGTACGGCAGCCGGCCTATCTGAGCCTGCTACCCGCTTACTGAAAAAGCCCGCCGTCGCTGCGGGCTTTTTCATGCCTGAAACAAAAAACATGAAACCTGTGGTGATCCCTGTGGGAGCGAGCTTGCTCGCGATGGCGGAGTGTCAGGCAACATTTATTTTGAATGTTAAGCCCTCATCGCGAGCAAGCTCGCTCCCACGGGTTTTTTGTCAGTTCGATACCGAATTCCACCGCGCCAGCAATGCCGGCAAATCGCTCAGGCTGCGAATCTCCGCATCCGGCAACCGTTCGGCTTCCCAGACCTTGCCCGCCGGGTTGAACCAGATCGCCCGCATTCCCGCCTGCTGCGCACCGGCAATGTCATCACCTGGATGATCGCCAATGTGCACCGCCGATTCAGCGGTCACGCCACCGCGTTGCAAGGCCTCCTGGAACAATCGCGCATCGGGTTTGGCAATGCCGATGTCTTCGGCGCAAAGCGCAAACTTGAAGTAATCCGCCAGGCCCAGCCGACGCACATCGGCGTTGCCATTGGTGACCACGCCGAGGGCGTAATGATTGGCGAGGATTTCCAGGGTCGGTTCGACCTCCGGAAACACTTCGATCTGATGCCGGGCATGCAGGAATACTTCAAAACTCTTGTCCGCCAGGTCCGAGGCTTCGTCGTGCCCATAACCGGACTCTTCCAGTGCATGGAACAGTACCCGCCGACGCAGGGCGCTGATGCGGTGCTTGAGGCTGGGCTCGTTGCTCAATACGCGCTCACGAATGGCCCACAAATGTTCCACCGGCACTGCTCCCAGGTTGGGCGCGTGCTCGGTCAGCCATTCACGCAAAACGGCTTCGGCGCTGACGATCACCGGGGCGGTGTCCCACAGGGTGTCGTCGAGGTCGAAGGTGATCAACTGAATACTCATGAATCGTCGCCTTTCATGCGTTTGGCCCGTGGGTGGGCGCTGTCGTAGACGGCTGCCAGATGCTGGAAGTCCAGGTGGGTGTAGATCTGTGTGGTCTTGATGTCCGAGTGTCCGAGCAGTTCCTGCACCGCGCGCAGGTCCTGGGACGATTCCAGCAAATGGCTGGCGAAGGAGTGTCGCAACATGTGCGGATGCAGGTTCTGCCCCAGTTCGCGCTCGCCGGCAGCCTTGACCCGCACCTGGATCGCCCGGGGGCCGAGGCGGCGGCCTTGCTGGCTGATGAACACCGCATCGTCCGCCGGGTTGGCCATGGTTCGCAATGGCAGCCACTGCTCCAGCGCTTCGCGGGCCTTTTTTCCTACCGGCAGCAGGCGGGTCTTGCTGCCTTTGCCGAGCACCTGGACCATGCCGTCAGCCAGATCGAGCTGATCGAGATTAAGCCCCGTCAGCTCCGAAAGCCGCAAGCCGGAGGAATAGAACAGCTCGAGAATCGCTTGGTCCCGACGTGCCAGAAAGTCATCCTCGACCCCGCCTTCCAGCAGCTGCAGGGCGCGGTCGGTGTCGAGGGTTTTCGGCAGGCGGCGTTCGCCTTTGGGCGGTGCGAGGCCATTGGCCGGATCGTGGTCGCACAGGCCTTCGCGGTTCAGGTAGTGATAGAGCCCGCGAACGGCTGACAGTAATCGCGCCAGGCTGCGGGACGATTGGCCTTGGGCGTGCAGACGGGCAACCAGGCTACGCAGGCGCTGGATGTCCAGCGCCGTCCAGCTGCCGATATTCTGTTTGACGCACCAGCCCAGCACTTTATCGAGGTCGCGGCGGTAAGCCGACAGTGTGTGCGGCGACACCTGCCGCTCACTGCGCAGGTGTTCGCAGTAAGCGTCCAGTTGTCGTTCCATGTTCAGCGTACCGAGCGCAGGGAATTGTTGACCCGTGGCAGCACGCGACCCATGACTTCAGCGATGTAGCTCAGGAACAAGGTGTCCACCGAGCTTTTGTAGTGCTGCGGATCACGGCTGGCGATGGCCAGGATGCCGTGGATACCCTGGTGGCTGATGGCGACAACCGCGGTGGAGCCGATCTGCTTGCGCTGTTCTTCGCCGAACAGGAAGTCCAGTTCATGCTCGCGCAGGCTGCCGCTGACGCTTTTGTCTTCCGAGAGCAAACCGCCGATGGCCACTTGAGCTTCGGCGTGGGTGACCCAGCGGCCCACCGGCATGGCGTTGTCGCCGAGCAGGATGAGGCTGACGAAGGGCACCTGGAATTCCTGGCGCAGGCTGTCTTCGACGCACATCACCACGTCTTCCAGGCTGGCAGCATCCATCAATGCCAGGATCAGGCGACGGGTCTTTTCGAACAGGCGGTCGTTGTCCCGGGCCACGTCCATCAAATGCGACAGGCGATGACGCAGTTCAATGTTGCGGTCGCGCAGGATGGTCATCTGACGCTCGACCAGCGACACGGTATCGCCGCGCCGATGGGGGATACGCAGGGACGGGAGCAGTTCTTCGTGCTCGACGAAGAAGTCCGGATGAGCCTCCAGGTACGCGGCTACAGCCGCCGCCTCGAGGCTTTCGGACGGTGATTCGTCAGCTTGTCGTGCGGGTACCTGAGGCTTGTCGGTCATGGATTTCGCTCACTCAAAGACGCACTTGTCCTTCATATACGCGCACTGCCGGGCCGGTCATCATCACCGGTTGGCCAGGGCCTGCCCATTCGATGGACAAGCGCCCGCCAGGCAGGTCGATCAATAGCGGCGAATCCATCCACCCCTGGCTGATCGCGGCCACTGCGGCGGCACAGGCGCCGGTTCCGCAAGCCTGGGTTTCCCCGGCTCCACGTTCCCAGACGCGCAATTGCGCGCGGCTCCGGTCGATGACCTGGAGAAAACCGACATTGACCCGTGCCGGGAAGCGCGGGTGATGTTCTATTTTCGGGCCCAGCTCATGCACCGGCGCGTTGTTGATATCGCTGACCCGCAGCACGGCATGGGGGTTGCCCATGGACACGGCGGCCAGATCGACCGGGGTGCCGTCGACGTCGACCTGATAACTCTTGGCCTGCTCCGGTGCCTGGAACGGAATATCCGCCGGTACCAGGCGCGGGGCGCCCATGTTGACGCTGATCTGGCCGTCGTTACGCACGTCGAGCTCGATGACGCCGCTTTTGGTCTCGACGCGAATCACACGTTTTGCAGTCAGGCGCTTGTCGAGCACGAAACGGGCGAAGCAGCGCGCACCGTTGCCGCACTGTTCCACTTCGGAACCGTCGGAGTTGAAGATCCGATAGCGGAAATCCACGTCCGGGTTGCTCGGCGCTTCAACGATCAGCAACTGGTCGAAACCGATGCCGGTGTGCCGGTCACCCCATTGCTTGGCATGCTTGGGCAGAATGTGCGCGTGCTGGCTGACCAGGTCGAGGACCATGAAATCATTGCCCAGGCCGTGCATCTTGGTAAAACGCAGCAGCATGGTTTTACTCCGGCAGCAGGCTTTCGCCAGCATACAACTCGGCTACCGTTTCACGGCGACGCACTTCAAATGCCTGATCACCGTCCACCAACACTTCTGCGGCACGGCCGCGGGTGTTGTAGTTGGAACTCATGACAAACCCGTAGGCACCGGCCGAATGCACGGCCAGCAGGTCGCCTTCCTCCAGCGCCAGCTGACGATCCTTGGCCAGGAAGTCGCCGGTCTCGCAGATCGGGCCGACGATGTCGTAGGCGCGGGCAGCGGAGGTGCGCGGGCTCACGGCAGTGACGTCCATCCAGGCCTGATACAGCGCTGGGCGGATCAGGTCGTTCATGGCGGCGTCGACGATGGCGAAGTCTTTGTGTTCGGTGTGCTTGAGGTACTCGACCTGAGTCAGCAGCACGCCGGCGTTGGCGACGATGAAGCGGCCCGGCTCGAACACCAGCGCCAGGTCACGACCGTCGAGACGTTCGCGCACGGCCTTGATGTAGTCGGCAGCCAGTGGCGGCTCCTCGTCCTTGTATCGCACGCCCAGGCCACCACCGAGATCGATGTGGCGCAGGTAGATACCGCAATCGCCAAGGCGATCGACCAGGCCCAGCAGGCGGTCGAGAGCGTCGATGAACGGCGGCAGGGTGGTCAGTTGCGAGCCGATGTGGCAATCGACGCCGACCACTTCCAGGTTCGGCAGCTGCGCGGCACGCACGTACACGTCTTCGGCGTCGGCGATGGCGATGCCGAACTTGTTCTCTTTGAGACCGGTGGAAATGTACGGGTGGGTGCCGGCATCGACGTCCGGGTTCACGCGCAGCGAAATCGGCGCGCGAACGCCCAGTTCGGCGGCGACCACCTGCAGGCGTTCCAGCTCGTCGGTGGATTCGACGTTGAAGCAGTGCACGCCGACTTCCAGGGCGCGACGCATGTCGTCACGGGTCTTGCCGACGCCGGAGAACACAATCTTGTCGGCGCTGCCGCCAGCGGCCAGTACGCGTTCCAGCTCGCCACGGGAGACGATGTCGAAACCGGCGCCAAGACGCGCCAGGACATTCAGGACGCCCAGGTTGGAGTTGGCCTTGACCGCGTAGCACACCAGGTGCGGTGTGCCGACCAGCGCATCGGCGTAAGCCAGGTATTGGGCTTCGATGTGCGCGCGCGAGTAAACGTAGGTGGGTGTACCAAAGCGCTCGGCGATGGCAGACAGGGCAACACCTTCCGCGAACAGTTCACCGTCACGGTAGTTAAAAGCGTCCATGAGGTTCCCTTATTATTGGTAGACGTCGTGCTTGTGTGCTTTGGAGGCAGGCTGCTGCTGCGACGACTTGGCTTGCTCCACAGGGTCCTGGTCTTCATCGGGCAGGTACAGCGGGCCTTTTTGACCGCAGGCCGACACAAGGCAGGCAACCGCGAGGAGCGCAGCAAGGGAAGAGATCAGGCGCTTCATGGCGAAATCCTTGAAAATGCATTAATTGCGCCGGAGTATACCGGCCACCCGGCAGCTTGCCTATGCAACGGACCGCCCGTCCGGCGGGGCTCGGCCCGATGCCGGTCGGTATCATGCAATCCCACAGGTCGTTATCCTTTGCAATCGACGGAGCTCGGTCGTATCTTGCGGCGCTTGAGCCTGATCAGACACTTTTTGAGGTTGCCGTAATGAGTTTGTCCGAAGCGCGTTTCCATGACCTGGTCGATGCCACCCAGCAATCCCTGGAGGACATCTTTGACGAGAGCGACCTGGATATCGACCTCGAAAGCTCGGCCGGTGTGCTGACGGTCAAGTTCGAGAACGGCAGCCAGTTGATCTTCAGTCGCCAGGAGCCGCTGCGCCAGCTGTGGCTGGCAGCGGTATCCGGTGGTTTCCACTTCGACTACGACGAAGAAAGCGAGCGCTGGATGTGCGACAAGAGCGAAGAGCAGTTGGGTGAAATGCTTGAGCGTATCGTCCAGCAGCAGGCCGGTGTCGAACTCGATTTCGAAGGCCTGTGAGATCGTGACCCAGCCTGCGCCTGTCCGTGCGCCCAAACCGCTCTACAGCAATGTCAGCCCGGCGGTACCGTCGCCCTGCAGCGGTGTGTGCCGGCTGGACGAGCAGAAAGTGTGTCTGGGCTGCTTCCGCCATGTCGAAGATATTCGTGAGTGGCGCTCGGCTGATGACGAGCGTAGGCGGGTGATTTGTGCGCAGGCTGCCCACCGCAAAGCTTCAGTCTAGTGAGTCATTGTGGCGAGGGGGCTTGCCCCCGTTGGGTCGCGTAGCGGCCCCAAGTTTTTACGGCTGCTGCGCAGCCGAACGGGGGCAAGCCCCCTCGCCACAGGAGTTCTCTACAAGTCCATAGCGTCGGTTTGGCCATGACTTGTATATTTTTTGAGCTGTGATAGTGTCCAGAAACGCCTCAACCCATCGAGGCTTGTGAAAACCCCGCCTTTTTCTGGCGGGGTTTTGCTTTTTTCGTGCAGAAGAAAGGAGTCTGCCCAGATCATGACCTCACCTTCCATCACCCTTACCCGTCTGGACGTCCAGCGTCTGGAGCGTCTGATCGACAGCCTGGACGACACGCTGCCGGGCGTTATTGCGCTGCAAACCGAACTGGATCGCGCCGATACCGTGGTCGGCCACGATGAAGTGCCGGCGGATGTCGTGACCATGAATTCCCGAGTGCATTGCCGCGAAGAAGGCAGTGGCAAGGACTACCACCTGACCCTGGTGTACCCCAAGGATGCGAATGCCGACGAAGGCAAGGTCTCGATCCTGGCGCCGGTGGGCAGTGCGCTGCTCGGCCTGAAGGTTGGCCAGCACATCGATTGGCCGGCTCCGGGCGGCAAGACCCTGAAGCTGACACTGCTGGAAGTCGAATCGCAGCCGGCCAATGGCGGCGCGTTCCCGGAGTGACTCCCCCTCAGACCTGATCGAGCGCCTCGTTCAATGCGTGCTCCAGGTCGGCTTTGTAGCGCAGGTACAGATGGGTGGAACTCTGACCTTCGCCGAGCAGGCCTGACAGGTCGAGGTCGGTGATGTAGCAGCGGTAGCGTTCGGTTTCCCGGCGCTGCCCGACGATTTCCCGGGCGACCACGCGGAACAACTGGTCGCCATGTTCCAGCTCGGAAAACTCCCGTTGATTGCAATACAGCGTCACCTGCACCTGACCCGGTGCGGCTTTGCCGACAATCGCCTGCACGTCGTAGAACGGCTTGTTCACTGGCGTCTGCGGCACCGGCCGGGCTTCGATGCGGCGTGCCCGGCCGGGGCCTGACGGCAGCAACTGGCAATACAGGGTGTCGAGGTTCAAGGGGTGGGCTGCGTCCATTGGCAGCAAGGCATCGCGACGGTACTGGATCGATTGCAGGAAACGCTGCAGCGGCACCAGCAGGCTTTGCTCATCGTGCCAGGGCAGGCGTTGCTGCCACAGGGCGTTGAACTCATCGAGCACGTACAGATCAGCCTGATCTTCGTTGACCCTATAGAACACTTGAATGCAGTCCGGTTGGCCCGTTGGCAGGAACAGCGCGAGGTCGTGGTCTTCCAGTGCCTTCGGATCGAGGTGCAACGGGCTGTAGCTCGCCATTTCTTCGCCCAGGTAATCGATCAGTGCCGGCAGAGTGGCCAGCGCGATGTGCTGGACCTGGCCCGGCACCAACTCCAGCACGTGGTAGTGCTGCTGGACCTGGATCAGGTAACGATGATTGAGCCGGCTCAGCAGCAGGTTCTGTGCGGTATCGAGGATTTCCTCGACCCGTTGGGCAATGAACTGCGCGCGGTTATGGCAGAAGCAACGCACTCGCAGCTTCGGCTGTTGCGGCCCGGCCGGCAGGTTGTTGAGGTAGTCGCGGATGCAGTCGAGCAGGGCGTGGGGGCCGTCGTAACGGCCAACCAGCACTTCGTTCCAGCTATTGAGCGTGACCTGGTCCAGAGTCAGCACCAGATTTTCCCGGACACCCGCGTAACTCAGGGAGTCGGTGCGTTCGGTGGTCATGAGGATGTTCAGGTCGCGATGGTGCTTGAGCGGATCGATGCCGACATTCACCAGGATCAGCACTTCACTCGGCACGCTGGCGCGCAACAGAGGTTCCTCGGCGACGGTGGGCAAGGGCAGGGCGATGGTCTGTTGCAGGCTGCCGAGCAGGTTGAACAGTTCGAATTCGCTCAAGTCGCTGGTGCCGGGGTGCAAGGCCAGGCGGGTACTGCTGTCGATCACGCCATTGCGGTGGCACCAGGTCAGCAGTTCGAGCAAGTGACGGCTGCGTTTGATCGGCGCGAAATGCTCCCACTCCAGTGCCGTCAGGCTGCCGTTGTACAAGCCCCACTGGCTTTGCCCCGGCTCTTTCCTGTTCGGTGCGTGCACCAGCGTCAGGGTGTCTTCAGCCAGGTCCGGGGCGATGCCGGGATTGATGAATTCGACTTTACCGGCCTTGCGCTCGAAAGCGGCGTACAGGCGGCGGCCGAGGACACTCAGGTCGCGCTTGTTGATGCGGCTGACCGTTTGTTCGTGACGGGCAAACTGCTTGAGGAAGCGGTAGCTGTAGTTCAGCTCGTTGACCAGTGCCCGCCGCTCGGAGCTGACCTGGCGGACTTTCCACTGGCTGCGGCTGTCGAGCAGGGTCAGTTGACGCTGGTCCCAGTGCCATTCATGGGCCAGGCGTTCGAGCAAGGAGCGCTGCCAGCTCTGGGTGCGGCTGTTGCCGGTGAGTTTGCGATTGACCTTCAGGTACAACGCGCGCCGCACCAGTTCCAGCCGTTCCGGTTCGTTGCGGGCGATCAGGTATTCCTCGATGCGCCGATACACCACGACATACGGATCCAGTTCGTCGAGGTCGAGGCGGTTGGCGAACACCGCTTGCTTGAAGCGCAGGCTCAGGCAATGGACCCTGGGGTGTTCACTGGCGTAAACCTCCGTCAGCAGCAGCTTGAGTACCGACTTGTAGGGCGACTCAATGCCCTTGAACAACTGCCAGAGCCCGGCACCGATAAATTCGCCGGGCGGGATGTAGGCCAGGTTGCCGAGGTCGAGGGTTTCATCGGCACGGATGAAGCGTTTGGAGATCAAGGCATGGGTGTAGCGGTCGTAGCTCGACTCTTCGTAGACCGGCACCAGCCACCAGATCGGTGTGCGCCCGGCGAGCCAGATCGCGGTGCGGTAAAACTCGTCCAGCAACAGGTAGTGCTGGGTGGTGCCGCAATCTTCCGAACTCAGCTGGGTATCGCGCTCACCGCGGACGAAACGGCTCGGGTCGATCAGAAAAAAATGCGCTTCGGCGCCCTGGCTGGCGGCCCAGGCTTCCAGCAACTGGCATTTCTTGCGCAGCTCGGCGAGTTCGTTTTCGATCAGGTCCGGTCCATGGCAGACCCACACATCCATGTCGCTCTGGTCGGCCTGGGCCAGGGTGCCGAGGCTGCCCATCAGGAACAGTCCGTGAATCGGCCTTGGCGGGTTGCTGCCGTGGCGCGGCTTGTAGGAAAACGAGCGGGTCAGGCGCTGGGCTTCAGCGAGGACATTGGCATCCGGCTCGAAATTCGACAGCCCGGCCGGCGTACTGCCGGAAACGTAACCGGGCAACAGCGGATGGTTAACGTGGAAAAACAGCGGCAGCAAGGTCAGGACCCCTTGCTGGCGGGTCGACAACCCTTCCATGGCGCGAGCCATGCGTCCTTCGTTGAGTTTCAGAAAACGTGCGCGCAGCTGGCTGAGAACCTTGCGGTCGATTCCCTCGTCCAGATCGGGGCGGATTTCGTGGGTGCGCGTCATGTCAGCTCAAACCGGCTCGCAGGGCTCGGACGTGGGGCTCTTCGGATGAGGGGCAGTTTAGCGCCTTGAGGCGAGGACTTTTAAGCTGATTTTGTTTTTCTGGCGTCAGATTTCTATCGGCTGCAGACAGGAATCAGGGGGAATGTGCCCGCGGAAATCCCTGGATCGGGGTCTCCGTGGGCGATGCGGCAGAATTCAGGCTGTTACTTCGGCGTTAAGAATGGTCAGCACGGTTTGCACATTTTGCGCGGCGTCACGACCCAGGCTGGTCAGGTAACCGCCATCAGGCTGGTCGGTCAGTTCTTTTTCAAAGAGGCGTTTGGCGGCGGCAACGTGTTTCGGGGCAGCGGTCTGATGAATTTTCAGACCTTCCTGGGAACTGTCCAGGTTGAAGAGTGCGAGGACTTCCAGTTCGGCAACCAACTCAGGGGTAAGCGACATAAGGACTCCAGACTTTCTAGGAATTGGACGACAGCGCCCCTAAGGTGAACCCGCTTGTCCGGCATGTCCAGTGCTCGCGACAGGGTTTTTTTCCTCTGTAGGAGCGAGCTTGCTCGCGAAGGTCGTCAACGATGATGCGTAAAACCAGATGCCCCGTGGCGCTCTCGGGTTTTTCGCGAGCAAGCTCGCTCCTACAGGGATGTGTGGGCTTACTGCTTTTCCGGCGGCAACTCGGGCAAGGCGCGCAGGGCAGCTTCGTACCATTCGGTGTTGAACGCGCGGTCTTCTTCGAGGATCGCGTCGATTTCTACCGCCAAAACGTGGGCCATCAAGTTGAGGATTTCTTCCCGCTCGTAACCCACCAGCGTCAGCTTGTTGAACGTCGCCTTGGCAGCCGGTGGGTTGTCGCTTTCGATCTGGTTTTCGATGGCCTGGATCAGGGTGGTTTCGGCGAACTCTTCTTCGTCGTTGTCGATATCGGTTGGCTCGCTCATGGCAGGCTCCTCAGGGAAAGGCGGCCAGTTTACCCGCATTCAGCGGCGTGATGCTGCTGGCAAGAATCCCGGCAGCGTTCTATAAACAGGCACTGCCCACCCCGCATGGCCTGGAGGCTTTGTGATGATCAAGCTTTATGGATTCTCCGTCAGTAACTACTACAACATGGTCAAACTGGCGCTGCTGGAAAAAGGCCTGCCCTTCGAAGAAGTACCGTTTTACGCTGGCACCAGCCCCGAGGCACTGGCCATCAGCCCTCGCGGAAAGGTCCCGGTGCTGCAGGTAGAGCAGGGCTTCATCAATGAAACCAGCGTGATCCTCGAATACATCGAGCAAAGCCAGAAAGGCACGCCGCTGCTGCCGAGCGATCCGTTCGAGCGCGCGCAGGTGCTGGCACTGGCCAGGGAAATCGAGCTGTACATCGAATTGCCAGGCCGGGCCTGCTATCCCGAAGCCTTTTTCGGCATGACCCTGCCGGATGCGATCAAGGAAAAAACCAAAGCCGAATTGTTGCTGGGGATGGCTGCGCTGGGCCGGCATGCCAAATTCAGCCCTTACGTGGCTGGCGACAGCTTGAGCGTGGCGGATCTGTATTTCCTGTTCAGCGTGCCGCTGGCGTGTGGGGTCGCCAAGAAGTTGTTTGGCATCGATCTGTTGGCCGAGATGCCGAAGGCCAAGGCGCTGCTGGAGTTTTTGGGGGGGAATCCGAATGTGCAGCGTGTGGCGGCGGACCGGGAGGCCGCGATGCCGGCGTTCATGGCGATGATTGCTGCCAAAAAGTAGTTCTGTGGCGTTCTGAAGTCAGTCATCGCGGGCAAGCCCGCTCCCACAGGTTTCTTTGTTTGCCATGGATTTTTGGCAAGTACTGGATCCTTGTGGGAGCGGGCTTGCCCGCGAAGCTTTTAGCGGCTGGCGAGGAGCGCCTGACCGCGAGCCACTGCAGCCTTCACCTGCGCCGGCGCGGTGCCGCCGATGTGGTTACGGGCATTGACCGAGCCTTCCAGGGTCAGCACGGCGAACACGTCCTGGTCGATCTGGTCGCTGAACTTGCGCAGTTCTTCCAGGCTCATTTCTGCCAGATCCTTGCCGCTGTCCACGCCGTACTTCACGGCATGGCCGACGATTTCGTGGCAGTCACGGAATGGCAGGCCGCGACGCACCAGGTAGTCGGCCAGGTCGGTGGCGGTGGAGAAGCCGCGCAGGGCCGCTTCGCGCATCATCGCGTGCTTGGGCTTGATCGCCGGGACCATGTCGGCAAAGGCCCGCAGCGAGTCGCGCAGGGTGTCGGCGGCGTCGAACAGCGGTTCCTTGTCTTCCTGGTTGTCCTTGTTGTAGGCCAGGGGCTGGCCTTTCATCAGGGTCAGCAGGCCCATCAGCGCGCCGAACACGCGACCGGTCTTGCCACGCACGAGCTCAGGCACGTCCGGGTTTTTCTTTTGCGGCATGATCGAGCTGCCGGTGCAGAAACGGTCGGGCAGATCGATGAACTGGAACTGCGCGCTGGTCCACAGCACCAGCTCTTCGGAGAAGCGCGAGAGGTGCATCATCGCGATGCTGGCCGCAGAGCAGAATTCGATGGCGAAATCACGATCGGAGACGTTGTCCAGCGAATTGCCGCCAACCGCGTCGAAACCCAGGAGTTGGGCGGTGTATTCGCGATCGATCGGGTAGGTGGTGCCGGCCAGCGCCGCGCTGCCCAGTGGCATGCGGTTGGTGCGCTTGCGGCAGTCGACCAGGCGCTCGTAGTCGCGGCTGAGCATTTCGAACCAGGCCAGCATGTGGTGCCCGAACGTCACCGGTTGTGCGGTCTGCAGGTGGGTGAACCCCGGCATGATGCTGGCGGCTTCGCGCTCGGCCTGCTCCAGCAGGCCTTTTTGCAGGCGGGTGATTTCAGCCAGGATCAGGTCGATCTCGTCACGCAGCCACAGACGGATGTCGGTGGCGACCTGATCGTTACGGCTGCGGCCGGTGTGCAGTTTTTTACCGGTCACGCCGATGCGGTCGGTCAGGCGCGCCTCGATGTTCATGTGGACGTCTTCGAGGTCGATGCGCCAGTCGAACTGACTGGCCTCGATTTCACCCTGGATGGTGTTCAGGCCATCGATGATGCTGTCGCGCTCGGCATCGGTCAGCACGCCGACCTTGGCCAGCATGGTGGCGTGGGCGATCGAGCCCATGATGTCGTGGCGATACAGGCGCTGGTCGAAGGTGACGGAGGCGGTGAAGCGGGCGACGAAGGCGTCGACGGGTTCACTGAAGCGGCCGCCCCAGGACTGATTGGTCTTGTCAGTGCTCATGAATTCGCTCGTATCGGCTTGAAGTAAGAAGGCGTGGAACGCTGGCGCGGATAATAACAGGGTTGCCAATCCTGTCGCTGACACTGGTCGATACGTTTTTTTTGGGGAGAGAAGGACCGGGCCGGGGCAAGAGCCACGCATTTTTGCCGAACGATATTTTCCAATTGAGCAATATCGTCCCGGCAACCGTCTACAGTTGGACAGTAGGATCAGCGCATTTTCTCGGTGCAGCCGCTGACTATAAAGAGTGGGGTGTTCATATTGCGTATCAGCAAACCCTGTGGCGATGCATCGCCAACGCGGGCCTGGGCCGCCAATCGCCCGGTAGATGAAAATTTAGCCGCCGGACCAGCGGCACTTTTTGACGCTCGCGCTAGTCTTAGCGTGGATCGCGGTGACGGACGTCACTTCACCTGTCTACGCTATCCTTGTGCGAGACTCACGCAGGAATCCAGCGCAATATGAATGTCCTGATCGTTGATGACGAACCCTTGGCCCGCGAGCGCCTGAGCCGAATGGTTGGCGAACTCGAGGGGTACAGTGTCCTGGAGCCTAGTGCCACGAATGGCGAAGAGGCGTTGGCACTGATCGACAGCCACAAGCCGGATATCGTGCTGCTCGATATCCGCATGCCCGGCCTGGATGGCCTGCAAGTGGCTGCTCGGTTGTGTGAACGCGAAACTCCCCCCGCCGTGGTGTTCTGCGCCGGGCCCGATGAATTTGCCGTGGAAGCCTTACAGGCCAGCGCCGTAGGCTATCTGGTGAAACCTGTGAGAACTGAACAATTACATGACGCATTAAAGAGAGCCGAGCGCCCCAATCGTGCCCAGCTCTCCGCCCTGACCCGCCCTGCTGCCGAAAGCGGCAACGGCCCGCGCAGCCATATCAGCGCCCGAACCCGTAAAGGGATCGAGCTGATTCCGCTGGATCAGGTGGTGTATTTCATTGCCGACCACAAATACGTGACCTTGCGCCACGAAAGCGGCGAAGTGTTGCTCGATGAGCCGCTCAAGGCCCTCGAAGATGAATTCGGTGACCGTTTCGTGCGTATCCATCGCAATGCACTGGTTGCCCGCGAGCGTATCGAGCGATTGCAACGCACACCCCTGGGGCATTTTCAGCTGTTCCTCAAAGGCCTCAACGGTGATGCGCTGATCGTCAGCCGTCGTCATGTGGCTGGGGTACGCAAAATGATGCAACAGCTTTAAAAAGCTGTTCGCAGGCCAATTTCACACCCGATTGCCGGACATCCGGGGCCAGGGAGGCCGAGTAGTATCTGATACAAGTCAAAGTGGATTTGGCTGAGCTGTTATTATCCGTCATATCTATTCAGTACGGATTGATCCATGTCCTCTCGCCAGATCCGCATCGCCACCCGCAAAAGCGCTCTCGCCCTGTGGCAGGCCGAATACGTCAAGGCCCGTCTTGAAGCAGCCCATCCGGGCCTGCTGGTGACCCTCGTCCCCATGGTCAGCCGTGGTGACAAGCTGCTTGACTCTCCGCTGTCGAAAATCGGCGGCAAGGGCCTGTTCGTCAAGGAACTCGAAACCGCGCTGCTGGAAAATGAAGCCGACATCGCCGTGCACTCCATGAAGGACGTGCCGATGGACTTCCCCGAAGGCCTCGGTCTGTTCTGTATCTGCGAGCGGGAAGACCCGCGCGATGCCTTCGTTTCCAACACTTACACCAACCTGGATGAGTTGCCACAGGGCAGCATCGTCGGTACCTCCAGCCTGCGCCGCCAGGCTCAATTGCTGACCCGTCGCCCGGATCTGGAAATCCGCTTCCTGCGCGGCAACGTCAACACCCGCCTGGCCAAGCTCGATGCCGGCGAATACGACGCCATCATCCTCGCCGCTGCCGGCCTGATCCGCCTGGGATTCGAAGACCGCATCACCTCGGCCATCAGCGTCGACGACAGCCTTCCGGCCGGTGGCCAGGGCGCGGTGGGTATCGAATGCCGCAGCGCCGACAGTGAAATCCATGCGTTGCTGACACCCCTGCATCACCAGGACACCGCCACCCGCGTGACCGCCGAACGAGCCCTCAACAAGCACCTCAATGGCGGCTGCCAGGTGCCGATTGCCTGCTACGCCGTGCTGGAGGGTGACCAGGTCTGGTTGCGCGGGCTGGTGGGCGATCCAGGCGGTGGCCTGCTGCTCAGCGCACAAGCCCGCGCCCCTCGCGGCGATGCCGAGGCATTGGGTGTACGAGTCGCTGAAGACCTGCTCAGCCAGGGTGCCGACGCCATCCTCAAAGCGGTCTATGGCGAGGCTGGTCACGAGTGATCGGCTGGCGCCTGCTGCTGACGCGTCCCGCCGAAGAAGCGGCGGCGCTGAGCAGTTTTTTGGCCGAGCAGGGGATATTCAGTAACAGTCTGCCGCTTTTGGACATCATACCCATTGAGGCCACTGACACAATGCGCCAGGTGATTCTGGCGCTGGATCAGTTCTGCGCCGTCATCGTGGTCAGCAAGCCGGCCGCCCGGATCGGCGTCGAACTGCTCGAGCGGTATTGGCCAACACCGCCCGGTGTGAAGTGGTTCAGCGTCGGCGCGGCGACCGCGCAGATCCTCGGGGATCACGGGCTGGACGTGAGCTTCCCGGCAGAAGGCGATGACAGTGAAGCCTTGCTCGAACTTTCCCGACTGCGCGAGGCTATCGCACAACCCGATGCACGAGTGCTGATCCTGCGCGGGGAGGGCGGGCGCGAGTTGCTGGCTGAGCGTTTGCGTGAGCTTGGTGCTAGTGTCGAGTATCTGGAACTGTACCGCCGGGGATTGCCGATTTACCCGCCGACACTGCTGCCGCAACGGATCCAGGCGGAACGCCTGAACGGGCTGGTGGTCAGCAGTGGACAAGGTTTTGAGCACCTGCATCAACTGGCCGGCGATGCCTGGCCGCAGTTGGCGCGGTTGCCGTTGTTTGTACCGAGCCCCAGGGTTGCCGAGATGGCACGTGCCGCCGGGGCCAAAACAGTTGTGGATTGTCGTGGCGCCAGTGCCGCGGCCTTGCTGACGGCGTTACGGGAGCATCCCGTACCCGTTTTCTAATGCAAAGGATGGATACGTGAGCGAAACAGCCTTGCCTAAAGATGACTCGCGACCGGTGCTTGATGCACCTGTTGATGCACCTGTTGATGAAATGCCGCCGCCGCCACCTGCTGCCGGGCAGCGTCGAGGCAATGGTCTGGCAATCATCGCGCTGCTGTTGGGCGCGGCCGGTGTAGCGGTGGGCGGTTGGGGTGTCTGGCAGGTGCGTCACCTGCAGGCCAATAATCAGCAGCAACTGAGCCAGGTGCAGGCGCTGAATGACCAGGCGCAAAACCTCAAGCTCAATGAGGAGCGCCTGAGCGCACGCCTGGCGCAATTGCCTCCCGCCGATGAACTGGAAGCACGCAGTCGTCTGGTGATTCAGCTGCAAGGTGATCAGCAGCGGTTGAACCAACGGCTGGAAACCGTTCTCGGTGCCAGCCGCAAAGACTGGCGTCTGGCCGAGGCCGAGCACCTGCTGCGTCTGGCCAGCCTGCGACTGTCCGCCTTGCAGGACATCAGCAGTGCCCAGGCACTGGTCCAGGGTGCCGACGAGATACTGCGTGAGCAAAACGATCCGGGCTCCTTTGCCGCTCGCGAGCAGGTGGCCAAGACCCTGATCGCCTTGCGCAGCACCGAACAACCGGATCGCACCGGGCTGTTTCTGCGTCTGGGTGCGCTGCGCGATCAAGTGGCCAGCCTCACCGAGCTGGCACCGGAGTACAAGGACCGTGGCGATTCGCTTCTGGGCCTGACTGCCGATGGCGACGGTGCCAGTCGCTGGGCGCAATGGTGGGATCAGATTTCGCGCTACATCCGCATCGACTTCAATGCCGACAAGAACGTTCGCCCATTGCTGGCCGGCCAGAGCCTGAGCCAGGTACGCCTGGCCCTGAGCCTGGCGCTGGAGCAGGCACAGTGGGCCGCACTCAATGGCCAGCCGGCGGTTTACTCCCAAGTGCTGGACGAGGCGCGGGACATCCTCAAGGGCAACTTCAATCCGGACAACGCACAAAGCAAAGTCATGCTTGAACAGGTGGCCGAGTTGAGCGTGCAACCTGTCACCGTCGTCACGCCGGATATGACCGGCACCCTGAGCGCGGTGCAGGGGTACCTGGAGCGGCGCAACGTCAACGCCGAGGATTCGGTCAAGCCACTGGCCAGGCCTGCCGCGAGCGCCGCGCCGGAGGCCACGCCATGAGACGCCTCTATGTGATCGTGTTCCTCGTGATCGCCGCTGCCGCTGCGCTGGGGCTGGCGATTGCCGAGCATTCCGGCTACGTGCTGATTGCCTACAAGACCTTCCGTTATGAGTCGAGCCTGTGGGCTACTTTGGCGCTGGTGGCTGTGCTCTGGCTGGTGATCTGGGGCATCAGGTCGCTGGTCGAACTGGTGATGGCTTCCAGTGGCGTGGTCAATCCGTGGTCACGGCGTAACCGCAGCCGTCGAGTGCAGGTGGCGATCGAGCACGGTCAGCTGGACCTGGCCGAGGGTCGCTGGGCCAGCGCGCAACGTCACTTGCATCGGGCTGCCGAAGCCGAGCGTCAGCCGCTGCTTTACTACCTCGGCGCTGCCCGTGCCGCGAACGAACTCGGCAATCACGAAGAAAGCGACAACTTGCTGGAGCGCGCCCTCGAACGTCAGCCCCAGGCCGAGTTGGCGATCGCCTTGAGCCACGCCCAGTTACAGACCGATCGCGGTGATACCGCAGGCGCCCTGGCCACCCTGCAAGCCATGCGTGAACGCCATCCTCATAACGCACAGACCCTGCGTCAATTGCAGCGCCTGCTTCAGCAGCGTGGTGACTGGTCGGCAGTGATTCGCCTGCTGCCGGAGCTGCGCAAGGACAAAATCCTGCCGGCGGCGGAGCTCGCCGAGCTGGAGCGTCGGGCCTGGGGGGCGAACCTGTCCCTGGCGGCGCAACGGGAAGAAGACGGAACAGTGGGGAAGCAATCGCTGGAGCGTGCCTGGCAGCAACTGACTTCGGCACAGCGTCAGGAGCCGCAACTGGTGCTGGCGTATGCCGAGCAGTTGCGGCAACTGGGGGCTCAGGTCGAGGCCGAAGAAGTGCTGCGCACCGCGCTCAAGCGCAGCTACGACAGTCATCTGGCACGTCTCTACGGACTGGTTCGCGGCAATGATCCTGCCCGCCAGCTGCAGGCCGCCGAAGGCTGGCTCAAGGACCATCCGGCCGATCCGGGCCTGCTGCTGACACTGGGTCGTCTATGCCTGCAAAACAGTTTGTGGGGCAAGGCCCGGGACTATCTGGAAAGCAGCCTGCGTGTACAGCGCAATCCGGAAGCCTGTGCCGAGCTGGCACGCTTGCTGGCGCAAATGGGCGATGCCGAGCGCAGCAACCAGCTGTTTCAGGAAGGCCTGGGGTTGTTGGATGAGCGCTTGCTCGCGGCCCCTCTGCCAACGCCAGTCGGCGCTTGACCCACTCGCAGGCACCGGGCTCCGGCGCCTGCGCGATGACCTGCGACGAGGGGGCAATCACCCTCGCCGCAGTGCGATGATTAGTTGAAATTCAGTCGCGAAATTTCATCGCAGACAAAGTCCTACAGAGAACTACATTTTATCCTCTCGCCTGCGTCGGGATTTCCCTACACCTGCGCTGAAGTCTCTGTGGGCACTTGCCTTGAAAGGCTGTCGCGCTTTCCTCTACCGTAATGGTCTGTCACTACTTTTACGGAAAAGCCATGTCTTTGGCCTGCTCACGCTCCTTGTTTTTCATGGCTTTCATTGCGGGTGCCCTGGCGATGGGTGTTTCCTACTACCTGGAATATGCAGTCGGCCTGCGGCCTTGTGGCTTGTGTCTTGTGCAGCGGTTTTGCCTGGCGCTCCTTACCGGCGTCTGCCTGATGGCTTCGGTCCATGGCCCCGGTCGCATCGGAAACGTTCTCTATTGGCTGTTCAGTCTTTGTTGCAGCCTGGCCGGCACTGTCACTGCATGGCGACAGGTCCTGCTGCAAAGCCTTCCTGCGGAACAGGTAGCGGCGTGCTCGACTCATCTGGCGGACCTGTTGGCCAACTCTCCGTGGCTTTCGGTCGTACAGCAAATGTTCAAGGGCGCTGCCGATTGTGTGGAAATTTCCTGGACGCTGTTCGATCTGAGTCTCACCGAGTGGAGCCTGCTGCTCTTCGTCGCAATGATGATTCTGGCCGTTTACCAGTCGCTGCGACTGGTCTGGACCGGCTATCAGCGACCACTCAGCGGCGAGTCGTCGCACCGGGCCTTTGCGGGTGATTAAACACTTGTATGAACTTTATCGCCTGCGTACCTTGAAGCCAGTGTCGTGCGGGCATAATCTGGCCCGCACGTGTCATTGGAATTATGTTGCTCGATGACGCTCTGCCTGACCGCCCACCGACGTTACAAGAGGCGAGCGGGCATAGAGCAGCTGACCCACAAGGGAAGAGAGATCACCATGCTCGAAAGTTGTCAGAATGCTCAGGAACGCTGGGGCGGAGTGCACCTGCTGATCGATCGCTGGTTGCAGGAACGACACGAACTGATCGGGGCCTATGACGCTCTCGGCGCAAAGCCTGAGGCGCTGGGTGAGCACCGCAAGCCCTTGCAGGAATTCTGCGGCGTGCTGGTCGATTATGTATCGGCCGGGCACTTCGAGATCTACGAGCAGCTGACGGGGGAGGCCAAGGCTTTCAACGACACGCGTGGCCTGGAGCTCGCCGAGACCATCTACCCGCGTATCGACGTCATCACTGAAAAGCTGCTCGCCTTCAATGACCTGTGTGACGCAGGTAAGTGTGTCGCCGAAGAGTTCAAGACACTCGGCGGACTGTTGCATGAGCGCTTTGAACTGGAAGACTGCCTGATCGAAGTGCTGCACACCGCCCACAAGGAAGCCGACTCGGTTCAGGCCTGAAGCACTTCCCTGCAAGATCCCGAAACGGCGTGCCAAGGCACGCCGTTTTTCGTTTGCATCGTCAGCTGGTGGCACCGCGCAGTTCGACTTCGAACACCAGTGGTGTGAATGGTGCGATCACGTCACCGGCACCGTCGGCGCCATAGGCCTGAGCCGATGGAATCACCAGTCGCCATTTCGCCCCGACCGGCATGTTTTGCAGCGCACTGCGCCATCCGGCGATCACGCTGTCGAGACTGAACCACTGTGGCTGACTGTTCTGATCGAACACAGTGCCGTCGGGCAATCGACCGATGTACAGCACCTGCACCTTGCCGTTCGGTCCGGCCTTGGCGCCAGTACCTGGCGTCAACTCGGTCAGCAACACGCCATCAGCCAGTTCGCGCACGCCGGGCCTGGCTTTTTCTGTGGCGAGAAAACGCTGTTCTTTTTCCAGTGCCATTTCGCTTTGCGGCTCATCGGACTGCATGGCGATCCGGGCTTCATGCTCGGTCAGTATCTGTTGGATCTGCTCGTCCTTCAGCGCCAGTGGTTTGCCCTGATAGGCCTGCTGCAATCCTTCGACCAATGCCTGGAGTTGCAGGTCGGGAACCTCCTGGCGCAAGCGTTCGCCAAGGCTTGCACCCAGGCTGTATGCGAGATCGTGGGCTTCATTTTCCTGCGTTGTTTCGCCGGCCTGGGCCACCGAAAAAAACACGCACAGCGATAAAAAAAGGTAGCGCGACATGAGCACTCTCCGACCTGAATTGCGGGCGATTATGCCAGTGAGAATGCGCGCAACGGTGAACTGCTTTTGCGCCGAGACAGAAGTTTTTCAATCCTTTGCAACACAGCGCTTTCGATAGTGTCAACATGCCCTAGCGGCGGTTGCAGCAGAGGTCTAGTATGAGCCGCACTCACTTCAGCCAGGAGGTAAACCATGTCGGCCACCAAGAAGCCAGTAAACACTCCGTTGCACTTGCTCCAACAACTCTCGAGCAGCTTGCTCGAGCATCTGGAAACCGCTTGTTCCGAAGCCTTGGCTGATGCTGAAAAACTGCTCGCCAAGCTGGAAAAGCAGCGCGGAAAAGCGCAAGAAAAACTGCACAAATCCCGCACCAAATTGCAGGACGCTGCGGCGGCCGGAAAAGCCAAGGCACAAGCCAAGGCCAAGGGCGCAGTGGCCGATCTTGAGGAACTGCTCGATGCCCTCAAGGATCGTCAATCGGAAACCCGCGGCTACATTCTGCAACTCAAGCGCGATGCTCAGGAAAGCCTGAAACTGGCCCAGGGCGTCGGTCGTGTACAAGAGGCTGTCGGCAAGGTGTTGTCCTTGCGTGCGGCCAAGCCTGCTGCGGCACCTGCGAAGAAAGCCGCTGCCAAACCGGCTGCTGCAAAAGCACCGGCCAAACCTGCCGCAAAACCTGCAGCTGCCAAGCCAGCAGCTAAAACTGCCGCAGCCAAACCTGCTGCCAAACCGGCTGCGAGAAAACCGGCTGCTGCCAGCGCTGCGAAACCTGCGGCTAAAACCACGGCTGCCAAACCAGCCGCCGCACGACCTACCGCTGCAAGAGCCGCTGCTGCCAAGCCAGCCGTGGCTAAAACCGCCGCCGCTAAACCGGCTGCAAAACCAGCCGCTAAACCCGCAGTAAAACCAGCAGCCAAAACTGCAGCAGCGAAACCTGCTGCGAAGCCGGCCGCCAAATCTGTCGCGGCTAAAACCGCTGCAAAACCAGCTGCGAAAACTGCGGCCAAACCCGCTGTAAAAGCAGCGGCCAAGCCGGCCGCTAAACCAGCCGCTAAACCGGCAGCCAAACCTGCTGCGGCTAAACCTGCTGCGGCTAAACCAGCCGCTGCTGCCAAACCGGCCACCGCTAAGCCCGCTGCCAAGCCAGCGGCGGCGAAGCCAGCTGCAAAACCAGCTGCAAAACCAGCTGCAAAACCAGCAGTGAAACCTGTTGCCGCCAAGCCGGCCGCCGCGCCAGTTGCCAAGCCAGCCAATCCGGCTCCGGGTGCACCGTCTGCTTTAGCAGCAGCCACCTCGACAGGCACGCCAGCGCCAACGCCGGCCGCCGCATCGATCGCAGCAACCACCCCAACCAGCGCTTCCTAAGTGCCGGTTACCGCGACGCGCAGCTGATGCAGCGCGTCGCGGTCCAGGTGGGCGGCGCCTGCCGCCACACCATTGAGCCAGGCCGATAGATCGGTCGCCTCACCTTGCGGCCAACTCAACGCCGTTCGTTCCAGTCGTACCAACAGATGTCGCTCGGCTTCCAGTTCGAGTGCCTTCACTTGCTCGCGCAAAGCATTCAGTTCGCCGTCGTCGGCGGCAACGACCTTCCAATTCACCCGCAAGGCTCGCAGCGGTCGCACCACGTCTGCGTCCCATGGCTCGGCCACGCTACGCAGTTGCTGCAATCGGTGTTCGTTAAAGGCGACGCCACGTTCTCCCAGCCACAGTCCGCAGAGTAGCAAGCACACATTGATGCCCGCCGACTGCAATTGCAGGCATGCGGGTTCAACGCCGGGCTGGGCATAAGTACTTAGGGAAAAGCTCCACAGGTCAGAGGACATAGTGCTACTCGCGCCAGTTGCGAGCGAAGCTGGTAGACTCCGCCGCCATTATGATTCGACTTCAGAACCTGACTTTACAGCGTGGCCCGCAACGTCTGCTAGAAGACGCCGAGCTGACCCTGCACGCCGGCCAGAAAGCCGGCCTCATCGGTGCCAACGGCGCCGGCAAATCGAGCCTGTTCGCCTTGCTTCGGGGTGAGCTGCACCCGGACTCGGGTGATTGCTTCCTGCCGGCCGACTGGCGTATCGCCCACATGCGCCAGGAGGTCGACACCCTCGAACGCCTGGCGGTCGACTACGTGCTCGATGGCGACCTGCGCCTGCGCCAGGTGCAACGCGACCTGGCGGCAGCCGAAGCGGCCCATGACGGTGCCGCTCAGGCCCGACTGCACTCGGAACTCGACAGCGCCGACGGTTACACCGCCGATGCCCGGGCGCGCAAGCTGCTGGCCGGACTTGGATTCACCAATGAGCAGATGGATCGCCAGGTCGGGGATTTCTCCGGTGGCTGGCGGATGCGCCTGAACCTGGCGCAGGCCTTGATGTGCCCATCGGACCTGCTGCTGCTCGACGAACCGACCAACCACCTGGACCTCGACGCCATCATCTGGCTCGAAGAGTGGCTCAAGAGTTATCCCGGCACCTTGATGCTGATTTCCCACGACCGGGACTTCCTCGATGCCGTGGTCGACCACGTGGCCCACGTCGATCAGCGCAAGATCACCCTGTACCGCGGTGGCTACAGCGCCTTCGAGCGTGCCCGTGCCGAACGCCTGGCCCAGCAACAGCAGGCGTACGAGAAGCAGCAGGTGCAACGTGCGCACATGGAAAGCTACATCGCCCGCTTCAAGGCCCAGGCTACCAAGGCCCGCCAGGCCCAGAGCCGGATCAAGGCACTGGAGCGGATGGAAGAGCTGACCGCCGCCCACGTCGATTCGCCGTTCGACTTTGTCTTCCGTGAATCGCAGAAAATTTCCAGCCCGCTGATCGACCTGTCCGATGCCCGCCTGGGCTACGGCGAGAAAGCCGTGCTGGAGAAGGTCAAGCTGCAACTGACCCCCGGTGCGCGAATCGGTCTGCTCGGCCCGAATGGCGCCGGTAAATCGACCCTGATCAAGAACCTTGCCGGTGAGCTCTCGCCATTGGCCGGCCGCTTGACCCGTGGCGAGAACACCGTTGTCGGTTACTTCGCCCAGCATCAGCTGGATTCGCTGGACTCCAAGGCCAGCCCGTTGCTGCACCTGCAACGCCTGGCACCGACCGAGCGTGAGCAGACCCTGCGCGATTTCCTCGGCGGGTTCGACTTCCGTGGTGCGCGAATCGACGAGCCAGTACTGAATTTCTCCGGTGGCGAAAAGGCGCGCCTGGCGTTGGCCTTGATCGCCTGGGACCGACCGAACCTGTTGCTGCTCGACGAACCGACCAACCACCTGGACCTGGAAATGCGTCTGGCGCTGACCATGGCCCTGCAGGAATTCAGCGGTGCGGTATTGGTGGTCTCTCACGATCGCCACTTGCTCAAAAGCACCACCGACAATTTCTATCTGGTGGCGGACGGCAAGGTCGAGGAATTCGACGGCGACCTGGAGGACTACACCCGCTGGCTGGTGGAGTATCGCCAGCGCAACGCACCGGTCAGCAACACGCCGGTCAACCCGGACAAGACCGACAAGAAAGCCCAGCGTCAGGCCGCTGCTGCGTTGCGTCAGCAACTGGCGCCGCACAAGCGCGAAGCTGACAAGCTTGAAGCCGAACTCGGCAAGCTCCACGAAAAGCTGGCGAAGATCGATGCCAGCCTCGGCGACAGCGACATCTACGAGCCGGCGCGCAAGAACGAATTGCGGGATCTGCTGGCCGAACAGGCCAAGCTGAAGGTGCGTGAGGCGGAGCTGGAAGAAGCCTGGATGGAAGCCCTGGAGTTGCTGGAAAACATGCAGGCGGAGCTGGAGGAGCTGTCCTGATGGACGCCTTCAAGCTGCCGCTGCCGGCGGTGTGGGTCGAGCCGATCTGGCTCGGCGTACAAATCCTGCTGATCCTGCTGGCCGGATACATCGCCCAGCGTTTCGTCGCCAAATGCCTGACCCGTCTCGGCGAGCGCTACCCGTTTCCGCCGCAGTTGCTGATGCCGCTGCGCGGTGGTCTGCGCTGGCTCATCATGGGCAGTGCATTGATTTTCGTGCTGGAGCGCCTCGGTGTTTCGGCCACGGTGCTCTGGACCGCGTTGTCCGGTTTCGTCGCAGTCGCGGCGGTGGCGTTTTTCGCCATGTGGAGCGTGCTCTCGAACCTGCTGTGCGCGATCCTGATCTTTACCGTCGGCCCGTTTCGCATAGGTGACGTAGTCGAGTTGGTGGACACCACCGACAAGCCCGGCGTCAAAGGCCGGGTAGTGGCGATCAATCTTCTTTACACCACGCTGGTCGAGGCCGAAGAACTCGGCACTGGCAGCGCCATGGTGCAGGTGCCCAACAGTTTGTTCTTCCAGCGTTCGGTACGACGCTGGCGCGGGACGGATGTGTTTCCTTCCAGCGGGTTTGAAAAGTAAGCCTTCTGCTGTCTGATAGATTGCCTTCGCGAGCAAGCCCGCTCCCACATTTGCTCTTCGGTGGACACAAAACTTTGTGAGCAGCGTAGATCCAGTGTGGGAGCGGGCTTGCTCGCGAAGGGGTCATAACGCCGAGCACGCTGGTCGGCAGTCGTCATGCCCTGCAAAAAATCGGTAGTCATCCAATCAAAGCCGCATTAGCTTAGACATCTGTCACGAGTCTGAGTCGAGGTGTGCAATGGAGCTTCAAACATGGCTGGCGTTTTTTGCCGCCTGCTGGGTGATCAGCCTGTCCCCCGGTGCCGGCGCCATTGCGTCGATGTCCAGCGGCTTGCAATACGGTTTCTGGCGCGGCTACTGGAACGCCCTGGGCCTGCAACTGGGCCTGGCTTTGCAGATCGCCATCGTCGGCGCCGGTGTCGGCGCCATTCTCACGGCGTCGGCCACGGCCTTCTACGCCATCAAATGGTTTGGCGTGGCGTATCTGGTTTACCTCGCGATCAAGCAATGGCGTGCGCTGCCCAGCGATATGAGCGATGACGCGGCGCTGCGCCAGATCGGCAAGCCGATGGCCCTGGTGTTCCGTGGTTTTCTGGTGAACATCAGCAACCCCAAGGCGCTGGTGTTCATGCTGGCGGTGTTGCCGCAGTTCATCGACCCCCATGCGCCACTGCTGATTCAGTATCTGATAATCGGTGTGACCATGGTTTGCGTCGACCTGATCGTCATGGCCGGCTACACCGGTCTGGCGTCCAAAGTGCTGCGTCTGTTGCGCACACCGAAACAGCAAAAGCGCATGAACCGGACCTTTGCCGGGCTGTTCATTGGGGCGGCGGCGTTCATGGCGACGTTGCGCAAAGCTGCTGTGTAAATCGGCGATATACAAAAAAGGCGACCCTGGAGGTCGCCTTTTTTGTTTGGAGGAGCCGCTCTCGAAACTGATGCAATTACGAAGAGATATCAACAAAGCTTGAGCGAAACCCGTCTGGCGTTAACAATATGTAACTTCGTATTTCCAATTGAGATTCATTCATGATTGCCCCCTCCCGTTTCCTGGCCTGGCTGTTGCTGCCGCTGTTGGCTGCGTGCAGTTTTCAGCTACTGGCCGCTCCCGCCGAAGGTGCGCCGCAGGCGCTGCACTTGCTCGATTACATCGGCGCGGATTACCCGGACACGGTGCAGGCGGGCAGCATCACGGACCAGGCCGGATTTCGCGCGCAGCAAGACTCGGTCAAGACGCTGGGAAATCTGATTGCAGCCATGCCGGCCAAGCCGGAAAAAGCCGCTCTGGAGCAAAGCCTGGCCGCGCTGGGAAATTCCATTGACGCCCATCAGGACGGTGCCGACGTCGCGCGCCAGGCCCGGCAACTGGGTGCGAAGCTGGCCGTGGCCTATGAAGTCAGCCAGGCCCCGGTCATTACGCCGGACCCGGTGCGTGGTGCGCCGCTGTACGCTCAGCATTGCTCGGTCTGCCATGGCGATACAGGGGCCGGCGACGGCCCGGCAGGTGTCGGCATGACGCCGCCGCCATCCAATCTGCGTGATACCACACGACTGGATCGACTGAGCCTCTACGCGGTCTACAGCACCCTGGGCCTGGGGGTCGAAGGGACTGACATGCCGGCCTTTGCCGATCAACTGGATGATCGTCAGCGTTGGGACCTGGCCACCTATATCGCCAGCTTCAGTGTCGACCCGGCGACGGCCAAGGCTGAAAAGACCTACAACATCGCCGACCTCGCTCGTCAGACCCCGGCCGAAGTACAGGCTGTCGAAGGCCTGCAAGCCGCCGCGACCTTCCGTGCCCAGCGAGCGCAACCGCCGCAGGTCAAGCGTGGTCCGGCGCAACTGCTCGACTACACCGCGGCCACTTTGGACAAGAGCATCGCGGCGTATCGTGCCGGTGAGCATGATCAGGCTTATGACTTATCGGTAGCGGCGTATCTGGAAGGCTTCGAGCTGGTTGAGAGCTCGCTGGATAACATTGACGCCAACGTGCGTAAAGACACTGAAAAATCCCTGATGGCCTACCGTCAGTCGTTGCAGGACGGCTTGCCGGTGAGCGAGGTCGAGCAGCGCCTGGACGTGGCCAAGGACAAGTTGAAGGCATCGGCCGGCCTGTTGGGCAACGAGGGTTTGAGCTGGTCGCTGAGTTACATTTCCGGCCTGCTGATTCTGCTGCGCGAAGGTCTGGAAGCGATTCTGGTGCTGGCGGCGATCCTTGCTTTCCTGCGTAACACGGATCAACAGGCGGCGGTGCGCAGCGTTAACGTCGGCTGGGGCCTGGCGTTTGTGGCGGGGCTGGGCACCTGGGCGCTGGCAGCCTATGTGATTGATGTCAGCGGTTCCCAACGCGAATTGCTGGAAGGTGCGACGGCGTTGTTTGCCAGCGTCATGGTGCTGTGGCTGGGCGTGTGGATGCATGACCGTCGTCACGCCGCGGCCTGGCAGGATTACATCAAGACCAGCCTGGTGGGCGGTGGCGGGCGTTTCGGTTTTGCGACCCTGGCGTTCTTCTCGGTGTATCGCGAACTGTTCGAAGTGATCCTGTTCTACGAAACCCTGTGGTTGCAGGCAGGTCCCGCGGGGCACAACGCGGTGCTGGCCGGTGGTGCCACGGCGGTGGTGCTGCTGGTCGGCCTGGCCTGGGTGATTTTGCGCGGTTCGGCGAAGTTGCCGCTGGCGTTGTTCTTCAGCATCAACGCCGGTCTTTTGTGCGCCTTGTCGGTGGTGTTTGCCGGGCATGGCGTGAAAGCGCTGCAGGAAGCCGGGATCTTCGGTACGCGGCCGGTGCCGTTCTTTGACTTTGAATGGCTGGGGATCCATGCCGATGCCTATTCGTTGAGCGCCCAGGCTGTGGCGATCATTTCGATTGTCGTGTTGTACGGTCGTAGCCGGGTGGTTGAGAGGCAGCGGGTGCAGGTTTCTTAAACGGCATTCGCTTCGCTCACTTTCGCGGGCAAGCCACGCTCCCACAGGTTTCGCGTTAACCTGTGGGAGCGTGGCTTGCCCGCGATGCTTTTCAACAGAGGAAAATTCAATGCGTGTGTGGATCGATGCCGACGCCTGTCCTCGGGCAGCCAAGGATCTGGTGGTGAAGTTCGCTCTCAAGCGCCAGTTCGAAGTGGTGCTGGTGGCCGGGCAGCCGCAGACCAAACCAGGGCTGGCACTGGTCAAGCTGATCGTGGTGCCGAGCGGCCCGGATGCGGCCGATGACTACCTGGTGGAACACGCGGTACCTGGTGAACTGGTGATCTGCAGCGATGTGCCACTGGCCGATCGTCTGGTGAAGAAGGGCGTGGCAGCGCTCGACCCACGGGGCAAGGAGTTTGATGCGCAGAACATGGGCGAGCGGCTGGCGGTTCGCAACCTGTTCACCGATTTGCGCGAACAGGGGCAAATGGGCGGAGGGCCAGCGCCGTTTGGCGACCGTGAGAAGCAGGCGTTTGCCAATGCGTTGGACCGGATTCTCACTCGTCTGACGCGCAGTTCTTAAGATCAGTGGCGAACCCTGTGGGAGCGAGCTTGCTCGCGATAGCGGACTTACAGACAACATCGATGTTGAATGTGCTGGCCCCATCGCGAGCAAGCTCGCTCCCACAGTTTTGGAGGGTGTCAGGCGTCGTTTTCGTGGGTCAGTTCCAGTACCCGGTCTACCAGCTTGTTGATGCCTGAAGCCGCTTCACTGATCGATTGCGCCAGCATGTAAGCCGGTGTGCTCACCAGTTTGCGCGCCTTGTCTTCGACGATGTCACTGACCGCGCAATCGGTATGGGTCGCGCCCATCTTGTTCATCGCAGCTGCCGTGTCGGTGTCGTTGCCTATGGTGCAGGTGACGCCAGGGCCGTAGATCTTTGCCGCCAGGGCAGGGGAGATGCACATCAACCCCACCGGTTTGCCGGCCTCGGCAAAGGCTTCGGTCAGTGCCAGGACATCCGGTTGAACGGTGCAGGCGGCGCCTTCGATGGCGAAGCTGGACAGGTTTTTGGCCGAGCCGAAGCCGCCGGGCACGATCAGCGCATCGAACTCATCGACGTTCGCGTCTCGGATATCCTTGATGTTGCCTCGGGCAATCCGCGCCGACTCCACCAGCACGTTGCGCGATTCGGGCATTTCTTCGCCGGTCAGGTGGTTGATCACATGCAACTGCGCGATGTCAGGTGCGAAACACTGCACCTGCGCCCCGCGCTGGTCCAGGCGCAGCAGGGTGATGACGCTCTCGTGGAGCTCGGCGCCGTCGTACACGCCACAACCGGAAAGGATCACTGCAACTTTTTTGCTCATGGGCTTTTCTCCAGATTCATGGCGTTAAATGTCCACTAATTTGTCCCGCGTTGCCATAGGGTTAATTCACGGCTGCACATAGCATCTGTCCTCAAGATTCCGATCAGGGCGCGTCATGGACTTCATTCTGTATGCGGTGCCGTTTTTCTTTGTGCTGATCGCCGCCGAGCTGCTGGCCGACCGTTGGCGCGGGGTGAGCAATTATCGGGTGGCAGACGCGATCAACAGCATCAGCACCGGCGTGCTGTCGACCACCACGGGTCTGTTGACCAAGGGGGTGGGGCTGGTGACCTACGCCTTTGCCCTCAAGCACTTGGCGTTGTTCGAGTTGTCGGCCGACAGCATCTGGACCTGGGTGTTTGCCTTTGTCTTCTACGATTTCTGCTACTACTGGCTGCATCGCATGGGTCACGAGCGCAACATCCTCTGGGCCGCCCATTCGGTGCATCATCAGAGCGAGGACTACAACCTGTCCACGGCCTTGCGCCAGTCCAGTACCGGCTTCCTGCTGGGCTGGATCTTCTATCTGCCGATGGCAGTGTCCGGCGTGCCGCTGCTGGTGTTCGTCAGCGTCGCGGCGCTGAACCTGCTGTACCAGTTCTGGGTGCACACGCGGCACATTCCCAAGCTTGGCTGGTCCGAATGGTTCTTTGTCACGCCGTCCAATCATCGGGCTCACCATGCACAGAACGCTCTCTACATGGATCGCAACTACGGCGGCGTGTTCATTATTTGGGACCGTCTGTTCGGCTCGTTCCAGGAAGAAGACGACAACGAGCCGGTGATCTTCGGCGTGACCACGCCACTGGCGAGCTGGAACCCCGTGTGGGCGAACGTGCAGTTCTACGCGCAGTTGTGGGCAGATGCGCGTCGTGCCGAAAGCACCTGGGACAAGCTGCGGATCTGGTTCATGCGCACCGGCTGGCGCCCGGCGGAGGTGGCTGCCAGATACCCGATGAACAAGCCGGACCTGAGCCAGTTTCGCAAATTCGAGGTGGCGCTGGACGGGCGTCAGCAGCTCTACGTCCTCATGCAGTTCTGCGTCTATATCGCGCTGGGCAGTTACTTGATGAATCTTGAGCCGAAGCTGTCCGTCGTCGCCCTGGCGTTGGGCTGGGGAGCGGTGGCGTTCGGTCTGTTTGTGCTGGGCGTGGCTCTGGAGAATCGCCCGTGGGCGTTGAAGCTGGAGCTGGTGCGGCTGGCGTCGAATCTGCCATTGGTATGGCTGGCCCCGATGGTGGGGCTGTGGCCGGCCAGCGCCGTGGGCTGGGTCGGCCTGTTCAGTTACAGTCTGTTGAGCGGCATCGGTCTCTACTGTTGCAGAAACCGCATCACTCGGCTGGCGTAGTAGGGCCTTCGGCTTTGGTTCGTTCGGCCTTCAGGGCTTGTTCGTCGGCGTAGACCTGCTTGGCCAGGCGGGCATTCTTGAAGCGCCGACGCAGCCACAGCACGAAGCCCAGGACCAGCAGCGCACCGAGCACCCAGAGTTCATACTTCTTCACACTGCCGAGCATGCCTTCGAGCACCGCGCCGAAATGGTACGCGGCCGCCGCCAGGGCAGTGGCCCAGATCGCTGCGCCAATGCCGTTGAGCAGCAGGTAACGGCCCGGCGGATAGCCCGACAGCCCGATGGCCACCGGCATGACCGTGCGCAAACCGTAGACGAAGCGGAAGCTCAATACCCAGATGTCCGGATGCTTGCGAATGTGTTCCAGCGCCCGGTCACCCATCATCTGCCAGCGGGGTTTGCGCGCCAGGAGCTTGCGGCCGTGTTTGCGTCCCAGGAAATACCACAGTTGGTCGCCGGCATAGCTGCCGAAGAAGGCCACGACCACCACCAGGTTGATGTCCATGTATCCACGGAACGCGAGGAAGCCCGCGAGTACCAGGATGGTTTCGCCTTCGAAGAACGTGCCTAGAAAAAGGGCAAAGTAGCCGAAGTCATGCAGAAATTGTTGGAGCATTGTCTGGGTGCTGGCGAAATGAACGCGCAGCCTAACCCTTCGGACACATTCAGGAAAGTGTCCAAATGTGTCTCGACGTGAACATTTCCTACAACGACAATGGAATGCGGCTACCTGTCACAGGGGTGCACACAACTGTAATACGTTCGTCATAATGGCCGCTTATAACTGTCACGCTCGCACGCCTGCGGGCTCAGGAGTCTGCCGTGAGCTTTACCCCCGCCAACCGTTTGTTCCCAGCAACCCGCCTGCGCCGCAATCGTCGTGACGACTTCTCGCGTCGTCTGGTCCGTGAAAACGTCCTGACCGTCGATGACCTGATCCTGCCGGTGTTCGTACTGGACGGTGAAAACCGTCGCGAAGCGGTGGCTTCGATGCCGGGTGTCGAACGCCTGACCATCGATTTGTTGCTGGAAGAGGCGGCCAAGTGGGTCGAACTGGGGATACCGGCGCTGGCACTGTTCCCGGTGACGCCAGCGGAACTCAAGTCCCTGGACGCCGCCGAAGCGTGGAACCCGCAAGGCATCGCCCAGCGCGCGACCCGTGCGCTGCGTGCGCAATTCCCGGAGCTGGGCGTGATCACCGACGTTGCCCTGGACCCATTCACTACCCATGGTCAGGACGGCATTCTTGATGAAGAAGGCTACGTGCAGAACGACATCACCGTCGACGCACTGGTCAGGCAAGCCCTGTCCCACGCTGAGGCCGGCGCTCAGGTCGTGGCCCCATCGGACATGATGGACGGTCGCATCCAGGCGATCCGCGAAGCTCTCGAAGTGGCCGGTCACGTCAACGTGCGGATCATGGCCTACTCGGCCAAGTACGCCAGTGCCTATTACGGCCCGTTCCGTGATGCGGTCGGTTCGGCGCTGAATCTGGGCAAGGCCAACAAGGCCTCCTATCAGATGGACCCGGCCAACAGCAACGAAGCCCTGCACGAAGTGGCGGCGGACTTGTCAGAAGGTGCAGACATGGTCATGGTCAAGCCAGGCATGCCGTACCTGGACATCCTGTGCCGGGTAAAAGAAGAATTCAAAGTGCCGACTTTTGTTTATCAAGTCAGCGGCGAATACGCCATGCACATGGCGGCGATCCAAAATGGCTGGTTGGGCGAAGGGGTTATCCTCGAGTCCCTGACCGCTTTCAAACGTGCAGGGGCTGATGGCATCCTGACGTATTTCGCCGTTCGTGCCGCTCAATTGTTACGAGAGCAAAAATAGCCCTCCCAGGAACATTCGATGAATACCGAAGTGCTCACTGAAGTTGCCGTAAAAGACGCTCAACCTGTGGTGGAGCAAGTCGACGAGACCCCGCCGGAGCTGGAGCCAGCTCCGCCCGCGGCGGTCGTCGAAACCGCCGTGACAGCGCCGGCGCCAGTGCTGGCCATTCCCGGCCTGGATGACAGCAGCCTGTACATCCACCGCGAGCTCTCGCAACTGCAGTTCAACATCCGCGTGCTGGAGCAGGCGCTGGACGAGTCCTATCCATTGCTGGAGCGGCTGAAGTTTCTGTTGATCTTCTCCAGCAACCTGGACGAGTTCTTCGAAATTCGTGTCGCCGGCCTGAAGAAGCAGATCACCTTCGCCCGTGAACAGGCCGGCGCCGATGGTCTGCAACCGCATCAGGCCCTGGCCCGCATCAGCGAACTGGTCCATGGTCACGTCGATCGCCAGTACGCGATCCTCAACGACATCCTGTTGCCGGAACTGGAAAAGCATCAGGTCCGCTTCATCCGTCGCCGTAACTGGACGGCCAAGCTCAAGACCTGGGTCCGTCGCTATTTCCGTGACGAGATCGCGCCGATCATCACCCCGATCGGCCTCGACCCGACGCACCCGTTCCCGTTGCTGGTGAACAAGAGCCTGAACTTCATCGTCGAGCTCGAAGGCATCGACGCCTTTGGCCGCGATTCCGGTCTGGCGATCATCCCGGCGCCACGCCTGTTGCCGCGCATCATCAAGGTGCCGGAAGAAGTCGGCGGCGCCGGCGACAACTATGTCTTCCTGTCGTCGATGATCCACGCCCACGCCGATGACCTGTTCCAGGGGATGAAGGTCAAGGGCTGCTACCAGTTCCGCCTGACCCGTAACGCCGACCTGGCGCTGGACTCCGAAGACGTCGAAGACCTGGCCCGTGCCTTGCGCGGCGAACTGTTCTCCCGTCGCTATGGCGATGCGGTGCGTCTGGAAGTGGCCGACACCTGCCCGAAACACCTGTCCGACTACCTGCTCAAGCAATTCAACCTGAGCGAGACGGAGTTGTATCAGGTCAACGGTCCGGTGAACCTGACGCGGCTGTTCAGCATTACCGGCCTGGACAGCCAGCGCGAGCTGCAATACCTGCCGTTCACCCCGCAGATTCCAAAACTGCTGCAGAACAGCGAGAACATTTTCAGCGTGATCAGCAAGCAGGACATCCTGTTGCTGCACCCGTTCGAGTCGTTCACTCCGGTGGTCGACCTGCTGCGCCAGGCCGCCAAGGACCCGCACGTGCTGGCGGTGCGCCAGACCCTGTACCGCTCCGGCGCGAACTCGGAAATCGTCGATGCGCTGGTGGATGCGGCGCGTAACGGCAAAGAGGTCACCGCGGTGATCGAACTGCGCGCACGGTTCGACGAAGAGTCCAACCTGCAACTGGCCAGCCGTCTGCAAGCGGCCGGTGCGGTGGTGATCTATGGTGTGGTCGGCTTCAAGACCCACGCCAAGATGATGCTGATTTTGCGGCGCGAAGCGGGTGAAATCGTGCGTTATGCGCACCTCGGTACGGGTAACTACCACGCCGGCAACGCCCGCCTGTATACCGACTACAGCCTGCTGACCTCCGACGACGCCTTGTGCGAAGACGTCGGCAAACTGTTCAGCCAGTTGATCGGCATGGGTAAGACGCTGCGCATGAAGAAACTGCTGCACGCGCCGTTTACCCTGAAAAAGGGCATGCTCGACATGATTGCCCGCGAAACCCAGTTCGCCCTCGACGGCAAGCCGGCGCACATCATTGCCAAGTTCAACTCGCTGACCGATCCGAAGATCATCCGCGCACTGTACAAGGCCAGCCAGTCGGGCGTGCGCATCGATCTGGTGGTGCGTGGCATGTGCTGCCTGCGACCGGGCATCGCCGGGGTTTCCCACAACATCCACGTGCGTTCGATCATCGGTCGCTTCCTGGAACACACCCGGGTCTTCTATTTCCTCAACGGTGGCGACGAGCAGATGTTCCTGTCCAGTGCCGACTGGATGGAACGCAACCTCGACAAGCGCGTCGAGACTTGCTTCCCGGTGGAGGGCAAGAAGCTGATCATGCGGGTCAAGAAAGAGCTGGAGTTGTATCTGACCGATAACACCCACAGTTGGAGCCTGCAGTCGGACGGCCGTTACATCCGTAACACTCCGACCGGCAACCAGAACCCGCGCAGCGCCCAGGCGACATTGCTGGAGCGTTTGGGCAGTCCGATCCTGGCCGTCCGGTAACGACTGCAACCTGTGGGAGCGAGCTTGCTCGCGATGACGGTGTGTCAGGCAACGATGTGTTGATTGACCATCCGCCATCGCGAGCAAGCTCGCTCCCACAGGGGATAGTGGCGTTTGCAGAATCGCAGACAAAAAAAGGCCTTCCGAAGAAGGCCTTTTTTCAATTTCAGCGAGCGCTCAACACGATGTCGACCCGGGTCAGCCATTGCGCTTCGATTTCGAAGTCGGCCTGGGTCAGCTGGTTTTCGTCCAGCCAGTTCTCCGGGAATACCACTTCCAGGCTATTGCCATTGGCGTTCAGTTCCACCTGGGGCATTTGCTGGGTGCCACGGATGTGGTGGAACAGGATCGCAAAGCGCAGCAGTACGCACAGGCGAATCAGCTTGATGCCGTCATCGCCGAAATCGGCGAACTTGTCCTTGGGAATGTTGCGTCGGTGGCCGCGTACCAACAGCGCGAGCATCAACTGGTCTTCGCGGGAGAACCCGGCGAGGTCCGAGTGCTCGATCAGGTAGGCGCCGTGCTTGTGGTACTGGTAGTGAGCGATGTCCAGGCCCACCTCATGGACCTTGGCCGCCCAGCCGAGCAATTCGCGCCAGACGCCGTCTTCCAGATCCCAGTCCTCGGCCACCTGATCGAACGCATGCAGCGCCTTGCGCTCGACCCGTACCGCCTGTTCCTGGTCGACGTGGTAGCGCTCCATCAGCGAAGTGAGGGTGCGTTCGCGCACGTCTTCGTGATGATGGCGGCCCAGCAGGTCATAGAGCACGCCTTCGCGAAGGGCGCCTTCGCAGTGATCCATGCGTTGCAGTTCCAGGGAGTCGAAGATCGCTTCGAGGATCGCCAGGCCGGCCGGGAAAATCGCCCGGCGATCCGGCTTGATACCTTCGAAATCGATTTTTTCGACGTCGCCCAGCTTGATCAGTTTGCGCTTGAGCCAGGCCAGGCCCTCGGCGTTGACCTCGCCGGTGCTGTGGCCGCCGGCCTTCAGTGCCAGGCCGATGGCGCGGATGGTGCCCGAGGAGCCAATGGCTTCATCCCAGGTCAGGCGGTGCAGGGCGTGCTCGATGCTCATGATCTCCAGCCGCGCCGCGGTGTACGCCTGGGCGTAACGGGCCGGGGTGATCTTACCGTCCTTGAAATAGCGTTGGGTGTAGCTGACGCAACCCATCTGCAGGCTTTCGCGCAGCAGCGGTTCGAAGCGCTGGCCAATGATGAACTCGGTACTGCCGCCACCGATGTCGGCCACCAGGCGCTTGCCCGGGGTGTCGGCGAGGGTGTGGGACACTCCGAGATAGATCAGGCGTGCTTCTTCACGGCCGGAAATGACTTCCACCGGGTGGCCGAGAATTTCTTCGGCGCGATGGATGAATTCGGCGCGGTTGCGGGCTTCACGCAAGGCGTTGGTGCCCACGATTCGCACGGCGCCGGTGGGCATACCGCTGATCAGTTGGGCGAAACGCTTGAGACAATCGAGCCCGCGTTGCATCGATTCTTCATTGAGGTGGCGCTCTTCGTCGATGCCGGCGGCCAGCTGAACCTTCTCCCCGAGACGCTCGAGAATACGGATCTCGCCGTTCTGGGCCTTGGCCACGACCATGTGAAAACTGTTGGAGCCCAGGTCGATTGCGGCGATCAGGGACAGATTCTTGGCTTTGGATTGCGGCATGGTCAGGGGTCTCGGTCGATAACCTCGACATCGTGCCACGATCAAAGGCTGGCGCCAACGCGCAGTGTTCAAAGCCTTGATCCAGTGCATGAAAACCGGTGACCGCTTCGCGGTCAATCGCGAGCAAGCTCGCTCCCACAGGGTTCCAGGGTGTCTCTAATCCCGCGACCGACGCAGGCCCTCTGTGGGAGCGAGCTTGCTCGCGATGACGGTCTCGCTGGTGCTGAAGCTCTGTCAGCCCACAGCCTCAACCGTCCCGATGAAATTCGCCAGCTCCGCCGTCTGCGGATTCGCGAACAGAATCTTCGGATCCCCAACCTCATGCACCTTGCCCTGGTGCATGAACACCAACTTATCCCCAACCTCCCGGGCGAAGCGCATTTCGTGGGTGACCATGATCAGCGTCATGCCTTCCCTGGCCAGTTGCCGGACCACGCTCAACACTTCGTTGACCAGTTCCGGGTCCAGTGCCGAGGTGATTTCGTCACATAGCAAAACCTTCGGCGACATCGCCAGTGCCCGGGCAATCGCTACCCGCTGTTGCTGCCCGCCCGACAGCCGATCAGGGAAGGCATCGAACTTTTCCCCCAGTCCGACCCTTTCGAGCATCTGCCGCGCCAGTTCGGCGGCCTTGGCTTTCGGCACTTTTTGCACCACTTGCGGCGCGAGCATGACGTTTTCGCCCACGGTCAGGTGCGGGAACAGATTGAACTGTTGGAACACCATGCCGACTTTCTGCCGCAGGCTGCGCAGGTCGGCGCGGGCGGCGTCGAGGTACTCGCCGTCGACTTCGATCACACCGTCATTGATTGACTCCAGGCCGTTGAGGGTGCGCAGCAAGGTGGACTTGCCCGAGCCACTACGGCCGATGATCGCCACCACCTGGCCTTCCTCGATGCTCAGGTCGATGCCTTTGAGCACATGGTGATCGCCATAGTATTTATGCAGGGCGGAAATTCTAAGCAGAGGCATGCAGTCTCCTTTCCAGGTATCGCGCACTGAGCGACAAGGGGTAGCAGAGCAGGAAGTAGCCGAGGGCGACGAGGCCGTAGACCATGAACGGTTCGAAGGTGGCGTTGGCGAGCATGCCGCCGGTCTTGGTCAGCTCGGTGAAGCCGATGATCGAGGTGACGGCGGTGCCTTTGACCACTTGCACCGAAAACCCCACTGTCGGCGCCACGGCGATGCGCAGGGCCTGGGGCAGGATCACATGGCGCAATTGTTCCAGCGGGTTCAGCGCCAGGCTCGATGAGGCTTCCCACTGACCGTTGGGAATCGAATCGACGCAACCGCGCCAGATCTCCGCCAGATAAGCACTGGTGAACAACGTCAGTGCAATCGCCGCGGCCATCCACGGCGAAATCTCGATCCCGGCCAACGCCACGCCGAAAAACACCAGGAACAGCTGCATCAATAGCGGTGTGCCCTGAAACAGTTCGATGTAAGTGCGGGCGAAACTGCGGGGCAAGGATTTTTTCGAGATGCGCATGACCATGATCAGTAAGCCGATCAGTCCGCCGCCAATGAACGCCACCAGCGACAGCGCCAGCGTCCATTGCAGGCCCGTGAGCAGGTTGCGCACGATGTCCCAGAAAGTGAAGTCGCTCATCGGCTGCTCCTTGCGATGAAGCGGTGGCCAAGCCAGTTCAGCAACTGGCGGATCAGCAGCGCCATGCACAGGTACAGCAGTGTGGTCAGGGCGTAGGTTTCAAAGGCGCGGAAGTTGCGCGACTGAATGAAGTTGGCGGCGAAGCTCAGCTCCTCCGTCGCGATTTGCGAACACACCGCCGAGCCGAGCATCACGATGATGATCTGGCTGCTCAGGGCCGGCCAGACTTTGCCCAGTGCCGGCAGCAGCACCACATGACGGAACGCTTCGAAGCGAGTCATCGCCAGTGCCGCTGCGGCTTCCAGCTGACCCCGAGGGATCGCCTGGATGCCGGCGCGGATGATCTCGGTGGAATAGGCGCCGAGGTTGATGACCATCGCCAGCACCGCCGCCTGCCATTCGGAAATCTGTACGCCCAGGGACGGCAAGCCGAAGAAGATGAAAAACAACTGCACCAGAAATGGCGTGTTGCGGATCAACTCGACGTAGACCGCGAAAATCCCCGCGAAAGGCCGGATGTTCCACGCCCGCACCAGCGCCCCGACGATGCCCAGCCCCACGCCGAGCACAGCGCCGATGGCGGTCAGCTCAAGGGTGAACAAAGCACCGCGCAGCAACAGATCGGTGTTGTTCACCACCGGCAGGAAATCGAACTGATAAGCCATAAAACGTCTCCAGCGCGCCGAATCAGAGATCGGCCGGCAGCGGTTCTTTCAGCCAGGTCAGGGCGTTCTTTTCCAGCGCGCCGTCGCTCTTGGCGGTCACCAGAATCTGGTTGACCTTGTCCAGCAGCGCCGACTCGTTCTTGTTCACGCCGACGTAGACCGGTGAGTCCTTGAGCTTCACTTTCAGCGCCGGCACGCGTTTCGGGCTCTTCTCGCTGATGGCGACCATCACCACGTTGCCGCTGGCGATCAGGTCGACTTGCCCGGCCAGGTACGCGGCAATGGTCGAGTTGTTGTCTTCGAAACGCTTGATGGTCACGCCTTCGGGGGCGACCTTGGTCAGCTCGATATCTTCGATGGCACCACGGGTGACGCTGATGGTCTTGCCCTTGAGATCGTCCAAGCCCTTGATGTCGGCGTCTGGCGGACCGAACACGGCGAGGTAGAACGGCGCATAGGCGCGGGAGAAGTCGATGACTTTTTCGCGCTCCGGGTTCTTGCCGAGGCTGGAGATCACCAGGTCGACCTTGCCGGTGGTGAGGAACGGGATGCGGTTGGTGCTGTTGACCGGCGTCAGTTCGAGTTTGACCTTGAGCTGGTCGGCCAGCAGTTTCGCGGTGTCGATATCGAGGCCGCGGGGTTTCATGTCCGGGCCGACCGAGCCGAATGGCGGGAAGTCCTGGGGCACGGCTACCTTGAGGACGCCGCGCTTGACCACATCCTCCAGACCATCGGCGTGGGCGGGTGCCTGGCTCAGCATCAGGCTGGCGAACAAGGCTGCGAGGAGGGCGCTGTAACGCTGGGTCATGGCAAATCTCCGGATCGGCAAGAAGTGATTTCTGCGGATCGACAGAGCATGGGCCATGCCAACATGGGGTTTTGAGGGCGCCAGGGCACGGTTTTACTGGCGTCGCACGGTCTTACTGGTCTGAACAGTCAGGTTGCTTTTCGCACCCCGATGGCGCAGCCGTGAAAATCTCCGAACCCCCATGGGGCACGACTTGCCGGACGTCGCGAATAGCTTTACAACTGAGCGCACATTGGCTGGTTCGTCTGGAAAACCATGAACTCGATCTCCCGCGCCGTACCTGAAGTGGCGCTGCAAGCCATCCGCAAACTGATTACCGAACAGGGCTTCGGGCCGGGGGATGCCTTGCCCTCGCAACGGGACCTGGCGGTGCAATTGGGGGTCAGTCGGGCGTCGTTGCGCGAGGCGTTGTCATCGCTGAGTGCGCTGGGGGTCATCAGTATCCAGCCGGGCAAAGGCGTATTCGTGCAATCGCCCGTGGAGCTACCGCGGGGCGATGCGGCGCCGGGCTGGCCGTTCGCGGCGCAGGCTTCGCCGTTGGACATCTTTCAGTTGCGCTATGCGCTGGAGGGTTTTGCTGCGGGGTTGGCGGCCGTAACCTTGAGCACCGACGAACTCGATGCGCTGGAAGACAATGTCGCCGCCATGCGCAATGAGCTGAAGTCCGGCGACTTCGAAGCCGCTGCCCGCCTGGATTTCGAATTCCACCGCCGCATCCTGCTGGCCAGCGGCAATCAGGCGATGCTGAGCATCCTGACCGCCAGCGCCGACATCTTCCTGGAAAGCCAGAAGCTACCGTTCATCCGGGTCGAGCGGGCCATGGAAACCTGGCAGGAACACCGCAAAATCCTTCGTGCGCTGGCTCGCCGAGCGTCTGGCGCCGCGCAAAAGGCCATGCAAGAGCACGTACGTAACGCCGCGTTGCGCACCGGAATCGCGTTCATCGCTCCCGCCACTTCATGACCTGAGCTATACCCAAACTCATGGATCACCATAGCGAGACTCAATCATCTGCACCTTCCTGAACGAGGGAAGGACCGCTATGATGGGCCACGTTTTTTTGCTTACAACCTGGAGAATTCCATGAGCAGCGATCTTATCAAACACGTTAGCGACGCTAGCTTCGAGGCCGACGTACTCAAGGCCGAAGGCGCTGTACTGGTCGATTACTGGGCTGAATGGTGCGGCCCTTGCAAAATGATCGCTCCTGTTCTGGACGAGATTGCCGAGACTTACAAAGGCAAGCTGACCGTTGCCAAGCTGAACATCGACGAAAACCAGGAAACCCCGGCCAAGCACGGCGTGCGCGGTATCCCGACCCTGATGCTGTTCAAGAACGGCAATGTTGAAGCGACCAAGGTCGGCGCACTGTCGAAGTCGCAACTGGCTGCCTTCCTCGACGCCAACATCTAAGCGTCGTTGCAAAGTGTCCTGAAAAAGCCCCGCAAATAGCGGGGCTTTTTGCGTATTCAGGGCTAGACGCTCCTAAACTCAGGTGGTACATTCGGCCCCGCACTGGTTTCTCCATTGCCCCCTGCTAGCCGTCGCCGACGCACTCCTTTTCGAATAAGTACGCGATCCTGTCGCCTTCTCCGCGGCGCGGCCTCATTAAGCCAAAAGCTTAATTTCCCCCCCTCCATAAATGATTACGTCATTCCTATATGAATCTGACTGAACTCAAGCAAAAGCCGATTACCGAACTGCTCGAATTGGCCGAACAGATGGGCATAGAAAATATGGCCCGTTCGCGCAAGCAGGACGTGATTTTCTCCCTGCTCAAGAAGCACGCGAAAAGCGGTGAGGAAATCTCCGGTGATGGCGTGCTGGAGATTCTCCAGGACGGCTTCGGCTTCCTGCGCTCCGCTGACGCTTCCTATCTCGCAGGTCCAGACGATATCTACGTCTCGCCGAGCCAGATCCGCCGTTTCAACTTGCGCACCGGTGACACCATCGTTGGCAAGATCCGCCCTCCAAAGGAAGGCGAGCGTTATTTCGCGCTGCTCAAGGTCGACACGATCAACTTCGACCGTCCGGAAAACGCGAAGAACAAGATTCTCTTCGAGAACCTGACCCCGCTGTTCCCGACCGTGCGCATGAAGATGGAAGCCGGTAACGGTTCCACCGAAGACTTGACCGGTCGTGTCATCGACCTGTGCGCCCCGATCGGTAAAGGCCAGCGCGGTCTGATCGTTGCACCGCCGAAAGCCGGCAAGACGATCATGCTGCAGAACATTGCCGCGAACATCGCGCGTAACAACCCTGAAGTTCACCTGATCGTGCTGCTGATCGACGAACGTCCGGAAGAAGTAACCGAAATGCAGCGCACCGTGCGCGGTGAAGTGGTTGCCTCGACGTTCGACGAGCCGCCAACCCGTCACGTGCAGGTTGCCGAAATGGTGATCGAGAAGGCCAAGCGCCTGGTCGAGCACAAGAAAGACGTGGTGATCCTGCTTGACTCCATCACTCGTCTGGCTCGCGCCTACAACACCGTGATCCCGAGCTCCGGCAAGGTACTGACCGGTGGTGTCGATGCCCACGCCCTGGAGAAACCGAAGCGTTTCTTCGGCGCCGCGCGGAACATCGAAGAAGGCGGCTCGCTGACCATCATCGCCACCGCGCTGGTTGAAACCGGCTCGAAGATGGACGAAGTGATCTACGAGGAATTCAAAGGCACCGGCAACATGGAGCTGCCTCTGGATCGCCGCATCGCTGAAAAACGCGTGTTCCCGGCCATCAACATCAACCGTTCCGGCACCCGCCGCGAAGAGTTGCTGACCGCCGACGACGAGCTGCAGCGCATGTGGATTCTGCGCAAACTGCTGCACCCGATGGATGAAATTGCTGCCATCGAGTTCCTGGTCGACAAGCTGAAAACGACCAAGACCAACGACGAATTCTTCCTGTCGATGAAGCGCAAGTAACATCGCCCGTTGAGTTCAAGAGAATGGCGCCCCAGTGGGGCGCCTTTTTTTTACCTGGGCCATGGGAGGTTTTTGATTGGCCAAGGTCAGTTGGTTAGCACTTCAACCAGCCGCGTTTGCAGTCATCTCCGGGGGCGATGCTCAAGCGCGCTGAAAATAACGATCTGACTGGTTTAATGCTTATGAGCTCACTGGCTTATCGAAGGGATATCGACGGCTTGCGCGCAGTGGCGGTGATCGCCGTCGTGCTGTTTCACTTTGGCGTTCCTGGGTTTACCGGCGGCTTTGTCGGCGTGGACGTGTTTTTCGTGATTTCCGGTTACCTGATCACGTCGATCATCTGGAGTCAGCGCCAGGCCGGGCAATTCAGCTTCGTCGATTTCTGGGCCCGGCGTGCGCGGCGGATTTTGCCGGCGTTGTTCGCGATGATCATTGCGGTGCTGGCGGTCGGCTGGTTTTTGCTGGCACCGAAGGATTACGAAGAGCTGGGGCGATCGGTGCGTTACCAGGTGATGTTCGTCTCCAACATCCTGTTCATGCGCCAGGACGGCTATTTCGATGTCGCCTCCGATCTCAAGCCTCTGCTGCACACCTGGTCGCTGGCGGTGGAGGAGCAGTTTTACATCGTCTTCCCGTTGCTGCTGACACTGCTGTCGAGCCGTCTCAAGCATTGGCGACTGGCACTGTTCAGCGTATTGCTGCTGTCCTTTGGTTTGAGCGTGTGGGCTGTCGCCCATCATCCGGAAAAAGCTTTCTTCCTGTTGCCTATGCGTGCGTGGGAGCTATTGGTCGGTGCGATGCTGGCGGTAGCGCCCAAGTCTGCATGGCGTCTCAAGCCGATGGCGGCGCAGTGGCTGAGTCTGCTCGGTATGTTGCTGATCCTGTTGGCGGTGTTCGGTTATGACAAGGCCACGCCATTCCCGGGTGTCGCGGCGTTGCTGCCGGTGCCGGGTGTGGTGCTGCTGATTCTGGCCAACGGTCATCGTGAAACCTGGGTTGGTCAGTTTTTGAGCAGTCGGATAATGGTCGGCCTCGGTCTGATTTCATATTCCTGGTACCTGTGGCACTGGCCGGTGTTCGTATTCTCCAGCTATGCCAGCGTCGGTGAAACGAGTGTTTTCGACAGTGCCGGGTTGATTTTACTGACGCCGTTGCTGGGTTATCTGTCCTGGAAATTCGTCGAGACCCCGTTTCGTGAGCGTCGCCTGCTCGCCGGGCGCCGGCAGATTCTGCTCGCTGGTGCCTGCGGCGTCCTGGTGCTCGGCCTGGCCGGACAAACCTTGCGATGGACCGACGGCTTGCCATGGCGTCTGTCTGACCAGGCCCTGCAATACGCCAAGGGTCGCGAATGGCGGCCAGAGCTGATGGCCTGCCTGGCCGATGACAAGACGCCGGATGACAAGTTGTTCTGCCGTTATGGCGCGCAAAACCGCCTGCCCCCAGCGCTTGTCTGGGGCGATAGCCATGCCACGGCGTTGATTCCGGTTTTCGACGAGGGTGCCAAGGCCCATGGCGTCAATGTGATGCTCGCCAGTTCTGCCGGCTGTTTGCCTGTCGCAGGCCTGGAGCACGATGCGCGTTGTGCGCGGTTCAATCGACGTGTTGAACAAGCCCTGAAGCCGCAAGCTGTCAGCGATGTGGTGCTGGTTGCGCACTGGAGCCTATACCTCTACGGCGATGCCAAAGGTGATCTGGGCCACGTTCTGAAAAACCCTGACGGGCATTACGATCGCGCAATTGCCGAACAACGTCTGGCCGATGGCTTGCGTACCCGAGTCGCGCAATTGCGTGCCGGCGGGCATCGGGTCTGGCTGGTAAAAGAGGCGCCGTTGCAGGCCTTCAGCCCACCGTATCGCCTCACCCGTCTGGCAATGCTGGCCCGTCCGGTCGACGATGTCGGGCTGGCGCTCGCAGAGCATCACAAGCGCCAGGCATTCATCAGTCAATTGTTCGCACAACTGGCGCAGGACCCGGCGGTACAGGTGGTGGACCCGGCGCCAAGACTGTGTGATGCCAGCGGTCTGTGCCGCGCCGAACGCGGCGGCTACTCGTTGTACACCGATGACAATCACCTCTCGGAAGTCGGTGCGCGGTTCGTGGCGCCGATCCTCGAACCGCTGTTTGTCAGTCTGCAAGCCAGGGCAAACCCGGGGAAACCGCAGGTGAATGCATCCAGATAAGCAGCGATAAGCTGCCAGCGGCCGGCAGAGCAGGTAGGATGTACGCCTATTTTTCGGGTGCCATCATCAATGAAATTCAAGGATCTTCGGGATTTCGTGCAGCAGCTTGAGCAGCGCGGAGAGTTGAAACGCATCCAGATCCCCGTCTCTCCAGTGCTGGAGATGACCGAGGTGTGTGATCGCACGCTGCGTGCCAAAGGCCCGGCGCTGTTGTTTGAAAAGCCGACAGGCTATGACATCCCGGTACTCGGCAACCTGTTCGGTACCCCCGAGCGGGTCGCCATGGGCATGGGTGCCGAGTCGGTCAGCGAGCTGCGCGAGATCGGCAAGCTGCTGGCGTTCCTAAAGGAACCCGAGCCGCCCAAAGGCCTGAAGGATGCCTGGTCCAAGCTGCCGATCTTCCGCAAGATCATTTCGATGGCGCCGAAAGTCGTCAAGGACGCGGTGTGCCAGGAAGTGGTCATCGAAGGCGACGACGTCGACCTGGCCATGCTGCCGGTGCAGACCTGCTGGCCGGGCGACGTCGGTCCGCTGATCACCTGGGGCCTGACCGTCACCAAAGGCCCGAACAAGGATCGCCAGAACCTCGGTATCTACCGTCAGCAAGTGATCGGCCGCAACAAGGTCATCATGCGCTGGCTGAGCCACCGTGGCGGCGCGCTGGATTACCGCGAGTGGTGCGAAAAGCATCCGGGCCAGCCGTTCCCGGTTTCCGTGGCCCTGGGCGCTGACCCGGCGACTATCCTCGGTGCCGTGACCCCGGTGCCCGACAGCCTTTCCGAATACGCCTTCGCAGGCCTCTTGCGCGGTAACCGCACTGAGTTGGTGAAGTGCCGCGGCAACGATCTGCAAGTGCCGGCCACCGCCGAAATCATCCTCGAAGGCGTGATCCATCCGGGCGAGATGGCCGATGAAGGCCCATACGGCGACCACACCGGTTACTACAACGAAGTCGACAGCTTCCCGGTGTTCACCGTCGAGCGCATTACCCATCGGATCAAGCCGATCTACCACAGTACCTACACCGGCCGTCCGCCGGATGAGCCGGCGATCCTCGGCGTGGCATTGAACGAAGTGTTCGTGCCGATCCTGCAGAAGCAGTTCCCGGAGATCACCGATTTCTACCTGCCGCCCGAAGGTTGCTCGTACCGCATGGCCATCGTGACCATGAAAAAGTCGTATCCGGGCCACGCCAAGCGGGTAATGCTGGGTGTCTGGTCGTTTTTGCGACAGTTCATGTACACCAAGTTCGTTATCGTCACCGACGACGATATCAACGCCCGGGACTGGAACGACGTGATCTGGGCCATCACCACGCGCATGGACCCCAAGCGCGACACCGTGATGATCGACAACACGCCGATCGACTACCTCGACTTCGCCTCGCCGGTTTCCGGCCTGGGGTCGAAAATGGGCCTCGATGCCACGCATAAATGGCCGGGCGAAACTACTCGCGAATGGGGCCGGGTCATCGTCAAGGATGATGCCGTGACCCAGCGGATCGATGCCATCTGGAATCAGTTAGGAATAGATTGATGCGTGTAACCTTGCAGCCCTCCGGAGCAGTACTTGAGATATTGCCCGGCGAGCGGATTCTCGATGGCGCACGACGTCTGGGCTACGAATGCCCGCAAAGCTGCCGCAACGGCAATTGCCACGTGTGCGCGGCGCTGCTGGTGGAAGGCCGGGTCGAGCAGGCTGGCAATGTGCGTGACCATGGCGAGTTCTACACTTGCATAGCGGAGCCGCTGGAAGACTGCATCGTGCTGTGGGATGGCGTGCTCGCGCTGGGAGAACTGCCGGTGCGCAGCGTGTCGTGTCAGGTCATTGAGTGCAAGGAGGTGGGCGGCGACACCTGGCGCGTGCGTCTGCGGGCTCCGGCTGGCAAACCGCCGCGCTACCACGCTGGCCAGTACCTGATGATCGAACGGGAGAACGGCGAAAAGTCCGCATTCTCCCTCGCCTCGGCACCGCATGCGGGACGCGACCTGGAAATCCACGTACTGGCGCGCGAATCCAGTGCGCTGAGCCTGATCGAACAGCTCCAGCGCAACAGCATGGTGCGGGTCGAATTGCCGTTCGGCGATACCCACCTGGAGGAGTTGCCGGAAGGTTCTCTCGTGCTGATCGCCGCGGGTACCGGCATGGGCCAGATCCACAGTCTGATCGAGCATTGCCGGGCCTCGGGTTTCAAGCACCCGGTGCATCTGTATTGGGGCGTGCGTCGTCCTGAAGATTTTTATCAAATCGAGCATTGGGACGAATGGCTGAAGTTGCCCAACCTGTTCCTGCACAAGGTCGTCAGCGATCAATGCGGTTGGGAAGGGCGGTGCGGCATGTTGCATGAAGCGGTCTGTGAAGACTTCCCTGACCTCAAGCCGCTACACGTGTACGCCAGTGGCTCTCCGGCCATGGTCTACGGCACGCTGGATGCGCTGGTGGAAGCGGGAATGGATGCCCACCAGATGCGTGCCGACGTATTTGCCTACGCACCAAGATCCTGATGCTGCACACCCTGTAGGAGCGAGCTTGCTCGCGATGGTCGTTAACGATTACTCGGGCAGTCAGGCTACCCGCAGCGCTCTTGATTCCATCGCGAGCAAGCTCGCTCCTACAGGTATATAACTCCACATATAGCCAATCGGCATTTATAAATTTTTATAAATATCGGTAGGTTATATGTTGTCCAGGCAATTCATTAAGAACTGTGCCATGGCATTTAAATTGCCTTAAAACTTATGTGCCTTATTGTTACAGCCGTGCGTTCTATTAAGTAATTCTTCACCCGCGGGGAGCTGAACGCTATTCGCCATGAGCGCCATTGAATCTGCTTTTTTGAATCTGGCTTACCCTCCGCGGCTCGATCTGGGGCCGCAGCTCACTCACGAACAACTGCTCAGCTCGATGCAATCGACCATGGCGCGCCACAAGGGCGGGCCGGTGTGGCTGTTTGCGTATGGCTCGCTGATCTGGCGCCCTGAATGCACGGCGGTTGAGCGGGTTCGCGGCCGGGTGCATGGCTACCATCGCGGGTTGTACCTGTGGTCCCACGAACATCGCGGCACCCCGGAAATGCCCGGCCTGGTGTTTGGCCTGGATCGCGGCGGTTCTTGCAGCGGTTTCGCCTATCGCTTGCCCGAAGAGCAACTCGAAGCCTCGCTCTACGCACTTTGGCAGCGCGAGATGCCTTTCCCTTCCTACCGCCCGCACTGGCTCAACTGCCGCCTCGACGATGGCAGCCAGGTTCAGGCATTGGGTTTTGTGCTGGAACGACACCTGCCCAGCTATGCCGGCAACTTGCCGGACCATGTGCTGAGCCATGTGTTTGAAAACGCCTGCGGGCGCTACGGCACCACTCGCGATTATGTCGAGCAGACCGCGCACGCCCTGCGCAGCCACGCCATGCCAGACCGGAATCTGGAGGCGCGGCTCAAGCGCTGTAAATCAAAGGCCGATCAAGCGAGTGCTTCGCGGCCCTGACTGGCGATTTGTTTGTGCCGTAGTGTCGGGGCCAGGAAGGCCATCGCCAACAGGCAGGCACCGACCAGCAGCACGAAACCGCCGTCCCAACCGAAATGGTCCACGGTGTAGCCCATCGCTGCACTGGCCGCGACCGACCCACCCAAGTAACCGAACAGACCGGTAAAGCCCGCCGCCGTACCGGCAGCTTTCTTCGGTGCCAGTTCCAGCGCCTGCAGGCCGATCAGCATCACCGGGCCGTAGATCAGGAAGCCAATGGACAGCAGCGCGATCATGTCGACCATCGGATTACCGGCCGGGTTGAGCCAGTAAACCAGCGTCGCGACCGTCACCAACGCCATGAACACCATGCCGGTCAGGCCACGGTTGCCACGGAAGATCTTGTCCGACATCCAGCCGCACAGCAGCGTGCCCGGGATACCTGCCCACTCGTAGAAGAAGTACGCCCACGAGGTTTTATCCACAGTGAAACCCTTGGCTTCCTTGAGGTAAGTCGGTGCCCAGTCCAGCACGCCGTAACGCAGCAGATAGACAAAGACGTTGGCCAAGGCGATGTACCAGAGCATTTTGTTGCGCAGCACGTATTTGACGAAGATTTCCTTGGCGCTGAATTCCTCTTCGTGGCTGGCGTCGTAGCCTTCCGGGTAGTCGTTCTTGTATTGCTCGATCGGCGGCAGGCCAACCGATTGCGGGGTGTCGCGCATGGTCACAAAGGCAAACACCGCTACTGCCAGCGCCACGGCTGCCGGCACGTAGAACGCGGCGTGCCAGTCATTGAACAGCCCCATGCCGATCAGGAACAACGGGCCGATCAGGCCACCGCCGACGTTGTGCGCCACGTTCCAGACGGACACCACGCCGCCACGTTCCTTCTGCGACCACCAGTGCACCATGGTCCGGCCACTCGGCGGCCAACCCATGCCCTGCGCCCAGCCGTTGATGAACAGCAAAATGAACATCATGGTCACGCTGGACGTCGCCCAGGGCGCGAAACCGAAAATGAACATCACCCCAGCCGATACCAGAAGACCGAATGGCAGGAAGAAGCGCGGGTTGGAACGGTCGGACACCAGGCCCATGAGAAACTTCGACAGACCGTAGGCAATCGCGATGGCGGACATCGCCAGACCCAGCTGGCCACGGGAGTAGCCCTCATCGATCAGATACGGCATGGCCAGGGAGAAGTTCTTGCGCAGCAGGTAGTAACCGGCATAGCCAATGAAAATGCCGGCGAAAATCTGCCAGCGAAGGCGTCGGTAGGTGCTGTCTATTTTTTCTTCAGGCAATGGAGCCTGATGTGCGGCAGGACGAAAGAAAGCAAACATTCAAGAGCTCCAGATTTCTTGTTTTGACTGCGGATACGAATATTACAGTTTCGTTACCGAAAATAGCACCGGTTCTCATCGGCAAAACAGCGGAAATGTTGGAAGTCGCGCGTTCCTTTATGAACATGTCGCTCAGATGTAAGTGAAGGGCGGTGTAGGAAGTGTTACCTGTTTTCGTTTGGGGCATTTGATCTACCCGGAATGGGGCAGGACTTTAGGAAAGATCCTTCGTTTAAAGCAGAAGTCATGGCGTTATGCCGAATGGCCCGGCGCTTTAACCTTTGTGCTGTTGCCAAGTCTGGCGTTGCAGACGAAGGGAGAGGGACATGCGGTGGTGGTTGGTTGGAATTTTGTTGCTGGTCTCTGCGGATATCAGGGCCGGGGAGGTATTTCTGATACCCGAGAACAACCCAAAGCCGATTTATCCGAAGGCGCTGCATCGGGCGGGTGTCACCGGCATGGTGCGTGTCAGCATGACTGTGAAGGCCGATGGATCAGTCAGTAATGCCGTGATTGCGCAAAGTGCACATCCCGAACTCGAAGAGGCGTCATTGGCCGCAGTCAACCAATGGCGATTCAAGCCGTGGACAATTACCAGGGATCAACCTGCGCAAATCCTCGTAGTCGCACCCATGGAATACAGGCTGGACAGCGAACATCCCTTCCACGTCAACAAGGAGCTGGAGCGGCTGAAATGCAGTGCTATCGCACGGGCATCGTTGAACATCGCCACTTCCTCGTGGGTGGACCTGCCGGTTTTCAGCTGGACTCGCAGTTACCTGACCCACTCGCTTTCACCGACTCAATTGCCGGAAGAGAAACGTCTGGCTCTGATTGCCAAGCTCAATGCCAGCGTCCGTTCGATTGTGCAGCGGTGTAGCGCACATCCGGCGAGTCGGTATGTGCGGTTTTTGCCGGAGGAGATTCGGGTGTTGCTTTGACGGCAATAAAAGCGCGGCTACATGGCCGCGCTTATTTGCAGAGAGATTCAGCGAACCTGCACCACCACTTTCCCCACCGCTTTACGCTGGCCAAGGTCATTGATCGCCTGCGCCGCATTGCTCAGCGGATACACCTGGGACACCAGAGGCTTGAGCTTGCCTTCGGCAAACCAGCCAAACAACTGCTGGAAGTTCGCCGCGTTGCCCTGCGGCTGGCGTTGGGCGAACGAGCCCCAGAACACGCCGAGCACTGCCGCACCTTTAAGCAAGGCCAGGTTGACCGGCAATTCGGGAATGCGACCGCTGGCGAAGCCGACCACCAGCAAGCGGCCGTTCCAGGCGATGGCACGGATGGCCTGGTCGAACAGGTCGCCGCCGACCGGGTCGTAGATCACGTCGGCACCCTGGCCGTCGGTCAGACGCTTGATTTCGTCCTTCAGGCTGGTTTCGCTGTAGTTGATCAGTTCGTCGGCGCCGGCGGCCTTGGCCACGGCGAGTTTCTCTGCGCTGCTGGCCGCCGCGATCACCCGGGCGCCCATGGCTTTGCCGATTTCCACCGCCGCCAGGCCGACACCGCCGGAAGCACCCAGTACCAGCAGGGTTTCGCCCGGTTGCAGGTTGCCGCGCTGCTTGAGGGCATGCATCGAGGTGCCGTAGGTCATGCTGAAGGCGGCGGCGGTGTTGAAGTCCATCGATGGCGGGATCGGCAGTGCGTTGTAGCCCGGCACAGCGACCTGCTCGGCAAAGCTGCCCCAGCCGGTCAGGGCCATGACCCGGTCACCGACTTTCAAGTGGCTGACTTTTTCACCCACTGCGCTGACCACGCCGGCCGCTTCACCACCCGGCGAAAACGGGAAGGGCGGCTTGAACTGGTATTTGCCCTCGATGATCAACGTGTCGGGGAAGTTCACCCCGGCGGCGTGCACGTCCAGCAGGATTTCATTCTTCTTCGCGACAGGACTGGCGACGTCTTCCAGCACCAGCGATTCGGCAGGGCCGAAGGCTTTGCACAGCACGGCTTTCATCAGGGCTATTCCTTTGGGAGTGATGGCCGATAAGTGTAGGTGTGTGGGTCGATGGGTCAACGAGCATGCCCGGCCCTGATAGTCAGCCATAAGCTTGTGCTTGCGCGGCGGGTCGTTATGCTAGGCCGCAAACCGGAAAAGGAGCGAATTTTGAAAGCGTGGATCATGTTGATGCTGGCCCTGTCTCTGCCTGTGGCAGCGGTGGCCGAAGAAGCCAAAGAAGATGCAGCTCCGAAGGTCAGTTACATCACCCTGAGCCCGCCGTTCGTGGGTAACTACGGGCTGGACGGCACGCCGAAACTCAAGGTCTACAAGGCCGATGTGGCGTTGCGGGTGACCGGTGACGAGGCCGCCAAGGCGGTGAAGGCCAATGAACCCTTGATCCGCAATCAATTGGTCGCACTGTTCGCCCAGCAGACCACCGAGACGATGAACAACGTCGAGGCCAAGGAAAAGCTGCGTCAGGAGGCCCTGAAACAGACCCAACAGGTGATGAACGACGAAACCGGTAAGCCGGTGGTTGAGGATTTGTTGTTCAACAACCTGATCATTCAGTAAGACTTCTATTGCTTGAGCTGGCGTCATCGCGAGCAAGCTCGCTCCCACAGTGGATTGGTGTTGAAGCACAATCACATGTCCACCACAGAACCCTGTGGGAGCGAGCTTGCTCGCGATGAGGCCAGTCCAGGCGACAAATGACTCAAGGCTTTAAGGCAATCACCGCTGCCCATTGCTCCGCCGTCACCGGCATCACCGATAACCGCGAGCCTTTCTGCACCAGTGGCAACTCGGCCAATGCCGTCTGCTGTTTCAGATAATCCAGTTTCAGCACCCGGGCAAACGTCTCGACATGCGCGACATCGATCGCACTCCAGGCGTTTTTATCCGGGGTGGCCTTTGGGTCAAAATAATGGCTCTCTGGCTCCAGCGCCGTCGGGTCCGGATACGCGGCTTCGACAATCTTGCCGATTCCGGCGATGCCAGGCTCGGGGCAGCTGGAATGATAGAAAAAGAACTCATCCCCCACCGCCATGGTCCGCAGGAAATTGCGTGCCTGATAGTTGCGAACCCCGTCCCAGCGCGCTTTGCCGAGCTTTTCCAGCCCTTTGATCGAGAGTTCGTCGGGCTCGGATTTCATCAGCCAATAGGCCATGTCTTTTGCTCCTTGCGTGGTGATTGAGCAGCTTGTCGGCGATTTTATGACAAACCGACAGTCGGTTGACGTCAGCATTTGCGCAGCGGTTCACGTTGTCGCAAAATGCCGGCCTTTAATGCTTGACGCTGCTGCACGGCCTACAAACGGAAACCGCTGCTGTCATCGTGTTGATGTGCCTTTGGGGGGCAATCGATGAAACGCAAACCGGATTTACTATGGATTTTGGTCATTTTGTTTGGCCTTGGCGTCGTGACCACTGGCTATGCCCAAAGCCTATGGGCCAACAAGACCGATGCGCCGGTCGAACTCGCCCAATTGCAGCAACAGTCGACAGCCTTCAAGCGCTGATCCTGTTGCCTCGGCGCCACTGATCGAAGTGGTGCCTAGCCTGCGTAATACCAGGCCTTGTCCGTCACCGTTCCTTGCAGCGGCACATCCCAGCTCGCCTGAGCCAATCGCGCCACTTTCTGACATTCATGGGCCAGCCCCAACAGCGTCGGCTTGCGCCAGCCATTTCGTCGCGCCAGGTAGGCCAGGCTCCGGTCGTAGAAACCACCGCCCATTCCCAGGCGTCCGCCGACATCGTCAAAACCCACCAATGGCAACAGCACCAGATCCAGCGCCCAGATCTTGCGCTGCCGGGCGAGGTTGGCCCGTGGTTCGAGAATACGGAAGCGGTTGGGTTTGAGTTTTTCCCCGGGACGGATGCGCTGGAACACCATTTTGGTTCGTGGCCAGGCGCTCAGCACCGGTAGATAGGTGGCTTTGCCCCGGCGTTGCGCGGCGCGCAGCAACAGACGCGGATCGATTTCACCGTCGGTGGGCAGGTAGAGGGAGATGTGCCGGGCGCGGCGGAACAGCGGTTGCTGGGCCAATTGCTTGTACAGCCCGTGAGCGGCCTGGCGTTGCTGGCTGGGTGTCAGTGCGCGGCGGGCCTTGCGCAGCATGCGTCGAAGTTGCGGGCGGGGGAGCAGCGCAGGTTCGGTCATGTATTTGGGCTTCAACAATGCGGATACGTGAAGCGTACCCGTAAAAACGCCAATGCCGGTATCAAAACCGGCATTGGACTGAAATCAGGCTCCCCGAATGTGCCGCTGTCGACTTAGCCCTTGAACCCGAAAGTTCAAGGTGGAAGATGCAGTAGGCTTTAAGGCTTTCCGTCTAGCGGACATGCACACCAGCCCAACGTGCAACCTCCAGGGTATAGCAAATCGGCTCAGGGACATCGCCAACTGGCAAGCACCCCAGGGAGTGAGGGGATTATACCGCAAGCGGCGGCGCGAATCAGCCTTTGGTGACATCCGGATCGGTGGCGAGCGCCAGATCGACGCGATCGAGCAGGTCACGCACTTGTTCGCGGGTCGAGCCGCTGGCCTGGATATCCGGCCGTTCTTCCTTGTGCAACAGGTCGTGGGTGATGTTCAGCGCGGCCATCACGGCGATACGGTCGGCGCCGATGACTTTGCCGCTGCTGCGGATCTCGCGCATCTTGCCGTCCAGATAACGGGCGGCGCTGATCAGATTACTGCGCTCTTCCTGTGGGCAGATGATCGAATACTCTTTGTCGAGGATCTGCACGGTGACGCTATTGCTTGAACTCATGAGTCTTGCTCCAGGGCCTTGAGGCGCGAAATCATCGATTCGACCTTACGCCGGGCGATTTCGTTTTTTTCAATGAGGTGCGCGCGTTCCTCGCGCCAGGTCTTTTCCTGAGCTAGTAAGAGTCCGTTTTGACTCTTAAGTTGCTCGACTCGGGTAATCAGCAGTTCGAGTCTGGCCATCAGCGCTTGCAGGTCGGTGTCTTCCATTGTCTTCACTGTCTGATGGGTGACGGACTGTAGGAGCGAGCTTGCTCGCGATGAACCCGAGAACGCCGCAGGGTGTCAGGTACCCAGCGTTATCATTGACGACCATCGCGAGCAAGCTCGCTCCTACAGGGGTAGTCGATGTAGGATACAAGGCCTTCATTCTAGACATAGCGCCGTCTGGCGCCTAGCTGCCCATGACCATTCAGAATTCCCCGTACCAAGCCTTCGCCACCCTGCTGACTTCCAGCGGTCATAACGTCTCGCCTGCCGAACTGCATGGCCTGCTGCTCGGCCGCAGCTGTGCCGGCGCCGGTTTCAATGCCGAAGAGTGGTTGATCGACGCCGCCGAACTGCTCGAAAGCGAGCCGCAGGACAACGTTCGCAACGCCTTGATCGGCTTGCAAGAGATGGTCAAGGGCGAGCTAACGGGCGATGACGTGACCGTCGTTCTGCTGTTGCCGACCGATGACGCCCCCCTCACCGAGCGTGCTGTCGCACTGGGCCAGTGGTGCCAGGGTTTCCTCAGCGGCTTCGGCCTGAACTGCCGTGACAGCAGCGCCCTGAGTACCGAGGCCACCGAGGTGCTGCAGGATCTGGCGGCCATTTCCCAGGTGCAGGATGCCCTGGAAGAGTCCGACGACGGCGAAAACGACTACATGGAAGTCATGGAGTACCTGCGCGTCGCACCGCTGCTGCTGTTCTCCGAGACCAAAAAAGACGTACCGGCCGCCGCCAAACCGTCGCTGCACTAATCGTTTGCCAGGGAACGCCATCTGCCCATGATCCATATCCCGAAATCGGAATACAGCCGTCGCCGCAAGGCCCTGATGGCGCAGATGGAACCCAACAGCATCGCCATCCTGCCCGCCGCCGCGGTGGCCATTCGTAACCGCGACGTCGAGCACGTCTACCGCCAGGACAGCGACTTCCAGTACCTCAGCGGCTTTCCCGAGCCCCAGGCCGTATTGGTGTTGATGCCGGGGCGCGTGCATGGCGAATACATCCTGTTCTGCCGCGAACGCAATGCCGAGCGCGAGCTGTGGGATGGCCTGCGTGCCGGGCAGGAAGGCGCGATTCGCGACTTCGGCGCCGACGATGCCTTTCCGATCACTGATATCGACGACATCCTGCCGGGCCTGATCGAAGGCCGTGACCGGGTATATTCGGCCATGGGCAGCAACCCCGAATTCGATCGCCACCTGATGGAGTGGATCAACGTGATCCGCTCCAAGGCCAACCTCGGTGCCCAGCCGCCGAACGAATTCGTTGCCCTGGATCATCTGCTGCACGACATGCGCCTGTATAAATCGGCGGCAGAAGTGAAAGTAATGCGCGAGGCAGCGCGGATTTCCGCCCAGGCGCACGTACGGGCAATGCAGGCCTGTCGCGCCGGATTGCACGAATTCAGCCTGGAAGCCGAGCTCGATTACGAATTCCGCAAGGGCGGGGCGAAGATGCCGGCCTACGGGTCGATCGTCGCGGCGGGGCGCAACAGCTGCATCCTGCATTACCAGCAGAATGACGCGCTGCTCAAGGACGGGGATCTGGTGCTGATCGATGCCGGTTGCGAGATCGACTGCTACGCCAGCGACATCACCCGGACCTTTCCGGTCAGCGGCAAATATTCAGCGGAACAGAAAGCGATCTACGAATTGGTGCTGGCCTCCCAGGAAGCCGCCTTTGCCGAAATCGCCCCGAACAAGCACTGGAATCAGGCGCATGAGGCCACGGTCCGGGTCATCACGGCCGGGCTGGTCGAGCTGGGTCTGCTGCGTGGTGACGTTGACGAACTGATCGCCAGCGAAGCCTACAAGGCGTTTTACATGCACCGCGCCGGCCATTGGCTGGGCATGGATGTGCATGACGTCGGCGAATACAAGGTCGGCGGCGAGTGGCGCGTGCTGGAAGTCGGCATGGCGCTGACCGTGGAACCGGGGATCTATATCGCCCCGGACAACCAGAATGTTGCGAAGAAATGGCGCGGCATCGGCGTGCGCATCGAGGACGACGTAGTGGTCACCAAAACCGGCTGTGAAATATTGACGAGCGGCGTGCCGAAAACCGTCGCCGAGATAGAGGCCCTGATGGCCGCCGCGCGGACACAGGCAGCATGAGCCGAGTCAATCTGGCAATCATCGGTGGCGGGCTGGTCGGTGCAAGCCTGGCACTGGCGCTTCAGGCCGGGGCCAAGGCCCGAGGCTGGAAGATCGTGTTGATCGAACCGTTTGCTCCTGGCGACACCTGGCAACCGAGTTACGATGCCCGCTCCTCGGCGTTGTCCTTCGGCTCGCGGCAAATCTATCAACGGTTGGGTGTCTGGCAGGAAGTCTCGCGCCGCGCCGAGCCGATCAAGCAGATTCATGTTTCCGACCGCGGTCGATTCTCGACGGCGCGGTTGTCGGCGATGGAAGAGGGTGTTCCAGCGCTGGGTTATGTCGTTGAAAACGCCTGGCTCGGCCAATGCCTGTGGCAAGGCCTGGACAAGGACGTGATCAGATGGCACTGCCCGGCGGAAGTCACCCGCATGGAGCCGCTGACCGACGGCTACCGCCTGACCCTCAATGATGAAACCACCCTGGAATGCGACCTCGCGGTGCTCGCCGACGGTGGCCGCTCCGGCCTGCGCGAGCAACTTGGGATCGGCATCCGCAAGCGTCCGTACAACCAGAGCGCGCTGATCGCCAACATCACCCCGAGCGAAGCCCACAACGGCATGGCTTTCGAGCGCTTCACCGACGAAGGCCCGATGGCGTTGCTGCCGCTTCCGGATAATCGCTGCGCATTGGTCTGGACCCGCCTGGGCATGGACGCGCAACGCCTGGCAGCCCTCGACGAGCGCAGCTTCCTCAGCGAGTTGCAGGGTGTGTTCGGTTATCGCCTTGGCACATTGAAGCAGGTGGGTGCGCGGCATCTGTATCCGCTGACACTGGTCGAGGCCGAAGAACAGGTGCGCCCGCATCTGGCGGTGCTCGGCAACGCGGCGCACAGCCTGCATCCGATTGCCGGCCAGGGATTCAACCTGTCCCTGCGCGACGCCCAGGCCCTGGCCAATGCCTTGCTCGCCAGTGAAAAACCATTGGGCGACTTCGCCACGTTGCAGGCCTATCGCGAACACCAGCGTCTCGATCAGGACCTCACCGTGGGTTTCTCCGATCAGGTTACGCGCCTGTTCGGCAGCACCCAGCCGCTGGTGTCCCTGGGGCGCAACATCGGCTTGCTCGGCCTCGATCTGCTGCCACCGGCCAAACGCTGGTTTGCCCGGCAGGCGATGGGGCTGGGTACGCGTCCAGATGCGTAACTGGCTGATCCGCCGATTCGGCAAGGCGCGATTGATAAAATACCTGCCTTGCAGGTTCGACATTCATGACAGCGCCGGCCACTTGGTGGCGCGGGTCGGGAAAACCCTTTACGTGCGGCTCAAGCCGCAAGAGAGACAGGCTTAAAGCATGGAAATGCGCGCAGATCTGCTGATTGTCGGGGCCGGAATGGTCGGCAGCGCCCTGGCGCTGGCGTTGCAGGACAGCGGGCTGGAAGTCCTGCTGCTGGACGGCAGCCCCATGAGCGTCAAACCGTTCAACGCTCAGGCAGCGTTTGAGCCACGGGTGAGCGCCTTGTCGACTGCCAGCCAGCGGATTCTCGAGCGCCTGGGCGTGTGGGACGGCATCGCCGGGCGGCGCAGCAGCCCCTACACCGACATGCAGGTCTGGGATGGCAGCGGCACCGGGCAAATCCACTTCTCGGCGGCCAGCGTGCATGCCGAGGTGTTGGGGCATATCGTCGAGAACCGTGTGGTCCAGGATGCCTTGCTCGAGCGCCTGCACGATTGCGACCTGGGGTTGCTGGCCAATGCTCGCCTGGAGCAGATGCGCCGCTCCGGCGATGACTGGCTGCTGACCCTGGCCGATGGCCGCACCCTGCGCGCGCCGCTGGTGATCGCGGCAGATGGCGCCAACTCGGCGGTGCGACGCCTGGCCGGAGTGGCGACCCGCGAATGGGATTATATGCACCATGCCATCGTCACCAGCGTGCGTTGCGTCAAACCGCATCAGATGACGGCGTGGCAGCGCTTCACCGATAACGGTCCGTTGGCGTTTCTGCCCCTTGAGCGGGACGGCCAGCAGGATTGGTGTTCGATCGTCTGGTCGACCACACCCGGTGAAGCCGAACGTCTGATGGCGATGGATGAGCAAGGTTTCTGCAAGGCATTGGAGCGGGCCTTTGAAGGTCGGCTCGGCGAAGTACTGAGCGCCGATCCGCGCCTGTGTGTGCCCCTGCGTCAGCGGCATGCCAAGCGGTATGTGGCTGAAGGCCTGGCATTGATCGGCGACGCGGCCCACACCATTCACCCGTTGGCCGGGCAGGGGGTGAATCTCGGATTCCTCGATGCCGCCGTGCTGGCCGAAGTGTTGCTGCAAGCGGCAACACGTGGCGAACGCCTGGCGGATGTGAAAGTCCTCAGCCGTTACGAGCGTCGACGCATGCCCCACAACCTGGCGCTGATGGCGGCGATGGAAGGCTTCGAGCGGTTGTTCCAGGCCGATCCGTTGCCGGTGCGCTGGTTGCGTAATACCGGGTTGAAAATGGTGGAGAAGATGCCGGAAGCCAAGGCGTTGTTCGTGCGTGAAGCGCTGGGGTTGATCGGGGATTTACCGGCACTCGCCAAGGCCTGAGATTTTTGTTGAGGTTAAAGGCCCCATCGCGAGCAAGCTCGCTCCCACAGGAATTCGGGTGTTAATGCAATTTGTGTGAACGCTGGAGAACCCTGTGGGAGCGAGCTTGCTCGCGATGGCGACAGTTCGGCCACCCAATATTCCAGCTTGTGCAACATCTGGTAACTCCTCCGCAAGCGGGTTCGATTGAGAAGCTAAATGTGAGTCCTTATCATTTGTCCTCATTTTTCAATCGAGAGACCGCTCCCATGTTGGCACCGAAGCGTCTACTGACTGCACTGGCCTTGACCCTGATCGGCAGCACCGCCGCCCAGGCCGCTGACGAAGTGGTGGTCTACTCCTCGCGAATCGACGAGCTGATCAAGCCAGTATTCGATGCCTACACCGCCAAGACCGGCGTGAAGGTGAAGTTCATCACCGACAAGGAAGCGCCGCTGATGCAGCGGCTCAAGGCCGAGGGCGCGAATACGCCGGCCGACCTGCTGCTCACCGTCGATGCCGGCAACCTCTGGCAAGCCGAGCAGATGGGCATCCTCCAGCCGTTCACCTCGAAAACCATCGACACCAATATTCCGCTGCAATACCGGGCAGCCTCCCATGCCTGGACCGGCCTGAGCCTGCGGGCGCGGACCATTGCCTACTCCACAGATCGGGTGAAGCCGGGTGAACTGACCACCTACGAAGCGCTGGCCGACAAACAATGGGAAGGCCGCCTGTGCCTGCGCACGGCGAAGAAGGTCTACAACCAGTCCCTGACCGCGACCATGATCGAAGTGCACGGCGCCGGGAAGACCGAGGAAATCCTCAAGGGCTGGGTCAGGAACCTGTCCACCGACGTGTTCTCCGACGACACCGCCGTGCTGGAAGCGATCAACGCCGGTCAGTGCGACGTCGGTATCGTCAACACCTACTACTACGGCCGCCTGCACAAGCAGAAGCCAGACCTGCCGGTGAAACTGTTCTGGCCGAACCAGGCTGACCGTGGCGTACACATCAACCTGTCGGGTATCGGCCTGACACAACACGCGCCACACCCGGAAGCGGCCAAGGCTCTGGTGGAGTGGATGACCACCCCTGAAGCGCAGAAAATCTTTGCCGACGTGAACCAGGAGTTCCCGGCGAATCCGGCCGTGCAGCCATCGGCTGAAGTCGCCGCATGGGGCAAGTTCATTGCTGATACCTTGCCTGTGGAAATCGCCGGCAAGCGCCAGGCTGAGGCGATTCGCATGATGGACAAGGCTGGCTGGAACTGAGCCAGCTGTTATGCTGCGCCCCGCCTAGGCGGGGCGTTTGTTTTTGCGTTACGCACCCCTGACGCTGTAGGAGCGAGCTTGCTCGCGATGAACGTCAGGGCGCCGCGGACCGTCAGGCTTCCCGCATTATCGTTGACGTTTTTCGCAAGCGAGCTCGCTCCTGCCAGTGTCGATCTCATCCATTAGATAGTAGAGAACCAAGCCTGTGGCCCATCCCGCCCAACGCCGCTGGTATCCAGTCGTCTTCGCCATTGCTGCGCTGGTCCTGTTGCCCCTGAGCGTGCTGCTGCTGTCCTGGCAAACCATCGATCAACAGATCTGGTCTCATCTCTGGGACACGCAGATGCCGCGTTTGCTGGGCAATACCCTGACCCTGGTGCTAGGCGTAGGTGTCGGCGTGACAGTCCTGGGTGTCAGCCTGGCCTGGCTTACCAGCCTTTGCGAATTCCCCGGTCGGCGCTGGCTGGACTGGGCATTGATGCTGCCCTTCGCGATCCCTGCCTATGTGCTGGCCTTCGTCTTCGTCGGCCTGCTGGATTTTGCCGGGCCCGTGCAAACCCTGCTGCGCGAGTGGTTTGGCAGTGGCCTGCGGCTGCCGCGCGTGCGCTCCACGGGTGGCGTGATCGTCGTGCTCGTGCTGGTCTTTTATCCCTATGTTTACCTGCTGGCGCGCACCGCCTTCCTCGCCCAGGGCAAAGGCCTGATGGAAGCCGCGCGGGTCCTTGGTCAATCGCCCTGGCAAGCGTTCTGGCGGGTGGCATTGCCCATGGCGCGGCCAGCCATCGGTGCGGGCGTGGCATTGGCACTGATGGAAACCCTGGCGGACTTCGGCGCAGTGTCGGTGTTCAACTTCGATACCTTCACCACGGCCATCTACAAGACTTGGTACGGTTTTTTCAGCCTGTCCTCCGCCGCGCAACTGGCCAGCCTGTTACTGCTGGTGGTGATGCTCGTGCTCTACGGCGAACGGCGTGCCCGTGGGGCGAACCGGGCGAGTAACGAGCGACCACGGGTCAAGGCGCTGTATCACCTGCGAGGCGTCAAGGCGCTGGCGGCCACGACGTGGTGCTGCCTGGTGTTCGCCTGTGCTTTCGTTATCCCGATGCTGCAATTGGTGGTGTGGTTCTGGCTGCGTGGGCGCTTCGATCTCGACGAGCGCTACACCGGGTTGATCGTCCATACCTTGTACCTGGGGGCGATGGCGGCGTTGATCACCGTCAGCGTCGCCTTGTTACTGGCGTTTGCCCGACGACTGGCGCCCACCCGGGTCATTCGTTCCGGGGTCAGTCTGGCCAACCTGGGCTACGCCTTGCCCGGTTCGGTGCTGGCGGTGTCGATCATGCTCGCGTTCAGTTACCTGGACCGCGAACTGGTGATCCCGCTCTCGAGCTGGCTCGGTGGTGCGGGCAAACCGCTGCTGCTGGGCAGCCTGTCGGCATTGTTGCTGGCCTATCTGGTGCGATTCATTGCGGTGGCTTACGGACCGCTGGAAAGCAGCCTGGCGCGTATACGGCCATCTTTGCCCGAAGCGGCACGTAGCCTTGGCGTCAGTGGGCCACGACTGTTTTTCAAAGTGTATCTGCCACTATTGCTACCCGGCACGTTGAGCGCCGCGCTGCTGGTGTTCGTCGATGTGCTCAAGGAAATGCCCGCAACCTTGCTGATGCGCCCGTTTGGCTGGGACACGCTGGCGGTGCGAATCTTCGAAATGACCAGCGAAGGCGAATGGGCGCGGGCGTCTTTGCCGGCATTGACCCTGGTACTGGTCGGGCTGTTACCGGTCATCGGATTGATCCGACGCTCAGCACATCGAAACAGCTAGGTGTCAGTCCTACACCTTGCGGCTACAATGCGCGGCATTCGGTGCGGTCCGTCTGACAGACCAGGTAGCTGAAATCGGCTGAAGGCCCTTTGTTTCAAGGCATTCAGTCCGTGCAGCACCTGCCCGCACCTTCGCCACGCCCGGAAGGAGAAACCCATGGGACAGCGTACGCCTCTGTATGACCTTCATCTCGCACTCGGCGCGAAGATGGTCGATTTTGGCGGTTGGGACATGCCTCTGCATTATGGATCGCAGGTCGAGGAACACCATCAGGTGCGCCGCGATTGCGGTGTCTTCGATGTATCCCACATGACCGTAATCGATGTCGGTGGCGCCCAGGCCAAAGCCTGGCTCCGGCATTTACTGGCCAATGATGTCGAACGCCTGCACAGCCCAGGCCGTGCGTTGTACAGCACCATGCTCAACGAGCAGGGCGGGATTGTCGACGACATGATCGTCTACCGTCTCGATGAGGGTTATCGCCTGGTGGTCAACGCCTCCACCCGCGATCAGGACATGGCTTGGATGCAAGCGCATCTCGACGGTTTCGATGTGCAACTTCGCGAGCGTACCGAGTTGGCGATGCTGGCCATCCAGGGCCCCCACGCCCGGCAGAAAATTGCCGAACTGGTCAGTCAGTCCCGCGGCAACCTGATCCAGCTCCTCAAGCCTTTCGAAGGCCTGTCCGATGGTGACTGGTTCATTGCACGCACCGGTTATACCGGCGAAGACGGCCTGGAAATCATTCTGCCGGCCGATCAGGCGCCAGGCTTTTTCAACGATCTGGTCGGAGCCGGGATTTCTCCCATCGGCCTTGGCGCGCGGGATACCTTGCGGGTCGAAGCCGGCATGAACCTTTACGGTCAGGACATCCAGCAGGATATTTCACCCTTGGCCTCCAATATGGCCTGGACCATTGCCTGGGAACCTGCCACCCGGCAGTTCATCGGGCGCAAGGCGCTGGAAACCGAGCAGGCCGCCGGTGTACAGCACAAACTGGTCGGTCTGGTCCTTGAGGAGCGTGGTGTTTTGCGTGCTCATCAGGTGGTCCGCATCGCCGATGTTGGCGAAGGGGAGATCACCAGTGGTAGTTTCTCTCCTACGCTAAGCAAGTCGATTGCACTGGCGCGCGTGCCGATGGCAACAGCCGACCGCGCTGAAGTGGAAATCCGTGGCAAGTGGTACCCGGTCCGGGTGGTCAAACCGACCTTCGTACGCCACGGCAAAACCTTGATCTAATCTTTTCTGGCGGACATGACCGCCGACCATTTCCTGAGGACACAGAACATGAGCGATATCCCTGCCGACCTGCGTTTTGCCGAAAGTCACGAATGGGCACGTCTGGAAGCCGATGGCACCGTCACCGTGGGCATCAGCGATCACGCGCAGGAAGCGCTGGGTGATGTGGTGTTCGTCGAGCTGACTGAAGTCGGCAACGTGTTTGCCGCTGAAGATCAGGCCGGTGTCGTTGAATCGGTGAAAGCCGCTTCCGACATCTACTCCCCGATTGCCGGTGAAGTGATCGCGGTCAACGAAGACTTGAGCGCTTCGCCGGAACTGCTCAACAGCGACCCGTACGACGCGTGGATCTTCAAGATCAAGCCAAGCAACGCTGCAGACCTGGAAAAACTGCTGGATGCCGCCGGCTACAAGGCCGCCATCGGCGAGTAAGCCTTCAGCGTCATCCAAAGCCCCGACTCGTCGGGGCTTTTTGTTGTCTGGCGAATTTCCCTTGTAGGAGCGAGCTTGCTCGCGATGGTCGTTAACGATAACGCCGCAACCTGAGACCCCGCGGCGCGCTCGGGGTCATCGCGAGCAAGCTCGCTCCTACAGAGTGGCTGCTATGCTGGTTTGACCGTGTTGCATCGACGCTGAGCGCCAGTCAAGAGAGAGCCCGTCATGTCCCAATTGCCGTCCCTGAGCCAGTTACGCGACCCCAATGCCTTTCTGCGCCGCCACCTCGGGCCCGATGCCGCCGAGCAACAGGCGATGCTCGACAGCCTCGGCCTGGGCAGTCGGGTCGATTTGATCGAGCAGACGGTGCCGCCGGGCATCCGCCTCAACCGACCGTTGGACCTGCCCCCGGCACTCGATGAAGAGGCCGCGCTGGCCAAGCTGCGCGGTTATGCCGAGCAGAACCAGGTCTGGACCAGCCTGATCGGCATGGGCTACCACGGCACCCTCACACCGGCGGTCATTCTGCGTAATGTGCTGGAAAATCCCGGCTGGTACACCGCATACACCCCCTATCAGCCAGAGATCGCCCAAGGGCGACTTGAAGCGCTGCTGAACTTCCAGCAACTGACCATCGACCTGACCGGCCTGGAACTGGCCAATGCCTCGCTGCTCGATGAAGCCACCGCCGCGGCGGAGGCCATGGCCCTGGCCAAGCGGGTCGCCAAGTCCAAAAGCAACCTGTTCTTTGTCGACGAAAACTGCCACCCGCAAACCATTTCCGTGGTGCAGACCCGCGCTGAAGGTTTCGGCTTCGATCTGATCGTCGACACTGTGGATAACTTGAAGCGGCACCAGGTGTTCGGCGCGCTGCTGCAATACCCTGACACCCACGGTGAAATCCACGACCTGCGACCGCTGATTGATCACCTGCACGCGCAACAGGCTCTGGCCTGTGTCGCCACGGATTTGCTGAGCCTGTTGTTGTTGACTCCGCCGGGTGAACTGGGTGCCGATGTGGTGTTCGGCTCGTCCCAGCGATTTGGCGTGCCCATGGGCTACGGCGGGCCTCATGCGGCATTTTTTGCCAGCCGCGATGAATACAAACGCGCGATTCCCGGGCGGATCATCGGTGTTTCGAAAGATGCGCGGGGCAACACCGCCCTGCGCATGGCCCTGCAAACCCGCGAGCAACACATTCGCCGGGAGAAGGCCAACTCCAACATCTGCACGGCCCAGGTGCTGCTGGCCAATATCGCCAGTTTCTATGCGGTCTACCACGGCCCCGAAGGGCTCAAGCGAATTGCCCAGCGGGTTCATCGGCTGACCTGCATCCTTGCCGCCGGGCTTGAGCGCAACGGTATCGTCCGGGTCAACCGGCACTTCTTCGACACCCTGACGCTGGAAGTCGGCGGAACCCAGACCGCCATCATCGAAAGTGCCCGGGCTGCGCAGATCAACCTGCGCATTCTCGGGCGCGGCCAACTGGGCTTGAGTCTCGACGAGACCTGCGACGAAGGCACCGTGGCGAAGCTGTTCGACGTGTTCCTGGGGGCCGATCACGGGCTCAGCATCGACGACCTGGATGCCGAAGTCTTGCCTGGCGGAATTCCCCAGGGGCTGGCGCGAACCTCACCTTATCTGCGTCACCCCGTGTTCAGCGCCCATCACAGCGAAACCGAGATGCTGCGCTACCTCAAGCAGCTGGAAAACAAGGACCTGGCGCTCAATCAATCGATGATCCCGTTGGGCTCCTGCACCATGAAGCTCAACGCCACCAGCGAGATGATCCCGATTACCTGGCCGCAGTTCGCCAACCTGCACCCGTTCGTGCCCAAGGAACAGGCCGCCGGTTATGGGCTGATGATCGAGGAACTGGAGCGCTGGTTGTGCGCGATCACCGGTTTCGACGCGATCTGCATGCAACCCAACTCCGGTGCCCAGGGCGAATACGCCGGGCTGCTGGCGATCCGCAAATACCATGAGAGCCGGCAACAGGGCGGCCGCGATATCTGCCTGATTCCTTCGTCGGCTCACGGCACCAATCCCGCGTCGGCGCAAATGGCCGGGATGCGCGTGGTGATCGTCGAGTGCGACGAGGCGGGCAACGTCGACCTGGATGACCTCAAGGAAAAAGCCGCGCAGGCCGCCGAAAAACTCGCCTGCCTGATGGCGACCTATCCTTCGACCCATGGGGTGTATGAGGAAGGCATCAGCGAAATCTGTGAGGTGATCCACCAGCACGGGGGGCAGGTGTACATGGATGGCGCCAACCTCAACGCTCAGGTGGGGTTGGCGCGGCCGGCCGATATTGGTGCCGATGTCTCGCACATGAACCTGCACAAGACCTTCTGCATTCCCCATGGTGGCGGTGGGCCGGGCATGGGGCCGATTGGTGTTCGGGCTCATCTGGCGCCGTTCGTGGCCAACCATCCGGTGGTACCAATCGACGGGCCGCACCCGCAAAATGGCGCCGTCAGCGCAGCGCCTTGGGGCAGCGCAAGCATTCTGCCGATCAGCTGGATGTACATCGCCATGATGGGGCCGCAACTGGCGGACGCCAGCGAAGTGGCGATCCTGGCCGCGAATTACCTGGCGCGGCATTTGTCCGGTGCTTTCCCGGTGCTTTATACCGGGCGCAACGAGCGGGTGGCCCACGAATGCATCCTCGACCTGCGACCGCTCAAGGCGTTGACCGGCATTACCGAGGAGGACGTGGCCAAGCGTCTGATGGATTACGGCTTCCATGCCCCGACCATGTCGTTTCCCGTGCCGGGGACGCTGATGGTCGAGCCGACCGAAAGTGAATCGAAGGCGGAGCTGGACCGGTTCATCGGGGCGATGCTGAGCATCCGCGCGGAAATCAACGAGGTGCAGAACGGTAATTGGCCGGCTGAAGAAAACCCGTTGAAAGGTGCGCCGCATACGTTGGCCGATATCACCGGCGTGTGGGAACGACCGTACAGCATCGTGCAAGCGGTCACGCCGGACGCGCACACCAAGGCTCACAAATACTGGCCGGTGGTGAACCGGGTGGACAATGTGTATGGGGACCGGAACCTGTTTTGTGCGTGTGTGCCGGTGGATGATTACCGCTGACTTCCCAGGTTGTACATAACCCCTGTGGGAGCGAGCTTGCTCGCGATTGCGGTGTGACAGTCAATGAAGTTTTTACTGATCCACCGCTATCGCGAGCAAGCTCGCTCCCACAGGGGGGCTCGGTGAACATGAGATTTGCGTTCGCCAGGCAAAAAAATGCCGCTCAATTGAGCGGCATTTTTTGTTCGCAACGGTTACTCCGAAGCCACGGCATTCTTCGCCAGGATCGCGTTCGCCAGTTCCATGTCCGTGGCTTGCAGGCCCGGGTTTTCGGCGCGGACCTTCTGCATGGCCGCTTCCAGGTACGGACCGCGGATACCGCCGTCACTGGCGACGAAGCTGCTGGCATCGTCCTGGGCCGCGACGACCAGCTTGTTATCCTTGGATGTCAGATAGCTCGAACCGGTGGTTGCACCGGACGTAAGAACGTTACGCCAAAAAGTATCGGCCATCGCCGAACCGACAGGCAGGGACAACAGCGCGACGGTAGCGACAGCAAGTTTGAAACGCATGACAGGGTGACTCCACTGGGTTGACTACGCGGTTGGATTGCCAACCCCCAATCGAGTTCCGTGGTCGCTTAATCCGCCGCTTCGACCAGCAGGATGGCGCCTTGCTGGCCGACCACCCGCACGCGGCTGCCAGTGGCTGTGTCCGGCCCGCGGGCCATCCACACGCCGTCAGCCACCTTGATCTTGCCGCGACCGTCGACAATCGCTTCATGCACCACGAAGGTTTTGCCGATGAGTTCCTGGCCGCGCAGATTCAGGTGCGGCTGATCACTGGGACGCATCGCCGTGCGCTGACGCCGCCACCAGTACAACGCGGTGGTGATCGACAGCAGGCCGAACAACAGAAACTGCCATTCCCAGGACAGGTCCGGCATCAGGAAGGTCAAGACGCCCACGGTTGCCGCGGCCATACCGATCCACAGCAGATAACCGCCGGCGCCGAACACTTCGAGAATCAACAGCACCGTGCCCAGCGCCAACCAGTCCCAGAATGAAAGGTGCTGCAAAAATGCCCACATGGCGTGCCTCAGGCTTTCTTGTTATCGAAAGTGGCCTTGACGATTTCGCCAATGCCGCCCACCGCACCGATCATCGAACTGGCTTCCAGCGGCATCAGGATCACCTTGCTGTTGTTGGCCGAGGACAACTTGCCCAGCGCATCGATGTACTTCTGCGCCACGAAGTAGTTCACCGCCTGCACGTTGCCGCTGGCGATGGCTTCGGACACCACTTTGGTCGCCTGGGCTTCTGCCGCGGCTTGCCGCTCGCGGGCTTCGGCTTCCAGGAAGGCGGCCTGGCGACTGCCTTCGGCTTCGAGGATCTGCGCCTGCTTCTTGCCTTCGGCGGTCAGGATCGCTGCGGCGCGCAGGCCCTCGGCCTCGAGGATCTGCGCACGCTTGATTCGCTCGGCTTTCATCTGCCCCGACATCGCCGCCATCAGGTCGGCGGGCGGGCTGATGTCCTTGATCTCGATCCGGGTGATCTTGATGCCCCAAGGCGCGGTCGCTTCGTCGACAGTGCGCAGCAGTTTTTCGTTGATCCCGTCACGCTGGCTGAGCATGGCGTCGAGCTCCATCGAGCCGAGCACGGTGCGGATGTTGGTTTGCAGCAGATTGCGGATGGCGTGTTCGAGGTTGTTGACCTCGTAGGCCGCCTGGGCGGTGTTGACCACCTGGAAGAAGCACACGGCGTCGATTTGCACCGTGGCGTTGTCGGCGGTGATGACTTCCTGTGGCGGAATATCCAGCACGCTTTCCATCACATTCATCTTGCGGCCGATGCGGTCCATGACCGGAATGATGACGTTCAGCCCCGGCTTGAGCGTGTTGGTGTAGCGACCGAAACGCTCGACGGTCCATTCAAAGCCTTGGGGCACGACCTTGAAACCCATGAACAGAATGGCGATCACCAGGCCGACAAAAAGCAAAAGCACACTACCGATCTGCATAACGATTCCTTGTTGATGTGTGGATCTGTGGAGTTGCAATGGCTGAAGTGTAGCTGTGCCGATGCCGGATCAGTACAGCCAGGCTCAGTTCTGCTCGCTCTGGGGAGTCACGCGCAGAATCTCCTCGATAGTCGTCAGCCCGGCGGCGACCTTTTGCGCTCCTGACAACCGCAGGCTGCGCATGCCCTCCTTGAATGCCTGGCGCCGCACGGCCAGCAGATCGGTGTCGGGACTGATCAACGCCTTGATGCCATCGCTCAGTTGCATGATTTCGTAGACCCCGGCGCGACCGCGATAACCGGTGTCGCGGCATTCCACGCAACCGATGGCACGCTGGGCATTGGCCGGCAACGGTGCTTGCCAGGGACGGGTCAGGGTTTGCCAGTCGTCTTCGCCCAGCGTCAGCGGCGCCTTGCAGTGCGGGCACAGGGTTCGCACCAGTCGCTGGGCCATGACGCCAAGCACTGTGGCCTTGATCAGGTAATGCGGCACGCCGAGCTCCAGAAGACGGCTGATGGCGCTGGGCGCGTCGTTGGTGTGCAGGGTCGACAGCACCAGGTGCCCGGTGAGCGCCGCCTGGATCGCCATTTCCGCGGTTTCGAGGTCGCGGATCTCGCCGATCATGATGATGTCCGGGTCTTGCCGCATCAACGCGCGCACGCCGGCGGCGAAGGTCAGGTCGATGTTGTGCTGGACCTGCATCTGGTTGAACGCCGGCTCGACCATTTCAATCGGGTCTTCGATGGTGCAGAGGTTGACCTCCGGCGTCGCCAGTTTTTTCAGGGTGGTGTAGAGGGTGGTGGTCTTGCCCGAGCCCGTCGGCCCGGTGACGAGGATGATGCCGTGGGGCTGGCGGGTCATGTCTTGCCAGCGGCGCAGGTCGTCGGCGGAGAAACCAAGCTGGTCGAAGTCCTTGAGCAATACTTCCGGATCGAAGATCCGCATGACCATTTTTTCGCCGAAGGCCGTGGGCAGTGTCGACAAACGCAGTTCGACTTCACCGCCGTCCGGAGTCTTGGTTTTCACCCGGCCGTCCTGGGGTTTGCGTTTCTCCGCGACGTTCATGCGCCCCAGGGTTTTCAGGCGACTGACGATGGCCATGGTGACCTGGGGCGGGAATTGATAGACGTTGTGCAGCACGCCGTCGATGCGAAAGCGCACCGTGCCTTGCTCGCGCCGAGGCTCGATATGGATGTCGCTGGCGCGTTGCTGGAACGCGTACTGGAACAGCCAATCGACGATATTGACGATGTGTGCGTCGTTGGCGTCCGGCTCCTGGTCGCTGGCGCCGAGGTTGAGCAGCTGTTCGAAATTGCCGAGGGTACTGACGTGCGGGTCGGCGCTGTTCGCCCCGGTGACCGATTTGGCCAGGCGGAAGAATTCGACGCTCAAGCGCTGGATGTCCACGGGGTTGGCCACCACACGCTTGATCGGCAATTTGAGCACGTGGGTCAGGTCAGCCTCCCAGCCGCTGACATAAGGCTGGGCGCTGGCCACGGTTACCGCCTCGCGGTCGATCGCTACCGCGAGGATCTTGTGGCGCTGGGCGAAGGCATAGGACATCAGCGGGGTCACGGCCGCGACATTGATTTTCAGTGGGTCGATGCGCAGGTAAGGCTGGCCGGCCTGCCGGGACAGCCACAGGGTCAGGCTCTCGAGGTCCAGCGGTTTGCCGGGGCGGCTGAGATCGTCCAGCTGTTGGCTGGCAATGAACTCCAGCGGATGCATCTGCCCAAGGGAGGCGTTGCGGCGGCGGGCATTGAGTGCGTGTTCGGCCGAATCCTGGCTGATAAAGCCCTGGGCGACGAGTTCGCGCAGCAGATCATTGAGATCCAGCCAGCGGTCCTGAAGGGCGATTTGTACGGACATGCGGGCTCCTTTTGAACGACAGTGCGCAAAGAATAGCCGTGGCTCGGCTGACCGCTGGGCCACTACCCGACAAAGCCGTTTCGGAGTTTTTCAGCCCGCCGCTTGAACCGCTTCGGTCCATGGGGCATCAGCTTCTTGCAGCTCCACCGAGCAGACGCTGATCAGGTTGCGAAGTTTTTCCGCAATCACTTGCGCGCGGTGCCAGCTCAAACCGTCGATGACAACTTCGATGGTCAACCAGTCGTCCTGGCGCTGCGCGCTGACCTGCTCCGGCGTGAGCAATTGCAGGGCGAACAGATTGAGGGCGCGACACAGCAGGTCCGGTTCAGCCTCGGCCGTCATTTGATAGCGAACCCGGCAATGGGCGTTGCCGACGTTCCAGACATCGGCGCGGGCAGGTGGGGTGTTCACGGCTTCGAGATACGGCATGGTCAGGCTCCAGAATCATTGGAGAAATGTTTACATCCTGTGCCGGGTATTTCTTCTCTATGATTGGCTGTATTGCAGGAATGAAGAATAAATCAATTCACTTATTACGCAGTTAAGGGTTTTTTTATGCATAGCGAACTGGACAGCTACGACCGCAAGATCCTCGCCTTGCTGCAAGAGGACGCTTCGCTTTCCAGCGCACAGATCGCCGAGCAGGTGGGGCTCTCGCAATCGCCGTGCTGGCGGCGGATTCAGCGGATGAAAGAGGAGGGCATCATTCGCGGCCAGGTGACCTTGCTCGACCGCAAGAAAATTGGCCTGAACACGCAGATCTTCGCGGAGGTGAAACTCAATGCCCACGGGCGTTCGAACTTCACCGAATTCACCGAGGCGATTCGCGGCTTTCCGGAGGTGCTGGAGTGTTACGTGCTGATGGGGGCGGTGGATTTCTTGCTGCGGATTGTCACGGCGGACATCGAGGCGTACGAGCGCTTCTTCTTCGAGAAGCTGTCGATGGTGCCGGGGATTCAGGAGGTCAATTCGATCGTGGCGTTGTCGGAGATCAAGTCGACCACCAGTTTGCCGGTCTGAAATTTTGCGGTGACTGTGCCGGCCTCATCGCGAGCAAGCTCGCTCCCACAAGGACCGCATAAATCCTGTGGGAGCGAGCTTGCTCGCGATGGCGGTATTACAGGCGCAGCAACATTTTCCAGGCGCGGTTCTGATACACCGCAATCGCCTGCTGCTTACGTGCATCCAGGACTTCGTCGGTGATCGACTCGTTGGCCAGTTGCGCCAGCTTGTTCAACTCGCCGTACAGGCGATCCATTTCCGGGATCTCCAGCACGTTGCGCGCATGGTGCAGCCAGACCTGGATGCGTTCGATGCGCGGCAGTTGCTCGGCCAGGTCTTCCGGTTGTTGCTGGTAACGTTGCAGTTGCAACGAAGTGGCTTCTTCGCCCAGCAGGCGCGGCAACCAGCTGCCCAGTTGCGCAGCGCCCTGACGATTGCCACGGGTGTTGCGGTCGGCGGCCCAGGTGCGGGCCAGCAGCCAGCGCGAGGTGGTCAGGGAGAACAGGCCCCAGCGCGGGTCTTCGAGTTCTTCGAGGAACTGCTCGGGCGCGGCCTTGCGCACGTCTTCATCGTCCAGGCCGGCTTGTACCAGCGGACGCCAGTCCTCCAGCAAGGCATCGAGGGCGATACGCAGATCGTGGGTCGACTGACGCGGAGCGGCCTGGCCCAGGCTGCTGATCAGCGCGCGCATTTCCGCGAGGCATTCGACCCAGTCCTGCAACAGGCGCCAGTGACCGTTGAAGCGATACTGCTCGGCCAGACGCTGGCTGCTGCCCAGCAAATGCCAGCTCAGCGCGGCGAACGCGTCGTCCAGCGGCGTTTCAGCGGTGATCTGCGGTGCCGGCAGGCTCAACGAATAGCTGTGGGCGTCGTACAGGCGATAACCGCGCTCGGCCTTGCTGATATCGCATGGCATCAGGGCCAGTTTCTCGGCCAGCTCGGCGGCCAGTTCCAGCAGCGCTGCCGGTTCGCCTTCGCGCAGTTCCAGTTCCAGCTCGCAGATTTCTTCTTTCTGCTTGCCGACCACGACGTGACCCAAGTCCAGCGCTGCTTCGATGACCACTTTGGTCTTGCCGCGACCCCAGGCGATTTCCGCGCGTTCACGGACGAAATCGGTGGTGAAGATCGGCTTCAGGGTCTTCTTGTCCAGCTCGGCCAGTTCCTCGGGCCAGCATTCGCCGTCGAGTTTCTTCAAGTCGAGCTTGGCCTTGGGCAGGTTCCAGTCGTATTCGTTACGAACGGACAGACCGGCGACGCTCTGGCCGCGGGTCTTGAGGGTCTGAATCACTTCTTCGCCATCCTTGCGCAGGCGCAGGGCGACTTTTGCCTGGGCCAGGTCGCGCTCGGGCGTGTCGAAGTACTGATTCATCAACTCACGGCGTTCCCAGCCACTTTTGTTGCGTTTTTTCAGTAACGGGTGCTCGCGCAGTGCGGCGAGGGTTTCGCGGCTGACGCGGAGTTTGATTTCGGTTTCTTTCTGCATGGCCGGAAAATCCAGGATCGGGAGCGCAGCCGGGGGAATGTGTGGCTGCCAAGGTCGTGCAGTGTACAGGACTCAAGGTTAGTACGCGCCGAGACGGTTTATTCCTGTCATCGGTTGGTTCTATGATGGACTTCAATTCAGGTGCCGGGAGTCAGCGATGCCATTGCCGTCGATGAAAGAACAATTCGCTGCGTTGATCGCTGCACCGTCCGTCAGTTGCACCCAACCCAGTCTCGATCAAACCAACCGCCCGGTCATCGATCTGCTGGCGACATGGCTCGGTGAGCTGGGTTTTACCTGCGATATCCAGCAAGTCAGCCCCGGCAAGTTCAACCTGCTGGCCAGTTTCGGCTCCGGCCCCGGCGGCCTGGTACTGGCCGGGCACAGCGACACCGTGCCGTTCGACGGTGCGCTGTGGCAAACCGATCCGCTGAAGCTCACTGAAGTCGACGGTCGTTGGGTCGGCCTGGGCAGTTGCGACATGAAGGGATTTTTCGCCCTGGCCATCGAGGCGGTCATACCGCTGCTCGATCAGCCGTTCAAACAGCCGTTGCTGATTCTCGCCACTTGCGATGAAGAAAGTTCGATGTCCGGTGCCCGCGCGCTGGCCGAAGCGGGGCGACCGCTGGGGCGGGCGGCGGTGATCGGCGAGCCGACAGGGCTCAAGCCGATCCGCATGCACAAGGGCATCATGATGGAGCGCATCGACATCCTTGGTCAGAGCGGTCATTCCTCCGACCCGCGCCTGGGCCACAGCGCCCTGGAAGCCATGCACGATGCCATCGGTGAACTGCGTGGCCTGCGCTTGTTATGGCAGCGCGAATTCCGCAATCCACAGTTTGGCGTGCCGACGCCAACGATGAATTTCGGCTGCATCCATGGCGGCGACAACCCCAACCGCATCTGCGGCCAGTGTTCGCTGGAATTCGATTTGCGGCCGCTGCCTGGCATGGACCCCAAGGTCCTGCGCGCCGAGATCCTGCAGAAGCTCAAGCCGGTTGCCGAGCGGCATCAGGTCAAGATCGATTACGCGCCGTTGTTCCCTGAAGTGCCGCCGTTCGAACAGGCCGAGGACGCAGAGTTGGTGCGCATTGCCGAAAAGCTCACCGGTCACAGCTCCGAAGCAGTGGCGTTCGGCACCGAAGCACCTTATCTTCAGCGTCTTGGCTGTGAAACGCTGGTGCTTGGCCCGGGTGATATCGCCTGCGCCCATCAGCCGGGGGAATACCTCGAAATGTCACGTTTGCAGCCTACGGTGCATCTATTAAGGCAACTGATCGAACACTATTGCCTGACACCCGTGTAGGAGCGAGCCTGCTCGCGATGGACGTTAACGATGACGAGGGCTGCCTGGATGAACGCGGCGTCCTCATATCCATCGCGAGCAAGCTCGCTCCTACAGGGTTTTGCAGTTAAATTGCCGATGTCCCAACCCGTATTCATGAGGAGAGCGCGCGTGTCGCCAAGCCTGTTCCGACGATAACCATCAGCCCGCTGTGCGTTTTCAGTTTCGCCCTTTTTTCGGCTGCTATTTATTACAGGCCCAGGTTCATGCCCGAATACGTCAATTGGCTTCGTCACGCTTCGCCTTACATCAACGCCCACCGCGATTGCACCTTTGTCGTCATGCTGCCCGGCGACGGCGTTGAACACCCGAATTTCGGCAATATCGTCCACGACCTGGTGCTGTTGCACAGCCTGGGCGTGCGTCTGGTGCTGGTTCACGGTTCCCGCCCGCAAATCGAAGCGCGCCTCGCGGCCCGTGGCCTGACCCCGCATTACCACCACGGGATGCGCATCACCGATGCCGCGACCCTGGAGTGCGTGATCGACGCGGTTGGCCAGTTACGCATTGCCATTGAGGCTCGCCTGTCGATGGACATGGCTTCGTCGCCGATGCAGGGTTCGCGCCTGCGGGTGGCCAGCGGCAACCTGGTGACGGCACGACCGATCGGCGTGCTTGAAGGCGTCGACTATCACCACACCGGCGAAGTGCGCCGGGTCGACCGCAAGGGCATCAACCGTCTGCTGGACGAGCGTTCCATCGTGCTGTTGTCGCCGCTGGGCTATTCGCCGACCGGGGAGACTTTCAACCTGGCCTGCGAAGACGTCGCCACCCGCGCGGCCATCGACCTGGGCGCGGACAAGCTGCTGCTGTTCGGCGCCGACCTGGGCCTGATCGACGAACACGGGCGCCTGGTGCGTGAACTGCGTCCGCAGCAGGTGCCGGCGCATCTGCAACGGTTGGGCAGTAACTATCAGGCAGAATTGCTCGATGCAGCGGCCGAAGCTTGCCGTGGCGGCGTGGCCCGCAGCCATATCGTCAGTTATGCCGAAGACGGTGCACTGCTGACCGAGCTGTTCACCCGCGACGGTGGCGGTACGCTGGTGGCCCAGGAGCAGTTCGAAGTCGTACGCGAAGCGGCCATTGAAGACGTCGGTGGTTTGCTGGATTTGATCAGCCCGCTGGAAGAGCAGGGCATCCTGGTGCGCCGTTCCCGCGAGGTGCTGGAGCGCGAGATCGAACAGTTCAGTGTGGTCGAGCGCGAAGGCATGATCATCGCCTGTGCGGCGCTGTATCAGATTGCCGATTCGGATGCCGGTGAACTGGCGTGCCTGGCGGTGAATCCGGAGTATCGCCATGGCGGTCGCGGTGATGAGTTGCTGGAGCGCATCGAGACCCGCGCCCGGGCTCAGGGTTTGAAGACATTATTCGTCCTTACTACTCGCACCGCTCACTGGTTCCGCGAGCGTGGTTTTGTACCGAGTAGCGTTGACCGTCTGCCGTCGGCGCGAGCGTCGCTGTACAACTATCAGCGTAATTCGAAGATCTTCGAAAAAGCCCTTTGATCAGGATACTGTCCTTGTAGGAGCGAGCTCGCTCGCGAAAATCGTGAACGATAACGCGTAAACCAGATGCCCAGTGGCGTCCTTGGGTTTTTCGCGAGCAGGCTCGCTCCTACAGAGGTCGGTGGTGTTACTCGGCGACAAACTTCGCGCTGACATACGGCGAGTAATCCGGCAGCACCGTCTCCACCTTCCCTTGTTCCTTCAAGAATTTCGCCGTTTCGCCAATGGCCTTGGCCGTGCCGCCGTCCAGCAGCGCGGCGCTCTGTTGCGCCTTGGCATCCGGGAATGCGGAACCGGCCAATAACTCCGGCACATCGGCGGCATTGGCACCGGTCAGTTTGGCGATTTTCTGCACCGGTACCGAGTCGGCAGTCCAGCTGGCTTTATGCGCCGCGTAATCAGCAAAGGCGTCGAGGGTGACCTTGGCGAATCTGGCCACCACCTCCGGGTGCTTCTCGGCGTAATCCTTGCGTGCCACCCAGACCTCGAAGGTGGGTGCTCCCCATTGGCCTACCTGTGCAGCGTCGGTCAGGGTCTTGCCACTCTTGCGGATTTCCCCCAGGGCGGGCGACCAGACAAACGCGCCATCAATATCTCCCCGCTTCCAGGCTGCCGCGATTTCCGCCGGCTGCAGGTTCACCACTTTGACTTTCGAACTGTCCAGGCCCCAGTGCTTCAGCGCACCAAGCAGGCTGTAGTGGGAGGTTGAAACGAAAGGCGTGGCGATGGTCTTTCCGATCAGATCTTGTGGTTTTTCGATGCCGCTGCCATTGCGCACCACCAGCGCTTCGGCGGCATTGATCTGCGCCGAGACGATGAACGCGACAATCGGCAGGTTGCGCGAAGCGGCAGCGGCCAGCGGACTGGAGCCGAGATTGCCGATTTGTACATCGCCGGAGGCAATCGCCGTGACCACTTCCGGGCCGCTGTTGAAGCGTCGCCAGTCGATGGGCTGGCCGATGGTTTTTTCATAAAGGCCATCGGCCTGGGGGACTTTGCTGGGGTCGATTCCGGTTTGATAACCGACGGTGAGGTTCGCCGCCTGGGCGGTGAAAGAAAATGCGAGAGATACACAAACTGTAACAATTGGTCTGGATAGTGCGCGCTTGATCGTCATGGGGCTGCCTTTCGGTAAGGATTTGTTTCCGGATTGCGACAGAAACTAATCGATCTAAAAAAGCAAAAATAAATACCGTTTAGGAATTAGCTTATGAGCCGAACCCTTTGTTCTGGGGGGGCTGAAAATTGAGCGCTAAATTCCTAAACGGTATTAGAAAAGAATCGGGTAATTCTTTTCAGGTTCATGACGAATTCATGACCCGGCAGGGACCAAAAAATCGGGGGTTAGACAAAGGTCGTAGACACACATAGTTACGATTGACTTGTGGGTCACGGTCTGGCGCTAATCGCGCATCTTAGGATTTCGGGCGACGACTCGAGACCAGGAATACAAGAACTAGAATCGAGAGGAGCTACACAATGAACAAGTCCACCTTGGCTTTGGCCGTGGCCGTAGGGGTTTTGGCGCAGCAGGCAGGCGCCGCAGGTTTCCTGGAAGACAGCAAGGCGTCCATCAGTTCCCGGACCATGTATTACAACAACGATAACCGTGAAGGCGGTGCGGATCAGAAAGAGTCCGCAGAAGGCCTGAAATTCGATTATCTGTCCGGTTTCACCCAAGGCACTGTCGGTTTCGGTATCGACGCCCAGGCACTGCTGGGTATCCACCTGGACGGCGGCAAGGGTCACCACCCGGACAACAACACCTTCTTCCCAAGCGACAGCGATGGTTCGGCCGTGTCCGAATGGAGCCGTGCAGCCGCTAACGTCAAGGCGCGCTTCTCGAAGACCGAAGCCCACCTGGGTGGCGCCCTGGCACCCAACTTGCCGATCCTGGTCGCGAATGACAGCCGTCTGCTGCCACAGACCTTTGACGGTGGCACCATCACTTCGAAAGAAATCGACAACGTGACCTTCAACGCAGGTCAGTTGGAGCATTCGGCGGGTCGCGCCTCTTCGAACTCCACCGGCCTGGCTGTGGCTGGCGGCACAGAGGACAGCAACAAGTTCTACTACGGTGGTGCTGACTGGAAGGTCACCAAGGACCTGACCCTGCAGTACTACCACTCGAATCTGAAGGATTACTACAAGCAGGACTTCCTGGGCTTGATCCACGTGTTTCCGATCGACGCCAAACAGTCCTTCAAGACTGATATTCGCTACTTCGACAGCAGCTCCGACGGCAAGAACGGTGATCCGGGTTTCCGTTTCAACAACAACAACGGTTTCGCCAAGAACCCGGGCGAGGTCGATAACAAGACCTGGAGCGCCATGTTCACCTACACCCTGGGTGGCAACGCCTTCCTGCTCGGTCATCAGCGCGTCAGCGATGACGGCGGTTTTGTCTACCTGAACCAGGGTAACGTGGTTGATGGCAATGGCCGTCCGGAAGGCAACGGCGGCGCCAGCTTCTACCTGTTCACCGACTCCATGATCAACGGATTTGTTCGTGCCGGTGAAAACACCACCTTCGGTCAGTACTCCTATGACTTCGCAGGACTGGGCGTGCCGGGCCTGAAAACTTCGATCGCCTACCTGCATGGCGACAACATCAAGGCTACCAACGGCAGCGGCCCTGATGGCTCCGAGTGGGAACGCGACATGCGGATCGACTACACCATCCAGCAGGGCGCTCTCAAAGGCTTCGGCGTAACGCTGCGTAATGGTGTCTACCGCGGCAGTGAAGTCTCCAACAACCCTGATGTTGACCAGACTCGTCTGATCTTCAACTACACCTACAGCTTCCTGTAACAAGCCTTGTAAAAAAGCCTCGCCTGCTGGCGAGGTTTTTTTTGTCTGTTTTTTAATATTCCATAATGATCTTTGCTGATTATTTATTATTCTTTTTAGTTTTTAAATATCCCGCTTAAAGTGCGCCTGTCCGGCACTCATCCCTGAGCCCGGATTTGGCGATTTCGTCCCTCGATAATAGGTCAGGTGCAGGAATCGGCCTTGCCGCCGATACCTCGGATCTGTCGTGGGAAGTCATATTCCTAAGCGATATTAAAAAATATCAAAAAATTCTTTTTGGCTTTAAGGCCATGTATCCTGCGGCCCGCCAAATGACCGGCCTAGACGGTTTGCCGCGAATTTATGCATTCAGGATCCCGGGCAATCGATTCGGGACCAGGAACATCAGAACTAGAAACGAGAGGAGCGAAACATGAACAAGTCCACCTTGGCCATGGCTGTGGCCGTCGGGGTTTTGACCCAGCAGGCAAGCGCCGCGGGTTTTATCGAAGACAGCAAGGCAACATTGGGGCTGCGTAACTTCTACATCAACACCGACTACCGTGACGGAGCCGGTGCCAACAAAAACGAAGAGTGGGGCCAAGGCTTCGATCTGCGTTTCATCTCCGGTTACACCCAGGGCACCGTCGGCTTCGGCATCGATGCGATCGGCCTGTTGGGCGTGAAACTGGATTCGGGCGGCGGTACCAACGGCGCCACGGCGACCTCTTACGGCGGCACGGTTTTCCCGAGCAAATCCAACGGCGAGGCAGTTGATGATTTCTCCAGCCTGGGCCTGACGGCCAAAGCCAAGGTTTCCCAGACCGAATTGAAGCTGGGCACCCTGCAGCCGAAAAACCCGGTGATCGTGACCAACGATGGTCGTCTGCTGCCGCAAACCTGGCAGGGTGGCCAGATCACGTCCGGCGACATCAAGGATCTGACCCTGGTTGGTGGCCAGATCGAAGCCGTTAAAGGCCGTAACTCCAGCAACAATGAGCAGATGTCGATTTCGGGCGCGAACACTCGCGGCACCAAATTCCGCGACAGCAACAAGTTCATCTATGCCGGTGGCGACTACAAGATCACCAAGGACCTGACGGCCCAGTACTACTACGGCAACCTGGAAGAGTTCTACAAGCAACACTTCCTGGGTCTGGTGCACAACTGGGCAATCGGCCCTGGCGTGTTGAAGTCGGATTTCCGTTATTTCAACAGCTCTGATGATGGTGCCAACGGTCACGACCCGCTGTACTTCACCACTGGCAACTACAACGCGCCAAACGGTAAAGGCAAGGTCGACAACAACCTTTACAGCGGCCTGTTCCTGTACACCGTTGCCGGTCACACCTTCGGTGGCGGTTATCAGGTCAGCAACGGCAGCAGCGATTTCCCTTGGCTGAACCAGGGCGACGGTTCGTCGAACTACACCATCACCGACGCGCAAATCCAGAAGTTCGGCCGTGCCGGCGAGCGTACCTGGCAAGCACGCTACTCCTATGACTTCGCCAAGGTTGGCGTACCTGGCCTGACGGCGGGTCTGGTTTACCTGCACGGCGACAACATCGATACCGTTAACGCCAAGGGTGGCGAGGCGGCCAATGGTGCTTCCGAGTGGGAGCGCGATCTGAGCGTGGCTTACGTCGTTCAGGAAGGTCCGCTGAAAAACCTGGGCCTGGCGTGGAAAAACGCGACCTGGCGTACCGACCTGCCGAACACGCGTTCGCAGGACGAAAACCGCCTGATCGTCAGCTACTCGATCCCGCTGTTGTAATAGCGCTCGCGTAACCGAGACAAAAAAAGCCCCGCCCGGTATTGCACCAGGCGGGGCTTTTACATTTTCAAGACGGGTTCACCCCCGTAATCCCGCCTTGAACTTCCCTCTTTGCAGCAACTCAAGGCCTTCTCGAACCTTGGGGGCGATGTTCGGCTGGTTGTGCGGGGTACGTCCAGTGAATAGATATTTAATATTTCTTTATGATCTAAATAAATCGATATTTATTCTTTTTAATAGATAAAAAACACAGGCACAGTTGAACCCATCAAGCACTCACAAGGAGCAGCACCATGGGTCTCAGACTTGGCGATATCGCCCCCGATTTCGAACAGAACTCCAGCGCCGGCACCATTCGTTTCCATCAGTGGCTGGGCGATAGTTGGGGTGTGCTGTTTTCCCATCCAGCGGATTTCACGCCGGTGTGCACGACTGAATTGGGCTTCACCGCCAAGCTCAAGGATGAATTCGCAGCGCGCGGCGTCAAGGCCATCGCTTTGTCGGTGGACCCGGTGGAGTCGCACCACAGGTGGATCGAGGACATCAACGAAACCCAGGACACCGTGGTCAACTTTCCGATCCTGGATGACGCCGACCGCAAAGTCTCGGACCTCTACGACCTGATCCACCCCAACGCCAACGACACCCTGACCGTGCGCAGTCTGTTCGTGATCGACCCGAAGAAAAAGGTCCGGCTGACGATTACCTACCCGGCGAGCACCGGCCGCAATTTCAATGAAATCCTGCGGGTGATCGACTCGCTGCAACTCACCGACAACTACAAGGTGGCCACACCGGCCAACTGGCAGGACGGTGATGAGGTGGTGATCGTGCCGTCGCTTAAAGATGAGGATGAAATCAAACAGCGTTTTCCCAAGGGCTATCGAGCGGTTAAGCCTTACTTGCGCCTGACGCCGCAGCCGAACCGGTAAGTCTTCAGCATTTTTGGCGCAACTGATGCCGCCATCGCGAGCAAGCCCGCTCCCACATTTGTCCGCGTACCCCTGTGGGAGCGAGCTTGCTCGCGAAGGCGTCGGGTCAGACACCACAGGTTTCACAGTTAACAGCATCCACAAAGCAGGGGATTTCAGGCCGTTTCGACGGCCTGTTTTTTTTGCCTGGAAGAAACAGTTTTCTATATTTCTTTAAGGTATAACCAAATGAATAAATATGATTTATGGATATATAAATCAACTGTTAAGGTCACTCCATCGAAGCGAGATCGCAAACCGCGAATCGCCAACACCGTGCAAGGAATCGTCTGAATGTTGGTTGTCTCACTCGGTGGCAGTCCCAGTCAGCGCTCTCGATCCGGGGTGCTGCTGGATCGCTCCCAGCGTTGGTTACAGGGGCAGGGCGTGGAAGTGGTGAGTTATCAGGTACGGGACTTCCCGGCCGAGGACTTGCTGCACGCACGCTTCGACAGCCCCAAGGTGATCGACTTGTTGCAACAAATTGAAAACGCCGATGGCCTGCTGATCGCCACACCGGTTTACAAGGCATCGTTTTCCGGAGCATTGAAGGTCGTGCTGGATTTGCTGCCCGAACGCGCCTTGAGCCACAAGGTGGTTCTGCCAATGGCCACTGGCGGCAGCATCGCCCACATGCTGGCGGTGGATTACGCGCTCAAGCCGGTGCTGTCGGCATTGAAGGCCCAGGAAATGCTGCAAGGCATTTTTGCCGTCGACAGCCAGATCGCCTACGGCGAAGGCAGCGCCCTGGCGCAGTTGGCGCCGGAGCTGGAACAACGACTGAATGAATCGCTTGAGCTGTTTTTCAGCGCCATGGCGCGACGGCCCAAGCCGCTCGATCCGAACCTGTTGAATGATCGTTTGTTGAGTGCTCGCTGGAGCATTTAAGCCTCACCGAAAATTGAAGTACTGGCCTTACTCGCCCGCCAACGGGCAAGCAGGTGCAGCCAAAACCCAACTGCAAAAAGGAGAGCGCCATGCGCCCTGTCATTTTGCGTCGTGGTCTGGTCGCTCTGTTTGCTGCGGCTGTCACCTTCGGCGCCATTACTCAAGCTCAGGCCGAGACTTTACGAATCGGCTATCAGAAATACGGCACCCTGGTGCTGCTCAAAGCCAAAGGCACCCTGGAAAAACGCCTCGCCGCCCAAGGCGTGGACGTGCAATGGACGGAATTCCCCGGTGGCCCGCAACTGCTTGAAGGCCTAAACGTCGGTTCCATCGACTTCGGTGTCACCGGTGAAACTCCGCCAGTGTTCGCCCAGGCGGCCGGTGCTGATTTGCTCTACGTCGCCTACGAACCGCCAGCGCCGCACAGTGAGGCGATCCTGGTGCCGAAGGACTCGGCGATCAAATCGGTGGCGGACCTCAAGGGCAAGAAAGTCGTCCTCAACAAAGGCTCCAACGTGCATTACCTGCTGGTGCGTGCGCTGGAAGACGCCGGCCTCAAATACACCGACATCCAGACCGTATTCCTGCCGCCGGCCGATGCCCGCGCCGCGTTCGAGCGTGGCAGTGTCGACGCCTGGGTGATCTGGGACCCCTACCAGGCCGCCGCCGAACAACAGCTGCAAGCGCGCACCCTGCGCGATGGTCAGGGCATCGTCGACAACCATCAGTTCTACCTGGCGACCAAACCTTATGCGCAGAAAAATCCCGAGGTGATCAAGACCTTGGTGGAAGAAGTGCGCGCGGTGGGCGAGTGGTCCAAGGCTAACCCGCAAGAGGTGACCCAACAGGTTTCACCGCTGCTCGGCCTGCCAGCCGACATCACCCTGACCTCGGTGAAACGCCAGGGCTATGGCGCGTTGTTCCTGACTCCGGAAGTGGTCGCGGCGCAGCAGAAAATTGCCGACAGCTTCTACCAGCTCAAGTTGATTCCCAATCCGTTGAGCATCAAAGACGTGATCTGGACGCCGCCGGCCGCCGTTGCCAAAGCCCAATAAATCGATTCCCCAAGGAGACCACTCCATGAGCCTCAATATTTTCTGGTTCCTGCCTACCCACGGCGACGGCCATTACCTTGGCACCGCCGAAGGCGCCCGCGCCGTTGATCACGGTTACCTGCAACAAGTCGCGCAAGCCGCTGACCGCCTGGGTTTTGGCGGGGTACTGATTCCGACCGGACGCTCCTGCGAAGACTCTTGGTTGGTGGCGGCATCGCTGATTCCTGTGACCCAGCGTTTGAAGTTCCTTGTCGCCCTGCGCCCCGGGATCATTTCCCCGACGGTGGCGGCGCGTCAGGCCGCGACCCTGGATCGACTGTCCGGCGGTCGTGCGCTGTTCAACCTGGTGACGGGCGGTGACCCGGAAGAGTTGGCGGGCGATGGTCTGTTCCTCAGCCACGAAGAACGCTATCAGGCCTCGGTGGAATTCACCCGCATCTGGCGCCGGGTACTGGAAGGTGAAACCGTCGATTACGACGGCCAGCACATCAGCGTGAAGGGCGCGAAGTTACTCTATCCGCCGATCCAGCAGCCGCGTCCGCCGCTGTACTTCGGCGGCTCCTCTGAAGCCGCACAAGACCTGGCCGCCGAACAGGTGGAAATGGTCCTGACCTGGGGCGAGCCACCGGCCGCCGTCGCGGAAAAAATCGAACAGGTCCGAGCCAAGGCCGCCAAGCTCGGACGCACCGTGCGCTTCGGCATTCGTCTGCATGTGATCGTGCGCGAAACCAACGATGAAGCCTGGAAAGCCGCGGATCGGCTGATCTCCCATCTCGACGACGAGACCATCGCTCGTGCCCAGGCTTCGCTGGCGCGTTTCGATTCGGTCGGTCAGCAACGCATGGCCGCATTGCACGGTGGCAACCGCGACAACCTGGAGGTCAGCCCTAACCTGTGGGCCGGCGTCGGTCTGGTGCGCGGCGGTGCCGGTACGGCGCTGGTGGGCGATGGCCCGACCGTGGCTGCCCGCGTTAAGGAGTACGCGGACCTGGGCATCGATACCTTCATCTTCTCCGGTTATCCACACCTTGAAGAGTCGTACCGGGTGGCTGAGTTGCTGTTCCCGCACCTCGATGTCGAGCGTCCTGAACTACCGAAGAGCGCCGGTTACGTCAGCCCGTTCGGCGAGATGGTCGCCAACGACATTCTTCCCAAAGCCGCGTCCCAGAGCTGAGGCGCGGTCATGAAGAAAATCATCCACAGCCTGGCGCCCTGGGCGTTGCCGGTGTTGCTGCTGGCGGTATGGCAATTGAGTGTGTCGGCGGGTTGGTTGTCGACACGGATCCTGCCGGCACCCATCGCCGTCATCGAGGCCGGTGTAAGTCTGGTGCGCAGTGGCGAAATCTGGACACACCTGGCGATCAGTGGCTGGCGTGCCGCGCTGGGCTTCACCATCGGTGGTGGTATCGGCCTGACGCTCGGCTTCATCACCGGCCTGTCGAAGTGGGGCGAACGCCTGCTCGACAGTTCGGTGCAGATGATCCGCAATGTGCCGCACCTGGCGCTGATTCCACTGGTGATCCTGTGGTTCGGCATCGACGAGTCGGCGAAGATTTTCCTGGTGGCGCTGGGCACGTTGTTCCCGATCTACCTCAACACCTATCACGGCATCCGCAACGTCGACCCGGCGTTGGTGGAGATGGCGCGTAGCTATGGCCTGAGCGGTTTCAGCCTGTTCTGGCAGGTGATTCTGCCGGGGGCGCTGCCTTCGATTCTGGTCGGCGTGCGCTTCGCCCTGGGCTTCATGTGGCTGACGTTGATCGTGGCGGAAACCATTTCCGCGAGTTCCGGCATCGGCTATCTGGCCATGAACGCCCGGGAGTTCTTGCAGACCGACGTGGTGGTGCTGGCGATCCTGATGTACGCGGTGCTCGGCAAACTGGCCGACCTCGCGGCCCGTGGACTTGAGCGTGTCTGGCTGCGCTGGCACCCGGCCTATCAGGTTGCCAAGGGAGGTGCGGCATGATTGCGGAGCAACCTCCACGCCTGCTGCGCGGCATTCCGCTGGCGGTGCGCAAGCTGCAAAAAACCTTCGGCTCGCGGCAGGTGCTGCGCGAGATCGACCTGCACATTCCGGCGGGCCAGTTTGTTGCCGTGGTCGGTCGCAGTGGCTGCGGCAAAAGTACCTTGCTGCGCTTGCTCGCCGGTCTTGATCAACCAACCGGCGGTGAGTTGCTCGCCGGTGCCGCGCCATTGAGCGACGCGCGGGAAGACACGCGGCTGATGTTCCAGGAAGCGCGTTTGCTGCCCTGGAAAAAGATCATCGACAACGTCGGTCTGGGCCTCAAGGGCAACTGGCGGCCGCAAGCGCTTGCAGCTTTGGAAGCGGTGGGCCTGGCCGATCGCGCCCACGAGTGGCCGGCAGCGCTGTCCGGTGGACAGAAGCAACGCGTGGCGTTGGCCCGTGCGTTGATTCATCAGCCGCGCCTGCTGCTGCTCGACGAGCCCTTGGGGGCGCTGGATGCCCTGACCCGAATTGAAATGCAGCAACTGATTGAACGGCTCTGGCAGCAGCACGGTTTCACGGTGTTGCTGGTGACCCATGACGTCAGTGAAGCCGTGGCGATTGCCGATCGGGTGATCCTGATCGAAGACGGCGCAGTCGGCCTCGACCTGCACGTGGAACTGCCGCGCCCTCGGGTTCGTGGCTCCCATCGGCTGGCGGCACTGGAAACCGAAGTCCTCAATCGCGTGCTGGCGCTGCCCGGCCAACCGCCGGAACCGGAACCTGTTTCACCCTTGCCTACGCAATTGCGCTGGGCTCAATAACTCAAGTCTTACCCAACGACAGGAATCAACATCATGACTATCAAGGCCATCAACGTTCGCAACCAGTTCAAAGGCTCCATCAAGGAAATCGTCCTCGGCGACGTGCTGTCGGAAATCGACGTGCAGACCGCGTCTGGCATTGTCACTTCGGTGATCACCACACGCTCGGTGAAAGAGCTGGAACTGGCGGTCGGCAGTGAAGTGATCGCGTTTGTGAAATCCACCGAGGTGTCGATCGCCAAGTTGTAAGCCACATGCGTAAACAACAACCCCGAAGGGTTTGAGCCCTTCGGGGTTTTTTCATGTGTGTTTGTCTTGAACTGAGTGGTGCGGCCATCGCGAGCAAGCTCGCTCCCACAGGATTATTTGTCGTTCACAGAATCTGAATTCACTGAAGATCCTTGTGGGAGCGAGCTTGCTCGCGATGAGGTCAGTGAGCGCACTAGAGGTTCCGCTTGGGCATATACGGTGGCAAATACAACCCCACATAAGCATCAAACACCCGCATCCCTTCCTCGGCCATGCGCGGCGTAATCTGCCCGTGCTGCTGTACCGAGCGCGCATACACCCGGTCGCCCAGCTCCATGGCCAGGGCGAACACATCGACATCACTCGGCAAGGTCGGCAGTTCGAAGTGATGGTCGAACAGCTTGTGCATCAGGTCGCCCAGTTCGATGTCGTGCTGGCGGTCGGCCTGGGTGACTTCGGTCAGGCCGTGCTGGGCCAGAATGAGTTGGCGGGCGGCGGCGTCCTCTGCATAGATGTCGAGCATGCGTTGTTCCACCAGTCGCGACAGATCGCGCCAGCCATTCAAGGCGTGGTGGTCGATAGGGGCTTGCAGGCAGGCGCGGAAGGCCGCATGGACGTCGGCGGTCAAGGCTTCGAGCAACGCCGGCACGCTGGCGAAGAAGTGGTAGACCGAGGAGGGCGGAATCTCCGCGCGCTCGGCGACGCTGTAGATCGACAGGCTGGCCACGCCCTCGGCAGCCAGCAGCGTGCGGGCCGCATCGAGTATCGAATCGATCCGGGCCTGGCTGCGTGCGCGGGGTTTGCGGGGGGTGGCTACGCGTGTCATTGGAGTCTCCTGCGGGGCTGCGGGCATTGTACGCAGAGCGCGAGGATGATCCATACCCTGTGGCGAGGGGGCTTGCCCCCGTTGGAGGGCGAAGCACTCCCAAACCCGGTAATCTCGGTATGTCTGATACACATGAGGGTGCATTTTTTGGGGCTGCTGTACAGCCCAACGGGGCGGTGCGGCGTCCCGACAAGCCCCCTCGCCACAGGAGGCGGTGTTGGCCATAAAAAAACGCCGCAGGCTGTGAGGCCGGCGGCGTTTCTTCACTACTGCAACCGCTTACACGGTATGCAGGTACCAGTTGTACTCGAGGTCGGAGATGGAGTGTTCGAACTCCTCCAGCTCGCTCTCTTTACAGGCCACGAAGATATCGATGTATTTCGGATCGATGTACTTGGCCATGACTTCGCTGTCGTCCAGCTCGCGCAGTGCATCGCGCAGGTTGTTCGGCAGGCTCTGCTCGTTCTGCTCGTAGCTGTTGCCTTCGACCGGGGCGCCAGGCTCGATTTTGTTGGTCAGGCCGTGGTGCACGCCTGCCAGGACCGAAGCCATCAGCAGGTACGGGTTGGCATCGGCGCCGGCTACACGATGTTCGATGCGCACGGCGTCGGCGGAGCCGGTCGGTACGCGAATCGCCACGGTGCGGTTATCCAGGCCCCAGCACGGCGAGTTCGGCACGTAGAACTGTGCGCCGAAACGACGGTAGGAGTTGACGTTCGGGCAGAGGAAAGCCATCTGCGCCGGTAGGGTCTCGAGCACACCGCCGATCGCGTGACGCAGTGCGGCGTTCTGCTCGGGATCCTCACTGGCAAAAATGTTCTTGCCGTCTTTGTCGAGAATCGAGATGTGGACGTGCAGACCATTACCCGCCTGGCCTGGGTAAGGCTTGGCCATGAAGGTGGTGTCCATTTCATGGTCGTAGGCGATGTTCTTGATCAGGCGCTTGAGCAGGACCGCGTAGTCGCAGGCCTTGATCGGGTCAGCCACGTGGTGCAGGTTGACTTCGAACTGCGCCGGGGCACTTTCCTTGACGATGGCGTCGGCCGGAATGCCTTGCTCTTTGGCACCCTCCAGAATGTCCTGGAGGCAGTCGACGTATTCGTCGAGGTCGTCGATCAGGTAGACCTGAGTCGAGTGCGGACGTTTGCCGGAAACCGGCGAGCGCGGCGGTTGCGGACGACCGTTCACGTTCTCCTGGTCGATCAGGTAGAACTCCAGTTCGAACGCGGCGCAGATGGTCAGGCCCATTTCGTCGAACTTGCGCACCACATTGGCCAGCACTTCACGCGGGTCGGCGAAGAATGGTTCGCCTTCGAGTTCGTGCATGGTCATCAACAGTTGCGCGGTCGGGCGCTTCTGCCATGGCTCGTTGCATAGGGTATCGGGGATTGGATAGCAGATTCGGTCAGCATCGCCGATGTCCAGGCCCAGGCCGGTGCTTTCCACCGTCGAGCCATTGATATCCAGAGCAAATAGAGAGGCCGGCAGGTTGATGCCTTTCTCGTAAACCTTGTGGAGGCTGGTGCGTTCGATGCGCTTGCCGCGCACCACACCATTCATATCCGCAATCAGAAGGTCAACGTACAGAACCTCAGGATGTTCCTTAAGGAACGCGTTCGCTTCGTTAAGCTGAACGGCACGCGGGGGTACCGACATGATGCAACACCTTTGTTGTTAAAAATATCAATCATTGATCTTTTCAGATTCCAGTCAACCCGAACGGCATGCCGAAGTCAAGCGAGGCCTTTTTTGCCCTAAAAAAGCGCCCGTGTGGCTTTTTTGAGGCACTTTGGGGCGTTTTTATGCCCTTGGCCTCTATGGCGCCCGCAGGCTTGAGCGGGCCGTGTTGTATTTTTTACGGGGGTGTTGTGTAAAAAAATGAACAAGGCTAAGCTCGAATCAAACCCATAACAGCAATAATACCGGGGTGCTTCATGTCTCGCCTGCCGATAATCGGCGTCACCGACTGCTCAAGACAGGTCGGTCGGCATGCTTGTCACATCAGTGATGACACGTCCGTCCGTTCCGTGGCCCCGGCGGTTCTGGTGATCCTCCCATCCGTGACGGTTCAACCGTCCCCGTCCGATATTCTGGACGGTCGCGATGGCACCCCCATTACGGTTACTCCATTCAATATAGAACCGATTCACAATAGCGGCCTGACCATTGTTCAGGGCACCGCTCGCGATTCTGCACGCCCGGCCTCTGCAGCCGTGTTGCCAAGCACGATAATCTGCCGCGCAAACGCTCTACAACGCGACGCCGATGCGTCAAACAACGCCTGACCTCAAAAGGGTCAGACAACTCAAGCCTAGAGGCATTTATGAGTAACAACCTCGACCAGCTCACCGATTGGTTGAAAAACCACAAGATCACAGAAGTCGAATGCATGATCGCCGACTTGACCGGGATTACCCGGGGTAAGATTTCGCCGACCAACAAATTCATCGCCGAAAAAGGCATGCGCCTGCCAGAAAGCGTTCTGTTGCAGACAGTGACCGGCGACTACGTCGAAGACGACATCTATTACGAACTGCTCGACCCGGCCGACATCGACATGATCTGCCGCCCCGACCAGAGCGCGGTGTACCTGGTGCCGTGGGCCATCGAGCCGACCGCCATCGTCATCCACGATACCTACGACAAGCAAGGCAACCCGATCGAGCTGTCGCCGCGCAACGTGCTCAAGAAAGTCCTGAAACTCTATACCGACAAAGGCTGGCAGCCGATCGTGGCGCCGGAAATGGAGTTTTACCTGACCAAGCGCAGTGACGACCCGGACTACCCGCTGCAACCGCCAATCGGCCGCTCCGGTCGCCCGGAAATCGGTCGCCAGTCGTTCTCCATTGAAGCCGCGAACGAATTCGATCCGTTGTTCGAAGACGTCTACGACTGGTGCGAATTGCAGGACCTGGACCTCGATACGCTGATCCACGAGGACGGCACGGCGCAGATGGAAATCAACTTCCGTCACGGCGATGCCCTGTCCCTGGCCGACCAGATCCTGGTGTTCAAGCGCACCATGCGCGAAGCCGCGCTCAAGCACGATGTGGCCGCGACCTTCATGGCCAAGCCGATGACCGGCGAGCCGGGCAGCGCCATGCACTTGCACCAGAGCGTCATCGACATCGAGACCGGCAAGAACATCTTCTCCAATGACGACGGGACCATGAGCCAGTTGTTCCTGCACCACATCGGTGGTCTGCAGAAACTCATTCCCGAACTCTTGCCGCTGTTCGCACCCAACGTCAACTCGTTCCGCCGCTTCCTGCCGGATACCTCGGCGCCGGTGAACGTGGAGTGGGGCGAAGAGAACCGCACCGTGGGCCTGCGGGTGCCGGATGCGGGGCCGCAAAACCGTCGGGTGGAAAACCGCCTGCCGGGCGCCGATGCCAACCCGTACCTGGCGATTGCCGCGAGCCTGCTCTGCGGTTACATCGGCATGGTCGAAGGCCTGAACCCGAGTGCGCCGGTAGTGGGACGTGGCTATGAACGCCGCAACCTGCGCCTGCCGCTGACCATCGAAGACGCGCTGGAACGCATGGAAAACAGCGCGACCATCGAGCGTTACCTGGGCAAAAATTTCATCACTGGCTACGTTGCGGTCAAGCGGGCCGAGCATGAAAACTTCAAGCGCGTGATCAGTTCGTGGGAAAGGGAATTCCTGCTCTTTGCCGTCTGATACGCCGGGCGCCGCCGCTGCCTGGCGGCGCCTTCACGTGATTTTTTTAGGAGATTCGTATGACCAGCAACAATCCGCAAACCCGTGAATGGCAAACCCTGAGCAATGATCACCACCTGGCTCCGTTCAGCGATTTCAAGCAGCTGAAAGAGAAAGGCCCGCGGATCATCACCAACGCCAAGGGCGTTTACCTCTGGGACAGCGAAGGCAACAAGATCCTCGATGGCATGGCCGGCCTGTGGTGTGTCGCAATTGGTTATGGTCGCGATGAACTGGCCGATGCCGCCAGCAAACAGATGCGCGAGCTGCCTTACTACAACCTGTTCTTCCAGACTGCGCATCCGCCGGTACTGGAACTGGCCAAGGCTATCGCCGACATCGCGCCTGAAGGCATGAACCACGTGTTCTTCACCGGTTCCGGCTCCGAAGGCAACGACACCATGCTGCGTATGGTTCGTCACTACTGGGCGATCAAGGGCCAGCCGAACAAGAAAGTCATCATCAGCCGCAAGAACGGCTATCACGGTTCCACCGTGGCCGGCGCGAGCCTAGGCGGTATGACGTACATGCACGAACAGGGCGACTTGCCGATCCCGGGCATCGTTCACATTGCCCAGCCGTACTGGTTCGGCGAAGGCGGCGAAATGACCCCGGAAGAGTTCGGTGTGTGGGCGGCCAATCAGCTGGAAGAAAAGATTCTGGAAGTCGGCGTCGACAACGTCGGTGCCTTTATTGCCGAGCCGATCCAGGGTGCCGGTGGCGTGATCATTCCGCCAGAGACTTACTGGCCGCGCATCAAGGAAATCCTCGCCAAGTACGACATTCTGTTCGTGGCTGACGAAGTGATTTGCGGTTTCGGTCGTACCGGCGAGTGGTTCGGCAGCGATTTCTACGACCTCAAGCCAGACATGATGACCATCGCCAAGGGTCTGACCTCGGGCTACATCCCGATGGGCGGCCTGATCGTGCGTGACGAAGTGGTGGACGTGCTCAATGAGGGCGGCGACTTCAACCACGGTTTCACCTACTCCGGGCACCCGGTGGCAGCGGCTGTGGGGCTGGAAAACATCCGCATCCTGCGCGACGAAAAAATTGTCGAGCGCGTGAAGTCCGAAACGGCACCGTATTTGCAAAAGCGTCTGCGGGAACTGAACGATCACCCGCTGGTGGGTGAAGTTCGTGGGGTGGGTCTGTTGGGGGCCATCGAACTGGTCCAGGACAAGGCCACGCGCAAGCGTTTCGAAGGCAAGGGCGTCGGCATGATCTGCCGTCAGTTCTGCTTCGATAACGGCCTGATCATGCGCGCCGTCGGCGACACCATGATCATCGCTCCGCCACTGGTGATTACACCGGCGGAAATCGATGAACTGGTGACCAAGGCTCGCAAGTGTCTTGACCTGACCCTGAGTGCATTGCAGGGCTAAGTGCTAGGCTCTGAGCGGAGGTTCAAAGTTCTACATATGAAGTAGGAACTTTCGCTCAGAACTGTCAGAAAGCGTGGCCGTTTCCTTGAAAGACCGATGTGGATCTTGCCAGACTAGCCGCGGTTCCAGTTGCCCGGGTTCGGTCGCTGAACAAGTGGTTCAAAAAAGAAAAATTTGGAGCATTACGCATGAAGGCACTAGGTAAAAAGCTCGCTGGCAAGACTCTGCTTGCCATGTCCGTAATGGGTTTGATGGCCGGCGCGGTTCAGGCCGATGACAAAGTACTGCACGTGTACAACTGGTCCGACTACATCGCACCGGACACCGTCAAGAAGTTTGAAGACGAGTCGGGTATCAAGGTTGTCTATGACGTCTTTGACAGCAACGAAACCCTTGAAGCCAAGTTGCTGGCAGGCAAGTCCGGTTACGACATCGTTGTACCGTCGAACAACTTCCTGGCCAAGCAGATCAAGGCTGGCGTCTACCAGAAGCTGGACAAGTCCAAGCTGCCTAACTGGAAGAACCTGAACACCGACCTGCTCAAGGCCGTTTCCGTGAGCGACCCGGGTAACGAGCATGCCTTCCCGTACATGTGGGGTTCGATCGGTATCGGCTTCAACCCCGAGAAGGTCAAGGCTGCGCTGGGTGCCGACGCACCGACCAACTCCTGGGACCTGCTGTTCAAACCTGAAAACGCCGCGAAGTTGAAGGCGTGCGGTATCAGTTTCCTCGATTCGCCAACCGAGATGATTCCGGTGGCATTGCACTACCTGGGCTATCCAACCGACAGCCAGGACAAGAAACAACTGGCCGAAGCCGAAGCGCTGTTCCTGAAAATTCGTCCTTCGGTAGGTTACTTCCACTCGTCCAAGTACATCTCCGACCTGGCCAACGGCAACATCTGCGTGGCCGTGGGTTACTCGGGTGACATTTACCAGGCCAAGTCCCGCGCGGAAGAAGCCGGTGGCAAGGTGAAAGTCAGCTACAACATTCCCAAAGAAGGTGCCGGCAGCTTCTACGACATGGTCGCCATCCCTAAAGATGCCGAAAACGTCGAAGGCGCCTACAAGTTCATGACCTTCCTGCAGAAGCCGGAAATCATGGCTGAAATCACCAACGCCGTGCGTTTCCCGAACGGTAACGCGGCTGCAACTGCGTTGGTCGATAAAGACATCACCAGCGACCCGGGCGTTTACCCGCCGGCGGACGTGCTGGCCAAGCTGTACGCGATTGCCGACTTGCCGGCCGCGACCCAGCGGATCATGACCCGCAGCTGGACCAAGATCAAATCCGGTAAATAAGCCGGTTTGATGCAACAACCTGTTGTCGCCGCCCGCGCGGTGGCGGCAGCAGGTGTAATTAAATGACAGAAAGTTTTGCTGGAACGGTTTTTCGAGGGTAAGTTGCGCGCCGGTTTTGTTGCCGGGCAACCACGGTTGTCATGTAGCGCGGGGCAACTTGGGCCCAACTAATTTCAGAGGACCTCCACTTGCCTATTTTTTCTATGTTGCGCAATGCCATGCTGGTGAGTGCCGGGCTGACAGTTGCTGTCAGTGTCCAGGCCGCCGGTACCGTGCATATTTATAACTGGTCCGACTACATCGGCGAGACCACCCTGGCCGATTTCCAGAAAGAGACCGGTATCAAGCCGGTTTATGACGTCTTCGATTCCAACGAAACCCTGGAAGGTAAATTGCTGGCCGGGCGTACTGGCTACGACGTGGTCGTGCCGTCGAACCACTTCCTCGGCAAGCAGATCAAGGCCGGGGCATTCCAGAAGCTCGACAAGTCGCAGCTGCCGAACTATTCGAACCTCGATCCAGTGCTGCTCAAGCGCCTGGAACAGAACGATCCGGGCAACCTGTACGCCGTGCCGTACCTGTGGGGCACCAACGGCATCGGTTACAACGTCGACAAGGTCAAGGCTGTGCTGGGCGTCGATACGATTGATTCGTGGGGCGTGCTGTTCGAGCCGCAGAACATCAAGAAGCTGCAAAGCTGTGGCGTCGCGTTCCTCGACTCCGCCGATGAAATGATGCCGACAGTGCTCAATTACATGGGCCTGAACGCTAACAGCACTGATCCCAAGGACTACGAAAAGGCCACCGCCAAGTTGCTTGCAGTGCGGCCTTACGTGACCTACTTCCATTCGTCCAAGTACATCGCGGATCTGGCCAACGGCGATATCTGCGTGGCGATCGGTTTCTCCGGCGACATCTTCCAGGCCAAGAACCGCGCCGAAGAAGCCAAGAAAGGCGTGAACATCGCCTACTCGATTCCGAAAGAGGGCGGTGCGCTCTGGTTCGACATGCTGGCGATTCCGAAGGACTCGGCCAACGTCAAGCAGGCCCACGCCTTCATCAACTATTTGCTCAAGCCTGAGGTGATTGCCCAGGTCAGCGATTACGTCGGCTATGCCAACCCTAACCCGGGGTCGGACAAACTGATGGAACAGTCCATTCGCACCGACGAAGCGGTTTATCCACCGCAAGAGGTGCTCGACAAGACCTACGTGTCGGTCGAGTTACCGCCGAATATTCAACGTTTGATGACCCGCAGCTGGACCAAGGTCAAGTCGGGTAAATAGTTTCAAGGCTCAAACTATCCAAGGTTGGCTCACCTTGAGCGAACTGCACTCTTTTTTTCGGGAGTTTCGTAAATGGCAGTTGCCTCCGGCGCCTATAAGAAAGCCCTCGAGGGCGACCAGTCACCTAAACAGGTGCTGGTCAAAATCGACCGGGTCACGAAGAAGTTCGACGAGACGATTGCCGTGGACGATGTGTCCCTGGAAATCAAGAAGGGCGAGATTTTCGCCCTGCTCGGCGGTTCGGGATCGGGCAAATCCACTTTGCTGCGCATGCTCGCAGGTTTCGAACGGCCCACGGAGGGGCGCATTTTCCTCGATGGCGTAGACATCACTGATATGCCGCCATACGAGCGGCCGATCAACATGATGTTCCAGTCCTACGCCTTGTTCCCGCACATGACCGTGGCGCAGAACATCGCCTTCGGCCTCAAGCAGGACAAGATCCCGGCTGCTGAAGTTGACGCCCGCGTGGCCGAAATGCTCAAGCTGGTACAGATGAGCCAGTACGCCAAGCGCAAGCCACACCAACTGTCCGGCGGCCAGCGTCAGCGCGTGGCACTGGCTCGTTCCCTGGCCAAGCGTCCGAAGCTGCTGTTGCTCGACGAACCGATGGGCGCACTGGACAAGAAGCTGCGTTCGCAAATGCAGCTGGAGCTGGTGGAGATTATCGAGCGCGTCGGCGTAACCTGCGTCATGGTGACCCACGACCAGGAAGAGGCCATGACCATGGCCGAGCGTATCGCGATCATGCACCTGGGCTGGATCGCCCAGATCGGCAGCCCGATCGACATCTACGAAACCCCGACCAGTCGCCTGGTCTGCGAATTCATCGGCAACGTGAACATCTTCGAAGGCGAAGTGATCGACGACGCCGAAGGTCACGCGATCATTACCTGCAAAGACCTGGATCGTCAGATCTACGTCGGCCACGGCATCAGCACCTCGGTGCAGGACAAGTCGGTCACCTACGCGATCCGTCCGGAAAAACTGCTGGTCACCGCCGACATGCCGACCTGCCAGTACAACTGGTCCAGCGGCAAGGTGCACGACATCGCCTACCTGGGTGGGCACTCGGTGTTCTACGTCGAATTGCCAAGCGGCAAGCTGGTGCAGTCGTTCGTGGCCAACGCCGAGCGTCGCGGGCAGCGTCCGACCTGGGGTGATCAGGTCTACGTGTACTGGGAAGACGACAGCGGCGTGGTGCTGCGCTCATGAACATGCGCAAATTCAAGCGTCGACTCAATCGAATAATTCCCGGTGGCCGTCAGATGGTCATCGGGGTTCCCTTCATCTGGCTGTTCCTGTTCTTCATGCTGCCGTTCTTCATCGTACTGAAGATCAGCTTCGCCGAAGCGGACGTGGCCATTCCGCCATACACCGAGATCTACAGCTACGCCGAGCAGAAGCTGCAGTTGCTGCTTAACCTGGGCAACTACGCGATGCTGGCCGGTGACGAGCTGTACATCGCCGCTTACCTCGGCTCGTTGAAGATGGCGCTTTTCAGCACCATCCTCTGCCTGCTGATCGGCTACCCGATGGCCTACGGCATCTCCGTTGCCCGCAAGGAAGTGCAAACGGTGCTGGTGCTGCTGATCATGATGCCGACCTGGACCGCGATCCTGATCCGCGTTTACGCGTGGATGGGCATCCTCAGCAACAACGGCCTGCTCAACGGGTTCCTGATGAGCATGGGCTGGATCGACGAGCCGCTGCAGATCCTCAACACCAACCTGGCAGTCTACATCGGCGTGGTTTATTCCTATCTGCCGTTCATGATCCTGCCGCTGTACGCCAACCTGGTGAAGCACGACCAGAGCCTGCTGGAAGCTGCGTCGGACCTGGGTTCGAGCACGTTCAACAGCTTCTGGAAAATCACCGTGCCGCTGTCGAAAAACGGCATCATCGCCGGCTGCATGCTGGTGTTCATCCCGGTGGTGGGTGAGTTCGTGATCCCGGAACTGCTCGGTGGTCCGGAAACCCTGATGATCGGTAAAGTGCTCTGGCAAGAGTTCTTCAACAACCGTGACTGGCCGGTGGCGTCTGCCCTGGCGGTAGTGATGCTGGCGATCCTGATTGTGCCGATCATCCTGTTCAACCGCAGTCAGGCCAAGGAAATGGAGGGTAAAGAATGAAGCGCTTCCGTTTCTCCAGCCTGATGCTGGTACTGGGTCTGTTGTTCATCTACCTGCCGATGCTGATCCTGGTCATCTACTCGTTCAACGCCTCCAAACTGGTAACGGTGTGGGGCGGCTGGTCGATCAAGTGGTACGTCGGCCTGCTCGACAACAGCCAACTGATGGGCTCGGTGGTGCGCTCGCTGGAAATCGCCTGCTACACCGCCATCGCGGCGGTGGCACTGGGTACATTGGCAGCGTTCGTCCTGACGCGCATTACGCGCTTCAAGGGCCGTACCCTGTTCGGTGGCCTGGTCACTGCGCCGCTGGTCATGCCTGAGGTGATCACCGGTCTGTCGCTGTTGCTGCTGTTCGTGGCCATGGCGCAGATGATCGGCTGGCCGCAGGAACGCGGCATCGTCACCATCTGGATCGCCCACACCACGTTCTGTGCGGCCTATGTGGCGGTGGTGGTCTCGGCACGCTTGCGTGAGCTGGACCTGTCCATCGAAGAAGCGGCCATGGACCTCGGTGCACGGCCGTGGAAGGTGTTCTTCCTGATCACCATCCCGATGATCGCGCCATCGCTGGCAGCGGGCGGCATGATGTCGTTCGCCCTGTCGCTGGATGACCTGGTGCTGGCGAGCTTCGTGTCCGGCCCGGGCTCCACGACCCTGCCGATGGAAGTGTTCTCGGCGGTCCGTCTGGGGGTCAAACCCGAGATCAACGCCGTGGCCAGCCTGATCCTGTTGGCGGTGTCGATCGTGACCTTCCTGGTCTGGTTCTTCAGCCGTCGCGCCGAAGAAAGCCGTCGTCGTGCGATCCAGCAGGCGATCGAAGAAGCGGCAGCCGACTCGTGGAAGCAACCGGACGTGCGTCGCGCGCAGGCGCCGGAAGCGGCTTGAGCCTGACGTCGGGTTGACCACATTTGAGTGGTCTACCCAATTCCAATGTGGGAGCGAGCTTGCTCGCGATAGCGGACTGACATTCAACATCGATGTTGACTGTGATGCCCTCATCGCGAGCAAGCTCGCTCCCACAGGTTCTTCTGCGGTCAGGAAATCCAAGGGGATTTACGAATGACCTCGACGAAGTTCATCGGCTTGAACCCCGGCTCCTGATCCACCAGCACATCAGTCTTCACATTGCCGAACGTGGTCTGCGGACGATGGCGCAAGCCGTCGGCAAACGCGCAGATGATGCATTCCTTGAATCCCTCGCCCCGTGGATGCGCATGCACCACCGCTTCGCGCTGCACGCTGGAAAACGCCGCGTAGTCCATGCCCAGCACGTCCATCTCGACGCCAGCCGTGACCAGTGCCACGGTGGACCGCAAATGCTGAGGCACGCCCGGCGTGGTGTGCAGGGCAATCGATAGCCAGACCTGTTCGATGTCGTCATCGCTCAATCCGTAAGGCTTGAGGAACGCCGCTGCCGCGTTGGCACCGTCGACTTCGAAGCGCTCGTTGTCGCTGCGATGACCTTGCACCAGTCCCAGGTCATGGAACATCGCGCCGACGTACAGCAACTCCGGGTTGTAGGCCAGTTGCTTGCGCTCGCCGCTCAGAGCGCCGAACAGGAAGACCCGACGCGAGTGGTGGTAGAGCAGGTCGGACTCGATGTCGCGGATGTATTCGGTGGTGGCCTTGGCCAAAGTGCTGTCGGGGATCTTGATGCCGGCGATGGTGGTGCTCATGGAGTTTTCCTCGTCGTGAACGCCTTGGCGGCGCTGAGGGTTTCAGTCTGTTCCGGCCCCGGAAACCGGACAATCGATCCATGGCTGCGATCCCGGCCAATGAGCGTGCATATCGCGCCAACCTCGCTTGTTGGGCGTGGATTGGCTAGGGTGCATGCAGACCCTGTAGGAGCGAGCCTGCTCGCGATGGAGGTCAACGATGACGCCGGCTGCCTGGATGAACGCGGTGCCCTCACGTGCATCGCGAACAAGCTCGCTCCTACAAAGGGACGGTGCAATCAGATCCAAGGGAGGCGATTCACGTCATGAGTAAAACCGTGGCCATCGTGGTGTTCGCCGGCGTTCAGTCGCTGGATGTCACCGGCCCCATGGATGTGTTTTCCGAGGCCAATCGCTTCCTTGCCCCGCAGGATCACTATCGGCTGGAGGTGATCGGCGTCGAGCGCGGGATGATGGCGTGCTCCAACGGTTTGGCCCTCAATGCCCATCGGCATTTCAGCGAAGCGCTGGAGCCGTATGACCTGTTGCTGGTGGCGGGCGGGCCGCAGTTGCCGTTCATGGATTTCGGCATGGCATTCGATGGCTGGTTGCGCGATGCCTGCGCGCGGGCCAAGCGCTTCGGCTCGATCTGCAACGGCGCGTTCATGCTCGCCCGGGCCGGATTGCTGGAGGGGCGCACGGTCACTACGCATTGGCAGGACGCATCGGATCTGGCTGCGCTGTGTCCCTCTTCCCGGGTGGAAGCGGATCGACTGTATGTTGAGGACGGCGAGCTGTTCACCTCGGCCGGGGTCACAGCGGGGATCGATCTGTCGTTGTATCTATTGGGTCGGGATCACGGGCCGGAAGTTGCACTGAGCGTCGCCAAGCGGCTGGTGGTGTTCACCCAGCGTTCGGGCGGGCAGTCGCAATTCAGCCCATTCCTCACACCCCACGCCGAAGCGGATTCGGCGGTAGCGATGGTGCAGCATTACGTGCTGGCCAACCTGACGGGCGACCTGGCCATCGCCGACCTGGCCAATGCCGCCAACATGAGTGCGCGCAACTTCTCCCGGGTGTTTGCCAGGGAAGCGAAAATCACCCCGGCCGAGTTCGTCGAGCGAGCGAGGGTCGATGCGGCGCGCACGCTACTGGAAAGCACCCGTGCGCCGCTCAAGACCGTGGCCTATCAATGCGGTTTTCGCGATGCCCAGCACATGCGCAGTGTGTTCAATCGCAGGTTGGGGGTGACGCCGCAGCAGTTCCGGCTGAACTTTGCGGCGATGGTTTGAGCTGAATTTGTAGGCGTCTATCAGGGCCCCATCGCGAGCAAGCTCGCTCCCACAGGTTTCTCTGGTGTTCACATAATTTGTGTTCGACACAGATCCTTGTGGGAGCGAGCTTGCTCGCGATGAGGCCGGCCCGGCCAGCAAAAATCTATGGTACAACCCGCGCCGGCAACAGCTTCAACGTACTGCGGGTATTGGCCGTGACCTCTTCTTCATTGAGATGCGCCTGGAAGTACATCCCCTCGACGTAGGCCTCGGCCTGATCATCATAGTGGCTGTCGAACAGGACTCCGCTCTGGCCGACCGGGTTGATGGTCAGGCTGTGGGCCGGGTCGGCGAAGTCGATCAGGCGCCGGGTCGAAGGGCCGTAGGTGACGGGCCAGGGTGCCGGTCCGATTTTCGCCGAGAGGTTGTTCGGCACTTCATGACTGCCGGGTGCGGCGAAGGGGCCGACATTGAAGAACAGGTCCAGCGGTTTTTGCTGCCCGAGCGGATGGCCATGGGTCAATGTGTGCGCGCTGCCCCACTGCCATTGCGAGGAGTCTGCGCCGAGAGTGCTCTTGAGGTGCGCGAGGCTGGATTGCCAGGCGGCCTTCACCGTGTCGGCACGGGTTTCCTTGCCGAGGGTGCTGCGGTTGTCCCACCACGGCGAATCGGCGCTGGCGGCCAGGCGGGGGAGCGCGGCGTCGATCACCCGGGTCGAGAGCAGCGTTTCGAAGAAGTCGTTACCCAGTTCATCGCGCATCGTCGCGTCAGTCAGGTTGAACAGGAACTGGTTGAACAGCGTGGCGCTGGTCGAGTCGAGCGGGTAATCGCCTTTCCACTGGGCCAGTTGCTCCACCAGTTTGAGTTCGGCGGGATCGCTCACCACTTCGCGCAACACCGGCAACAGCGGTGCCAACAGGCGCGGGCCGTAGGCGGTAGTGGTGCCCAGTTGCAGTTTCTGGCTGTTTTCCAGGTCCCATTTGATCGCTTTGTCGCTGAGCTGGCGATTGAGTTGCTGGCCGCGATCGGCAAGGTTGTAGTAGCCGGGAATCTCCATGCCGGTTGGCGACACCGGCTGGAAGTTGGCCGAGACGATGTAGCCCCGGGCCGGGTTTTCTTCCTGAGGGTTGGCGCTGAACGGGTAGAAGCCATCCTTGTCCGCCTCGGCGGTGCTGCCGTCGAGGATGAACCACGGGCGTACACCCGTCGGGCGTTTAGGCAATTGCGCCGCCGCCCACCAGCCGATATCTCCCTTGGCATTGGCCCAGACAACGTTCAGGCCCGGGGCCTGGATTTTTGCCGCGGCACCACGGGCCTTGGCCAGGGTGTCGGCGCGATTGAGCTGGTAGAAACCCTCCAGGATCGGGTTCTGGCTTTCGAGAAATGCCCACCACATGGCAATCGGCGTTTTACCGACGCCGCTGCCCAAGGCATCGTTGACGATCGGGCCGTGGGGCGACTGACGCAACACCAGGGTGACTGGCGCCTGACCCTTGACTGCGATCTGCTGCTCGCTGGTCGTCATGTCCACCCACTTGCCGCGATACCAGACCTGATTGGGGTTGTCCGGGTTGACCTTCTCGGCGATCAGGTCGAGGTCGTCATTCTGGAACATGGTGATGCTCCAGCCGAAGTCGTGGTTCATGCCCAGCGACGCAAACGGCATCAAGGCCTGATAGTGGCCGTAGAGTTCGAAGCCGGGCGCCGAGAGCTGCGCTTCGTACCACACCGACGGCGCGGAAAAACGGATATGCGGATCACCCGCCAGCAGCGGCTTGCCGCTTTGGGTCCGGCTGCCCGCGACGACCCAGGCGTTGCTGCCCTCGAACTGTGGCAGGCCGTTGTCAGCCAGGGCTTGTTCGCTCAAGCGGGCGAGGGCGTTGAGGTCTTTCCAGTCTGCGCTGGCCAAGGTGGTGCCGGTCCCGTTGAGCACGCCCTTGGGCTGCCAGTCGAGATCGAAGATGTTCAGGTATTGGGGCCCCAGTTGATCGCGCACGAATGTCAGCAAGGGTTCGGTACGAAATGCCGCAGCAAAACTGTAGGCCATGTAGCCGGCGATGCTGATGGTGTCCTGGGCCGTGAACGGGCGTTTTGGAATGCCCAGCACATCGAACTCCACGGGTTTGGCGTGGCTGTCCTGATACTGGTTGATGCCGTCCAGATAGGCTTGCATGGCGATGAAGGAGGGCGACTGCTTGTCGAGGTTCGCCAGGTAAGTTTCTGCGCGTTCGCGAATGCGCAGGCTGCGCATCAGTTTGTCGGTGTCGAGCAGCTTCGGCCCGAGCACTTCAGCCAGCTCGCCACGGGCCAGGCGGCGCAGGACTTCCATCTGGAACAGGCGGTCCTGGGCATGCACGTAGCCGAGGGCGCGGTACAGGTCGGTTTCGTTGTCGGCGCGGATGTGCGGGATGCCACGCTCGTCGTAGCGCACGGTGACGGAGCCTTGCAGGTGTTGCAGTTCCACCATGCCCTGGCGTGACGGCTGCTTGCTGTAGAGGTACCAGCCGGCTCCGGAGGCCAGCACGACGATCAACAGAGCGAGAGCGGTCAGGCTACGTTTCATAAGAGTCCTTGTTGTTATTGTGATTCCTGATGCCACTGTGTAACACGGGGTGCCGATTTGGCGCATCGCCCGTAGGAGGGATTCGTATTACCGCGTCTTTCCCTATTTAGTTGGATCGACAGACCACGGGCAGTAACAACCCACGGCCAGTGTGTGCGTGGCACTCACTGCGCGGCCTTCATCCAGCGCTTGCAGGATCGGCTCGATAAAGCTGTTGCTGGAGTTACAGGTCAGGCCTTCGCTGTAGGGGCCGAAGTACGCCAGTTTGCCGCTGCGATCCCAGATCGCCACGGCCGGGCTGGCGGGTATCTGTTCTGAGCCGGGCAGGATGTCGATGGTTTTGAGGCTGCTCAAGGTGCTCGGCAATTGGCCGTGGCTACCGGGTTTTTGCACGGCATAGAATTCCACGCCATGGGGTAGGTAGCGCTCGACCAGCTCGGTCAGGTGTTGTTGATTGCCGACATTGCACGGGCAGGCCGGGTCCCAGAAATGCACAAGGCGGATGGCGCCAGGGCCGGCGAGGGATTCGGGAAGGCGTAGCGGATCACCGGAAAACATCGCGGTGTGCTCGCTGAACGCCCGCAGGTAACGCCCCTGAAACCAGTCGTAGGCCGCCCACAATACGCCAGCACACACCACGGCGAGCAGGCTGGCAAACAGGGGGGCGCGAAGGGGCGAGCGCATCGGTTCAATCCTCGAAGGGTGGCTAGCTTGCCATGCTTGCCGCGACAGATGAATATCGCAGGCCTATAAAGTCCGTTTCACGCTCTGGAATCGTCCATGCCGGCTACTTTCGACCCTGATCTTCTACGTGCAAGCCTGCTGCCATTGGCTGCCGGGCAGCCGTTGTCGGCGCAGGCGCAGGCTTACCAGCGATTCTACGGGCTGGATTTTGCCCCGCGTCAGGTGCGCAGCGGCCTTGGGCGATTCGAGGTCGACGGTTATGAGCTGGTCAGCCAGTTCTGGTGGCCCGAGCGAGCCAAGGCGACGCTGTTTGTCATCCACGGTTTCTACGACCACACCGGGCTCTATCGGCATGTGATCGAGTGGGCGCTGGACCAGGGCTTTGCGGTGATTGCCTGCGACTTGCCGGGACATGGCCTGTCCAGTGGCGAACGGGCGAGCATCAAGGATTTCGCCGAGTATCAGGACGCATTGCAAGGGTTGTTCCGCGAGGCGCAATCCCTCGACTTGCCGCAGCCGTGGCACTTGTGCGGGCAGAGCACCGGCGGGGCGATCGTGATCGATCATGTGTTGAATGCGGGGGCGAGCAGCCCGGCCCAGGGCCAGGTGATTTTGCTGTCGCCGCTGGTGCGGCCGCGGGCGTGGGGTTGGTCGCAACTGAGTTACTACCTGCTCAAGCCTTTCGTCAAAGCCATCGCCCGGCGTTTCAGCGAGAACTCCAACGACCCGGCCTTTCTGCCGTTTCTGCAGGCCGATCCGTTGCAGCCGTTGCGCCTGCCGACAGCCTGGGTGGGTGCGTTGGCGCGCTGGATCAAACGCATCGAGGCCGCACCCATGAGCACCCGCCGGCCGCTGATCGTGCAGGGGCAGGCCGACATGACGGTGGATTGGGAGCACAACCTGGAAGTGTTGCGTGGCAAGTTTGATCGGCCGCAGGTGCTGATGCTGCCCGAGGCACGACATCATCTGGCGAATGAGACGCTGGTGATGCGGCAGGAGTATTTCGGGTTTTTGACCAGACGGATAAAAGGCCGTAATTCCTAGCGCCTGTTCTGGCCCCTTCGCGAGCAAGCCCGCTCCCACAGAGGGGCGGTGTGCACAGATCCAATGTGGGAGCGAGCTTGCTCGCGATAGCGATCGGTCAGGTGCCGAAGATCACTGGGTCAGGTTCGAATTGCTCTGCCCCACCGCCAAACCCGCCCGAATCGCCGCCAGCGCCGCTTGATAATAAGCCTGGCCTTCCGCCGATTCGGCAAAGGTCGCGAACTCTTCCAGTTCGTTGTCCGACAGGTCGCGATAGACATACAGCAGTGTGTTGTTGAGGTCGCTACCGATCTGCTCCATCAGGCGCTGGCGTTGGCCGTTGAGCATGCCCTGGGCCTGACCGGCACCGAGCAATCCCGGGATCATTGAGCTCAGGCTGTCGGCGGCAACCCCGGCAATCGCCAGGCTGACTTCGGCGCCGGCCTCGCGAGCGGGCAGGGCTTGTGCCAAATGGCCGATGATCAACATGCGGCTGTCGCTGGCCTGCATCTTCGGCAGGCCCTTGGCGTTTTTTGCCAGTTGGTCGCGACGGGTCGCCAGCAACTCGGCGGCGACGATTTTCTTGCCCAGGGGCGACTGGAAAAACGTCAGCGCGGGTTTGGGGTCGGCGAGGTTCTTGCGCAATTGCGCTTCGGCGCGCTGGTCCACGGCCTTGGCGGAAAATCGCTGATTGCTGTTGCTGACCAGTGCCTGAAACACCGCCGGAGGCAGGCTGCCCTGGTAGCGTTGCTGAGCAGCCGAGAGGGCATCGCTGAAATGCGCGCGTTGTTCCGGCCAGCCGGCGACCTTGTACAACTGATCGTGGCCGTCTGCCCAGGCGGGCAAAACGCAGAACATCAGCAGGGATAAAAGCAAACGGCGCATAGGGACTCCAGTCAGCAGGCGACTATTCTCCGTGTGGCACCCCTGCTTGTCGAGAATTCGTATCAACCCGCTGCGCGGCTCTGTCGGATTTCCGGGCACAGGAATACTATGCGCGCCATGCAAATATCCTCTGATCACCCGCTGCTGCTACGAATCGTCGACGACCTGGCCGAGCACGGCTGGTCGCAGCAGAATATTTTCCTGCCTCAGGACTTGACCCGAGAGCTGGCGGCCGAGTGTCGCAAACGTGCTGCAGAGGGTCAGCTGGCTCCGGCCGCCGTGGGCCGTGGGCCGTCATCGGAGATCCGCGAAGGGATTCGTGGCGACCATATCCAGTGGATCGACCCCGGCCAGGCCGAGGCGTGCGACAGCTATCTGAGTTTGATGGACAGCCTGCGCGAGGCGATCAATCGCGGTCTGTTTCTCGGCCTGGAGGATTTCGAAAGCCATTTTGCGATGTACCCGCCCGGCGCCTTCTACCTGAAGCACGTCGACCGCTTTCGCGATGACGACCGGCGCATGGTTTCGGCGGTGGTTTACCTCAATGACGGCTGGCTTCCCGAACACGGTGGCCAGTTGCGCATGTACCTCGACAATGATCGCGTCCACGACGTGCAGCCTACCGGCGGCTGCCTGGTGGTGTTTCTCTCCGGCGAGGTTCCCCACGAAGTCCTGCCCGCGACTCGGGATCGCCTGTCGTTGACCGGCTGGTTCCGTCGGCGCGGCAACGAGCCGTTCTGATCATGCAGAAAATTCTCGTCAGCCGATGCCTGTTGGGCCACCGCGTCCGTTACGACGGCGGGGCCAGCGGGCCGTTCGATCAGCTTCAGCAGTGGCTTGATGAGGGGCGGGTCGTGCCGTTGTGCCCGGAGGTGGCAGGTGGATTGCCAACACCTCGGGCGGCGGCGGAAATTCCAGGCGGGCAGGGCACGCAAGTCCTCGATGGTCAGGCGTTGGTGATTACCACCGAGGGCGAGGACGTTAGTGTGCAGTTTCTGTCGGGGGCGTATCAGGCACTGGAACTGGTAAAAAAGCATGGCATCCGCATCGCCGTCCTCAAGGCCAACAGCCCGTCCTGCGGCAATTTGCTGACCTATGACGGGACGTTCAGCGGCGTGAAAGTCAGTGGCGAGGGCGTGACGGCGGCGCTACTCAACCGTCACGGGGTGCAGGTGTTCAGTGAGCTGGAGTTGCCGCAGGCGGCACAGGCGTTGGCAATGCTCGATTAACGAGCGACACAAGGCACTGTGGGAGCGAGCTTGCTCGCGATGAGGCCTGTCCAGCCAACATTGATGTTGAATGTCAGGCCGCCATCGCGAGCAAGCTCGCTCCCACAGGGTTCATCTTTTACTTCAACTTCCCGATGGCTCAAGGTTTCGGCACCACATCCGCATCCGCCCCCAACCACTTCTGCTCCAGCGCTTGCAGGCGCCCATCATCCTTGATCCGCTGCAATGCGTTTTCCAGGCTGGCATGGAACGCCGGATTACCCTTCTGAAACGGAATCGCCAGGTTCACGGCCGGGTTGGTTTTGGGCTTCTCTTCCGCCAGCGACTGGACCAGCAAAATGGAGCGAGGCTCTTCTTTCTGCGCGATCAATTGCGCATTGGTTTGAATGTAAGGTTCGCTGAAGTCGAAACGATCCTTGAGATCCGGGGTCACTGCTATGTGGTTGATAGCGATGTCGTATTTGCCGCTTTCGACGCCGGTCAGCAGATCGCTGCCGTCGGTGACGACGAAGTCGGCCCGGACATCGAGTTCACTTGCGAGCAGTTGGCCCAACTCGATTTCGAAGCCGGTGAGCTTGTCGTCATCCTTGAAATTGAACGGGGGAGTGTTGGCTTCAACGGCAATGCGCAATTCGCCCCGGTCGTTGACGTCATCAATCAATTCGGCATGAGCCAAAGGGCTCAGAAGGGGTAGCAGGCAGATCAGGCCAGGCAGAAAGCGCATGGTCACTCCTTTGAATTTATTATCGCGATCCTCTGATTCAGGCTCGCTTTGCTATGGTTGTCGAGTGCCTTCGACAACGAATGGCCATGAAGTTGTCATGGTCACGCGAATTTTACGGAAAAACTGGAGAAGAGAATGAAAACCTTTATGTCACGTGCTGCTTTGGCTGGCCTGTTGATGGGTGTTTCGGTGCTGGCCAGTGCAACGCCGGCTCCGAAGGGCGCCGAAGTGTCCATCGTGTCTCCCAAGGATGGTGCGACGGTTCCACAGACGGTCGTCGTCAAGTTCGCTGTCGAGAACGTTGCCCTGGCACCGGCGGGCAATACCACCAAGAACACCGGTCATCACCACTTGCTGATTGACGTCGATGAACTGCCAGCCGCCGGTGCGCCGATTCCCAAAGATGCCAACCACCAGCATTTCGGCAACGCGCAGACCCAGGCTGAAGTAACGCTCACGCCGGGCAAACACACCTTGCAGCTTGAACTGGGCGATAGCAACCACATGCCGTTCGATCCGCCGATCGTTTCCGAGAAGATCACCGTCAACGTCAAGTAACGTTGTAGCGTGAATGAAAAAGGGAGCCCGAAGGCTCCCTTTTTTGTCGCTCAAGTCGCGATCAGAACAACACACGGCTACGGATGGTGCCCTTGACGTGTTGCAGCTTCTCTTGCGCCAGGTCCGAGTACTCGGCGTCGACGTCGATCACTACGTAGCCAACCTTCTCGTTGGTCTGCAGGAACTGACCGGAGATGTTGATGCCGTTTTCGGCGAAGACTTTGTTGATCTCGCTGAGCACGCCCGGAATGTTTTCGTGGATGTGCAGCAGGCGGTGCTTGCCAGGGTGAGCCGGCAGGGCCACTTCCGGGAAGTTTACGGACGATACCGAAGTACCGTTGTCGCTGTACTTGACCAGTTTTTCCGCCACTTCCAGACCGATGTTGGCCTGGGCTTCAGCGGTGGAACCACCGATGTGCGGGGTCAGGATCACGTTGTCCAGGCCACGCAGCGGGCTTTCGAACTCTTCGTCATTGGAGCGTGGCTCCACCGGGAATACGTCGATGGCCGCGCCGATCAGGTGCTTGTCCTTGATGGCAGCCGCCAGGTGGTCCAGTTCGACCACGGTGCCGCGGGCGGCGTTGATCAGGATGCCGCCTTTCTTGATGGCGCGGATTTCCTTCTCGCCCATCATCCACTGGGTGGCGGCGGTTTCCGGTACGTGCAGCGAAACGATGTCGGACATCGCCAGCAGCTCGTGCAGGTTGCCTACCTGAGTGGCGTTACCCAGTGGCAGCTTGGTGATGGTGTCGTAGAAGTACACCTGCATGCCCAGGCCTTCCGCCAGGACCGACAGTTGAGTACCGATCGAGCCGTAACCGACGATGCCCAGCTTCTTGCCGCGGATCTCGAAGGAATTGGCCGCGCTCTTGATCCAGCCGCCACGGTGGCAGGAAGCGTTCTTCTCAGGGATGCCGCGCAGCAGCAGGATCGCTTCGGCCAGCACCAGTTCCGCTACGGAACGGGTGTTGGAGTACGGTGCGTTGAACACCGCGATGCCGCGTTCGCGGGCCGCGTCCAGGTCGACCTGGTTGGTGCCGATGCAGAAACACCCTACAGCCACGAGCTTCTTCGCGTGATCGAAGATCTCTTCGGTCAGTTGAGTGCGGGAGCGAATGCCGATGAAGTGAGCATCAGCGATCTTTTCCTTGAGCTGGGCTTCCGGCAGAGAACCAGTGAGGTACTCGATGCTGGTGTAGCCCGCCGCCTTGAGGACGTCGACAGCCGATTGGTGGACGCCTTCGAGAAGAAGGAACTTGATCTTGCTCTTATCGAGAGAAGTCTTGCTCATCTGCGTAAACCTGTATCCCGGAGAAAAATGGCAGGAAAGGGAGCAGCCCGGAGCTGACCCGCACGGCAGGAAAGCCGTCACCGCAGAACAGCCCTTGGGCACTATCCTGCGGGGTCGTTATGCTAGCATATGCACCCCGCTAAACACTCATTCCTGCGACGTGAAGCGTTCTCAGGATGACCATGAATTGTTCGAGAGTTCTGTCGATGACCAATCCTGCCCTGATTGAAGAGCTGAAGACCCTGGTTGAGCCTGGCAAGGTGCTGACCGATGCCGACTCCCTGAATGCTTACGGAAAGGATTGGACCAAGCATTTCGCCCCGGCCCCGACCGCCATCGTGTTCCCCAAGACCACCGAGCAGGTCCAGGCCATAGTCCTGTGGGCCAACAAACACAAGGTGGCGCTGGTGCCGTCGGGTGGTCGTACCGGTCTTTCCGCGGCAGCGGTGGCGGCCAATGGTGAAGTGGTCGTGTCGTTCGACTACATGAACCAGATCCTCGACGTGAACCTCACTGACCGCACGGCCGTTTGCCAGCCGGGCGTGGTCACCGAGCACCTGCAGAACGTGGCCGAAGAAAACGGCCTGTACTACCCGGTGGACTTCGCTTCGGCGGGTTCGAGCCAGATTGGCGGCAATATCGGCACCAATGCCGGCGGGATCAAGGTGATTCGCTACGGCATGACCCGTAACTGGGTTGCCGGCATGAAAGTGGTCACTGGCAAGGGCGACGTGCTGGAGCTGAACCGCGACCTGATCAAGAACGCCACCGGCTACGACATGCGTCAGCTGTTCATCGGCGCCGAAGGCACCCTCGGGTTCGTGGTCGAAGCGACCATGCGCCTGGACCGTGCGCCGAAAAACCTCACCGCCATGGTCCTCGGCACCGCCGATTTCGACTCGATCATGCCGGTGCTGCACGCCTTCCAGAGCAAGCTTGACCTGACCGCCTTCGAATTCTTCTCCGACAAAGCCCTGGCCAAAGTCATGGCCCGTGGCGATGTGCCGGCGCCGTTCGAATCCGATTGCCCGTTCTACGCGCTGCTGGAATTCGAAGCGACCACCGAAGAAGTGGCCAACCACGCCCTGGAAACCTTCGAACACTGCGTCGAGCAGGGCTGGGTGCTGGACGGCGTGATGAGCCAGAGCGAAACCCAGTTGCAGAACCTGTGGAAGCTGCGCGAATACATCTCCGAAACCATTTCCCACTGGACGCCGTACAAGAACGACATTTCGGTCACCGTATCGAAAGTTCCGGCATTCCTGAAGGAAATCGACGCGATCGTCGGTGAACACTACCCGGATTTCGAAATCGTCTGGTTCGGCCACATCGGCGACGGCAACCTGCACTTGAACATCCTCAAGCCGGATAACCTGAGCAAGGATGAGTTCTTCGCCAAGTGCGCCACCGTCAACAAGTGGGTGTTCGAAACCGTCGAGAAGTACAACGGTTCGATCTCCGCCGAGCACGGCGTGGGCATGACCAAGCGTGACTACCTGACCTACAGCCGCTCGCCGGTCGAGATCGAGTACATGAAAGCGGTCAAGGCGGTGTTCGACCCGAACGGCATCATGAACCCGGGCAAGATTTTCGCTGTTTGATTTTCGAACTTTAAGAGCCAACGAAGCAGGAGTCGGTAATGAGCTATCAGCACCAGTATGTCGACGGTACGCGCATTCACTTCCCGTTGGGGAAAGTGGTGTGCATCGGCCGTAACTACGCCGAACACGCCAAGGAACTGGACAATCCGGTGCCGACCGAGCCACTGCTGTTCATCAAGCCGGGCAGTTGCGTGGTGCCGCTGGAAGGTGGTTTCAGCATTCCGACCGAGCGCGGTTCGGTGCACTACGAAGCGGAAATCGCGGTGTTGATCGGCAAGCCGTTGTCGACCAAACCGAGCCGCGAAGAAGTGCTCGACGCCATCTCCGGTTTCGCTCCAGCCCTGGACCTGACCCTGCGCGACAAGCAGGCCGAGCTGAAATCCAAGGGCCTGCCCTGGGAAATCGCCAAGTCCTTCGACGGTGCGGCAGTACTTGCTCCGTTCGTGTCCGGCAGCACGTTTGCCGATCTGACCGACATCGGCATCCGCCTGACCATCAACGGTGAAGTGCGCCAGGACGGCAACAGCAGCGCGATGCTCAACCCGATCGTGCCGATGATCCAGCACATGGCCGGCTGCTTCTCGTTGCAGGCCGGGGACGTGATCCTCACCGGCACGCCAGTGGGCGTTGGCCCGCTGAATGTCGGTGACGAGATCGTTCTGGAATTGCCGGGCGCCAGCAGTTTCACCAGCAGCGTTCGCTAGTCCAGGCACCGCCAAACCCTGTGGGAGCGGGCTTGCTCGCGAAGAGGGCGTGACAGTCGACTAAGTGTTGCCTGGCACACCGCTTTCGCGAGCAAGCCCGCTCCCACATTGGTTTTGTGGTGGCCTATAAATGGCTCATCCTGTCATTTCCCGTTTTTTTCACATCCAGTCTGGATAATTTCAGGGCTTTCGGCCTCTGAGCCGGCCCCAAACTGTGCTATTACCCCTAGCCTGAATTTCTGGAACGCATTCCCCGATGGCCACTTCTCCGCTTTCCACGCTTGAACCTGTCCGCCGTTCGCGCTTCGCCCTGCGTTGGCACACCTGGCTGCTGCTGGTGGTGGCTGTTGTCGCCTACGGCGTTGCATTCGCCATGCACTGGGATTCGCGGGGCGTGCTCTGGGTGAAGGAACAATTCAAGAGCCCGGCCGAGCGCCAGGCGAGCATCTGGCTGCCGGACTATCGTGCGGTGATCGATGCCAAGCCGTTGCCGGGCATGGAGAAGGATGAAGCATCGGACATGGTCTACGACCCTCAGACCAAGACTCTGTTTTCGGTCATGGGCAAGAACCCGTTCCTGGTCGAATTGAACCTGCAGGGCGATGTGCTGCGCAAAATGCCGTTGGTGGGCTGGAGCAACCCTGAGGGCGTCACCGTGCTGGGCGACGGCCGGCTGGCCATTGTCGATGAGCGCGAGCATCTGATCGCTATCGTCAAGGTCGATGCCGATACCCGCGAACTGAATATGGCCGACTTCCCGAAATACGACCTCGGGCCTTCCAGCGACCAGAACAAGGCGTTCGAGGGTGTCACCTGGGATCCGCGCAATCAGCAACTGCTGCTGGGCGAAGAGCGCCCGCCGGCATTGTTTGCCTGGAAAGGTGACGGCAAGGTCCTGACCGGCGACAAGTTGAAGCTGGCCAGCCATGCACTGGACATGCGCAACCTGTCTGCCTTGGCCGTCGACCCGCGGACTGGCCACATGCTGGTGTTGTCCGCCGACTCGCACCTGTTGCTGGAGCTGGACAAGAAGGGTGAGCAGGTCAGTTTCATCACCCTGCTGCGTGGCTTCAACGGCCTGAAAAATACCATTCCCCGTGCCGAAGGTGTGACCATGGATGAAGCGGGCACGCTGTACATGGTGAGTGAGCCGAACCTGTTTTATCGCTTCGAAAAACAGAAGTAACCAACGCCTGCGCTGATTGCCTGTACGTAAAAGGCCGGCGGCCATTAAGCTTCAGTTCAGACGGGCGTGATATTTCATCCGCCTGTTTTGACCCCGAGCCCACCCGAATGCGTCGATTTGCCCGCCCCAAATCCCTGATCCTGATCCTGTCGGTGATCTTGCTGATCGCATTGATCGCGATCGCCCAGTACATGCGCCTGTTCGAGCGTACCTGGTTCAATCTGCATACGTTGTGGCAGCCGGTGAGTTCCCGGTCGATGGGCCTGGACCAATACCAGGTCGTGACCGAGGCGCAGGTGATCGATGGCCTGGCCGACAACGTTTCAGCGCTGACCTACGACCCGGTACGCAAAAGCCTGTTCACCGTCACCAACAAACGAAGCGAGCTGATCGAGTTGTCCCTCGACGGCAGGATCTTGCGTCGTGTGGCGCTGGTCGGTTTCGGCGATCCGGAGGCGGTGGAGTTCATCAGCGAAGACATCTACGTGGTCACTGACGAAAGTCAGCAGCGGCTGATCAAGATTCGTCTGGAGCAGGACACCACTTTCGTTGATGCGGCAGATGCCGAGCAGATGACCATTGGCGTTCACATGGGCGGCAACAAGGGCTTCGAGGGCCTGGCTTACGATTCAGTGGGCAAGCGCCTGTTCGTCGCCAAGGAGCGCAACCCGATGCTGATCTACGAGGTGCACGGTTTTCCGCGCTTCAATCCTGAAGAATCCTACTCGGTGCACGTGATCAACGACCCCAAGCGTGATGCCGGGATGTTCGTGCGGGATCTGTCGAGCCTGCAATACGATGAGCGCAGCGGGCATTTGCTGGCGCTGTCGGATGAGTCGCGATTGATTCTGGAGCTGGATGTGGATGGGCGGCCGCTGAGCACGATGTCATTGAGCAAGGGACGCCATGGCCTGCAAAAAACCGTGCCGCAAGCGGAGGGGATTGCCGTGGACGACGACGGTACGCTGTACATCGTCAGCGAGCCGAACCTGTTCTACGTGTTCAAGAAACCCACGCAACTCTGACCGACACCACAAAACACTGTGGGAGCGAGCTTGCTCGCGATAGCGGTCTGTCATTCAACATCTCAGTCGACTGACACGGCCTCATCGCGAGCAAGCTCGCTCCCACAGGTTTTTCATCTGCCCACAAAAATGTGGGCGGTCCTGGTTACTCAGCGCGCAGGGTCTTCACGCCTTCGCTGGTCCCCAGCAACAACAGATCCGCCGGACGTGCCGCGAACAAACCGTTGGTGACCACGCCGACGATCGCATTGATCTGCGTCTCCAGCTCCACCGGATTGGTGATCTGCATGTTGAACACGTCGAGGATGATGTTGCCGTTGTCGGTCAGCACGCCTTCGCGGTAAACCGGGTCGCCGCCGAGCTTCACCAGCTCGCGGGCCACGTGGCTGCGGGCCATCGGGATCACTTCCACCGGCAGCGGGAAAGTACCGAGGACCGGCACCAGTTTGCTGGCGTCGGCGATGCAGATGAAGGTCTTGGCCACGGCCGCGACAATCTTCTCGCGGGTCAGGGCAGCGCCGCCGCCCTTGATCAGGTTCAGGTGCTCGTCGCTTTCATCGGCGCCGTCGACGTAGAACTCCAGATCGCTGACGGTGTTCAGTTCGTACACCGGAATCCCGTGGCCCTTGAGACGCGCGGCGGTGGCTTCGGAACTGGCGACGGCGCCGTCGAATGCGCCCTTGTGCTTGGCCAGCGCGTCGATGAAGCAGTTGGCGGTGGAGCCGGTGCCGACCCCGACGATGCTCTTGTCGTCGAGTTTCGGAAGGATGAAGTCGACGGCGGCCTGAGCCACTGCTTGTTTGAGTTGATCCTGGTTCATGCGGGCTCCGGGGTGCCTGGGAGGGGACGAAAGGCCGGCATTATAGGCTTCGGGGCGGGGAAGGTCATTGCCCGATTGGCAGGTCGTGACTGTTCCCTGTAGGAGCGAGCCTGCTCGCGATGGTCGTGAACGATAACGCGTAAAACCGGACAGCCAGCGGCGCCCTCGAGTTTTTCGCGAGCAGGCTCGCTCCTACAGGGTGGTCGCACGCCTGAAAGCCGGGTTAGACTCCGTGGTCCTGCCCAACCCGCTCAGTGATGCTTTCCGATGCTTGAACAGTACGTCAAAAAGATCCTCACCTCGCGCGTTTATGACGTTGCCGTAGAAACTCCGTTGCAGTCTGCCCGCCAGCTCTCCGAGCGGCTGGGCAACAGCATTTGGCTCAAGCGTGAAGACTTGCAGCCGGTGTTCTCGTTCAAGATTCGCGGCGCCTACAACAAGTTGACCCAGTTGAGCGACGAAGAACGCGCTCGCGGCGTGGTCACCGCGTCGGCGGGCAACCATGCCCAGGGCCTGGCCCTGGCGGCGAAGGTGTTGGGCGTGAAAGCGACCATCGTCATGCCCAAGACCACCCCGGAGATCAAGGTCGAAGGCGTGCGCTCCCGTGGCGGCAAAGTGGTGCTGCACGGCGACTCGTTCCCGGAAGCCCTGGCCTACTCGCTGAAACTGGTCGACGAAAAAGGCTACGTCTACATTCACCCGTACGACGATCCCCACACCATTGCCGGGCAGGGCACCGTGGCGATGGAGATTCTGCGCCAGCACCCGCAGCCATTGGATGCGATTTTCGTCCCGGTGGGTGGTGGCGGCCTGATCGCCGGCATCGCGGCGTACGTGAAGTACCTGCGCCCGGACATCAAGATCATCGGCGTCGAACCGGATGACTCCAATTGCCTGCAAGCGGCCATGGCGGCCGGCGAGCGCGTGGTACTGCCGACCGTAGGCCTTTTCGCCGACGGTGTTGCGGTGGCCCAGATCGGTCAGCACACCTTTGACATCTGCAAAGACCATGTCGACGAAGTGATCACCGTCAGCACCGATGAAATCTGCGCCGCCATCAAGGATATCTACGACGATACCCGCTCGATCACCGAACCTGCCGGCGCCTTGGGCGTGGCCGGGATCAAGAAGTATGTCGAGCAACGCGGCGTCAGCGGCCAGACCTTCGTGGCCATCGACTCCGGGGCCAACGTCAACTTCGATCGCCTGCGCCACGTCGCCGAGCGTGCGGAGCTGGGCGAGGGCCGCGAAGCGATCATCGCCGTGACCATTCCCGAGAAACCGGGCAGCTTCAAGGCGTTCTGCGAGGCCATAGGCAAGCGCCAGATCACCGAATTCAACTACCGCTACAACACCGGCAGCGAAGCGCACATCTTTGTCGGCGTGCAGACCCACCCGGAAAACGACCCGCGCAGCGCGCTGATCGCCAGCCTGAGCGAGCAGGGTTTCCCGGTGCTGGACCTGACCGACAACGAACTGGCCAAGCTGCACATCCGTCACATGGTCGGCGGGCGTGCGGCGCATGTGGTCGACGAAGTGATCCTGCGTTTCGAATTCCCGGAGCGTCCGGGTGCGCTGTTCAACTTCCTCAACAAGCTGGGCGGGCGTTGGAACATCTCAATGTTCCACTACCGCAACCATGGCGCGGCGGATGGCCGGGTCGTCGCGGGCCTGCAGGTGCCCCACGACGAGCGCCACCTGGTGCCGGCGGCGCTGGAAGAAATCGGTTACCCGTACTGGGACGAAAGCGACAACCCGGCCTATCAGCTGTTTCTTGGCTGAACGGCTACGCTGACGGGCAAGGCATTAAGGAAATCTGACAATGGAAACGTTAACTGCTCTGAAAGCAGCGCACATGGTGGCGACAGTTGTACTGCTGGCTTGTGCGCTGGGGCTGGGAGTCTGGGTTTTGCTGGCGCGGCGCAAGGGTGACGCGACGGCGGGTAGTCGCACCTTGCAGCGGCCAAGGGTGTTTGTCTGGCTGCTGATGGGCCTGGCGCTGCTGAGCATGCCGTTTACCGGCTGGTGGATGGTGCACCTGGTGGGCTGGCCGCTGGGGCAGACCTGGTTGCTGGCCTCCAGCGTGTTGTACACCGTGGCGGCACTGGCGTGGTTCTGGCTGCTGGTGCGGCTCAACAAACTGCGCAAGACACCGGGTGGCGTGGGGAAATTCACCTTTGCCTTGGCGTTGTTCAGTTTTGTCTGCTTTGTCGCCATTGCGGGGTTGATGGGCGCCAAGCCTGTGTAGGAGCAGCCGGTCGACGCTCGATTGCTCGCGAAAAACTCAAGATCGCCGCGGGGCATCAGGTGCCCCGCGTTATCGTTAACGACCATCGCGAGCAAGCTCGCTCCTACAGTAAGGCGATATCAGCCGCGCAGGCTGATCACCGGCCAGCCACGCTTCTCGGCCTCGGCCCGCAGGTTCGGATCCGGATCGACCGCCACCGGATGGGTCACCTGCTCCAGCAACGGAAAATCATTCATCGAATCGCTATAGAAGTAGCTGTCTTCCAGCGTAAACCCGGTTTCCTCCAGCCAGCGATTCAAGCGCGTAACCTTGCCCTCGCGGAAGCACGGCACGTCGGTGCTGCGCCCGGTGTAACGGCCATCGACCATTTCGCATTCTGTGGCGATCAGGGTTTCGACCCCCAAACGCTCGGCAATGGGCCCGGTGACGAAGCGGTTGGTCGCCGTGATGATCACCAGTTTGTCGCCGGCATCGCGGTGCTTCTTCAGCAGCTCAAGTCCCTTGGGCAGCACGATCGGTTCGATGCAGTCGCGCATGTAATCGCTGTGCCACTGATCCAGCGTGGCCATTTCGGTGCGGCCGAGTACTTCCAGGCAGAAGTTCAGGTAAGCAGCGTTATCCAGTTTGCCGGCCAGGTAGTCCTGGTAGAACGCATCGTTGCGAGCCTTGTAGGCGACGGCGTCGAGAAAGCCGCGCTCGCACAGGTAATCGCCCCAAGCGTGATCGCTGTCACCGCCCAGAAGGGTGTTGTCCAAATCGAATAAAGCCAGGCGCATTGCAGTTACCCGCTGAAAAGTCAGTAAAAAGGCGACAAGAATACGGTCTTTTCACAAGAGTGCACATAAGGTAGGAACCTTCGTTGCCGCCTTCACAACCTTTGTGGAACAATGCGGCGACATGCGTTTGCGAGGTTGTTGCCGTGATCGACCCCGATGGTTTTCGCCCCAATGTCGGGATCATTCTGACGAATGACGCCGGCCAGGTGCTATGGGCTCGCCGAATCAATCAAGATGCCTGGCAGTTTCCGCAGGGGGGAATCAACCCCGAAGAGACGCCGGAAGACGCCTTGTACCGCGAGCTGAACGAAGAAGTAGGCCTTGAGCGCGAAGATGTTGAAATTCTCGCCTGCACCCGGGGCTGGTTGCGCTATCGTTTGCCGCAACGTCTGGTACGTACCCACAGCCAACCGCTGTGCATCGGCCAGAAACAGAAATGGTTTCTCCTGCGCCTGGTCTCCAACGAGCAGCGGGTGCGGATGGATTTGACCGGTAAACCGGAATTCGATGGCTGGCGCTGGGTCAGCTATTGGTATCCGTTGGGCCAGGTGGTGACATTCAAGCGCGAGGTGTATCGACGCGCTCTCAAAGAGCTTGCCCCGCGCCTTTTAGCGCGCGACTGACGACGGAGTTCGACCCCGAGCCATGCTCAATACGCTGCGCAAGATCGTCCAGGAAGTTAACTCCGCCAAGGATCTCAAGGCGGCGTTGGGGATTATTGTGTTGCGCGTCAAAGAGGCCATGGGCAGCCAGGTCTGCTCGGTCTACCTGCTTGATCCGGAGACCAACCGGTTCGTACTGATGGCCACCGAGGGCTTGAACAAGCGCTCGATCGGCAAGGTCAGCATGGCCCCCAACGAAGGTCTGGTGGGTCTGGTCGGCACGCGTGAAGAACCCCTGAACCTCGAAAACGCCGCGGACCACCCGCGCTATCGCTACTTCGCCGAAACCGGTGAAGAGCGTTTCGCTTCGTTCCTCGGGGCGCCGATCATCCACCACCGTCGCGTCGTCGGCGTGTTGGTCATCCAGCAAAAAGAGCGTCGCCAGTTCGATGAAGGGGAAGAAGCCTTCCTCGTGACCATGAGCGCGCAGTTGGCCGGCGTTATCGCCCATGCCGAGGCCACAGGCTCCATCCGTGGCCTGGGTCGTCAGGGCAAGGGCATCCAGGAAGCCAAGTTCGTCGGCGTGCCGGGCTCGCCGGGTGCCGCGGTCGGTACTGCGGTGGTCATGCTGCCGCCTGCTGACCTGGACGTGGTGCCGGACAAGACCATCACCGACATCGACGCCGAACTGGGGCTGTTCAAGACCGCCATCGAGGGCGTGCGCGCCGACATGCGCACCTTGTCCGCCAAGCTTGCCACGCAGTTGCGCCCGGAAGAGCGGGCCTTGTTCGACGTCTACCTGATGATGCTCGACGATGCTGCGCTGGGCAGCGAAGTGACCACCGTGATCAAGACCGGCCAGTGGGCCCAGGGCGCGTTGCGCCAGGTGGTCACCGATCACGTCAACCGTTTCGAATTGATGGACGACGCTTACCTGCGCGAGCGAGCATCGGACGTCAAGGATCTCGGCCGTCGCCTGCTGGCTTATTTGCAGGAAGAGCGCCAGCAAACCCTGGTCTACCCCGACAACACCATTCTGGTCAGCGAAGAACTGACGCCGGCGATGCTCGGCGAGGTGCCGGAAGGCAAGCTGGCCGGCCTGGTGTCGGTACTCGGTTCCGGTAACTCCCACGTCGCGATCCTGGCCCGCGCCATGGGCATCCCGACCGTGATGGGCCTGGTCGACCTGCCGTACTCCAAGGTCGACGGCATCCAGATGATCGTCGACGGCTACCACGGCGAGGTCTACACCAACCCGAGTGAAGTGCTGCGCAAGCAGTTCGCCGAGGTGGTCGAGGAAGAGAAACAACTGGCCCTGGGGCTGGATGCGCTGCGCGATCTGCCGTGCGTGACGGTCGATGGCCACCGCATGCCGCTGTGGGTCAACACCGGCCTGCTGGCGGATGTGGCGCGTGCGCAGAAGCGTGGTGCCGAAGGCGTGGGCCTGTACCGCACCGAAGTGCCGTTCATGATCAACCAGCGTTTCCCGAGCGAAAAGGAACAACTGGCGATCTACCGCGAGCAACTGTCTGCGTTCCACCCGCAACCCGTCACCATGCGTACCTTGGACATCGGCGGCGACAAGTCACTGTCGTACTTCCCGATCAAGGAAGATAACCCGTTCCTCGGCTGGCGCGGCATTCGCGTCACCCTCGACCACCCGGAAATCTTCCTGGTGCAGACCCGTGCCATGCTCAAGGCCAGCGAAGGCCTGAACAACTTGCGGATTCTGCTGCCGATGATCTCCGGCACCCATGAATTGGAAGAAGCGCTGCACCTGATCCACCGCGCCTGGGGCGAAGTACGCGACGAAGGCTGCGACGTGCCGATGCCGCCGATTGGCGTGATGATCGAGATTCCGGCGGCGGTGTACCAGACCAAAGAACTGGCGCGGCAAGTGGATTTCCTGTCGGTCGGTTCCAACGACCTGACCCAGTACCTGCTGGCCGTGGACCGCAACAACCCGCGAGTGGCCGACCTCTACGATTACCTGCACCCGGCGGTGCTTCAGGCGCTGCAGAACGTGGTGCGTGATGCCCACGCCGAAGGCAAGCCAGTGAGCATCTGCGGTGAAATGGCCGGTGATCCGGCGGCGGCGGTGCTGTTGATGGCGATGGGGTTCGACAGCCTGTCGATGAACGCCACCAACTTGCCGAAAGTGAAGTGGATGCTGCGCCAGATCAACCTGAGCAAGGCCAAGGAATTGCTGGCTGAGCTCATGACCATTGATAACCCGCAAGTGATTCACAGCTCGTTGCAGCTGGCGCTGAAGAACCTCGGGTTGGCGCGGATGATCAATCCGGCAGCAATCAAGCCCCTCTAGAGCTGCGGCGCCCCATTCGCGAGCAAGCTCGCTCCCACACTGGATCTGTGAACGCCGCAAATCCCCTGTGGGAGCGAGCTTGCTCGCGATGAGGCCTGTGCTGGCAACACAAAACTAAAGCCTGATCTCCACTTCCCCAAGATGCCCGCCATACGGCCCGAAACTCCTTTCGACCATATGCAGCGCCCCATCCGCCTGCACAATCAACGCCGTACTCGCCCGCGTTCCATAACTCTGGCTGGCAATGAACACGCTCGACAACAACGTTTCGGTGACCAGCCCCACTCCGGTATCCGGCAACTCGGCAAACGGCGCGGTCTGCGCATCGCTCAATAACGCCAGCAGCGCCTGAGGCTGCGGATCATCAAGCACCTCGCTCAATGCAGCCTTGGCCTTGAGCAGCTTCGGCCACGGCGTATCCAGCCCGGCGTTCGACACGCCGTAGACTCCCGGTTGCAGCATTACGGCTTCCGATTCCCGGGCGTTGAAGTGCCAGAGCTCGTTCCTGTTGCCAACCAGTAGATTGAAACCGCCATATTCAGGCGAACGTCTGACAACGTCGGCCAAATAGTCATCAATCGAGCAATCGCCCTCGAGGAATCGCGCGACCAGCTCCCCACGAGACTTGCGTCCCGGTGGTCGAAGGGGATCGCGGATGTTGGTCAGCGCCGCAAATCGTCCGTTGGCACCGACACCGAGCCAGGTGCCACCGGCCTCGAGGTCGCGCCCGGCATGCACATGCGGGGCTTCGGGCCATGGCGCCAGGGGCAGGCTGGGGCGGGCGTAGAATTCATCGCGATTGGCCGCCACGACCAGCGGCTGGGCATGACCCGGTCGCCAGGCAAAAACAATCAGGCACATCAGGCTGTCCTTGTGTGTTTTTTGCTCACTCTACGCAGACATCGCTCATCGATCCATCGCCTTGCGCAGTGGAGCTTGAGGCCATGCATCCGTTACCATGCCGCTCCGGTTTTGGGGATGCGGGCGGGACGACATGGAATTTCTGCTCTATCTGGCGCTCGGCGCCTGTGCAGGTGTACTCGCCGGGCTGTTTGGCGTGGGCGGCGGGATCATCATCGTCCCGGTGCTGGTGTTCAGCTTCAAGGCCCAAGGGTTCGATCCGTCGATCCTCACGCACCTGGCGGTGGGTACCTCCCTGGCGACGATCATCTTTACCTCGGTCAACGCGGTACGCGAGCATCATCGCCGTGGCGCCGTGCGTTGGCCGATCTTCATGTGGATGACCGTCGGCATTCTGGTCGGTGCCGGGTTTGGCGCGCTGACGGCCGAAGCGATTTCCGGCCCCAACCTGCAGAAGCTCATTGGTGTTTTCGCCCTGGTGATCGCCGCGCAGCTGGCGCTGGAGGTCAAACCCAAGGCCAGCCGAACCGTGCCGGGCAAACTCGGTCTGACCGTGGCCGGCAGCGTGATTGGCTGGGCTTCGGCGATTTTCGGCATTGGCGGTGGTTCGTTGACCGTGCCATTCCTGACCTGGCGCAGTGTGCCGATGCAGCAAGCCGTGGCCACTTCATCGGCCTGCGGTCTGCCGATTGCCCTGGCCAGTGCATTAAGTTTCATGATTCTGGGCTGGCACGATCCGTTGCTCCCGGCCCATAGTCTCGGTTTCATTTATTTGCCGGCGTTGCTGGGCGTTGCCCTGACCAGCATGGTGTTCGCCCGCTTGGGCGCGCGATTGGCCCACAGGTTGTCGCCGAGGTTGCTGAAACGGCTGTTTGCCGCTTTGCTGTTCTGCGTTGGCCTGAACTTTCTAGTCTGAAGCATCTGCTCTGACGGGCAGCGCAATCCTGGCTTAATCCTGAGGTGGCAGCGTCGCCCGGGAATTTTTAAGATTTGAACTCTAACGAGGAGTCGCAATGCTGCCTTACCCGCAGATCGACCCGGTGGCCCTGGCCATCGGTCCGCTGAAAATCCACTGGTACGGTCTGATGTACCTGATCGGCATCGGCGGCGCCTGGCTGCTGGCCTCCCGCCGGTTGAACCGCTTCGACCCGACCTGGACCAAGGAAAAACTCTCCGACATGGTGTTCTGGATGTCGATGGGGGTGATTGTCGGCGGGCGCTTGGGTTATGTGCTGTTCTACGATCTGGGCGCCTATCTGGCCAACCCGACGCTGATCTTCGAAGTGTGGAAGGGCGGTATGTCGTTCCACGGCGGTTTCATCGGCGTGATGCTGGCGGCATTGTGGTTCGGCAAGAAGAACAACAAGTCGTTCTTCCAGCTGATGGATTTCGTTGCACCGATGGTGCCGATTGGCCTGGGCGCCGGGCGTATCGGCAACTTCATCAACGCCGAGTTGTGGGGCAAGGCAACCGACGTGCCGTGGGCGATGGTCTTTCCGACCGATCCGGCGCAACTGGCGCGTCATCCGTCGCAGCTGTACCAGTTCGCCCTCGAAGGCGTGGCACTGTTCCTGATCCTGTGGCTGTTCTCGCGCAAGCCGCGGCCGACTATGGCGGTATCGGGGATGTTCGCGCTGTTCTATGGCATCTTCCGTTTCATCGTCGAGTTCGTCCGCGTACCGGACGCCCAGTTGGGCTATCTGGCCTGGAACTGGCTGACCATGGGGCAGGTGTTGTGCGTACCGATGATCGTCGGCGGGCTGTTCCTGATCTGGCTGGCGTATCACCGCGCCCCGGCGACTCCAGCGGCAGCCGTATAAAATTCGAACCCCGCACCGATGGTTGCGGGTTCAAGGACACAGGTAATTCATGAAGCAATATCTCGAACTGGTCGCCCACGTCATCAAGAACGGCACCAAACAGGCCAACCGTACCGGCGTGAACACCATCAGTTTTCCCGGTGCGATGCTGCGTTATGACCTGAAGGAAGGTTTCCCGGCGATCACCACGCGCAAGATGGCCTTCAAATCCGCCATCGGCGAAATGTGCGGATTCCTGCGTGGCGTAAATAACGCTGCCGAATTCCGCGCCCTGGGCTGCAAGGTCTGGGACCAGAACGCCAACGAAAACGCCCAGTGGCTGGCCAACCCGTTCCGCCAGGGCGAAGACGACCTCGGCGAAATCTACGGCGTGCAATGGCGCAAATGGCCGGCGTACAAGCAGATTCCGCTCAGCAACCCGGCTGCCATCGAGCAGACCCTGAGCCAGGGTTATCGCCAGATTGCCGAAGGCGAGGAAGACGGTCAGGCCTACGTGGTGCTGTACAAGGCCATCGACCAGGTTCGCCAGTGCGTCGACACCATCATCAAGGACCCGGGCAGCCGTCGCATCCTGTTCCACGGCTGGAACTGCGCCCAGCTCGATGAAATGGCCTTGCCGCCGTGCCACTTGCTGTATCAGTTCCACCCGAATGTCGAGACCAGGGAGATTTCCCTGACCCTCTACATCCGCTCCAACGACCTGGGCCTGGGCACGCCGTTCAACCTCACCGAAGGCGCTGCGCTGCTGAGCCTGATCGGTCGCCTGACCGGCTACACGCCGCGCTGGTTCACCTATTTCATCGGTGATGCCCACGTCTACGAAAACCACCTGGACATGCTCAACGAACAGCTCAAGCGCGAGCCGTTCCCGATGCCGAAACTGGTGATTTCCGACCGTGTGCCGGAGTTTGCCAAGACGGGTGTTTACCAGCCGGAATGGCTGGAGCTGGTGGAACCGGGCGATTTCTCGCTGGAAGGCTACGAACACCACGCGCCGATGACCGCGCCGATGGCGGTCTGAAAAAACACCACCGACCCTGTGGGAGCGAGCTTGCTCGCGATAGCGGTGTATCAGTCGACATCCATGTTGGCTGAACAGACGCCATCGCGAGCAAGCTCGCTCCCACAGGGTTTTGTGTTGTTTCTAGTGGCCGTGACTACGGCCCACATGGGAATGCTCCACCTCCGTCGCCACCACCCCGCCGCTCACTTCCAGCCGCTGCAAAATCCCGCATTGATCGATACTTGGCCCTTCGCCGCAGCGTTGGCGCAGGTCGAGCAGTTGCGTCTGCAAGGCCAGCAAGCCGTCGATCCGCGCCTTTACATGGTGGATGTGTTCGTCAATCAGCGCGTTGACGCTTTCGCACTGATCCTGCGGACTGTCGCGAAACGCCAGCAGGCTGCGGATTTCTTCGAGCGTCATGTCGAGGGTGCGACAGTTGCGGATGAAGGTCAGGCGCTCGGCGTGGGCCTGGGTATAGACGCGATAATTGCCGTCACTGCGGGCCGGTTCCGGCAGAAGGTTCTCGCGCTCGTAGTAGCGGATCGTTTCCACGGCGCAGTCCGTGAGTTTCGCCAACTCTCCAATTTTCATGACGCCAATCTCCAAAACTCCAGAAAGGGTGCTTGACCCTATAGTGGCTACAGGGTCTTTACTTGGCAACAGGCACTCTTATGGACGCAACCAATGAGCGATTCCCTGCACTCCCACAAACCCGGGGCTGAGCACGAGCACAGCCACAAGCTCAAGCCCGTGCAAAAACATGGCCACGGCGGTCACAGCGACGCCTGCTGCTCATCTAAAGCGGCAGCGCCTGCGCTGGTAAAACTGAGCGAATCGCCGACGCCCGGAGCCCGACTGAGCAGTTTCCGCATCGAGGCAATGGACTGTCCAACTGAACAGACGCTGATTCAGAACAAGCTAAGCAAACTGACCGGCGTGCAGCAGCTTGAGTTCAATCTGATTAATCGGGTGCTCGGCGTAACCCACGATTTGCCCGGTATCGAGCCGATCGTCGAGGCCATCAAATCCTTGGGCATGCAGGCCGAGCCGATGGACCAGGGTGATGAAACCCCGGCGCCCGCGCCCCGGAAAAAGCCGTGGTGGCCCCTAGCACTGTCCGGTGTTGGTGCATTGCTGGCAGAAGTTATCCACTTCACCGGTTTCGCGCCGAACTGGGTGGTGGCGGTTATCGCTCTGGTCTCGATTCTCAGTGGTGGCCTCGGTACTTACAAAAAAGGCTGGATCGCCCTTAAAAACCGCAATCTGAACATCAACGCGCTGATGAGCATTGCCGTGACCGGCGCGGTGCTGATCGGCCAGTGGCCGGAAGCGGCGATGGTGATGTTCCTGTTCACCGTGGCCGAGTTGATCGAAGCCAGGTCCCTTGACCGAGCGCGCAATGCCATCAGCGGGTTGATGCAGATGACGCCGGACACGGCAACGGTGTTGCAGGCTGACGGGGTCTGGCTTGAGCAGGATGTCAAAAACATTGGGCTCGGCGCGCGGGTGCGGGTGCGCCCCGGCGAGCGAATCGGCCTGGATGGCGAAGTGCTGTCCGGTCGCTCGACCATCGATCAGGCGCCAATTACCGGTGAAAGCCTGCCGGTGGAAAAAACCGTCGGCGACAAAGTCTTCGCCGGCACCATCAATCAGGCCGGGTCCCTGGAGTACGAGGTGACCGCCGCGGCGGATAACTCGACCCTGGCCCGCATCATCCACGCCGTCGAGCAGGCCCAGGGCGCGCGTGCGCCGACCCAGCGTTTCGTCGACAGGTTCTCGAAAATCTACACCCCGGCAGTGTTCGTCCTGGCCCTGGCCGTGGCGGTGATCCCGCCATTGTTCATGGGCGAGTTGTGGTTCGACTGGATCTACCGGGCGCTGGTGCTGCTGGTGGTGGCCTGCCCGTGTGCGCTGGTGATCTCCACGCCGGTGACCATCGTCAGCGGCCTCGCGGCGGCGGCGCGCAAAGGCATATTGGTCAAGGGTGGCGTTTATCTGGAGGGCGGTTACAAGCTCGACTACCTGGCCCTGGACAAGACCGGCACCATCACCCACGGCAAACCGGTGCAGACCGATTACCTGTCGCTGGACCCGACCGCCGACGACTCCGCGCCCGCCATTGCCGCCGCGTTGGCCGGGCGCTCGGATCACCCGGTTTCCCTGGCCATCGCCAAGGCGGCTGTGGATAACCAGGCCGCGACGCTGATTGTGGATAACTTCGAAGCGCTGGGCGGGCGCGGGGTGCGCGGCGAGATCAACGGCCAGCTCTACTATCTGGGCAACCATCGTCTTGTGGAGGATCTGGGCCTGTGTTCGCCAGCGCTGGAAGAAAAGCTGTTTGCCCTGGAAAAGCAGGGCAAGTCGGTGGTGCTGCTGCTTGATTCGTCCGGCCCGTTGGCGCTGTTTGCCGTGGCGGACACGGTAAAAGAGTCCAGCCGCGAAGCGATCCGGCAACTGCATGACCTGGGTATCAAAACCCTGATGCTCACGGGCGATAACATCCACACCGCGCAGGCCATTGCAGCACAAGTCGGCATCGACGAGGCCAAGGGCGACCTGTTGCCGGGGGACAAACTGCAGGCTATCGAAACTCTCTATGCTCAAGGGCATCGGGTCGGTATGGTTGGCGACGGCATCAATGATGCGCCTGCACTGGCGCGTTCCGAAATCGGCTTCGCCATGGCCGCTGCGGGCACCGATACCGCGATCGAAACCGCCGATGTCGCCCTGATGGACGACGATCTGCGCAAAGTTCCGGCATTCATTCGCCTGTCCCGGCAGACTTCGAGCATCCTCAAACAGAACATCGCCCTGGCTTTGGTCATCAAGGCGATCTTTCTTGGGGTAACCTTTGCCGGGATCGCTACCATGTGGATGGCAGTGTTCGCCGATATGGGCGTGAGTTTGCTGGTGGTGTTCAACGGTTTGCGCCTGCTGCGCAAGTAAAGGATGAGGGACGGTTGTGCTGAGTGCCGAGCTGAAGGCGTTTTACATGGTGGCCCGCGTGGGCAGCATTACCCAGGCTGCCAAAAAGCTCGGCCTGAGCCAGCCGACGGTGACGACACAGATCCGCAACCTCGAAAGTCAGTACTCGGTCGAACTGTTCTACCGTGGCGGCCGGCGTCTCAGCGTCAGTGAGGAGGGCGCGCGGCTGCTGCCGATGGTCAAGGCGCTGATGCAGCAAGAAGCCGACATCGAGTTTTTCCTGCGTAACTGCGGCCAGGTCCAGGGCACGTTGCGTATTGCCGCCACGGCGCCGTATTACATCCTCGACCTGGTGAAAACGTTCCGCGAGCGCCTGCCGCAGGTGGAGGTGTCGGTGGAAATCGGTAACTCCCAACAAGTGCTCGAAGCATTGGAGGATTACCGTGTCGATGTCGCCGCCTCTTCGCAGTTACTGGAGGATGCGCGGTTGATTCGCCGGGTACTCGGCAGCGATCCGCTGGTGCTGGCGGTGCATCGCAATCATCCGCTGGCGGTCCATGATCACGTACCGCTCGGTGCCTTGGCCGGGCATACCCTGCTGATGCGTGAACCGGGCTCGACCACCCGTCGCCTGACCGAAGAGTTGCTGGCCAGTGCCGGGGTGTGTTTCGGCCCACTGCTGGAGATCGGCAGCCGCGAATCGATCCGCGAAGCAGTGCTGCGCAACATCGGCATCAGCATCATTGCCCGTCAGGAAGTGCCCCATGATCCGCAATTGCGGGTGCTGACCATCGAGAATGCGCCGCAGATTCCCGAATACCTGTATTGCCTCAAGGAGCGTAAAAACGCGCGGCTGCCGGCGGCGTTTCTGGGGTTGGCGCAGGAAATGTCCCCGGCCTGAATTCTGTGGTGCCTGTACCGACCTCATCGCGAGCAAGCTCGCTCCCACAGGGATTTTTGGTGTTCACACAATCTGTGTTTCACCTCAAACCCACTGTGTGAGCGAGCTTGCTCGCGATGAGGCCAGTTCAGGCAACACAAGACTTGAACCAAAATCCTCGAATACCACTATCGGCAGTTTTTGCCTTACTGCCACATGACGGACTCATTACAACTCTAGGATGGCCCCCATCTGCTCGATGAGGTCCGTCCATGAACAACCCGATCGCAACTGCCCTGACCAACCCCGGCGCACCGATGAAAGTGCGTGGTGTACAGAAGCGTTTTGGCGCCTTCACCGCGCTGGATAACGTGTCCCTCGACGTGGCGGCCGGTGAGCTGGTGTGTCTGCTGGGGCCGTCGGGCTGTGGCAAGACCACCTTGCTGCGCTGCATCGCCGGTCTGGAGAAGCAGGACAGCGGCGAGTTGTACCTGGGCGATCGCGACGTTTCCCACCTGGCGCCCCAGGCGCGGGACTACGGCATTCTGTTCCAGTCCTACGCGTTGTTTCCCAATCTCACCGTCGAAGCGAACATTGCCTACGGCCTCGCCGGCAGCGGTCGTGACGAAGTGCGCCGTCGAGTCGGCCAGATGCTGGAATTGGTCGGCCTGGTCGGCAGCGAGAAAAAGTATCCCGGCCAGTTGTCCGGCGGCCAGCAGCAGCGGGTTGCACTGGCTCGCGCCCTGGCCCCGGCACCTTCGCTATTGCTGCTGGACGAACCGATGTCGGCCCTCGATGCCCGGGTGCGCGAGCATCTGTGCACCGAGTTGCGCCAACTGCAACGCAACCTCGGCATCACTACCCTGATGGTCACCCATAATCAGGACGAGGCCATGCTGATGGCCGACCGTATCGCCGTGATGAACAACGGCAAGGTCGAGCAGTACGCCACGCCGCAGGAAATCTACAACCGCCCGGCCACGCCATTCGTGGCGGAGTTCGTCGGCCAGGGTAACTGGCTACCCTTCCAGCGCAACAGCGACAGCCACGCCCAGGTCGGCGGGATGAACATGCGTCTGGCCGAAGGCAGCGCCAAGTCCGCGTCGGGCCGTTTGTTCTGCCGTCCGGAAGCGATCAACGTCAACCCGCTGGTGCACGAGGAAAACCTGTTCCCGGCCAAGGTTCGTGAAATCACCTTCCTCGGCAATCGCTGCCGCATGAGCTTCGAGCTCGATCAGTTGCCGGGGCACCCGCTGTTGGCGGAGTTGGCGCCAGAAGCCATGCCGCGCCTTGGTGCCCAGCAGATCATGGTCGCCTTGCCGCCGCGTAGTCTGCAGGTGTTTGCCTGATGAGCGCGAACATCGCGCTGCCGCTGCCGCACAAGCAGGTTCGGCAGACCACCCGCGCCGAGATCGGTGACCGGTTGTTCGTGGTCGGCGGCAAAGTCCTCATGCTGGTGTTGTTGGGCGTTGCCGTATTGATGCCGTTGCTGGCGATCTTCTGGCGCGGTTTCAGCGCCGAGGCCGGGCAGGGCGGTGGCTGGGTCGCAGCGAAAGAGCTGGTGACCAGCGAGAACTTCCACTGGTTGCTCGGTAACAGCCTGAAGGTTTCCCTCAGTGTCGCGGCCATTGTCGTACCGCTGGCCTACCTGTTTGCCTACGCGCTGCAACGAACCTTGATTCCCGCCAAAGGCATTTGGCGTGGCATTTCCCTGCTGCCATTGATGGCGCCGTCGATGTTGCCCGGCATCGCGCTGGTTTATCTGTTCGGCAACCAGGGCATGCTGCGTGGCCTGCTCTCGGACAACATCTACGGCTTCTGGGGCATTGTGCTTGGTGAAGTCATCTACACCTTCCCGCACGCCTTGATGATTCTTCTGTCGGCCCTGTCCCTGGCCGATGCGCGACTGTTCGATGCCGCCTCCAGCATGGGCGCGAGTCCTGCAAAAGCCTTCCGCAGCATCACCTGGCCGGCGACCCGTCAGGCCGTGTTCGCCGCATTCTGTCTGGTGTTCACCCTGACCATCACTGACTTCGGCGTACCAGTGGTTGTCGGTGGCGACTATCAAGTGTTGGCGCTGGAGGCCTACAAGGCGGTGGTCGGCCAGCAACAGTTCGGTCGTGGCGCGTTGATCGGCATGGTGTTGCTGCTACCGGCGCTGTTCAGCTTCGGGGTCGATGCCTGGTTGCGTCGGCGTCACGGTGATTCCATGAGCGGTCGTGCCCAGGTGTTCAAACCCGCGCCGTCGAAGCTGCGCGACAGCTGCTACCTGGCTATCGTCCTGCTGATCTGCGCCGCGTTGCTGCTGGTGTTCGGCATGGCGGTGTTCTCGTCCCTGGTGAAGTTCTGGCCGTACAACCTGTCGCTGTCGCTCAACCATTATCAGTTCAACGAAACCGCCGGCGGTGGCTGGCTGGCCTATGGCAACAGCCTGAAGATGGCCTTGGGCACGGCGTTGATCGGCAGCCTGCTGATCTTCACCGGCGCCTACCTGATGGAAAAAACCAAGGGTCAGCGCGGCCTGAACCTGACCCTGCGCATGCTCAGTTTCGTGCCGATGGCGGTGCCGGGCCTGGTGCTGGGGTTGGGCTACGTCTTCTTCTTCAACCTCACCGGCAACCCGCTGCACGTGCTCTACGGCAGCATGACACTGCTGATCGTCTGCACCATTGCTCACTATTTGACCACCGCACAAATGACCGCCACCACCGCGCTGCGTCAACTCGATGCCGAGTTTGAAGCCGCCGCGATGTCGCTCAAGGCGCCGCTGTACCGCCACTACCTGCGCGTCACCGTGCCGATCTGCCTGCCGGCGCTGCTGGACATCGTGCGCTACCTGTTCGTCTCGGCCATGACCACCGTTTCGGCGGCGATCTTCCTCTATAGCCCCGACACCATCCTCGCGGCGGTGGCGGTGCTGAACATGGACGACGCCGGCAACGTCGGCGGTGCGGCAGCGATGGCGACCCTGATCCTGATTACCTCGGCGGGCGTGTCCCTGCTGCTGGCCTGGGCCTCGCGCGGTTTGCTGCGCCGCTCCCAGGCCTGGCGGCAGACCACACCCGGTCATTGAATCTGCACAACCCCTCAACTCAAAAACAGGAAAAGATCATGTTCAAGCCTATGGCCCTGGCCGCTGCTGTCCTCACCGCTTTCAGCCTGAACGCCTTTGCGGCGAAAACCGAGTTGACGGTGTACACCGCTCTCGAAGCCGAACAACTGAAGACCTACAAGCAAGCGTTCGAAAAGGCCAACCCGGACGTCGAAATCAAATGGGTGCGTGATTCCACCGGCATCATCACCGCCAAACTGCTGGCCGAAAAAGCCCGTCCGCAGGCTGACGCCGTGTGGGGCCTGGCCGCTTCGAGCCTGGCGATTCTCGATCAGCAAGGCATGCTGCAAAGCTACGCACCGAAAGACCTGGGCAAGATCGGCGCCAACTACCGCGACGCGGCCAACCCACCAGCCTGGGTCGGCATGGACGTGTGGGCCGCGACCATTTGCTTCAACACCGTCGAAGCCGAGAAGCAGGGCCTGACCAAGCCCGTGAGCTGGCAGGACCTGACCAAGCCTGAGTACAAAGGCAAGATCGTCATGCCAAACCCGGCCTCGTCCGGCACCGGTTTCCTCGACGTCAGCGCCTGGCTGCAAACCTTCGGCGAGAAGCAGGGCTGGGCCTACATGGATGGCCTGCACCAGAACATCGGCCAGTACGTTCACTCCGGCTCCAAGCCTTGCAAACTGGCGGCGGCTGGTGAATTCCCGATCGGTATTTCCTTCGAGTACCCGGCTGTTCAGCTGAAACGCCAAGGCGCACCGCTGGACATCATCCTGCCGAAGGAAGGCCTGGGCTGGGAGATCGAAGCGACTGCCGTGATCAAGGGCACTGCCCACGAAGAGGCGGCGAAGAAACTGGCTGACTTCTCGGCCAGCCCTGAGGCGATGGAGCTCTACAAGGAAAACTTCGCCGTGCTCGCCCAGCCTGGCATCGCCAAGCCACAGACCGAACTGCCGGCCGACTACGAACAGCGCCTGATCAAGAACGACTTCGCCTGGGCCTCGAAGAACCGCGACGAGATCCTGACCGAGTGGCGCAAGCGCTATGACGGCAAGTCCGAGAAAGTGGCGGCCAAGTAAGATTTTTATCGGCTGAAAGGGCCTCTTCGCGAGCAGGCTCGCTCCTACAGGAGTACGCATTCCAATGTGGGAGCGGGCTTGCTCGCGAAAGCGGTTTCAAATTCAGGACAAGACCCCATGACACAACACAACGACATGCTGATCGTCGGCGCCGGCATCCTGGGTTTGTCCCACGCGTATGCCGCCGCCAAGCGCGGTCTCAAGGTCACGGTTTTCGAGCGCAGCGCAACGCCCCTCGGCGCTTCGGTGCGCAACTTCGGCCAGGCACTGGTCACTGGCCAGCCGCCGGGGCCGATGCTGGAACTGGCCCGCGCCAGTCGCGGAATCTGGGGTGATTGGGCCCAGCTCACCGGCCTGCAACTCAAGCGCAATGGCTCGTACCTGTTCGCCCGAACCGAGGCGGAAGAACAGCTGCTGCAAGCCTTTTGCGACGGCCGCGCGGTGGAGCACGGTTACCGTGTCGACCTGTTGCGCGGCGCGGCGTTACGCGATTTGTACGACGGTCAGTTCCGCCATCACCGCGCTGCGTTGCATGGCATGGACGATCAGCAGTTGTATTCCCGCGAAGCGATTCCGGCGCTGATCGATTTCCTGCGCCGCGACCTGGGGGTCAAGTTTCACTTCTCCACCCTGGTCCGCGATATCGAGCCGGGTCGCCTGCACAGCACCGCTGGCAGCTTCAGTGCCGAGCAGATCATTGTCTGCTCCGGCCACGATTATCAGACGTTACTGGCCGAACAGATCGCTGAACTCGAGCCGCAAATTTGCCGCCTGCAAATGCTCCGCGCCCGACCGCAAATCCACCTCAACCTGCAACACGCGTTGCTCACTGGTTTGAGCTGCGTGCACTACGGCGCCTTCGCCGACTTGCCGGAGGCCGCGGCGGTACAGGCAGAAATCCTGCAGTACGCGCCGCACCTGCACGAAAACGGTATCCACTTGCTGATCAGCCCGACACCCTATGGCGAATTGATCATTGGTGATTCGCACCATTACGGCAGCGATCCGTCACCCTTCAATGCCGAGCAGGTCGACGACTGGATGATCGAGCTGGCTGAGCAGACCCTGGGCTGCAAGGTGCAAGTGGTCGAACGCTGGCAGGGGGTCTATGGTTCACGGGGGCCGGGACCGTTTTCGTTCCTGCGCCCGGCAAAAGGCCTGAGCGTGGCGTTGATGCACACCGGTGTCGGCATGAGCGTCGGGCCGGCGATGGCTGAACGAAACATCGCAGCTGTGTTGGGGGAAATCTGATGGGGCGCAATGAACAAGTCGTCGCCGAAGTATTCAGTCTGTACGAGCGTTTTGGCGACAGCGATTACATCGGTGAACCGGTTTCGCAGATCGAGCACATGTCCCAGGCGGCGGAACTGGCCATGGCCGAAGGCTTCGACGATGAAGTGGTGCTGGCGGCGTTCTTTCATGACATCGGGCATATCTGTGGCGAAAGCGCGGAGAACATGGGCGGCTTCGGCGTTGTCAGCCATGAGCGTCTGGGCGCGGATTATCTGCGCCGTGCCGGCTTCAGCGAGCGTATGGCTCGGCTGGTCGAATACCACGTGCAGGCCAAGCGTTACCTGACGCTCAAGGAGGCGGGATACTACGAGCGCTTGAGTGAAGCCAGTCGCCGAACCCTGGAATATCAGGGCGGGGTGATGACGGCTGAAGAGGCTGAGGCGTTCGAGCAGGATCCGTTGTGTGCCGTGAGCTTGCGCATGCGCCAGTGGGATGAGCTGGCGAAAGAGATGCATGTGCCGGTGATTGATCTGGCGGTGTTGAAGGGCAAAGCGTTGCGGCTGTTGGCTGCATAAAGCCTTTGAACCGAGGCGCGGCCATCGCGAGCAAGCTCGCTCCCACATTGGATCTGTGATCGACACAAATCCCCTGTAGGAGCGAGCTTGCTCGCGATGGCGTCAGTCCAGGCAAAGCAAGTGTTCCTGCCTCTACAGCTGTTGTGCCAGAACCTCGATCTGCTCCTGCCGCTCCGCCTGATTCAATTTTGAATGAGGATTGAGCGACGACCACTGCGGATGCGCCCGCGCCTTGTTCAGGGCCTCGGGCAGTTTGCCTTCGCGCCAGGTTTTATCCTGTGGCGTGGCCACCTGAATGCTGTCCATCGCCGCGTGCCCGCGGGCATTGAGCGCTTGCAGCAATTGCCGCTGGCGCAGCGCCAACAGGCGCAGCACGTTGTCATCCACAGTCAGTTCGCGCTGGCCCTTGAGCTTGCCGAGCAAGCGGCTGCCATAACTGCGGGCGGTTTGCAGCGCGCCGCCGGCAATCGCACCGGCCAATGCCGCCGCGCCTAGCGTGATGCCGCCCACCAGCAAATCGACCCCGGCCCCGGCAGCTGCACCCGCTGCGATACCACCACCGACCCGAACGCCCAGTTGTTTCAGGGTTTCCGGGTTGAACAAATCGTCGCCCCAACGACCGTCGAGCAGCGGCAAATCACTGGCCGCGGCATCCTGTGGGCGGAAGGCGTACAGCTTGAGCAGGGACTCGACGCAACGCTGCTCACGCTGGCGCACGGCTTTGCGCAGTTCGATGATTGCCTGTTGTTCCTGCTCGGCTTCACTGACCACGCTGCGCCGGCAGGCCGCGCAATCAATCAGCAATTCGGCAATCAATCGCTCTGCGCTTTGTTGGCGAGCCAAACGCTGGGCTTGCTGATCGGCGATCAGTCGTTCGAGCTGCGGCCGGGCAGTTTCCAGCAGCAGGGCGAGACTTTCATAGAGTCGACGCTCGCCATCCTCCGGCGGCGCGACGCTGTCGAAGCGCACCAAGGCATGCAAGCCCAGCCGCGCCAGCGCTTCACGCCAGGCCGGTTCGCGGTGGTTGGCGCTGCTGACGAAATTCAGCACCGGCAGCAAGGGTTTGCCGCAACCGGCCAGCACTTCCAGCTCGTCGCGATACTTGGCCAGTACCGGTTCCCTGGCGTCGATCACGTAGAGCCCGGCGTCCGACGCCAGTAACTGGCGCAGCACTTTGGCCTCCTGTTCGAAGCGTTGCCGGGCTTCGCTGCCATCCAGGAAACGCGCCAGCCGCGCCGGGCCGTCGAGGCGTTCGCCAGGCCGCTCCAGGCGTTCGAGGTAGTCGAGCAGGGCGATGGCGTCTTCCAGGCCGGGAGTGTCGTAGAGATCGAGCAGCGGCTCGCCGTCCACCGAAAGACGGGCGCCTTCGACGTGCCGTGTAGTGCTGGGACGATGGGACACTTCACCGAAGCCGACGTCGCGGGTCAGGGTGCGCAGCAGTGAGGTTTTACCGACGTTGGTGTGGCCGACCACGGCGAGTTTCAGGGGATTAGTCATGACCCGTCTCCAGCCAGTTCATCGGTGCACAATCGGCAAACGGCAGCTCAAGCTGTTGCAGCGCCACGTGCCAGTCGCCCAGGCGTTCGGCGTCCAGCGCTTCACCGGGGGGCGCCTGCAACAACCACACGCGGGTGGCGCTGGCGCTGCGGGCCAGTTCGGCAATCAGGGCCAGGCTACCGCGATCCGGCGAGCGCCGTGGATCGCACGCAATGGCCAGGCGTGCCGGGGGAAAGCGGGTCAATTGTTCGAGGAGTTTGTGTCGCGATTCGCGGCTGTCGAGGATGCCAGCGTTGCTCACGTTTTTCGGCAATTGCGGTGGCCACGGGCGGTCGTCGTCCAGCTCGATGGCGACCAATAGAGCACCATCACTTTGTTGTTCGCTGACGCCGCTTTCCACGCGATGCAGTTGCTCAGGCGCCGCATCGCTGATGCCGAGACGCTCGCTGGTGGGCATCAAGCGTTCGCGAAGCTGTGCGTAGCCGGGCAGGTTCAAATCCAGGCGGAGCGCCGTTTGCCCGGATTTCCAGCGCCACAGGCAAAACAGTGCGAGCAGCAGGCGCGGCAAAATCCCATAAACCAGCAGAACGCCAACCAGCCATGCTGCCCAGGCCTGGCGGGCGCTTTCGATACTCAGTGCGGCGTCGCCGCTGGCACGGATCATCTGCTCGGTGGGAACACTGAATCCGAGCAGGGCCGGCAGGGCGCCAAGCGCCTGGGTTACGGCAATAAAGGTGTCGGCACTGAGGATGGTGGTTTCCCAGACGAAGCCGTAGCGCCGGGTTGCCATCAGTGTCAGCAGAATGACCAAGGCACTGATCATCGCCAGCAACCACAGGCCGTTGACCAATACGCCGATGGCCCAGCGATTGAGCTTTTGCCGTTGCAACAACAGGAGCAGGGCGGGGGCCAGTTGCGTGGCCTTGGCGTCCCGGGCGAGTTTTTCACTTAGCCACAGCCACAGTCGCCCGAGGCTGGCGCCGTGTTCTCCGGCAAACGCCAGGCCCAGGGCCCAACTCAACAGCAGGATCAGGTTGAGCCCGAGCAGGCTGCCCAAGGCCCAGAACACATTCACCGGGTGCAGGCCATCGCCCATTGCGGCAAAGGCCAGGCCGGCGCCGCTGATCACCGCCAGCACCGCCATTACGATCAGCGCCAGTCGTGCGCCCTGCAACCAGTGTTGGAGGGCTGCGGTCAGGCCATCGCGTTCAGCCAGCCACATGGCCCGGCGTTGAATGCGCGACGGCAAATCACCGCCGACGCTGCGGGCCAGCCGGTTGGCTTCAAGGTCTTCCAAGGGGCCTGCGTGTTCTTCGCGCAGGCGGATAGTTTCTGTCAGCCAGAGGGTATTGAGTTCAGTCACGCGGCATCCCGTCGCTTCATTGAGCTGAGAGCATAACCGCTGTGGCGCTTATCGGCGAAAGCGAGGCTCTGGTATCCTCGCCGGCATGACTAAATCACTCCCCCTCAGCCTGATCGCAGCCCTCGGTGAAAACCGTGTGATCGGCGTCGACAACAGCATGCCCTGGCACCTGCCGGGGGACTTTAAATATTTCAAGGCCACCACCCTGGGCAAGCCGATCATCATGGGGCGCAAGACCTGGGACTCACTCGGTCGTCCGTTGCCGGGCCGCTTGAACATCGTGGTCAGCCGTCAGGCGGATCTGCAGCTCGAAGGCGCGGAGGTTTATCCGTCGCTGGAAGCCGCCGTTGTCCGCGCCGAAGCATGGGCGAAGGAACAGGGCGTTGATGAGTTGATGCTGATTGGCGGTGCGCAGTTGTACGCGCAAGGCTTGGCACAGGCTGATCGGTTGTACCTGACTCGCGTGGCGCTGAGCCCGGAAGGGGATGCGTGGTTTCCGGAGTTTGATTTGGGCCAGTGGAAGCTGGTTTCCAACACCGAAAATCCGGCGGTGGATGACAAGCCGGCCTACAACTTCGAAGTCTGGGAAAAGGTTTAAAAGCATCGCGAGCAAGCTCGCTCCCACAGTGTTTTGAGGTGAATCACAAATTGTGTGAACACCACAGATCCCTGTGGGAGCGAGCTTGCTCGCGATAGCGGTCTAACTGACGCTACTCAAGCCTGCGCCAACGCCGAATGCTCATCCGCATCCAGCAATTCTTTATCAGTCTGCTGCATCACCTGACTGGTAATTGCCCCAGCCGTGATCGAACCACTCACATTCAACGCCGTACGCCCCATATCAATCAGTGGCTCGACCGAAATCAGCAACGCCACCAGTGACACCGGCAAGCCCATCGCCGGCAGTACGATCAGCGCCGCAAACGTCGCGCCGCCACCCACTCCGGCCACACCGGCCGAGCTCAGCGTGACAATCGCCACCAGCGTCGCGATCCACAGCGGGTCCAGCGGGTTGATGCCCACAGTCGGCGCCACCATCACCGCCAACATCGCCGGGTACAGGCCGGCACAACCGTTCTGGCCGATGGTCGCGCCGAACGAAGCGGCGAAACTGGCAATGGACTGCGGGATGCCCAAACGACTGGTCTGCGCTTCGATGCTCAACGGAATCGTCGCAGCGCTGGAGCGGCTGGTGAAGGCAAACGTCAGCACCGGCCAGATCTTGCGGAAGAAGCGCAGCGGATTGATCCCGGCGGCCGACACCAGCACGCCATGCACCACAAACATCAGGCCAAGGCCGATGTAAGACACCACGACGAAACTGCCGAGCTTGATGATGTCTTGCAGGTTGGAGCCGGCGACCACTTTGGTCATCAGTGCCAGCACGCCGTACGGGGTCAGCTTCATCACCAGGCGCACCAGGCGCATCACCCAGGCTTGCAGGGTGTCGATGGCGTTGATCACTTTCTGACCTTTCTCGGCATCATCCTTGAGCAGTTGTAGCGCCGCGACACCCAGGAACGCAGCGAAAATCACCACACTGATGATCGACGTCGGCTTGGCTCGCGCCAGATCGGCGAACGGGTTTTGCGGAATGAACGACAGCAACAGCTGCGGCACATTCAGGTCGGCGACCTTGCCGGCGTAATCGGTCTGGATGGTTTGCAGGCGCGCCATTTCCTGGGTGCCGGCCACCAGGCCTTCGGCGGTCAGGCCGAACAGGTTGGTCAGGCCGATGCCGATCAACGCCGCGATGGCCGTGGTGAACAGCAGCGTGCCGATGGTCAGGAAGCTGATCTTGCCCAGCGACGAAGCGTTGTGCAGACGGGCCACGGCGCTGAGGATCGAGGCGAACACCAGCGGGATCACGATCATTTGCAGCAATTGCACATAACCGTTGCCCACCAGATCGAACCAGCCGATCGAGGCTTTCAGCACCGGATTACCGGCACCGTAAACAGTGTGCAAGGCCACACCGAATGCCACGCCCAGCACCAGTGCGAGCAGGACTTTTTTCGCCAGGCTCCAAGTGGTGTGGCGGGTTTGCGCCAGGCCCAGGAGCAGGGCGAGGAACACCAGCAGATTGAGAATCAGCGGCAGATTCATTGGAACTCCCATTAGACTTTTGCCAGCTGCCTTCCGGGGCAGCTGCGAACCGGCAAGCCTAACAGTTTGAAAACTAATGAATTAATATCAAAAACGTATGGTATCCGTCGTTTTTGGAATAAGCGGATGTCGCTGTCAGAAATGCAACTGGCGCGAAAGGGACACAGACGGTCGCTGACAGGCGGGGACTGTCACACTTATTTGTTAGCGTCGATCTCTTTCACATTCAGGGAGAAACGCCAATGAAGTTCGCACCGAAATTACTGGCAGCAGCACTTTGCCTGGGCCTTGCCGGCCAGGCTTTCGCAACGGATTTGAAACACTGGCCCGCTGATCAGGCCAAGGCACTGGACGCGATGATCGCCGCCAACGCCAACAAAGGTAACTACGCGGTGTTCGACATGGACAACACCAGTTACCGCTATGACCTCGAAGAGTCGTTGCTGCCGTTCATGGAGAACAAGGGCCTCATCACCCGCGACAAGCTCGATCCCTCCCTGAAACTGATGCCGTTCAAGGACACCGCCGACCACAAGGAAAGCCTGTTCAGCTACTACTACCGCCTCTGTGAACTCGACGACATGGTTTGCTATCCATGGGTCGCCCAGGTGTTCTCCGGCTTTACGCTCAAGGAACTCAAGGGCTACGTCGACGAGATGATGGCGTCGGGCAAACCGGTACCGGCCACTTATTACGAAGGCGACGTGGTCAAGAAACTCGACGTCAACCCGCCGAAGATCTTCACGGGCCAGCAAGAGCTGTACAACAAACTGATGGAGAACGGCATCGAGGTCTACGTGATGACCGCCGCCTCCGAAGAACTGGTGCGCATGGTCGCGGCCGACCCGAAGTACGGCTACAACGTCAAACCGCAGAACGTGATCGGCGTGTCGCTGCTGCTCAAGGACCCGAAGACTGGCGAGCTGACCACTGCGCGCAAGCAGATCACCGCCGGCAAGTATGACGAGAAGGCCAACCTCGGCCTTGAACTGACCCCGTACCTGTGGACCCCGGCGACCTGGATGGCCGGTAAGCACGCGGCAATCCTGACCTACATCGACGAGTGGAAAAAACCGGTGCTGGTCGGCGGCGATACCCCGACCAGTGATGGTTACATGTTGTTCCACAGTGTTGACGTGGCCAAGGGTGGCATCCACCTGTGGGTCAATCGCAAGGACAAATACATGACCCAGATTAACGGCATGATGGCCAAGAATGCCGCGGCCCAGGCCAAGGAAGGGATGACGGTGACTGCCGACAAGAACTGGGTGATCGTCAAGCCTGAAGAAATCCAGTAATTGTAGGAGCGAGCTTGCTCGCGATGGTCGTTAACGATGACGCGTGCTGTCTGATTTGACGCGGTGTCCTTGCGTCCATCGCGAGCAAGCTCGCTCCTACAGTTTGATCGGTGTTGTTCCCCAATCCAGTGTTCACGCAGATCCATTGTGGGAGCGGGCTTGCTCGCGAAGAGGCCAGTCGGTGCAATGAAAGCCTCTGTTTGATCGCCATCTCCTGACAGTCGCAACCTACGCTTTCTTGCGTAAGGGACTACGACTACGCCAGAATCCGCCGGCTTGTGCGCCTTACTCCCGGACTCTACCGTCTACCTGTCGCTGAACATCAGTGATCGGGTTTGGTAGCCTGGCTGTGTAGGGTGCAAAGCATCATGATTTGCAGACGTTCTTGCGTCTCTGCTTTTTATGGTGGTCATGCACAGGGCGCTTTCGGGCGCGCCGGTTTCCTTACACCCCGGTCTACCAACCTGCGCATGGCCGCCACCTTCGTTTGGTAGCGAGGGTGATGGCTCCTTGTCTTATGGTGTAAGGAGTTTTATCAATGCTGAAAATTACCCCCGATCCTCCCGAATCAAACAACCTCTCCGCCCACATCAACGCCACCCCGCGCAAACCCAGCCGAACATTCCTGATCGCGCCCGGCCTCGACACCGAAACCCTGTTGGCCCACGCCTGCGAATCACTCGCCTCGGCCAATGTCATGGCCAACGATTTCGCCGGCCTGCTGGAAGGCTCCCAACGCAGCACGATGCTGGGGATTGCGCAGGTCATCATGCTGGGTGAGCTGGCGGTGAACCAGGCCCTCGATAATCTCGATCCACAGGAATAGTTCTGCCCTTGTAGGAGCGAGCCTGCTCGCGATGGTCGTTAACGATAACGTTGGAAACCTGACACCCAGCGGCGTTCTCCAGTCCATCGCGAGCAGGCTCGCTCCTACAGGTGAAAGGTGACCGGCAGAAACAAAAATGCCCCGCACTTGGCGGGGCATTTTTTGTCCGACGGTTAAGCCTTACAGCCCGTCGAGCATCGCCTTGTTACGCACAGCACCCTTGTCGGCGCTGGTGGCCAGCAGGGCGTAGGCTTTCAGGGCGGTGGTCACTTTACGTGGACGCACTTCCACCGGTTTCCAGCCTTTCTTGTCCTGCTCGACCCGGCGTGCCGCCAGTTCTTCGTCGCTGACCAACAGGTTGATCGAGCGGTTCGGAATGTCGATCAGCACTTTGTCGCCGTCCTGCACCAGGCCGATTGCGCCACCGGCAGCCGCTTCAGGCGAAGCGTGACCGATGGACAGACCGGAGGTACCGCCGGAGAAACGACCGTCGGTGAGCAGGGCGCAGGCTTTGCCCAGGCCTTTGGATTTCAGGTACGAAGTCGGGTAGAGCATTTCCTGCATGCCCGGGCCGCCTTTCGGGCCTTCGTAGCGAATGATGACGATGTCGCCTTCTTTCACTTCGTCGGCGAGGATGCCGCGTACGGCGCTGTCCTGGCTTTCGAAGATCTTCGCGTTGCCTTCGAATACGTGGATCGATTCGTCGACGCCAGCGGTTTTCACCACGCAGCCATCCAGAGCGATGTTGCCGTAGAGGACGGCCAGGCCGCCTTCTTGCGAGTAAGCGTGCTCGACACTGCGGATGCAGCCGTTTTCACGGTCGTCGTCCAGGGTTTCCCAACGGGTCGACTGGCTGAACGCGGTTTGCGTCGGGATGCCCGCCGGACCGGCCTTGAAGAAGTGATGCACGGCTTCGTCGTTGGTCTGGGTGATGTCCCACTTGGCGATGGCTTCTTCCATGCTGCGGCTGTGCACGGTCGGTAGCTGGGTGTGCAGCAAGCCACCACGGGCCAGCGAACCGAGGATGCTGAAGATCCCGCCGGCACGGTGCACGTCTTCCATGTGGTACTTCTGGATGTTCGGCGCGACCTTGCACAGTTGCGGCACGTTGCGAGAAAGACGGTCGATGTCGCGCAGATCGAAATCGATCTCGGCTTCCTGGGCGGCGGCCAGCAGGTGCAGGATGGTGTTGGTGGAACCGCCCATGGCGATGTCCAGGGTCATGGCGTTTTCGAACGCCTGGAAGTTGGCGATGTTGCGCGGCAGTACCGACTGGTCGTTCTCGCCGTAGTAACGCTTGCACAGCTCGACGATGGTGCGGCCGGCCTGCAGGAACAGTTGCTCACGGTCGCTGTGGGTGGCCAGGGTCGAACCGTTGCCCGGCAATGCCAGACCCAGCGCTTCGACCAGGCAGTTCATCGAGTTGGCGGTGAACATGCCGGAGCACGAACCGCAGGTCGGGCAGGCGCTACGCTCGTACTCGGCGACTTTCTCGTCAGAAGCGCTGGAGTCGGCGGCGATTACCATGGCGTCGACCAGGTCGAGGCCGTGGGAAGCGAGTTTGGTCTTGCCGGCTTCCATCGGGCCGCCGGAGACGAAGATCACCGGGATGTTCAGGCGCAGGGACGCCATCAGCATGCCAGGGGTGATCTTGTCGCAGTTGGAGATGCACACGATGGCGTCGGCGCAGTGGGCGTTGACCATGTACTCGACGGAGTCGGCGATGATCTCGCGACTCGGCAGCGAATACAGCATGCCGTCGTGGCCCATGGCGATGCCGTCGTCCACGGCGATGGTGTTGAATTCTTTTGCCACACCGCCAGCGCGTTCGATCTCGCGGGCGACCAGTTGGCCCAGGTCCTTGAGGTGGACGTGGCCCGGTACGAACTGGGTGAACGAGTTGGCAATGGCGATGATCGGCTTCTTGAAGTCGTCATCTTTCATCCCCGTGGCGCGCCACAGAGCGCGGGCGCCGGCCATGTTGCGGCCGTGGGTGGATGTTTTCGAGCGGTAATCAGGCATGAAGCACTCCGGGCGGCTAATCAGGTATCAAAAGGGAAGTGAGCTTCTATTGACGTCTGGAACACTCAGAAATGGCCGCGTGTCCGGAAGTTGCCGATAACTTTGCGGGATCGCCGCGCGCTTCAGCTTGAGCTCATAAACCCGCCGGGGATGACTGGCGATGAATGTTCGCGATTCTACACGGCTGGCGGCTGGAGGGAATGCCGTAGGGCGCTTGATCATCGCCCGACCCGCGCATTTATCAGCAATCCCCACAGACTGAAGCCGATGAAACAGACGGCAATGACCGTCAACAGGTGGGGGCCTGCCTGGGCAAGCACAGCGCTACTGATGGCTGCGGTGAGGAACATGATTGTATTGCCAGCGGATGCAGCGGTTCCGGCATTGCTGGAAAACAGCAGCATTGCTGCAGAAATGGCTGCTGGCCGAACTAGGGTGACAGCCAGCGCACTGATCAGCATTGGCAAAAACAATGTCAACGTCGTTATTGCGTTGAAGGTCAGGATCAACCCTAAAGCCAAGCCGGCGCTGATCAACAGGCTCAACCCAAGGTTGATCTGTTTGTTGAGGGAAATGCGCTTCTGCGCGGCCGAAGCCAGAGCACCACCGAGGACGTAAGCCACGCCATACAGCACGAGAACCAACGCATACTGGTATTCAGACAGTTTCAGTACGTCCATAAAAATTATCGGGGTCACGCTGATAAGGGCGAAGTAGCAGGAGAAGACCAGCGCGGCGATCCACCAATAGCGAACAAAGTCTTTGCTGTTCAGGATGGTTTTCAGTGTTGAAATAATTGAAGTGGGCTCGTGGTCAACTCGGGCTGATCTGGCAGGCAATACGGTTTGCGCATGGATAAAAATACCGAGTGCCATCAGGGAAAACGCATAAAAGCTTCCCTGCCAATCAAAGGTCGCTTGCAGCCATGAACCAAGCAGAGGGGACAGTGCGACAAATGACCCGCTCAGGGTCATGTAATAAATGCGCACCCGGGCTCGATCCTTTTCTTCGAACAGGTCCTCCACTAGCGCGTGGCCCAGCACAAAAAAGCCGCACCCTAATGCCTGAACGGCGCGAAAGCCCATAAAAGTCGAATAATCCGTTGCCTGGGTACAGCCGATCGCACCTATTGAGCATAGGATCAGGCATCCAAGCAGCACTTCCTTGCGCCCCCATTTGTCCGACAGGGGGCCGGTTACCAGTTGCGCGAAAGAAAAAACCAATGTGAGCAAGCTAACCGAAAACGCGATATCAACCATTGACGTATTGAACTCCAACGCCAGGGCTGGGAAAGAGGGGAGCAGGATGTTGAGAGGAAAAAAACTGATTAACGAAATACTGGTGATAAGAATGAATCGGGAGATTTTTTGAGCTGTGATGTTGTCGCTTGTCTTGGTGATTGAGTGTTCTGACATTTTTATTGAGTTCCGGAGTTTGGCGGGCCATTTTTGTTTAATAAACTTTGTAGGTCCTCACACAATGTCTCTCCTTTGCTGTGTCCGGCACCTATAAAGAGAAATACTTGTTCTGATAGGTCATCCAATTTTATAAGTTTTTCTGTTTTTGATTCGGTCAGGGCTGCGGTTAGCCAGGTATTCAACCCAAGTGATGTCGCGCACAGTTGTATGGTTTGCGATATGTGGCCGATCTCAAGCAATGAAACCCGATAGGCTTGCGAGTGAGGGTATTTCCACCACATTTTATCGAGGCGCGAAGTAAGGAAAATTCCAAAAGGAATGTTGTTGGCAAAGTGTTGGCCTTGTAGAAGGGAGCCGAGAGGGCTGTTTAAGCGACTCAATAATTTTAAAGCGTGCAGGTTCGGGTGGTAGTAATAAATTCCAGGGTCGATCCCTTGCACGTTGTAAGCATATAAATACCCTTCGCTGGCGTTCAGTCCACCACCTGACGGGCTGCTGCGCCGTGCATTGAACATGCCCGGAGTCAGTTCGCAGGTATCGGACTCTCGCTCCTTCAGGTAACCGAGACAAAGGTAGAGAAGCGTGCTGACATCATTCAACGACACGCTTTTTTTCAGAAAGGAACGGCATGTTTTCCGCTGCAACAAGACTTGCTTGAATCCGATATGCCCCTCTAATGCCCTATTGTCAGTGGGGGCTGGCAGGCAGAGCAGGTTCTCACGCTGGAGGTTGGCAAATGGGTGAGGTGGTGGGGGCTCTCGACCCAGCGCCTCCTGACAATGAGCGAAGTAACGATCAGCCCATTCCTTTGTGTTCTTTGGGGTATCGCCAGCACCAAGGTCTTTGGTTCCGATGTGAAAAATCTTCGAAAGGTCATCCCATTGCCAGTCATCTGGTGGTAAGTCCTCATCGACAAATATACCGGCTTCAAAAAAATCAGTGTCGATTGGGTGGCATTTATCAAATAGTTCTGTTTGCTCGATAAGCTCAATTAATCGACCGGCGTGAGAGCTGTCGACTTCGAATTGCTCATGAGTTTTATAGTTCCAGATGAAAAGCCGAGGAGGCTTGGGCAGTAAAAAAATATAGGGGTTGAGTTGCATGCGGCATCCCTCTTTTTAAAAGCCGGACAGAAGGTTTTCTGTCCGGCTTTTCCTGAGTGATTACTTAGGCGTGCTAAGCATCGCGTGGTGGTGTACCGCTAGATTTTTCTCAAGTTGAACTTTTTTCATGATTCAATCTCCAGTAAAGGTTTTTACATCCACCACTCAAGTATTCAAGTGGTAAGCTGGATAATAGGCCTGGATGGATTGAGGTCAAACGAAATGGTGTAGGGCGTTTCTCGAAGTGATGTGGTCCTGTTCCGATAACTTTTTCAAGGTCGGTAAATTCTTAATAAGAATGAAGTTTTTGTATTGGTGTCGGATGGCTAGTTGATCGTTCGCGCTATTGAAGTGCGGACGATCAACCTCAGTGCTGTCAGCAATTAACTATTCGGCAGCAACCGGCAGGTAATGCTCTTGATGTAGCGGGTTTCCGGGATGGCCGGATGCACCGGATGATCCGGACCCTGACCGCCGCGTTCGAGCATCTGGATATTGCGATCCAGGTGACGGGCGCTGGTCAGCAGGATGTTCTGCAGGTCGTCTTCCGGCAGGTGCATCGAGCAGGATGCGCTGAACAGGATGCCGTCCTTGGTCAGCAGGCGCATGGCTTGTTCGTTCAGGCGGCGGTAGGCGCCTTCGCCGTTCTTCATGTCTTTCTTGCGTTTGATGAACGCCGGCGGGTCGGCCACGATCACGTCGAAGCGTTCTTCGCTGGCTTTCAGCTCTTTGAGGGCTTCGAACACGTCGCCTTCGATGCAGGTCATTTTTTCGGCGAAGCCGTTCAGCGCGGCGTTGCGCTCGACGCCGTCGAGGGCGAAGGCCGATGCGTCGACGCAGAACACTTCACTGGCGCCGAATGCAGCAGCCTGCACGCCCCAGCCACCGATGTAGCTGTAGAGGTCCAGTACGCGCTTGCCCTTGGCATAAGGCGCCAGGCGTGAGCGGTTCATGCGGTGGTCGTAGAACCAGCCGGTTTTCTGACCCTGGATGACTGGCGCTTCGAATTTCACGCCGTTCTCTTCGAGGGCAACCCACTCCGGCACCAGGCCGAACACGGTTTCGACGTAGCGGTTGAGGCCTTCGGCGTCACGGGCAGCGGAGTCGTTCTTGAACAGAATGCCGCTTGGCTTGAGCACTTGGGTCAGCGCCGCGATCACGTCGTCTTTATGGGCTTCCATGGTCGCTGAGGCGATCTGCACCACCAGGATGTCGCCGAAACGGTCGACCACCAGGCCTGGCAACAGGTCGGAGTCGCCGTAGACCAGGCGATAGAACGGCTTGTCGAACAGGCGCTCGCGCAGGGACAGGGCCACGTTCAGGCGGTGCACCAGCAGCGATTTGTCCAGCGGCAGCTTGATGTCGCGCGACAGCAGGCGGGCGCAGATCAGGTTGTTCGGGCTCATGGCGACGATGCCCAGCGGCTTGCCGCCGGCGGCTTCGAGGATCGCCTGGTCGCCGGCCTTGAAACCGTGCAAAGGCGTAGCGGCTACATCGATTTCGTTGCTGTAGACCCACAAGTGACCGTTGCGCAGACGACGGTCGGCGTTGGCTTTGAGGCGCAGGCTAGGCAGGGACATGTCGTCGCTCCGGAAAAAAGAGCGGGAGTATAGCGTGTTGAGGCCCCGGATTGGCCTGCAAGTGGACATGTGGCGAGGGTTGTCTTGCGATTTGGTATGTCGGATCCAACTTCATAAAGGTTAGAATCGCCGTCTGACCCAGAGTGTGCACACATGTCCCAAGAGCTGACTTCCGAACAGATCCAACAAGCCCTGCAGGGCATCAGCGTACCGGCCCAGCCGCAAATCATGGTGGATTTGCAGATGGAGCAGTACATGCCCGACCCGGATCTGGAAGTCATCGCCAAGCTGATCTCCCAGGATCCGGGCCTTTCCGGTTCCTTGCTGAAAATCGTCAATTCGCCGTATTACGGCCTGAGCAACAAGATTGCCTCGATCCAGCGTGCGGTGAATCTGCTGGGCAGCCGCTCGGTCATCAACCTGATCAATGCACAGTCGATCAAGGGCGAGATGAATGACGACACCATCGTCACCCTGAACCGTTTCTGGGACACCGCTCAGGACGTGGCCATGACCTGTCTGACCCTGGCCAAGCGCATCGGCGTTGAAAATGGCGACGAAGCGTACGCCCTGGGTTTGTTCCACGACTGCGGCGTGCCCTTGATGCTCCAGCGTTTCCCCGACTACATGGGCGTTCTGGAGCAGGCCTATGCCAACGCCAGCGCCGAATGCCGGGTGGTGGATACGGAGAATCAGGTGTTCAATACCAATCACTCGGTGGTCGGGTATTACACGGCCAAGTCCTGGCGTCTGCCGGAACATGTGAGTGCTGCGATCGCCAATCACCACAATGCCCTGGCGATATTCAGCGATGAATCTTCGCGCAACAGTTCGTTGAAGAACCTGCTGGCGATCCTGAAGATGGCCGAGCATATTTGCGCGTCGTACCGGGTGCTGGGCAATCAGGCCGAAGATCATGAGTGGAACAGCATCGCGCCGCTGGTGCTCGATTATGTCGGCCTCTCGGACTACGACTTCGAGACCCTCAAACAGACGATCCGCGACCTCGGCACTCATCGCTGAGTGTCGGAACCTTCCAGGCCATGCGCCTGATCCGAGAGCACCATGCCTGAATTGCCAGAAGTCGAAACCACCCGTCGCGGTATCGCGCCGTTCCTGGAAGGCCAGCGGGTCAGCCGGGTGATCGTGCGTGAACGCCGCTTGCGCTGGCCAATTCCCGAGGACCTTGATGTGCGGTTGTCCGGGCAGCGCATCGTACTGGTGGAGCGTCGCGCCAAGTACCTGCTGATCAATGCCGAAGTCGGCACCTTGATCAGCCATCTGGGCATGTCAGGCAATTTGCGTCTGGTGGAGGCCGGGCTGCCGGCGGCCAAGCATGAGCATGTGGACATCGAACTGGAGTCGGGTCTGGCCCTGCGTTACACCGACCCACGGCGTTTCGGCGCAATGCTCTGGAGCCTCGACCCGCTCAATCACGAATTGCTGATCCGCCTGGGGCCGGAACCACTGACCGACCTGTTCGACGGCGAGCGCCTGTTCCAGCTGTCCCGTGGGCGTTCGATGGCGGTCAAGCCGTTCATCATGGATAACGCGGTAGTGGTGGGCGTCGGCAATATCTACGCGACCGAAGCGTTGTTCGCTGCCGGGATCGACCCGCGCCGCGAAGCCAAGAGCATTTCCCGTGCGCGTTACTTGAAGCTGGCCATCGAGATCAAGCGCATCCTGGCGGCCGCTATCGAGCGCGGCGGTACCACGCTGCGGGACTTTATCGGTGGCGACGGTCAGCCTGGTTATTTCCAGCAGGAACTGTTCGTGTACGGCCGTGGTGGCGAGCACTGCAAGGTCTGTGGCACGGGCCTGCGGGAAGTGAAGCTCGGGCAGCGCGCCAGCGTTTTTTGCCCGCGTTGTCAGAGCTGACAGTCAGTCAGATTTTCAGTGAGGCTGATGACGTCATCGCGAGCAAGCTCGCTCCCACAGGGGTTTTGTGAACGATGCAATTCCAGTGTGGGAGCAAGCTTGCTCGCGATGAGGCCCGAAAGAGCACTGCATCATTCAAGCCTTGCCGGTAATTTTCCGGTACTTCTCCATCAACTGTTCTTCAGTCTCCGGATGAGCTTCGTCCAGTGGAATGCAATCCACCGGGCAGACTTGCTGGCACTGCGGTTCGTCGTAGTGGCCGACACACTGGGTGCACAGGTTCGGGTCGATCACGTAGATCTCTTCGCCTTGGGAAATGGCGGCGTTCGGGCACTCGGGTTCGCAGACGTCGCAGTTGATGCAATCGTCGGTGATGATCAGGGACATGCTAACTCCAGCCGGGGCGGCAGGCCCGGGCGCAATAAACCAATGCGTCTAATTGTGCCGCATTGGCGCTGTGGGAGCGAGCTTGCTCGCGAAAAACCTGAGAACGCCGCGGGGTGTCAGGTTTCCCGCGTTATCGTTGACGTCCATCGCGAGCAGGCTCGCTCCTACAGTTTACTTCTTGAAGCGTTCGGTCAGTGCGTCCGCCACCACAGGGTGCACGAACTTGGTGATATCGCCGCCCAGGGCTGCGATTTCACGGACCAGCGTCGAGGAAATGAACGAATAACGCTCGGACGGGGTCAGGAACAGGCTTTCCACGTCCGGCGCCAACTGGCGGTTCATGTTGGCCAGCTGGAATTCGTATTCGAAGTCCGACACCGCGCGCAAACCACGCAGGAACACGTTGGCATTCTTCTCTTTGGCAAAGTGCGCCAGCAGCGTCGAGAAGCCGACGACTTCAACGTTCGGCAGATGTTTAGTCACCTCGCGCGCCAGTTCTACCCGTTGTTCCAGAGGAAACAGCGGGTTTTTCTTCGGGCTCGCGGCGACGGCGATGATCACGTGATCGAACAGGCGCGAGGCGCGTTCGACCAGATCGCCATGGCCCTTGGTAATAGGGTCGAAGGTACCTGGGTACAACACTCGGTTCATCGCGTCGTCCTGGCGGGAATCCGTTGGGGAGTCGGATGGTATCGCAGCCTTCCCGGTCGGCCAAGTCGCCTGTTGGGTAAGAAAGCACTATAGACGATGGGAATTATCGTCATTTTCATGGGTTTTTTAAACGCATCGCCAGGGATGTCGCCAGTTGCGCCGTCAGTCCGTAGACCGACAGCTGCGGATTGGCGCCAATGCTGGTGGGGAACAGCGAGCCGTCGTGGATCGACAGATTGCCCAGTTGATGATGCCGGCCGAGGCTGTCGGTCACTGCGATTGTCGGGTCTTCACCCATGGCGCAACCGCCCATCACGTGGGCACTGCCCAGGCGTGTGCGATATAACTCCAGGCTCAGGCTGTCGATCAGCGTGCGCGCTTCGGCGAGGGTCTTCACGTAGCGGGCGTCGGCGTGCATCGGCATCACGGCCTTGGCGCCACCGGCAAACTGTATCTCGGCCATGGTATGGAACGCCCGGCGCAATCCATCCCAGGCGTAGGGTGATAGCTGATAGTCCAGCACCGGCGTGTCATCGCTGCGCAATTCGACGCTGCCACCGGGGCTGTCCGGGTGAAAACCGTCCCGCAGCAACGCCAGCATGGCGTGGGTATGGGCCAGATTGGCCATGTGTTGCGAGTTTTCCTGACCGAAACCACCGAGCAAAGTCGTGGCCAGCGCCGGGTGCAGAGGCGGGACTTCCAGTTTGTAGGACATTTTGCCCGTGGTGCCGTCCTGCCATTGGAAATGGTCGGAATAGATCGACTGCGGCGCGCCGTAGAAGGGGTTGACCACTTCGTCGAACAACGCGGCGGACATGTTTACCGGGTGCAGGAATGTGCGTTTGCCCAGGCGCTTGTGCGGGTCGGGTGCCCCGGAACGCATCAGCAAGGCCGGGCTGTTGATGCCGCCACCGGCCAGCACGAAATGCCGCGCCTTGACCGTGATGGTGCGTCCGGTCGGTGCGACGCAGCGTTCATCCATCGCCGAACATTGCAGGCCGGTGACCTTGTCGCCGCTGATCGTGAGTTTTTCGGCGCGGGCCAGGTAAAGCAGCTCACCGCCTTTTTCCAGTGTCGCCGGAATGGTGGTGACCATCATCGATTGCTTGGCGTTGGTCGGGCAGCCCATGCCGCAGTATCCGAGGTTCCAGCAGCCGCGAACGTTGCGCGGGATGACGTGCCATGAGTAATTCAGTGCTTCGCAGCCCTTGCGGATCACATCGTTGTTGGCGTTGGGCGGCACCATCCACGGCGCGACGCCCAGGCGTTGCTCCATTTTCTCGAACCACGGCGCCATTTCCGCCGGGCTGTGGCCCTTGACGTTGTGCTCTTTGGCCCAGTGTTCCAGGGTCGGCTCCGGGGTGCGGAAACTTGAGGTCCAGTTGATCAGCGTGGTGCCGCCCACCGCCCGGCCCTGGAGGATGGTGATCGCGCCGTCCTTGCTCATGCGGCCAATGCCTTCCTGATAAAGGTTGGCGTAGGCCTCGTCTTCGAGCAGCTTGAAGTCGCTGCTGGTCTTGAGGGGGCCTTCCTCGATCAGCAGTACCTTGTAGCCGGCTGCGCTGAGGATTTCGGCGGTGGTGCCGCCGCCGGCACCGCTGCCGATGATCGCCACGTCCGCTTCGAGTGTAAGGTCCTGGGTCAGTTGCGAGCCGTTGTAGGTTTTCCAGCCTCGGGCCATGCCTTCGCGGAACGGATCGGGTACGGGCATTTTCGGATTCTCTTTTTATTGTTGGAGTAGGCGGTGAAGCGGCTGACGCTATCGCGGGCAAGCCCGCTCCCACAGGATCGAGTCGTTCACAAAAGGTGCGGCCACCTCAAGCCTGTGGGAGCGAGCTTGCTCGCGATGGAGGCGACTCGGTATCAGACAGTTGGCGGCCCGGGATACCCGCAATGCGTCCACGATTCCTTGCGGCCGTACCAGGCCATCATCACCAGTTGCAGCAAGGAGCTGTGGCCCATGCGCAACAGGCTCAACGAGCTGTTTTCCCAGCGATCGAGAAAGGCTCGGATGTCGTTGGCACTGGCGTTTTCCCAGCTGCCCCAGATCCCGGTCAGCGGTCCGCGGGTCACGGCCATTCCCAGCACATCGAACAGTTGTTGAGTCAGCTTGAGCATTTCCGGCGACAGGTGGGCCAGGCTGTAATCCAGGCTTTTCAGCGTGCCATCGACAGCCTCGGGCATCCGTTCGGCGGTCACGGCACCCTCGAGCATGACCGGGATCAACGCCCGCAAAAACAGCAGGTCGCTGCTGCGTAACGTGACGAAGCCATTGGCCGGGACGCTCGACGAACAGCCGCTGAGGCTGGCTCCGAGTCCGGCGGTGGCGAGGAAAGCTGTGGCGCCGAGGCTGAATTTAAGCAACCCGCGCCGTGACAGCGCGGGTGTATCGGACAGGCTGGGGGTCATTATTGTTATTACCCGACGGTGATTATCGTTAGCGGATGAACAGCTTCTGGATCAGCTTCTGAATCGATTTGCCATACGGCGGATAGATCAACTTCGCGGCGTTGAACCGTTGTTTGATCAACACGCCCTTGGCTTTGCTGAAGGTCAGGAACCCTTCATGTCCGTGATAGTGGCCCATGCCCGAGGCACCAATGCCGCCAAACGGCATGTCGTCCTGGGCGACGTGCAGCAGGGTGTCGTTCAGGCACACGCCGCCGGAATGGGTTTCGTGCAGCACGCGCTGTTGTTCGCGCTTGTCGTAGCCGAAGTAATACAGCGCCAGTGGGCGAGGGCGCTGGTTGATGTAGGCAAATGCCTGGTCCAGATCCTTGTACGGCACGATCGGCAGCAGCGGCCCGAAGATTTCGTCCTGCATCACCGTCATCTCGTCCGTGACATTGAGCAGCAGGCTATGGCTCATGCGGCGGCCCTGGCCCTGGTCGAACAGCGGCATCAGCAGCGCACCCTTGCTGGTGGCGTCGCTGACGTAACCGTTGAGACGCGCCAGTTGTCGCTCATTGATGATCGCGGTGTAGTCCGGGTTGTCGGCCAGCGTCGGATAAAACCCACGGACGGCTGTGCGATAGGCTTCGACGAAACCTCCGACGCGATTCTCCGGCACCAGCACATAGTCCGGGGCCACGCAGGTCTGGCCGGCATTCAGGGTCTTGCCGAAGGCGATGCGTTCGGCGGCGTCCTTGAGCGGCACATCCCGGGAAACGATGGCCGGGGATTTGCCGCCCAGCTCCAGGGTCACCGGGGTCAGGTTTTCCGCGGCGGCGCGCATGACGTGTTTGCCGATGCTGGTGGCGCCAGTAAACAGCAGGTGATCGAACGGCAGGCGTGAAAACGCCACGCCCATATCAGCCTCGCCCAGGACCACGCAAACCAGGTCTTCGGGGAAGATTCGCGCCAGCAGTTGCTTCATCAGCAAGCCGGTCGCGGGGGTCGACTCACTGAGCTTGAGCATCACCCGATTGCCCGCCGACAGCGCGCCGACCAACGGACCGATGGCCAGATACAACGGGTAGTTCCACGGCACGATGACCCCGACCACGCCCAGCGGTTGGTAAACCACTTTGGCCGAAGCCGGCTGGAAAGCGGCGCCCACCTTGCGTCGCGAGGCTCGCATCCAGCCCTTGAGGTGTTTGCTGGCGTAATGGATGCCGTGCAGGCTGGGCATCAGTTCCGCGAGCAGGGTTTCATCGGCGCTGCGATGGCTGAAGTCCTGGCTGATCGCATCGATCAGGGCCTGGCGTTCATTGTTCAACAAATCCTTTAGCGCCTTGAGCCATTGCTGGCGCTGCGCGGCCGGTGGCATCGGGTTGGCGGCGTACGCGGCACGCTGGGCGTCGAACAGGGCCTGAAGCTCTTCCAGCGGCTGCTGTAGGTTCTGCAGGTAGGAAATTTCAGCAGTCATGGTCGGCTCCGGATTTATTGTAATGAAGCACTTTTTAGAGTCTATGCTCTAAAAAGTCAAATGACATCCTGGAACAGCTTTGTTTTATCCGCTCGCGGATAGATCTAAGATGCCCGTCAACGCACTCTGAATTAAAGCTCAAGCCATGGCCCCACGGATCAAAACCAGCGAGCGCATCGTGCAGAACAGCCTGGAGCTGTTCAACCAGCAGGGCGAGCGCAGCATCAGCACCAACCACATCGCTGCCCATATGGAAATTTCCCCGGGCAACCTGTACTACCACTTCCCGAACAAGCAGGCGATCATCGCCGTGCTGTTCAGCGAGTACGAAAGCCTGGTGGACAGCTTCCTGCGTCCGCCCCAGGGCCGTGCCGCCACGGTGGAAGATAAACGCTTCTACCTCAAGGAGCTGCTGTCGGCGATGTGGCGCTACCGGTTTCTGCATCGCGATCTCGAACATTTGCTCGACAGCGATCCGGACCTGGCCGACCGCTATCGACGTTTCTCCCAGCGCTGCCTGATACAGGGGGGGGCGATCTACGAAGGTTTCGTCGCCGCCGGCATCCTGAAGATGGACAAGGTGCAGATCGAATCCTTGACGCTCAATGCCTGGATCATCCTCACGTCCTGGGTGCGCTTCCTGTGCACCACGCGGGAGAACTCCAGCCACTTGAGCGAGCAGGCCATTAAACGCGGGGTGTATCAGGTGCTGGTGCTGGAGGCCGGGTTCGTTACGGACCAGGCCCGCGATGCGGTCAGCGCCTTGTTCGAAGAGTTTTACGTGCCCCTGGCCCAGGCACTGGAAGAAGTACAGTAGGATCAAAGCCGAGTTAATCACAGGAGCCCGCTATGCCCATTGCGCAACTGATCAGCCCGCAAGCACTGGACCTGAAAAAGGACCAGCCGGGGCTGGTGATTCTGGATTGTCGTTTTGCCCTCGAAGACCCGGATTACGGTCAGCGCAGCTATGCCGAAGGGCACATCGCCGGTTCGAGCTATGCCGACCTCGAGCGTGACCTGAGTGGCGCCGTGGTCAAGGGCGTGACCGGGCGTCATCCGTTACCCGAGCCGGCGCAACTGATCGAACGCCTGCAAGCCTGGGGCATCAATGCCGATAGCGAAGTGGTTCTGTATGACGACGGTCCGGGGGCCTATGCGGCGCGGGCCTGGTGGTTGCTGGCATGGTTGGGCAAGCGCGACGGTGTGTTCATCCTTGATGGCGGTCTGAAGGCCTGGCACGCGGCCGGTTTGCCGCTGAGCCTGGATGCGCCGGCGATGCCCTGTGGCTCCTTCACCGGCAGTCCTGATACGGCGTTACTGATCAGTGCCGAGCAGCTGCAAAAGCGCCTTGCACGGCCGGAACTGACCCTGCTCGATGCCCGCGCACTGCCGCGGTTCAAGGGTGAGGTGGAGCCGATCGATCCGATAGCCGGGCACATCCCCGGCGCCCAGTGTGCTGCGTTTACCGAGAACCTGGGCAGCGACGGGCGCTTCCTGCCGGCCGATCAGCTCAAGCAGCGTTTTGCCGCGAAACTGGGCGATCGTTCGCCAAATGATCTGGTGGCGTACTGCGGTTCCGGCGTGACGGCGTGCCACAACCTGTTTGCGTTGTGTCTGGCCGGTTATCCGTTGGGTTCGTTGTATGCCGGGTCGTGGAGCGAGTGGATCAACGAGCCTGCGCGGGGCATTGCCACCGGCGAATGAACGCCACGAAACCTTGTGGGAGCGAGCTTGCTCGCGATGGGGCCATAACATTCAATATTGATGCTGATTGTTAAGCCGCCATCGCGAGCAAGCTCGCTCCCACGGGGATGGATGGGGTTTGTGAGACCCCATCAAACCTCAAGTCCCCGCTTTGCACTGCGATACGCCCCCGGTCCAACCCCATACACCTGCTTGAACTGCCGGCTCAGATGGCTCTGGTCGGCAAACCCCAGTTGCATCGCGACTTCCAGCGGCAGACAACCACTTTGCAGCAACGCCCGCGCCCGGGCGATGCGCTGTTGCATCAGCCAGGTGTGCGGCGGCATACCGGTGGCCCGGCGGAACACCCGGGCGAAATGGAATGGCGAGAGATTGACCGCCGTCGCCAGCGCTTCCAGTGAGGGCGGTGCTGCCAATTGCGAGTGCAGCAATTCCTTGGCCAGGCTCACGGCACGGTGTTCCTTGCCGGGTTTGCCGGCATCAGGCACCGCCGCATGACGCTGCAACAGCGACAGCACCAGTTCACGCCAGACCGTTTGTTGCTGCAATGCGCTGGCGGGGCTTTCCAGCAAGCGGTGAAGTTGGCAGAAGCCGTTCACCAGATCCTGGTCGCGATACAGCGTGGCACCGAAGGCCGGCAAGTGGTGGGTTGGCAGTTCGAGTTCGGCCAGCAGCGAGGTCATCTGCCCGCTGTCCGGATAGAACGCCCGGTAAAGCCAGCCATCCTCGGTGCCTTTGTGACCGGTGTGCAGTTCATCAGGGTTGATCAGCACCAGCGTGCCGCTGCCCGCCAGGTGTTCAGCGCCGCGATAGCGATAACGCTGGGCGCCGGCCATGATCATGCCGATCACATAGCCGTCATGCACATGTGGGGCGAAACGATGGTCGATGTAGCGGGCGGACAATAACTCGACCCCGGCCAGTGGCGGGGTTTGCCAGAAGTGGATTGATTCGCCTTGGTCAGCGTCCATGATTCAAGAGCGCCCTATGGCGGCCAGCCACTCGGGGATACGTCGCTCCAGGTAGTAACCCGGTTGCCTGAGCGTACCGTCGACGAAGCCGACATGCCCGCCATTGGCTTGCAGTTCGAATTGCGTGCAAGCGGACAACTCATCGACCTGCGGCAGGCTGTGGGGAAACACGAAGGGGTCGTCGGCGGCCTGAATCATCAAGGTCGGCGTACGAATTTCGCCAAGGAAATAGCGGCTGGAGGCACGGCGATAGTAATCCTCGGCATCGGCGAAACCGTGCAGTGGTGCAGTGACGCGTCCGTCGAAATCCCAGAACGTGCGCATGTTTTCCAGGGATCCGAGGGCCGCCAGGGCTGCCAGGCCCTCCTCGCGTCCGTCATGCTGGAATTGTCGCTGCTTGTTCTTGATGTAGGCGACCATCTCGCGCATGAAATGCGCCTGGTAAACCTTGGAGAAGCCTTGCCCGATACGGTCGGCGCACTGGTCCAGGCGGAACGGCACCGACACCGCCACGGCGCCCGTCACGCCGCTGTCGCTGCCGGTTTCGCCCAAATGCTTGAGCAGGACATTACCGCCCAGGGAGTAACCCACCGCATACAGTGGCGCGAGAGGCCGTTTGGCCCGCAAGTGCCTGATGGTTTCGGCCAGGTCTTCGCTGGCGCCGGAATGGTAGCTGCGCGGCAACAGGTTGGGTTCGCCCGAACAGCCGCGCCAGTTCAGTGCGACGCTCGCCCAGCCTCGGTCGCCCAGGGCTTTTTGCATGCCGGCGACATAAGGCGAATTCGAGGACCCGGTGAGCCCGTGCAATACCAGCACCAACGGTGCGTCGGCGCTGTGCGGGCCGTGCCAGTCGAGATCGAGAAAATCGCCGTCTTCAAGCCAAAGACGCTCGCGTTCGCGACCGATGTGCACGGTTTTACGCCACAGCGGCCCCCACAAGGTTTGCAAGTGCGGATTGCCGAGGCCGAAGGCGGGGGTGAAGCGTTCTGGCGGATGAGACACGATCATTCTCGATGCAGCGGTGCGTAGCGGGTACGCACCTTTTTCAGGTCGGTCGGTTAACCGACGATCTCTGCCATACGTTGCCACAACGAGTAGTAGACGCGCCCGGATTTCTGCTCCCGGTGCAGGCGCCAGTTCTGCGGCAGGCCCAGGGTCGACGGCGCCGACTCGCTTTCGGTGTACACCCAGGCGTCTTCGGCCAGCCATTGGCGCTCTTCGAGCAACTTGCAAACGGCGGGCAGCAGGTTCTGGTTGAACGGTGGATCGAGGAACACCAGGTCGTAGGCCGTTGCGGTCTGGGTTTCCAGGTAGCGCAGGGCGTCGGCGGTCTGGACCTGGCCGTTGGTGCAGCGCAATGTGCCCAGGTGTTCCTTCAGGCTGGACACCGCGATGCTGCTGGCGTCCAGCGCCTGGCCCATGGCCGCGCCACGGGACAGGGCTTCGAGGAACAGCGCGCCGCTGCCGGTGAACGGGTCGAGCACCTTGGCGCCCGGCACGTAAGGCGCGAGCCAGTTGAACAGGGTTTCACGCACGCGGTCCGGTGTCGGACGCAGGCCCGGGGCGTCGGGGAAGCTCAGCTTCCGGCTGCGCCATTCGCCGCCGATGATGCGCAGCTGGTTCACGCCGTTGTGGACGTTGCGGGCAGGTTTTTTCGAATGAGTAGCCATTAATGCTCCGGAACCCCGAGCGGCTGCTCGGAAGGTTTATCAGTAGGGGCCGGTAACGGCTTTTGCGGCACGGTCGGGCCAGCGCTGACGATGACCATCTTGTTCGTGCTCAGGTGTTTGTTCATGGCGGCTTTGACCTGCTCGACGGTCAGAGACTGGGACTGTTGCATGAAGTCCTCCAGGTGACTCAACGGCAAGTTGTAAAAGCCGATGGCGCCCAGTTGGCCGACGATATCGGCGTTGCTGGCGGTGGACAGCGGGAAGCTGCCGGCCAGTTCGCGCTTGGCGTCGTCGAGCTCTTTTTCGGTCGGACCGGTTTTAAGGTAGTCGGCCAGCACATCCTGCACCAGTTTCAGGGTGCCCTCGCTCATCTCGGCGCGGGTTTGCAGGTTGATCATGAACGGGCCACGCGCCTGCATCGGCGTAAAGCCCGAATACACGCCGTAAGTCAGGCCACGCTTCTCGCGCACTTCGCTCATCAAGCGGGTGCCGAAGCCGCCGCCACCGAGAATCTGGTTACCCATGGACAATGCCGCATAGTCCGGGTCATCGCGATCGATGCCCAATTGCGCGAGCATCAGGTTGGTCTGCTTGGACGGGAACTCGATATGGCCGACGCTGGCCTTGGGCTCAGCGGGTTGCGCAATTTTCGGCAAGGCCGGGCCTTTGGGCAGGGCGCCGGAAACCTGGGCGGCAATCGCTTCGGCTTCCGTGCGGGACAGGTCGCCGACCAGTGCGATCACCACGTTACCGGCTGCGTAGGCTTTCTCGTGGAAAGCACGCAGCTGGGCCTGGGTAATCTCCGGTACGGTTTTCGCCGTGCCGTCGCTGGCGTGTGCATACGGGTGATCACCGTACAAGCGGTTCATCAGCTCCAGGCTCGCCAGTTTGCCGGGGTTCTGTTTCTGGTATTCGAAACCGGCAAGCATCTGGTTCTTGATGCGGGCCAGCGAATCGGCAGGGAAAGTCGGCTTGCCGATGACTTCGGCGAACAGCTTCAGGGCCGGCTCGCGCTTGTCCTTGGCACTCAGGCTACGCAGCGAAGCGATTGCCATGTCCTTGAACGCGCCGTTGCCGAAATCGGCGCCCAGGCCTTCGAAGCCCTGGGCTATGGCACCGACGTCTTTGCCGGCCACGCCTTCATTGAGCATGGCGTTTGTCAACACCGCCACGCCCGGTGCATCGCCGTCCTGGCTGCTACCGGCAGCGAAGATCAGGCGCATGTCGAACATCGGCAGCTCATGGGCTTCGACAAACAGCACCTTGGTGCCTTCGGCGGTGTTCCAGGTCTGCACGTCCAGCTTGCGGTGGTTCGGTGCCTTGCCGTTGAGTTCGGTCAGCGACTGCAGTTTCTGACTGGCCTTGGCCTTGTCGAGGGCTTCGCTGGCATTGGTTTCGACAGAGCGCGACAAATAGAACGCTGCAGAACCGATAACGGTGACGGCGATCAGGCCGATCAGGGCCAGGCGGGAGGGTTTACGCTCACTCATGAGTCGTCTCCAGAGGCAGTACATGGGCGACGCTGAGACGTTCGCGAGTGAAATACAGCTTGGCGGCTTTCTGGATATCTTCCGGCGTAACGCTTTCCAGATCGGCCAGTTCGGTGTCCATCAGTTTCCATGACAGGCCGACTGTTTCCAGTTGGCCGATGGCGGTGGCCTGACTGGTGATCGAGTCGCGCTCGAAGACCAGGCCGGCGATGACTTGTGCGCGTACGCGCTCCAGCTCTTCAGCGGTTGGCGCCGTGGTTTTCAGCTGGTCGAGCAGCTTCCACAAACCGGCTTGCGCCTGGGCGATGGTCTTGTGTTTCTGCGAGTTTGGCGATGCCGACAGGGTGAAGAGACTGTCACCACGGGTATAGGCGTCGTAACTCGACGAGCCGCCGGACACCAGTTCTTCTCCGCGCTCCAGTTGCGTCGGGATACGTCCGCTGTAGCCGCCGTCGAGCAGTGCGGAGATCAGGCGCAGGGCATTGACCAGGCGCTTGTCTTCGGCTGTGGCGATGCTCGGCACGTTGAAGGCCAGCATCAGGCTAGGCAGTTGGGTCTGCACGTGCAGGGTGATCTGGCGCTCGCCCGGTTCGGCCAGTTCCAGCGGTTTTTTCGCGGCGGGCACTTCACGCTTGGCGATCGGGCCGAAATAGCGTTGGGCCAGGGTTTTGACTTCGTCCGGGGTGACATCGCCAACCACCACCAGCGTGGCGTTGTTGGGCACGTACCAGGTTTCGTACCAGTGGCGCAGCTCTTCGACTTTCATTCGCTCAAGGTCGGCCATCCAGCCGATGGTCGGCGTGTGATAGCCGCTTGCCGGGTAAGCCATGGCCTTGAAACGCTCGTAGGCCTTGGCCATCGGCTTGTCGTCGGTACGCAGGCGACGCTCTTCCTTGATGACCTCGATTTCCTTGGCGAACTCGTCGGGCGGCAGGCGCAGGCTGGCCATGCGGTCGGCTTCCAGTTCGAAGGCCACGCCCAAGCGATCCCGGGCCAGCACCTGGTAATAGGCGGTGAAATCATCGCTGGTGAATGCGTTCTCTTCGGCGCCGAGGTCGCGCAGGATCAGCGAGGCTTCGCCGGGGCCGACTTTCTCGCTGCCCTTGAACATCATGTGTTCCAGGGCGTGGGACAGGCCAGTATTACCCGGTGTCTCGTAGCTGGAGCCGACCTTGTACCAGACCTGGGAAACTACCACGGGCGCACGGTGGTCTTCGCGCACGACCACCTTCAAGCCATTGTCGAGAGTGAATTCGTGGGTGGGTTGCGGGTCGGCAGCCAGGGCCGAAAGGGGCAGGCAAACTGTGCTGAGCAGCAGGCCTGCGGCGCGGCGGGCAAGAGCATTCATTCGTTTTCAAACCTTTGGGGCTGCCCGCTTGTTCTTAGCGTCAGCGGGCGAGAGGGTGCTAGGATACTGATCCGTTTTACTGGCGGCCACGCCTATCAGGCCTTTGCGTTTGATCAGGTTGTATGGGTTTGCAGCAGAAGGTTGGAATTTATCAACTAAACTCTGCTTTTTCGCCGATTTTGCTGCTTTAGTCCTTCGTAAAAACGTTTCCGTGAGGTGCCGTTCGCACCTCGACAAAATGTTGCGCGTGAACAAGCTGGGTGAAACACAGTCTGTTCTGCATCGAATATTTATTTGCCGGGGCGCCATTGGCGCGTCGCTACCGTGAGATAGCCGTCCTCCATGTTTGGTTCCAACGACGACAAGAAGACCCCAGCTGCGGCTGGCGAGAAGAAAAGCCTGTTCGGATGGCTGCGCAAAAAGCCGCAGGAACCCGTCGTCGAACAGCCACAAGCCATTCCTGAACCTGCGCCGACGCCGGTCCCGGTAATAGAAGAAACGCCCGCGCCGGTTGTTCTGCCGATTGCCGAGCCGTCGCTGCAACCCAAGGTTGAAGCCGTTCCCGAACCAGTCAGCGAAATCGTCACCGAACAGCCTCCGGCCCCGACGGCCGAACCGTGGTTGACCCTGCCAGTGGCCGAAGAACCCGTAGCATTGGTCGAAAATGACCTGGCTCCTCACGTGACACCACCGATTCCGGCTCCGGCAGCGTTTACGCCTGCCCCGGTTCACGCGCCTGTGGTCGAACCGATTGTTGAGCCAGTCGTCGTGGCCGAGCCTGTGCCCGTTGTCAGTCAGCCAGAGGTTCCGGTATTCGTTGCTCCGGTTGCTCCGGTTGCTCCGGTTGCTCCGGTTGCTCCGGTTGCTCCGGTTGCTCAAGCACCGGCACCCGCTCCGATTCCTGAGCCGATCGCGGCGCCCGTCGAAGCCCCGGTCGAGCCGGTACGCACGGAAGAAACCAAAGCCGGTTTCTTCGCCCGCCTCAAGCAGGGCCTGTCCAAGACCAGCGCCAGTATCGGCGAAGGCATGGCCAGCCTGTTCCTGGGCAAAAAGGTCATCGATGACGAGTTGCTCGAAGACCTCGAAACCCGTTTGCTGACCGCCGACGTGGGTGTCGAAGCCACCTCGGTGATCATTCAGCGCCTGACGCAGAAGGTTGCGCGCAAGGAGCTGGCCGATGCCGATGCCCTGTACAAATCCCTGCAAGCCGAGCTGGCAGCGATGCTCAAGCCTGTCGAGCAGCCGCTGAAAATCGCCTCGCAAAACAAGCCGTTCGTGATTCTGGTCGTCGGCGTCAACGGTGCCGGCAAGACCACCACCATCGGCAAGCTGGCGAAGAAACTGCAGCTGGAAGGCAAGAAAGTCATGCTCGCCGCCGGCGACACCTTCCGTGCCGCAGCAGTGGAGCAATTGCAGGTATGGGGTGAGCGCAACAAGATCCCGGTGATCGCGCAGCACACTGGCGCCGACTCGGCCTCGGTGATCTTCGACGCCGTGCAGGCCGCCAAGGCCCGTGGCATCGATGTGCTGATCGCCGACACCGCCGGCCGCCTGCACACCAAAGACAACCTGATGGAAGAACTGAAAAAGGTTCGCCGGGTGATCGGCAAGCTCGACGCCGACGCACCTCACGAAGTGCTGTTGGTGCTTGACGCCGGTACCGGCCAGAACGCCATCAACCAGGCCAAGCAATTCAACCAGACCGTCGAACTGACTGGCCTGGCGCTGACCAAGCTCGACGGCACCGCCAAAGGCGGGGTGATTTTCGCCCTGGCCAAGCAATTCGGCCTGCCGATCCGCTACATTGGCGTCGGCGAAGGCATCGACGATTTGCGTACCTTTGAAGCAGAACCCTTTGTCCAGGCATTGTTTGCCGAGCGGGAGCGTTCATGATTCGTTTCGAACAGGTCGGTAAGCGCTACCCGAACGGTCACGTCGGCTTGCATGAGCTGAGCTTTCGAGTCCGTCGTGGCGAGTTCTTGTTTGTCACCGGCCATTCCGGCGCCGGTAAATCCACGCTGTTGCGCCTGTTGCTGGCGATGGAGCGCCCGACCAGCGGCAAGTTGCTGCTCGCCGGGCAAGACCTGAGCACCATCAGCAACGCGCAGATTCCTTTCTTGCGTCGGCAGATCGGCGTGGTGTTCCAGAATCACCAGTTGCTGTTCGATCGCACGGTGTTCAATAACGTCGCGTTGCCTTTGCAGATCCTGGGGCTGTCCAAGGCCGAGATCGCCAAGCGCGTGGACTCGGCACTGGAGCGCGTGGCGCTGTCGGATAAAACCGATCTGTACCCGGGTGACCTGTCCACCGGTCAGCAGCAGCGCGTCGGCATCGCCCGCGCCATCGTTCACCGTCCGGCCTTGCTGCTGGCGGATGAGCCGACCGGTAACCTCGACCCGCGCCTGGCCGCTGAGATCATGGGTGTGTTCGAAGACATCAATCGCCTGGGTACCAGCGTGCTGATCGCCAGTCACGACCTGGCCCTGATCGCCCGCATGCGCCATCGCATGCTGACCTTGCAACGCGGTCGATTGATCGGTGACGGGGAGGCCGCGGTATGAGTGCAACACGTAGCCCCAAGGTTTCCGAGCGTGTGGCCCCGAAGGCCGCCGATCCGCAGCCGCAAAAGAAAAAACACGACGATGACGACGGGCCGGACTTTGCCACGTTGTTCCGCGCCTGGATCGAAAGTCATCGCGCCAGTCTGGTGGACAGCCTGCGCCGCCTGGGCAAGCAGCCTATCGGCAGTTTCTTCACCTGCATGGTGATGGCGGTGGCCCTGAGTTTGCCCATGGGGCTGTCACTTTTGCTAAGTAACGTCGAGCGTCTGGGCGGTTCCTGGCAGCGTGCGGCGCAGATTTCCCTGTATCTGGACCTTGAGGCCAAGCCGGCCGAAGGCGAAGCGCTGCGCGATCAGATCAAGGGCATGCCTGGCGTCGCCGAGGCCGAATACGTTGGCCGGGATCAGGCGCTGGAAGAGTTCCAGCAACAGTCCGGGCTGGGCGAGGCGCTCAAGGAGTTGCCGGAGAACCCGCTGCCGGGCGTGGTCCTGGTGACGCCGACTGAAGTCGACAAGCCGGCTCTTGAAGCATTAAGACAAAAACTATCCGAGCTGCCGAAGGTACAACAGGCGCAACTTGATTTAGTCTGGGTCGAGCGTCTGGCAGCCATCCTCAAGCTGGGTGACCGTTTTGTCTTCGGTCTGACCGTGCTTCTGGTTTCTGCATTACTTTTGGTGATAGGCAATACCATTCGTCTTCATATTGAAAACCGCCGCACAGAGATAGAAGTGATTAAACTGGTCGGCGGCACTGACAGCTATGTGCGCAGGCCCTTTCTGTATATGGGCGCGCTGTATGGCTTCGGTGCGGGGATTCTGTCCTGGGGCGTTCTGGCGTTCGGCCTTGATTGGCTGAACGACGCGGTGGTGGGGCTGGCCGGTTTGTACGGCAGTGATTTTGCGCTGGCTGGAGTGCCAGTTGCCGACGGTCTGTCTCTCTTGCTTGGCGCGGTGCTGTTGGGGTATATCGGTGCATGGATTGCAGTCGCACGCCACCTGAGGGAGCTTGCGCCTAAGTAGTATCATTTTGCTCGTATTGACCTTTCAGCGTTTTTGGGTTTTAGGGAACTTGTCTTTCGGTTTCCGGTCAATTTTCGCAGTGCTGAACTGCACGAGTTTGTAAGTCGGAGGTTTTTTCGTATGACCAATTCTTTGCAACCTGCATATGCTCTGGTCCCGGGTGCGAACCTGGAGGCCTATGTGCACACCGTCAACAGCATTCCATTGCTGTCGCCGGAGCAGGAGCGTGAACTGGCCGAGAGTCTCTATTATGAGCAGGATTTGGGGGCGGCTCGGCAGATGGTGCTCGCCCACCTGCGTTTTGTCGTACATATCGCCCGTAGCTATTCCGGCTACGGTCTGGCTCAGGCTGACCTGATCCAGGAAGGCAACGTCGGCCTGATGAAGGCCGTGAAGCGCTTCAACCCGGAAATGGGCGTGCGCCTGGTGTCCTTTGCCGTGCACTGGATCAAGGCGGAAATCCACGAGTTCATCCTGCGCAACTGGCGCATCGTGAAAGTCGCGACCACCAAGGCCCAGCGCAAGTTGTTCTTCAACCTGCGCAGCCAGAAGAAGCGTCTGGCCTGGCTGAACAACGAAGAAGTCCATCGCGTAGCGGAAAGCCTGGGTGTAGAGCCTCGGGAAGTACGCGAGATGGAAAGCCGCCTGACCGGCCATGACATGGCCTTCGACCCGGCTGCCGAAGCGGACGACGACAGTGCATTCCAGTCGCCGGCCAACTATCTGGAAGACCACCGGTACGATCCGGCCCGTCAACTGGAAGATGCCGACTGGAGCGACAACTCCAACCACAACCTGCACGAAGCGCTGGAAGTGCTGGACGACCGCAGCCGTGACATCCTCTACCAGCGCTGGCTGGCGGAAGAAAAAGCCACGCTGCACGACCTGGCGCAGAAGTACAACGTGTCGGCCGAGCGTATTCGTCAGCTTGAGAAAAGCGCGATGAACAAGCTCAAGTTGTCGATCGCTGCGTAACTGGCGAGCAGGCAATAAAAAACGCCCCGATCATTGATCCTGTGGGAGCGAGCTTGCTCGCGATGAGGCCCGAACATTCAATATAAAAGTTGAATGTCAGGCCGTCATCGCGGGCAAGCCCGCTCCCACAGTGGTTTTCAGGGTCTGAAAAATTGGGATCAGTTATTGGGCCCAAGGCGCCCGGCGCGAATCGTTCAGCCCGACCAGATAGCTGTCGCCACCTAACTGGCTCATCTGTCTCCGAATCCAGCCTGCACGTCGCGCCACGTAAGCGGTCGGATGGCTCGCACTCCACACGCGAGGGTTGGGCAGTACGGCGGCCAACAAGCTCGATTGCTGACGGCTGAGGTTCCTGGCGCTCACGCCAAAGTGATGCCGGGCCGCCGCTTCGGCGCCAAACACGCCGTCATCCCACTCGACACTGTTGAGGTACACCTCAAGAATTCGTTGCTTGGGCCAGAACACTTCGATCAGTCCGGTGAACCAGGCCTCCAGGCCTTTACGCAGCCAGCTGCGGCCAGACCACAGGAACAGGTTTTTCGAGACTTGCTGGCTGAGGGTACTGGCGCCACGGATCGAACCGCCGCGCTCGTTATGGGCAAACGCCGCCTGAATCGCGCCGATATCGAAGCCCCAGTGCTCCGGGAATTTCTGGTCTTCGCCGGCAATCACCGCGACTTTCAGGTCATCGGAGATTTCGTCCCAGGGTTTCCAGGTCCGTTGCAGGTCGATGGGTTCGCCGTCAAACCAGGATTCGATCTTGCGCTCGACCATCAGCGTCGTCCCCGGTGGCGGCACCACGCGAAAGATCAGCACCAGCAATACGCTGCCACCCATGAACCAGAGCACGGCCTTGGAGAAATGACGGAAATAGATACGCAGCATAGAGATGGCTTGGCCGAACCCGTTGAGCGGGCCATTATACAGACCCTTTGGATCGAAACTGACTGGAGTTCTGCATGCTGCGTGGCTTTCTGATGCTGGCCGCTTTTTTCGGCTTCACCGGTGTCGGCCTCGGGGCCTTTGCCGCCCATGGCCTGAAAAACCGTCTGACACCTGAATATCTGACGATTTTTCATACCGGCGTCACTTACCAGCTGGTGCACACCCTGGCGCTGCTGGGCGTGGCGCTGCTGGCCACGCAGATTCCCGGCCGTTTGCTCACATGGGCCGGCGCATCGTTTGCCGTCGGGATCCTGCTGTTCTCCGGCAGCCTTTACGTGCTGACGCTGACGGGTATCAGCAAGCTTGGCATTGTCACCCCGTTCGGTGGCCTGGCCTTCCTCGCGGGCTGGCTCTGCCTGGGCCTCGCCGCCTGGCGCTTGCCGCTGACCACTTGACGCTTATTGCTGACCTTTAGGTCACGATCGGGCTAGAATGCCAGCCCCTAAAAATGATGGCGGCATCCGGCATGCGCATTCAGTTGAACGGCGAATCCTTTGAACTGCCCGACGGTGAAACCGTTGCGGCCCTGCTGACCCGTCTGGACCTGACCGGACGCCGGGTGGCGGTCGAACTCAATCTGGATATCGTCCCGCGCAGTCAGCACGCAGACACCACGTTGAACGACGGCGACAACGTCGAAGTGGTGCACGCCATCGGCGGCGGCTAGCAGCCTCGCCCCAGTGGCCACAGAATTCTGCAAGTACCTCACCCCTACAGAGGATTTCCCATGAGCATCGTTCGCAGCGACAAGCCTTTCGTCCTGGCCGGTCGTACTTACCAGTCGCGTTTGCTGGTCGGTACCGGCAAGTACCGTGACATGGAAGAAACCCGCCTGGCCATCGAAGCCTCGGGTGCCGAGATCGTCACTTTCGCCGTGCGCCGCACCAACCTTGGCCAGATCGAGGGCGAGCCGAACCTGCTCGAAGTGCTGTCGCCGGACCGCTACACCTTCCTGCCGAACACCGCCGGTTGCTATGACGCTATCGAGGCTGTGCGCACCTGCCGCCTGGCCCGTGAGCTGCTCGATGGCCACAACCTGGTCAAGCTGGAAGTGCTGGCGGATCAGAAAACCCTGTTCCCCAACGTGATCGAAACCCTCAAGGCTGCCGAAACGCTGGTCAAGGAAGGCTTCGACGTGATGGTCTACACCAGTGATGATCCGATCATCGCCCGTCAATTGGCGGAAATCGGCTGCATCGCGGTGATGCCGCTGGCCGGTCTGATCGGTTCGGGCCTGGGGATCTGCAATCCATATAACCTGCAGATCATCCTCGAAGAAGCCAAGATCCCGGTGCTGGTGGATGCCGGTGTCGGTACCGCTTCCGACGCCACTATCGCCATGGAACTGGGTTGTGATGCGGTGCTGATGAACTCGGCCATCGCCCACGCCCAGCAGCCGGTCATGATGGCTGAAGCCATGAAACATGCGATCGTCGCAGGCCGCTTGGCCTACCTCGCCGGCCGCATGCCGAAAAAACTCTATGCCAGCGCCTCTTCGCCGCTGGATGGTCTGATCAAGTAAGAGCCATTGATGACTGAATCGAACGACACGCCTATCCAGACGGAAGAAGGCGACGAGCGCCAACACCGCCGCATCAAGAGTTTCGTGATGCGCGCCGGGCGCATGACCGAAGGCCAGCAAAAGGGCCTGGAGCAGGGCACTCCGCTGTTCGTGCTGCCGCTGGCCGACGCGCCGGTGGATTTCGACCAGGTGTTCGGTCGCTCGGCACCGCGCTCGCTGGAAATCGGTTTCGGCATGGGCCATTCGCTGCTGGAAATGGCAGCGGCTGCGCCGGATCAGGATTTCATTGGCGTTGAGGTTCACCGTCCGGGTGTCGGTGCGCTGCTCAATGGCGTGCTGACACAAGGCCTGACCAACCTGCGGGTCTACGATTGCGATGCTATCGAAGTGCTCAACCGCTGCGTGGCCGATAACAGCCTCGATCGCCTGATGCTGTTTTTCCCGGATCCGTGGCACAAGAGCCGTCACCACAAGCGTCGTATCGTTCAGGCGTCCTTCGCTGAGTTGGTGCGCAGCAAATTGAAAGTCGGCGGCATTCTGCACATGGCCACTGACTGGGAACCGTACGCCGAATACATGCTGGAAGTGATGAACGTCGCGCCGGGTTACCGCAACCTCGCCGAAGACGGCAAGTGCGTACCACGCCCGGCCGAGCGCCCGATCACCAAGTTCGAACGCCGTGGCGAACGTCTTGGGCATGGGGTGTGGGATTTGAAGTTCGAAAAACTGGCGTAAAACCTGTGGGAGCGAGCTTGCTCGTGATGGCGGCCTGGCAGTCAACAGAGATGTTGGATGTTATGGCCTCATCGCGAGCAAGCTCGCTCCCACAGTTGTTTTAGGGTGTGGCTGAGATCAGCGGCGGTCAGCGACCACGCCAATCAACACCAGCACCACCAGCAACACCGGCGCCAGGCTGTAGTTGTTGAACTGGCTCAAGCCGCGCACGACCCACGGCGTGGCGTAGATCAGCGCCGCGCCGCTGCCGATCATGCACAGCAGAGACATCAGCGGCACGCGCAAGGCGCCGGCGATGCTGCCCAGGCGTTGCTCGACCCAGCCTTTGAAATCCGCACCAAACAGCACCAACAGGCAGCCCACCAGGGCCAGGGCGATTTCCGAGAGGTTGCTGCGGCTCCAGCGAGACACAGTGGCAAGCAGGTCGAGTACCAAATCCATTCGATTTCCTTATGTCAGAAATTTCTGCAGCAAGTCGTTGAGGAAGAGTTGTCCGCGCTCGGTGGCTACCAGACGTGAAGGTTCGACCTGCAACAGGCCGCTTTGTTCGGCTTCACGGCGGCCTTCAGCGAGGCTTTCCAGCGTCATGCCGGTACGTTCCGGGTACAGCCGCGATTCGACGCCTTCAGTCAGGCGCAGTGCGTTCATCAGGAATTCGAACGGCATTTCATCGTTGCCCAGCGCTTTCTCGCCGGCCTTAAAGCTTTTCGCCGGATTCAGGTAATCCTTGGGCAGGCGGGTCTTCCAGGTGCGAATGATGCGCCCGTCCGGATGGCTGAGCTTGCCATGGGCGCCGGCGCCGATGCCAATGAAGTCGCCAAAACTCCAGTAATTGAGGTTGTGGCGCGCCGGGCGACCGGGCAGGGCATAGGCCGAAACTTCGTATTGCACGTAACCATGTTCAGCCAGCAGTGCTTGCCCGGCCTCCTGAATGTCCCACAGCGTGTCGTCTTCCGGCAGAGTCGGTGGCTGGTTCCAGAATACTGTGTTCGGTTCCAGAGTCAGTTGATACCACGACAGGTGAGTCGGTTTCAGGGCGATGGCTGTGCGCAGGTCCGCCAAGGCATCGTCCAGGGACTGATTCGGCAAGCCATGCATCAAGTCCAGGTTGAAGTTGTCGAACCCGGCCTGCCGCGCCATACCGGCGGCGCGTACGGCTTCGTCACCGTTGTGAATTCGTCCCAGGGCCTCGAGCTTTTCTTGCTGAAAGCTCTGAATACCGATCGATAGGCGATTGATCCCCAGTTTCCGGTACGCCACGAACTTGTCTTGCTCGAACGTCCCCGGATTGGCTTCCAGGGTGATTTCGATGTCGCTGGCAAACGGAATGCGCTGTTCGACGCCTTTGAGCAAGCGACCCAGCGAATCAGCGCTGAACAGGCTTGGCGTGCCGCCACCAAAGAAAATCGAGCTCAGCTCACGACCATAAACGGCGTGCAGGTCCTGATCGAGATCGGCCAGCAATGCGTCGACGTACTCTTCTTCCGGCAGCACGGGGCTGGCGGTGTGGGAGTTGAAGTCGCAATAAGGGCATTTGCGCACGCACCACGGGATGTGGATGTACAGCGCCAGCGGCGGCAGCACAGGCAGGGCCGCCCGAGGCGATTGAGCGTCGCCGCCGAAGATCAGCGGCGACGCGGATGATTCACGGGTCATTTCAAGCCCAGACGCTGGCGCAGCAGATCCATTGCACGGGCGCGGTGGCTGATCTGGTTCTTGTCGCCTGGGCTCAGCTCGGCGCTGGAGCAATCGCGCTCCGGCACCCAGAACAGCGGGTCGTAGCCAAAACCGTGTTCGCCGCTGGCCTGGGTCAGGATTCGCCCGTGCCACAAACCTTCGCAGAGGATCGGCAACGGATCATCGGCGTGGCGCACCAGTGCCAGCACGCAGACGAACTGCGCGCCACGTTCGGCTTCAGGCACGTCTTTCAACACGTCGAGCAGCTTGGCGTTGTTCGCCGCATCGCCCTTGCCATCGGCATAACGCGCCGAGTAGATACCGGGCGCGCCGCCAAGGAAATCCACCGCCAGCCCGGAATCGTCGGCCAGCGCCGGCAGGCCGGAAATGCGCGCGGCATTGCGGGCCTTGAGGATGGCGTTCTCGACGAACGACAGGCCGGTTTCTTCAGGCTCGACGCTGCTGAACTCGCCGATCGAGCGCAGGTGCACCGACTCGCCGAGCATGGCCTGGAGTTCCTTGAGTTTGCCGGCGTTATGGCTGGCCAGTACGAGTTGCGTGAAGTTGATCATTGGCCAGGGAAGAGCTCTTGGTTGAAATTGATGGTGTTGATCTTGTCGCCGGTCTGCACCTTGATGTTGAAGGTGCGGATTTCCTGCTGCGGTACCGGGTATTGGGCGATGTAGTAAATCGCTCCTTGCTCGGTGACCTGCTTGAAGTTCAGTGTGTAGCTTTGGCTGGTCAGGTCTTTGACGGTGCCGCTGACGTCGGCCGCCATCGGCGTGCCGGCCTTGATCACCGAAATGTTGATCACGCCCTGATCCTTGCTGCGGGTCAGCTGGGCAGCCTTGGCAACGTCCGGTAGCAGGTAGGTGGAGTTGAAGGTGTTGTAGTGCACCGTCACGTCACCGAAGGTTTCCTTGCGTTCGCTCTTGATGGCGTCGGCGGCCATGGCGGTGACGCTCAGGCAGGCAGTGAGTAGAAACAACGCTAGACGACCCATGATCGTTCTCCTTGAAGTAGGGTGGATCAGACCGCGACCTTGTGGTCGGAAAGTCCCGGACTGCTGACGCGGTAGATACCGATCTCACCTAACAGATTAGGCCATAGCTTGCTGGCCCACCCGTGCCGATGCTGTTGATCCACGGCCAGCCGATCAATGACCTTCGCTTCACGTTCGCGACACAAGGCTTCAAAGTCGGCGAAGGTGCAGAAGTGAATGTTCGGCGTGTTGTACCAGGTGTACGGCAGGAACTCGGAAACCGGCATGCGGCCCTTGCTCGCCAGGTACCAGCGGCACCGCCAGTGGCCGAAGTTGGGGAAGGTGATGATGCACTGGCGACCGACGCGCAGCATTTCCTCGAGGATCCTGTCCGGGTAGTGCACCGCTTGCAGCGCCTGGGTCATGACCACGACATCGAAACTGTTGCTGGCGAAGTTGCCCAGGCCCTTGTCCAGGTCCTGTTCGATGACGTTGATGCCCTTGGCCACGCACTCGGCGATATTGTCGGCGTCGTTTTCCAGGCCATAACCGGTGACTTGCTTGTTATCGCGCAGCCAGGTCAGCAGTTCGCCATCGCCGCACCCGAGGTCGAGCACGCGGCTGCCGGCGGGGATCCATTCCTGGATGATTTCCAGATCAGCTCTCATGGCTTTCTCACAACGTAATGCGGTTCATGTAATTGCCGAATGCCTGCAGGTAGCGCGGGATCGGAATCAGGAAGGCGTCGTGGCCTTGCGGAGCGTCGATCTCGAGGTAGCAGACGTCCTTGCGCGCGGCCATCAGTGCGTCCACCAATTCCCGCGAGCGGGCAGGGGAGAAGCGCCAGTCGGTGGTGAACGACATCACGCAGAACTTGGCCTTGGCGCCTTCAAAGGTTTTTGCCAGGTTATCGTCGAAGTTCGCCGCCGGATCGAAGTAATCGAGCGCTTTGGTCATCAACAGATAGGTGTTGGCATCGAAGCGCCCGGAGAATTCTTCGCCCTGATAGCGCAGGTAGCTTTCCACCTGGAACTCGACGCTGTGGAAGTCGTAGTTGAGCTTCTCGCTCTTGAGCCCGCGGCCGAATTTCTCGCCCATGGAGTCGTCGGACAGGTAGGTGATGTGCCCGACCATCCGCGCCAGCATCAGGCCGCGCTTGGGGATCACGTTGTGTTCCTGGAACGAACCGCCGTGGAATTCCGGGTCGGTGAGGATCGCCTGGCGCGCCACTTCGTTGAACGCGATGTTCTGCGCCGACAGCTTGGGTGCCGAGGCGATGGCCAGGCAGTGACGGATGCGGTCAGGGTAAGTGATGCTCCATTGCATCGCCTGCATGCCGCCGAGGCTGCCGCCGATAACGGCCGCGAACTGGGCGATGCCGAGACGGTCCGCCAAACGCGCCTGACTGTGCACCCAGTCTTCCACGGTCAATACCGGAAAGTCGGCGCCGAACGGCTTGCCGGTGTCCGGGTTGATACTGCTCGGGCCGGTGGAACCGTTGCAGCCGCCGAGGTTGTTCAGGCTGACCACGAAGAACTTGCTGGTGTCGATCGGCTTGCCGGGACCGATGCAGCTGTCCCACCAACCGGGTTTGCGGTCGTCGGCGCTGTGGTAGCCGGCGGCGTGGTGATGGCCGGACAGGGCGTGGCAGATCAGCACGGCGTTGCTCGCCGTGGCGTTGAGCGTGCCGTAGGTTTCGTAGATCAGGTCATAGGCCGGGAGCGAGCGACCGCAGGCCAACGCCAGGGGTTCGCTGAAGTGCGCCACTTGCGGCGTCACCAGACCAACAGAATCGGGGGGAAAGGCAGCTGGCATCGACCCTGCTCTCATTGAAATGAGGCGTAAGTCTAAAGACCGCTGGGGTTAGCGGCAAGCAACGATCGGGCCTGATTTCATTCAGCAGAACCGCGGTGCGGCCTTCGCGAGCAAGCCCGCTCCCACAGGATTGATGCGGTCCATGTGGGAGCGAGCTTGCTCGCGATGAACGATGACGCGGTCAGCCTGCGGGACGCACCAGATCAGGCAAGTCCGGCAACTTCTTCGGCGAGCAGATTCGCACCCGTTTCTGCCGGTTCAACTCGCCACTGATCAGGCTGACCTGGCTCTTGGACACGCCAAAGGCCTTGGCCAGAAACGCCATCAGATACGCGTTGGCCTTGCCCTCGACCGGCGGCGCGGTCAGGCGGATCTTCAGGCGATCGCCGTGCAGCCCGCAGAAGTCATCACTGCGGGCTGCCGGTTGCAGGTGACACTCCAGAATCAGGTCGTCACCGTCCCAGCGAAACCAGCTCACCCGGTCAGATCAACACGCGGAGGATTTGCGGCATCATGGTCATGGCGGCGAGGTTGTTGATCACCAGCATGTCGATCAGCTTGAGTGCCAGGAACGCAAAGATCGGCGACAGATCCAGGCCGCCCAAGTTCGGCAGGAACTTGCGGAACGGCGCCAGGGCCGGTTCGCAGACGTCGTTCACCAGTTCGGCGCCCGGGTTATGGCTGCCCGGGGCGACCCAGGACAGGATCACGCTGATGATCAGGGCGAAGAAGAAAATCTTCATGAACAGCGCGGTCACGCCAATGATCGACCAGATCAGCAATTGCAGCGGGTTGCCGATGGTGCCGTAGGTCAGCAGCAGGGTCAGGGCCATCAGCGCCAGTTGCACCAGGATCGCCAGCACCAGCGAGGACATGTCCAGGCCGAATACGCTCGGGATGATCCGGCGCAGCGGCTTGAGCAGCGGCTGGGTGGCCTTCACGATGAACTGGCAAATCGGGTTGTAGAAGTTCGCCCGCACCAGTTGCAGTACGAAACGCATCAGCACGATCAGCAGGTACAGGCTGCCGAGGGTTTGCAGCACGTAGACCGCTGCAGTATTCAATCCAATCATGAAAAGCTCCTTATTGACCCAGTTGTTCGGCCATCTCGGCCGAGCGATGCGCGGCAGCGCCGAGTGCTTTTTCGACCAAGGCTTCAAAGCCATTGGCCTGGAACGACTTGATTGCAGCTTCCGTGGTGCCGGCAGGCGAGGTGACACGGCGGCGTAACTCGGCCGCGTCGACGTCGCTGGAGACCGCCATATGTGCGGCGCCCAGGGCGGTTTGCAGGGTCAGTTGCGCAGCGATGTCCGCCGGCAGGCCGAGTTTCACGCCGGCGGCGGTCATGGCTTCGATCAGCAGGAAGAAATACGCCGGGCCCGAGCCGGAAACGGCGGTGACGGCATCCAATTGCTGCTCGTCATTCAGCCATAGGGCGATACCGACCGCGGACAGCAGTTCCTGGGCTTGCTGACGCTGTTCGGCTGACACTTCGGCCGTTGCGAATAGACCGCTCGCGCCCTGACGCACCAGCGCCGGGGTGTTGGGCATGCAGCGCACGATCGGCTGGGCGCCGAGCCAGTTGTTCATGCTGGCGCAGGTGATGCCAGCGGCAATCGAAACCACCAGTTGATGGGGCTTGAGGCTTGGGCGAATGGCTTCGCACACGGCTTTCATCGCCTGGGGTTTGACCGCCAGCACGACCACGTCGGCACCGTCGATGGCCTGGGCGTTGTCGGCAAAGGTTTCTATGCCGTGTTCAGCGCTCACGCGGGCACGGGTTTCTTCGCCCGGATCGCTGGCGCGGATCTGTGCTGCTTCCAGACCCTTGGCCCGCAGGCCGCCGATCAGACTGGCGGCCATGTTGCCGGCACCGATAAAGGCAATACGTGTCTTGCTCATGTCAGGTCCTTATAAAGAGAAGAGTCAGCCATTTTTCAAGGCTGGCCGTAGTCGCGGGCGCCAAACAGGGCGGTACCGATCCGCACCCAAGTGGCGCCTTGGGCGATGGCCGATTCGAGATCGTGGCTCATGCCCATGGAAAGTGTGTCGAGCGGCAGGTTCAGGCTGGCTTGCAGACTTTGCACGGTAGCGAAAGCGGCATCCTGGGTGGCGCGATCTTCCGTCGGCTCGGGGATTGCCATCAACCCGCGCAGTTTCAGGCGCGGCAGGGCGCAGATGGCATTGGCCAGGGCCGGCAGATCGGCCGGGGTGCAGCCGGACTTGCTGGCCTCGCCGCTGACATTGACCTGAATGCAGATGTTCAAAGGCGGCAAATCGGCGGGACGTTGTTCGGACAGCCGTTGTGCGATTTTCAGGCGATCCACGGAATGCACCCAGTCGAAGTGCTCGGCGATAGCGCGAGTCTTGTTCGATTGAATGGGGCCGATGAAGTGCCAGATCAAGGGCAGGTCGGCCAGTTCGAGTTGCTTGCCCAACGCTTCCTGAAGGTAGTTCTCGCCAAAGTCGCGCAGGCCGGCGGCGTAGGCTTCACGCAGGTCTTGAGCGGGTTTGGTCTTGCTCACAGCCAGCAACTGGACGCTGTTTTCGGCGCGGTTCGCGGCAAGTGTTGCAGCATGTATGCGCGAACTAACCTGAAGAATGTTGTCTGCTATGGTGGACATCAAGAGGCGCCAGCGGTCTGAAGGTTCGCGGCATTCTACTGGAATTGAGAGGCGCTATGGATATCACTGAGCTGCTGGCATTCAGCGCCAAACAGGGGGCATCCGATCTGCACTTGTCCGCCGGCCTGCCGCCGATGATTCGCGTCGACGGTGATGTGCGACGCATCAATTTGCCGGCCCTGGATCACCAACAGGTGCAGACTCTGATCCATGCCATCATGAATGACGCCCAGCGGGTGGACTTCGAAAAGCATCTGGAAACCGACTTTTCCTTTGAAGTACCCGGCGTGGCGCGTTTTCGGGTCAATGTGTTCAACCAGAACCGTGGCGCGGGCGCGGTGTTTCGCACCATTCCGGCGAAAGTGCAGAGCATGGATGAGCTGGGCATGGGCGACGTGTTCCGCAAGATGACCGACGCTCCCCGTGGCCTGGTGCTGGTAACCGGCCCGACCGGTTCCGGCAAGTCCACTACGCTGGCGGCGATGATCGATTACCTCAATACCCATCGCCATCACCACATCCTCACCATCGAAGACCCCATCGAGTTCGTTCACGAGTCGCGCAAATGCCTGATCAATCAGCGTGAAGTCCATCGTGATACCCGTAGTTTCGCCACCGCCTTGCGTTCGGCACTGCGGGAAGACCCGGATGTGATCCTGGTGGGGGAGATGCGCGATCTGGAAACCATTCGCCTGGCGTTGACCGCTGCCGAAACCGGCCATCTGGTGTTCGGCACGCTGCACACCACGTCGGCGGCGAAAACCATCGACCGGGTGGTCGATGTGTTTCCGGGGGACGAGAAGTCGATGGTGCGCTCGATGCTCTCCGAGTCGCTGCTGGCGGTGGTGTCCCAGACCCTGGTGAAGAAAATCGGCGGCGGACGCATCGCGGCCCACGAGATCATGCTGGGGACATCGGCGATCCGGAACCTGATCCGCGAGGACAAGGTGGCGCAGATGTACTCGGCGATTCAGTCGGGAGGGTCGTTGGGGATGCAGACGCTGGATATGAGCTTGAAGGACCTGGTGACCAAGGGGTTGGTCAGTCGTGACCATGCGCGGGAGAAGGCGCGGTCGCCGGATAATTTTTGAGGAAGATTTGAGGTGCTTTCAAGGGTCTCTTCGCGAGCAAGCTCGCTCCCACAGGGGAGTGCATTCCAAAGTGGGAGCGAGCTTGCTCGCGAAGGGGGTCATCATGTTCAAGCACTTTCCAAGGGCATTCCCCGGAAATTCAAATCAGCGCTGAACAACCCGCAACGCATTCTGTTCTTTCGGCAGAACCCGCTTGGCAACCACGTAGTGGTTTTCCCAGTACGGTTTCTTCAAAGTGTCGATGGAGACCGACTTGCCACGACGTGGCGCGTGGATGAAGCGGTCGTTACCCAGGTAAATGGCAACGTGATTGACCCGACGACTCTTGATGTTGAAGAAAATCAGGTCGCCCGGCTTCAGGTCGTTGCGATCGACTTTCTCCCCATGACCGCTGGCCATGGCGTTGGAGGTGCGTGGCAGGTCGAACGTGGCGTCGTTGAACGCGTATTTCACCAGGCCGCTGCAATCGAAGCCTTTGCTTGGGCTGCTGCCGCCCCAACGATAAGGGGTACCGAGGACGTTCACCGCGCGGCTAAGCACGTCGCTGCTTTCCTTGGTGCCCATCGGTGGAACCAGGCCGCTTTTGCTGCTGGCCAGGCTTGGAGCATATTTAGCGGATTTCTTGTCTTTGCTCGAAGGAGCAGAGGCATGGGATTTTGGGGTGTAACCATTAACGTTTGGAAGACGTTGCTCACGATTGGTGGCGTGGGCGGCCAGTGGCATCAAAAGGCAAATGGTTAGCCATGTCTTGAAAAATGAACGCATTAGGCAAGGCTCTTAATAGGTTAGCGCGCAACTTTATAACAGCTTTTTTGCCGCTTCCGAGGCCGTTGGTCGATTCAATCCGGGGGGCAATGGTGGCAAAAAAGCGGCAAAATGGTGCAATTGTCGGACAGGAGTCCGGTGTTACAAGGCTTTGACGGGAGTGAAGGTAGCACTTGCCATACGTCGGGTGCCTGTAAAAAAGTCACAAAGAATTAAAGAATATTTATCTATCGTGTGAATCGAGGTCATTCATGAACCCCTATCAACAGGCTGTCCAGCAGCAAGACACCCACAGCAAAGTGATCGGTTACCTGCTGTGGATTTTCGGTTTTACCGGGGCTCACCGCTTCTATTACGGCAGGCCGGTGACCGGGACGATCTGGTTCTTCACCTTCGGCTTGCTGGGGATCGGTTGGCTGATCGACCTTTTCCTGATCCCGTCCATGGACCGTGAAGCGGACCTGCGGTTCACCGCAGGCCCCGTCGAATACAACGTGGCGTGGATCCTGCTGACGTTTCTCGGGGTGTTCGGCGTGCACCGGATGTATCAGGGGAAATGGATCAGCGGGTTGCTGTACCTGTTGACGGGCGGGTTGTTCTTTCTCGGGGTGCTGTATGACTTCTGGACGTTGAATGACCAGGTTTCTGTGCGTAATGCGCAGAACAGAGGCGCCTTCTAAATCGTCTTCGCGAGCAAGCCCGCTCCCACATTTGATCTTTGGTGTTCACAAATACTGTGTTCATCGCAGAACCAATGTGGGAGCGGGCTTGCTCGCGAATGCAGGCGACGCGGTCTTAAGCCTGGTGGCTGATCCGTCCATCCACCAGGGTGTAACGCACCACACCCGGCAGGCTGTGGCCAATGAACGGGCAGTTTTCGCCCTTGGACAGCCATGTTTCACCGGCCACGGTCGAGGCCGCAGGGTCGAACAGCACGATGTCCGCCGCGCCACCTACCGCCAGTTTGCCTGCCGGAAGGCGCAGGGCCTCTGCAGGGCCGACGCTCAGGCGTTTCAGTAGCGTCGGCAGGTCCAGCAAGCCGTCTTCGACCAGGGTCATTGCCAGTGGCAATAGCAGTTCAACGCTACTGATGCCCGGCTCGGTCGCGCCGAACGGTGCCAGTTTGGCGTCACGCTCATGGGGTTGGTGATGACTGGAGATGGCCGAGATCACGCCCGACTTCACCGCTGCGCGCAGGCCGTCGCGGTCGGCGCGGGTGCGTAGCGGTGGCTGGACGTGATACAGGCTGCTGAAGTCGATCAGGGCTTCGTCGGTCAGGATCAGCTGGTACAGGGCGACATCCGCTGTCACCTTCAGGCCCCGGGCCTGGGCCTGGGCGATCAGCTCTACGCCGCGTGCGCTGGTGAGCTGGCTGAAGTGCGCGCGCACGCCGGTCTGTTCAACCAGCAGCAGATCCCGGGCCAGGGCGACGGTTTCAGCGCTTTCCGGGATGCCCGGCAGGCCAAGGAAGCTGGCGGTCGGGCCTTCGTGAGCCAGGCCGCCCTCGGCCAGGTCGTAATCCTGGGAGTTGAAAATCACCGTCAGGTCGAAAGTCGCTGCGTAGTCCAGCGCCCGACACAGGGTGCGGGTGTTGCGGAAACTCTCCAGGCCGTTGCCGAAGGCCACGCAACCGGCATCGCGCAGTGCTACGAGCTCTGCCAGCTGTTCACCGTCCAGGCCTTTGCTCAGGGCGCCGATCGGGAAGACTTTGGTGTTGCCGGCCTCGCGGGCACGGTCGAGGATCAGTTCGGCCACCGCCGAGGTGTCCAGCACCGGTTTGGTCTTTGGCGGGCAGCACAGGCTGGTCACGCCGCCAGCCGCCGCTGCGCGGGTTTCGCTGACAATCGAGCCTTTGCGGCTGTAACCCGGCTCGCGCAGGGCAACGTTGAGGTCGACCAGGCCGGGAGCGGCCACCAGGCCTTTGGCGTCAATCGTGTCGACGGCGACAAAACCGGCTGGCGCCGCGCCAAGGGCGACGACTTTGCAGGCTTCAATGTGGATATCGGTCACTTGATCCAGGCCACTGGCCGGATCGATCACGCGGGCGCCGAGAATGCTGAGCTTCACTGGGCTTTCTCCTGCTCGAATTGGCCTTGCTCGAATTGGCGTTGCGCAGTCTGCCCGCTCATGGCCATGGACAGTACCGCCATACGAATGGCGATCCCGTAGGTCACCTGGTTGAGGATCACCGAGTGCGGGCCGTCGGCCACCGCAGACTCGATTTCCACGCCACGGTTGATCGGCCCCGGGTGCATCACGATGGCATCGGGCTTGGCGCCGGCCAGGCGCGCGGTGGTCAGGCCGAACAGGCGGTAGAACTCGCCTTCGCTCGGCAACAGGCCGCCGGTCATGCGTTCACGCTGCAGACGCAACATGATCACCACGTCAACGTCCTTCAGGCCTTCGGTCATGTCGGTGTAGACCTTCACGCCGTATTGCTCGATGCCGATCGGCAGCAGGGTTTTCGGCGCAATCACGCGAATATCCGGGCAACCCAGGGTTTTCAGGGCCAGCATGTTCGAGCGCGCAACCCGCGAGTGCAGGATGTCGCCGACGATGGCCACCGAAAGGTTTTCGAACCCGCCCTTGTGCCGGCGGATGGTGAGCATGTCGAGCATGCCCTGGGTCGGGTGAGCGTGCCGGCCGTCACCGCCGTTGATGATCGCCACTTGTGGGCAAACATGTTCGGCGATGAAGTGCGCGGCACCCGAATCGCCGTGGCGCACGACGAACATGTCGGCAGCCATGGCTTCCAGGTTGCGCAAGGTGTCGAGCAGGGTTTCGCCCTTGCTTGCCGACGATGTCGACACGTTGAGGGTGATCACGTCCGCCGAGAGGCGCTGGGCCGCCAGTTCGAAGGTGGTGCGGGTACGGGTGGAGTTCTCGAAGAACACGTTGCATACGGTCTTGCCGCGCAGCAGCGGGACTTTCTTCACGGCCCGGGCGCCGACTTCAAGGAAGGAGTCGGCAGTGTCGAGGATTTCCGTCAACAGTTCGCGGCGCAAACCGTCGAGCGAGAGGAAGTGGCGCAGCTGGCCCTGATCATTGAGCTGCAGCGGGCGCTTGGTTTCTAGAGGCGTCATCGCAAGGGGGACTCTCAATAGGGCGAATTAAAGGGCGAGGTCTTGCAGTTCGAGCGCGAGCTCGGGACCGGACAGCTTCACCCGTTCGTGGGCCGCCAGCGACAGGGTCGCGCCAACCACGTTCGGGCGGATCGGCAGTTCGCCGGCGTCCAGGTCCAGCAGGCACACCAGCGTTACGCTGGCCGGGCGGCCGTAGTCGAAAAGTTCGTTCATGGCGGCGCGGATGGTCCGGCCGCTCATCAGCACGTCGTCGATCAGCACCAGGTGCTGGCCTTCGATCTCGAACGGCAACGCCGAAGGGCGAACCTGCGGGTGCAGGCCGTTCTGGCTGAAATCGTCGCGGTAGAAGGACACGTCCAGGGTGCCGAGGGGGTCATTGCTGCCCAGCTCCTTGAGCAGAGCCTGGGCCACCCAGACGCCGCCGGTGCGGATGCCGATGAAACGCGGGTCGCTGATGCCTCGTTTGGCCAGATAGGCGTCAAGTCGGGTCGCCATCTGGCTGATCAGTTCGGCGGGATTGGGCAGGCTCATGGTTGCTCCTTCTTGGGCCCGAGCCAGCCTGTGCGGGAAGTGGCTCGGGTTGTAGCTAAGAGAGACGCACAGCGGCTCTTCAGGATTCAAACAGTGCGGTGTTTTCGTCGAGCCAGCCTTGCAGCAGCAGGGCGGCGGCGATGGCATCGACCGGATTGTCGCGGTAACTGCCTTTCTGGCCGCCACGAGCCAGGCGTTCGCCCTTGGCCTCGAAGGTGGTCAGACGTTCATCGTGGGTATAGAAGGGCAGGTTGAAGCGGCCGTTCAGGCGCCGGGCGAACTTTTCCGCGCGGGCGCACATGTCGCTGGGCGTACCGTCCATGTTCAACGGCAGGCCGACCACCACGGCATCGGGTTTCCACTCTTTGATGAGGGCTTCGACCTGGTTCCAGTCAGGAATGCCGTTCTGCGCCTTCAGGGTGCACAGCTCGCGGGCCTGGCCGGTAATCACCTGGCCGACCGCAACGCCGATCTGTTTGGTGCCGTAGTCAAAACCCAGAATCAGCTTCAGGGCCATCAGGCGTGCCCCGCCTGGCTGGTCAGCAGGCTGAGGTTGACGCCCAGGTGTTTGGCGGCCGCTTCCAGACGCAGTTCGCTGCTGGTGTTGAACAGGATGTCCGCGTCGAACGGGCAGTTCAGCCAGGCGTTCTGCGCCAGTTCGGCCTCCAGTTGCCCGGCTTCCCAACCGGCGTAGCCGAGGGCGATCAGGCTTTTTGCCGGGCCGACGCCGTCAGCGATGGCGAACAGCACGTCCTGGGAGGTCGACAGGGCCAACTCGTCTTCCAGATCAACGGTCGCCTGGAAGCTCTGACCCTTGGGGTGAAGGACGAAACCGCGATCGGTCTGCACCGGGCCACCGATGAAGATCGGTACATGTTGGCAGAGCGCTGGAGGTTCGATTTCCGGGCGCAATTGCTCAAGGATATCGGCCAGGTTCAGATCTTGCGGACGGTTGACCACCAGCCCCATGGCGCCATTGGCCGTGTGCTCGACGATGTAGGTCAAGGTGTGCGCAAAGTTCGGGTCGGCCATGTGCGGCATGGCGATCAGGAATTGATGCTTGAGGTAGCTGGGGCTGACGTTTTTCATGACCGCTAGTGTGGCGTTCGAGGGGCGAACTGACAAGCTGGGGATGCACAGGAATTAGCGCAATTCTGTAGGAGCGAGCTTGCTCGCGATGGTCGTCAAGGATAACGCTGCCAGGTTGACACCCCGCTGTGCTCTCAGGTTTATCGCGAGCAAGCTCGCTCCTACAGGTGGGGGGGGGGGGTGGTCAGTTACTGGAGAGGCGATCGCCGCGGGCAAATTTCCAGGTGCGGATGATCTCCAGCCGGTCAATATCCGACAAATCCCCGGTAAACGGTGCAAACGGTGCCGCCAGCCGGACGATCCGTTGCGCCGCCTGGTCCAGCAGCGGCTGGCCTGAAGATTCCAGCACCAGCACTTCATACAACGAGCCATCACGGTTGATCGACACCATCAGGCGCAAGTTGCCATAGATCTGTTTGCGCCGCGCTTCGTCGGGGTAGTTGAGGTTGCCGATGCGCTCGACTTTCTTGCGCCATTCGTCCTTGTACCAGGCGCCCTTGTCGCGCATGGTCGAGGCCGCGCTCAAGCGGTGAATGCGCGGGCGCTTGGCGTACAGCTGTTGTTCGGCGGCCAGTTCCGCTTCCAGGCTGGCGATGTCGCTGGACAGTTGCTCGCTGTCGAAGGTCGGCGCCTGGACCTGGGTTTTTACCTCGGTCTTGGGCTCCTCGGTCTTGGCGGGGGCTTTTTTCGGCTTCGGCGCCACGGTGGTCACGGCAGCCTTGGGCGGGGCTTCCTGCACTTCAGGCTTGGCAGCCGGCGGTGGAGTGACTTTTTGTACCTTGTTGTCCTGGAACGGCGCGACCTCGGTGGTCTTGGGAATCGCCTTTTTATCCAGGGTGCCGCTACCTTGCTGATTCTCCTGGGCCAGGAAATCGGCTTTCTCGGGCTTTTTTTCGCTTTTGAAGGTGGCGAGGGTGATTTCCAGGGTTTTGCTGATTTGCTTGGGCTCGACCACTGCAAACCCGACACCCAACAGCAAGGCCAAGTGGATCAGCGCTGCCAGAAACAGGGTAAAACCGAGGCGATCGACCGGGCGCACGCCACGGTGGGCGAGTTCGGCAGGCAGATCGGACGGGAGTGTCATGACAAGGAAACCAACATCGCGTTTTCACAGGCCGCGCATGATAACGCAATGTTGGTTTGGCTAATCAACGTGCCTTGAGCTTCTGATCGATGGCATCCATCAGCATGCCGCCGATGTCGGTGCCAAACGCGTTATCAATCTCGCGAATGCAGGTCGGGCTGGTGACGTTGATCTCGGTCAGGTGCTCGCCGATCACGTCCAGGCCAACGAACAACAGGCCTTTTTCACGTAAGGTCGGGCCGACTTGCGCGGCGATCCAGCGGTCCTTGTCGGTCAGCGGGCGGGCTTCGCCACGCCCCCCGGCAGCGAGGTTGCCACGGGTTTCGCCCTGGGCCGGAATCCGCGCCAGGCAATAATCCACAGGCTCGCCATCGATCATCAGGATGCGCTTGTCGCCATCGACGATAGCCGGCAGGTAACCCTGGATCATGATTTGCTGCTGACCATGCAGGGTCAGGGTTTCGAGGATCACCGACAGGTTCGGATGCCCTGCAGTGTGACGGAAGATCGAAGAACCGCCCATGCCGTCAAGCGGCTTGAGGATCACATCGCCATGATGGTCGGCGAATTCGCGCAGCACGTCAGGGCGACGGCTGACGATGGTCGGCGGCGTGCACTGCGGGAACAGTGTAGCGAACAGCTTCTCGTTGCAGTCGCGCAGGCTTTGCGGCTTGTTGACCACCAGCACGCCGGCGCGCTCGGCTTGTTCCAGCAAATAGGTGGAGTAGACGAACTCCATGTCGAACGGCGGATCCTTGCGCATCAGGATCACGTCCAGATCGCTCAGCAGTGCGTCGCTTTCGGCGCCCAGTTCGAACCATTTTTCCGGGTTGGCGAACACCTGCAACGGACGCATCCGGGCTCGGGCCTGGCCTTCGCCCTGATACAGGTCGCGCTGTTCCATGTAGAACAGCTCCCAGCCACGCTTCTGCGCGGCCAGCAGCATGGCCAGCGAGCTATCCTTTTTATAGGAAATGCTGGCGATAGGGTCCATGACAATCCCGACGCGAACGCTCATGGGTGTTTCCTCGAAATTTGGGGGGCTATGTCGATCTCTGTAGGAGCGAACTCGCTCGCGATGAACCCGAGAACAACACGCTTATCCAGCCAGCACGCGTTATCGTTGACGGCCATCGCGAGCGAGCTCGCTCCTACAAAAGATCAGCGTATAAAAGTGGCGTCAGAGTGGCGCTGAGTGTGTTCCCGGTCAAGGAAAAACCACCTTGCGGGTCGGCCGATAGATTGGTGTTGGAGACTGTGCTAAAAAGGCTGCCATGTCGTGCCGGCCCTTGAGCACCAAGGGTTTCGAGCCGCGTTAACCGGCAAACGGACAATTTGTTTCGCAAAGGCGACGGTAGAGCATTTTATGGAACAGCACCCCAGCGCCTTGAAGGTCATGGTGATCGACGATTCGAAGACGATCCGTCGCACCGCCGAAACGCTGCTCAAGAACGTGGGTTGTGAGGTCATCACGGCCATCGACGGTTTTGATGCCCTGGCCAAGATTGTCGACAACCATCCCGGCATCATCTTTGTCGACATCATGATGCCGCGCCTGGATGGTTATCAGACCTGCGCCCTGATCAAGAACAACAGCGCGTTCAAGTCCACGCCAGTGATCATGCTGTCGTCCAAGGACGGGCTGTTCGACAAGGCCAAGGGGCGCATCGTCGGCTCCGACCAGTTTTTGACCAAGCCTTTCAGCAAGGAAGAATTGCTTGATGCGATCCAGGCCCATGTTCCTGGCTTCGCCGCCGTTTTGCCGCAGTAGGACACGCACAGTGACGCTCGGCCATCGGGCCAGGCGTCGACAAGAATGGGGAAGACCATGGCACGTATTCTGATCGTCGATGATTCGCCGACCGAAATGTACAAACTGACCGGCATGCTGGAAAAGCACGGTCATGAAGTGTTGAAAGCCGAAAACGGCGCCGACGGCGTGGCCCTGGCCCGCCAGGAAAAGCCCGATGCGGTGCTGATGGACATCGTCATGCCAGGCCTCAATGGCTTCCAGGCCACCCGCCAGTTGACCAAGGACCCGGAAACCGGGCACATCCCGGTGATCATCATCACCACCAAGGATCAGGAAACCGACAAAGTCTGGGGCACGCGCCAGGGCGCCAAGGACTACCTGACCAAGCCGGTCGATGAAGACACCCTGATCAAGACCCTGAACAACGTGCTGGCCGGTTGATCGTCAGACCATGAACGAGTCGCTGACGGCTTTCGAACTGCTGCTGCAGATCGACCAGCGCTGTCGTTTGCTGGCGGCGGACTTGCCGTCCCAGCCGGCCCGGCGGGACAGTTGGAGCGGCATCGGTTTTCGCCTGGGCGAGCACTGGTATGTCGCGCCCATGAGCGAAGTCAGCGAAGTCTTGCATGAACCGCGCTGCACTCAGCTACCGGGGGTCAAACCCTGGGTCAAGGGTGTCGCCAACCTGCGCGGCCGTTTGCTGCCGGTCATGGACTTGTGCGGCTTCTTCGGGCACGAGCTTTCGGCGGTGCGCCGACAGCGGCGGGTATTGGTGGTGGAACATGAAGAGGTGTTCGCCGGGTTGCTGGTCGATGAAGTTTTCGGCCTCCAGCACTTTGCCCAGGACAGCCTGGAGCCGGTGCCGGCAGACGAATTGAAGGGGCCGGTGGCGACGTTCGTCAAAGGCCGGTTTCAGCGTGAGCAGTGCTGGCAGGTGTTCAGCCCGTTTGCGTTGACGCAGTCCCAGGGGTTCATGAGCGTCGCGGTGTAGTTGGAGCAACAGAGAACCTTGTGGGAGCGAGCTTGCTCGCGATGACGGACTTGCAGCCAGCATTAATGTCGACTGACACACCGCTATCGCGAGCAAGCTCGCTCCCACAGGTTCCTCGGCAAGTCTTGGAAGGTGTGGGTTAACAGGCGAGGACCGATGATAAAAGCAAAAGCAGGCAAGCCAATGGAAGGGTCGCGCAGCCGGTCGCAGATTATCGTGCTGTTCATCGCGCTGATCGTCTTCATCATGCTGCTGTTCGCCAACTTCGCGTACCTCAACACCCAGGCTATCTACGACAAACAGTACATCGGCCACGCCGGCGAACTGCGCGTGCTGTCCCAGCGTATCGCCAAGAACGCCACCGAAGCCGCCGCCGGCAAGGCTGCCGCGTTCAAGTTGCTCAGCGATGCGCGCAACGATTTTGCCCGGCGCTGGGGTTTTCTGAAGAAGGGTGACCCGGCCACGGGCCTGCCGCCGGCCCCCGCCACCGTGCGTCCGGAGATGCGCGCGGTGCAACAGGACTGGGAGCGGCTGCTGAAGAACACCGATGCGATTCTCTCCAGCGAGCAAACCGTACTGTCGCTGCATCAGGTCGCCGCGACCCTGGCCGAAACCGTGCCGCAATTGCAGGTCGAGTACGAGAAAGTCGTCGAGACTCTCCTGCAGCGGGGCGCCCCGGCGGCCCAGGTGGCCATGGCTCAGCGCCAATCGCTGCTGGCCGAGCGGATCCTCGGCGCAGTCAACACGGTGTTGGCCGGCGACGAAAATTCACAGCAGGCCGCCGATGCGTTCGGGCGTGACGCAACGCAGTTCGGCAAGGTGCTCAACGGCATGCTCCAGGGCGACCCGGCGCTCAAGGTCAGCCAGGTCGAAGACCGCGACGCCCGTGCGCGACTCGCAGAAATCTCCGAGCTGTTCGAGTTCGTCTCGGGCTCGGTGGACGAGATCCTCGAAACCTCGCCGGAGCTGTTCAAGGTACGCGAATCGGCCTCGAACATTTTCAGCCTGTCGCAAACCCTGCTCGACGAAGCCTCACACCTGGCCAGCGGTTTTGAAAACATGGTCGGCGGGCGAACCACCGACACCATTGGCGGCTATGTGCTGGGCCTGTTGGCGCTGGCTTCGATCATCCTGATCGGTTTGGTGATGGTGCGCGAAACCAATCGTCAGTTGCGCGAGACCGCCGAGAAAAACGAGCGTAACCAGAACGCGATCATGCGCTTGCTCGACGAGATCGAAGACCTGGCCGACGGCGACCTCACAGTGACGGCCTCGGTAACCGAAGACTTTACCGGCACCATCGCCGACTCGATCAATTACTCCGTCGACCAGTTGCGCGATCTGGTCGCGACCATCAACCTCACCGCCGGCCAGGTGGCCGCCGCTGTGCAGGAAACCCAGGCCACTGCCATGCACCTGGCCCAGGCGTCGGAGCATCAGGCCCAGCAGATTTCCGAAGCGTCGATGGCGATCAACGACATGGCCGAGTCCATCGACCAGGTGTCGGCCAACGCGGCGGAATCTTCGGCGGTTGCCGAACGTTCGGTGGAAATCGCCAACAAGGGCAACGAGGTGGTGCACAACACCATCCACGGCATGGACAACATTCGCGAGCAGATTCAGGACACCGCCAAACGCATCAAGCGCCTGGGCGAGTCTTCTCAGGAAATCGGCGACATTGTCAGCCTGATCGATGACATTGCCGATCAGACCAATATCCTGGCCCTCAACGCGGCCATCCAGGCGTCCATGGCCGGTGACGCCGGTCGCGGTTTCGCCGTGGTCGCCGATGAAGTGCAACGCCTGGCCGAGCGCTCGTCCGCCGCCACCCGGCAGATCGAAACCCTGGTGCGGGCGATCCAGACCGATACCAACGAAGCGGTCATCTCCATGGAACAAACGACGACCGAAGTGGTGCGTGGCGCCCGTCTGGCGCAGGATGCCGGTGTGGCCCTGGAAGAAATCGAAGGCGTCTCCAAGACTCTTGCGGCGTTGATCCAGAGTATTTCCAATGCGGCGCAACAGCAGACGTCGTCGGCCGGTCAGATTTCCCTGACAATGAACGTGATCCAGCAGATCACCTCGCAGACATCGTCGGGTTCCACCGCTACGGCCGACAGCATCGGCAACCTGGCGAAAATGGCCAGTCAGTTGCGTCGTTCGGTGTCCGGTTTCACCTTGCCGGATGCCAAGGCGCAGGTTGTGGACAAAGCTTGAACCGCCCATGGGTATCTGAATTGTGATTGGAGTGGTTATGGGTGATCGGCACGACTATGTGGCCCTCGAATGGGTCAAGGGCGAGATTGCCGAAACGCTGAAACAGGCTCATCACGCGATTGAAAACCTGCTCGATGACCCGCAGGCGACGCAAGCGCTGGATGCAAGCCTTTCGTGCATCCATCAGGTTCACGGCAGTTTGCAGATGGTCGAGTTCTACGGCGCGGCATTGCTCGCCGAAGAAATGGAACAGCTGGCCATGGCCTTGCAGGGCAACCGTGTCAGCCATCGCGACGAGGCGTTGCACCTGTTGATGCAGGCCCTGGGGCAGTTGCCGATCTACCTGGACCGGGTGCAAGGCGCGCGCCGCGACTTGCCACTGGTGGTGTTGCCACTGATCAACGACCTGCGCAGCGCCCGCGGCGAAAGCCTGCTGTCGGAAACCAGCCTGTTCAGCCCGCAATTGCCCGAGTTGCCAGCGTTGGACGCACAAGCGCTGGCGCAGCTGGAACCGGCCGAATTGCCCGGTGTGCTGCGAAAGCTGCGGCAGATGCTGCAAATGGCGCTGGTCGGATTTTTGCGTGAACAGGACAACGACACCAACCTCGATTACCTGGCCAAGGTATTCACCCGCCTCGAAGCACTGTGCGACAACGCCCCCCTGAGCCCGTTATGGCAGGTGGCATCGGCGCTGGTCGAAGGCATGCAGGGCGGTGCGATCGCCAATAGTCCGGCCTTGCGCAGCCTGTTCAAGGATGCCGACAAGGAACTCAAGCGCCTGCTCGAACAAGGCATGCCCGGTATCAACCAGCCGGCCCCGCCGGAGCTGCTCAAGAGTTTGCTCTTCTATATTGCCAAGGCCGAACATCCCACCGGGCAGATGCTGACCATGAAAGAACGCTACTCACTGGACGACGCGCTGCCCGACAGCGTGATGGTCGATGAAGAACGCGCGCGCCTGGCCGGTCCCGACCGCGACGCCATGCGCTCGGTGCTGGCCGCACTGTGCGAAGAGCTGGTGCGGGTCAAGGAGCGCCTGGACCTGTTCGTGCGCAGTGACCGCCAGCACACTTCCGACCTCGACAGCCTGCTGGCGCCGCTGCGGCAAATCGCCGACACCCTGGCGGTCCTGGGCTTCGGCCAGCCGCGCAAGGTGATCATCGATCAATTGGCGGTGGTGCTCAGCCTCGCTCAGGGCCAGCGCGAACCCAACGATGCGATCCTCATGGACGTTGCAGGGGCCTTGTTGTACGTCGAAGCGACGCTGGCCGGCATGGTCGGTACCGTGGAGCCGGAGAGCCAGGACGACAACCGCCTGCCCACCACCGACCTGACGCAGATCCATCAGATCGTGATCAAGGAGGCCCGTATCTGTTTGCAGCAGGCCAAGGACATGATCGTCGACTACATCGACGCCGATTGGGACCGCCAGCACTTGCAGGCGTTGCCAGCCTTGCTCACCCAGGTGCGCGGGGCGCTGGCGATGATTCCGTTGAGCCGGGCGGCGAGCCTGGTCGAAACCTGCAACCACTTTATTCGCGAGCACCTGTTGCTCGAGCCGGGTCAACCGGGCTGGCAGGAACTGGACAGCCTGGCCGATGTGATCACCAGCATCGAGTACTATCTCGAACGCCTCGGTGATGACCCGCAAGCGCAGGGCGAAAACCTGCTCGATGTCGCGGAAAAAAGCCTGGCGAACCTCGGTTTTTTCCCCAGTGAGCAGCATGTGCCAGTGCTTGATGATGTGCTCAACCCGACCCAGGCGCAGGTCATGCAGATGATGCAGGAGCTGGAGGATCCACAGGTCGTCCAGACCTTGGCCGATGTGCTCGCCAGTCCGGTTTCGACTCTGAATCCGCCCGCGCTGAACACTCCGGGCAGCCTGCTGCCGCCACCCGCAGGCGAAGAGCCGGTGGACGAAGAACTGCGCGAAGTGTTCCTCGAAGAAACCGACGAAGTCCTGGAAATCCTGCGCGATTACTTGCCGCGCTGGTCCGCCAACCCAGACAACCGCTCGGCCCTGAGTGAGTTGCGCCGTGCCTTCCATACCCTCAAGGGCAGTGGCCGCATGGTGCGCGCTCTGGTGCTGGGCGAGCTGGCCTGGGCCGTGGAAAACCTGCTCAATCGCGTACTGGAGAACAGTGTGGAGCCGGGCGCTACGGTGCAGCAACTGATCGGCGATGTGCTGCATCTGCTGCCGGAGCTGGTGGCTGAATACGCCGCCAATGCCCAGCGTCAGCGCAACGATGTCGATCAGTTGGCCGCCCGCGCCCATGCCCTGGCCAAGGGCGATGAACCGGTGTCCGATGAGGATACGCAAGATGTCGCGGCCCTCGATCCGCTGTTGCTGGAGATCTTTCGCAAAGAGGCCGAAACCCACTTGGGCAGCCTCAATCGCTTCCTTGATCAGGCCGCCGAGCATGTGCCGTTGCAGGCCAGCGACGAATTGCAGCGCGCCTTGCACACCCTCAAGGGCAGCGCCTCGATGGCGGGCGTGTTGCCGATTGCCGAACTGGCCGCACCGCTGGATCAACTGGCTCGGGAATACAAGGCGCACCTGATCGCACTGGATCTGGATGAAGTCGAATTGTTACTGGAGGCAGAAGGACTGTTTCGCCTCGGCTTGCGCCAGCTCAAGCGCGATCCGCTGGCGGAAATTCCCGGTGCCCGGGGTTTGACCGAGCGAGCCAGGGCGCAGCTGGCCGAGCGCCTGGAAAACCTCCTGAGCACACCGAACACCGGGCTGCGAATCAAGCGCGACCCGCAACTGATCAACAACTTCCTCGCCCAGGGCATGGACATCCTGCTGGACGCCGAAAGCCTGTTGCAACGTTGGCAGCAACACCCCGGCGAACGTCAGGAGCTCAGCGCGCTGCTGGACGAATTGACCACCCTCGGCGAAGGCGCCCATCTGGCCGACCTGCACCCGGTGGACGAGTTGTGCGAAGCGTTGCTCGACCTGTACGGTGCCGTGGAAGAAAGCAGCCTGGCGGTCAGCGAGCGGTTTTTCCATGAAGCACAGGGTGCCCACGAAGCACTGATCAACATGCTCGACGAACTGGCCGCCGGGCAGGAAGTCAGCCCGCAGCCGCTACGGATCAGGGCCTTGCGCGAGCTGCTCGACGAGAGCCTTGACCCGTCGGCAATGGGCTTGATCCGCAGCGATGGCAGCCGAAGCCTGAGCATCCGCGAACTGGGTTCTGCCACCGAGGAACTTGAGCGCACGCTACCCCCTGCCCCTGTAGGAGCGAGCTCGCTCGCGATGGACTCAAATGCGCCGCGCTTATCCAATGACAACGCGTCATCGTTAACGCCTATCGCGAGCGAGCTGGCTCCTACAGGAGAGGGGCGCGAGCTGGACGAGGAAATCGTTGCGATCTTCCTTGAAGAAGCGGTGGATATCCTCGAAAGCTCCGGTCAGGCCTTGCAGCGCTGGTTGCGCGACTCGGACAACGCCGCGCCGCTGTCGTCCCTGCAACGGGATTTGCACACCCTCACAGGCGGTGCACGCATGGCTGAGGTCGGGCCGGTCGGCGATCTGGCCCATGAGCTGGAAAGCCTTTACCAGGGGCTGGTGGACCGTCGTTATGCCTTCAGCGATTCACTGGCGGTGCTGCTCAAACAGAGCCATGAGCGACTGGCGTTGTACCTTGAACAGTTGCAACTCAACCAGCCGCTGGACGATTCCCGTGAGCTGATCGAAGCCATTCGTGCCTACCGTCAAGGGCATGCGGGTATCGCCGAGGGGGCCCGGCAGGCGACCGGCAGCGACACGGCTGCGCACGATACTGAATTGCTGGAGATCTTTCTCGAGGAAGGTTTCGACATTATCGAAAGCTCCGGGGCGGCGCTTGAGCGCTGGCAGGCCCAGCCTTCGAGTCGTCAGGAAGTGGAAACCCTGCTGCGCGACCTGCACACCCTCAAGGGCGGTGCGCGCATGGTGGAAATCGCCGCGATTGGTGATCTGGCCCATGAACTGGAGTTCCTCTACGAAGGCCTGTCCACCGGCGTGCTGCAACCGACGGAGCCGTTGTTCGCGCTGTTGCAGCGCAGCCATGACCGCCTGGCGCAGATGCTCGATGCAGCCCGCGCCGGTGAGCCGATGCCGCCGGCCGATCGCTTGATCGATGCGATCAAGAACTTCAGCCATCCGGCCGTGCCGGAAACGCCCGCGTCGGTTGCGCCGTCGGCCACGCCCAAGCCCGAGCCGCTGGCGCCGCCGTCCGATGCCGGCGCGGACATGGTCAAGGTCTCGGCGGAGCTGCTCGACGATCTGGTCAACCTGGCCGGTGAAACATCGATCTTCCGTGGCCGAATCGAACAACAGGTCAACGATGCGCACATCGCCCTGAATGAGATGGAGACCACTATCGAGCGGATGCGCGACCAGTTGCGCCGCCTCGATACCGAAACCCAGGGGCGGATCCTCAGCCGCCAGCAAGTCGAGGCCGAACGCCTGGGCTACGAGGAATTCGACCCGCTGGAAATGGACCGCCACTCACAGTTGCAGCAACTGTCCCGGGCATTGTTCGAGTCGGCTTCTGACTTGCTCGACCTCAAGGAAACCCTCGAGCGACGCAATCAGGACACGGAAAACCTCCTGCAACAGCAGGGCCGCATCAACACCGAACTGCAGGAAGGCCTGATGCGCACGCGCATGGTGCCGTTCGAACGCATGCTCCCGCGTTTGCAGCGCATCGTCCGGCAGGTGTCCAGCGAACTGGGCAAGGACGTGGACTTCATCGTCGACAACGCCGAAGGCGAGATGGATCGCAACGTTCTCGAACGCATGGCCGCGCCGCTGGAACACATGCTGCGCAACGCCGTCGACCATGGCCTGGAGTCCGTTGAAGTGCGGTTGGCGGCGGGGAAGCCGGCCAAGGGAAAAATCACCCTCGATCTGCTGCGCGAAGGCGGCGACATCATTTTCGACATCCGCGACGACGGCGCCGGTGTACCGCTGGACGCGGTGCGGCGCAAGGCGATCAAGCGCGGCCTGCTCGCCCCGGACAGCATCATCAGTGATCACGACGTGTTGCAGTTCATCCTGCAACCGGGGTTTTCCACCGCCGAAAAAATCACCCAGATCTCCGGGCGCGGCGTCGGCATGGACGTGGTGCACGAAGAGGTGCGACAACTGGGCGGCACCATGAGCATCGACTCGGTGCCCGGGCAGGGCGTGCATTTCCGCATTCGCCTGCCGTTTACCGTATCGGTCAACCGGGCGTTGATGGTGCAGTGCGGTGAGGACCAATACGCGATCCCGCTCAATACCATCGACGGCATCGTTCGCGTTCTGCCCAATGAACTCGAAGGGTATTTCCGCTTCGATTCGCCAACCTACGAATACGCCGGCCAACATTACGAGCTGTGCTATCTGGGTGAGCTGCTGAAAACCAGCCCGCGCCCGAAGCTGTTGGGCCAGAGCCTGCCATTGCCGGTGTTGCTGGTGCAGTGCAACGAACGGCACATCGCGGTGCTGGTGGATGCCATGGCCGGCACTCGCGAAATCGTGGTCAAGAGCCTGGGGCCGCAATTTGCGGCCGTGCAAGGGGTATCCGGGGCGACGATTCTCGGGGACGGCCGGGTGGTGCTGATTCTGGATTTGCTGGCGCCGATCCGCGCCATGCAGGCCCGTGTGCCCCAGCGTCCGGCGGGGCAAGAGGTCGAGGTCGAACCGCATCGGCCGCTGCTGGTGATGGTGGTCGACGACTCGGTCACCGTGCGCAAGGTCACCAGCCGCTTGCTCGAACGCCACGGCATGAGCGTGCTGACCGCCAAGGACGGAGTCGATGCCATGCTGCTGCTGGAAGAGCACATGCCCGACCTGATGCTGCTGGACATCGAGATGCCGCGCATGGATGGCTTCGAAGTCGCGACCCAGGTGCGCAACGACGAACGCCTGCAACACCTGCCGATCATCATGATCACCTCCCGCACCGGACAGAAACACCGCGACCGCGCCATGGCCATTGGCGTCAACGACTACCTTGGCAAGCCGTACCAGGAATCGGTGCTGCTCGAAAGCATCGCCTTGTGGAGCAAGACCCATGCTTGAGCACCGCACCAGCAACCTCACCGGCCTGCTGCTGCCGTTGGCCGACCGCAACCTGATCCTGCCCAACGTCGCCGTTGCCGAGCTGATCGATTACCAGCAGCCGGGGACGTTCGACCTCGACACGCCGCCGTGGTACCTGGGCCTGGTGACATGGCGTGACCGGCAGATTCCGCTGCTGAGTTTCGAGTCGGCATGCGCGCAGAAAATCGTCATCGGCGAACGCGCGCGGATCGTCATTCTCAACGCCTTGGGCGGGCGTCCCGAGCTGAAATTCATCGCCCTGCTGGTGCAGGGGATTCCGCGCTCCTGCAAGCTCGATAGCCAGTTGAGTTACGTGGATGTGCCGTTGTGTCCGCTGGAGCAGGCAGCGGTGCAGGTGGGCGAGCAAGTGGCCAAGGTGCCGAACTTGTTAGCACTGGAGGCATTGTTGGTGGATGCCGAATTGACCATCTGATCGCGGTCTTGCGTTGACTGCACCGGCCTCTTCGCGGGCAAGCCCGCTCCCACAGTTGATCTGTGGTGAACACAAAACCCTGTGGGAGCGGGCTTGCCCGCGAAGAGGCCCGCATGAACGACGCAGATCTCGATCATTAACCTGAGCGTAACGATCCACCACTCTGCTTGATTGATACCCCCAACCAACACTCCTAAGGTGACCCCCACGACAGCGAACCCGTGGAGTGGTCATGACAACAACAATATCCCCCGACTCGCGATGGACGCGGCGGCGCAGCGAAAAGCAGCGGCGCCTCGAGCTGGTGCGAGGTCTTGCCGACGGTGTGGTGTTGCCCACCGACAACATCGTCGCGGCGCTTGAAGCGCTGATTCTGCCCGGCGACCGCGTGGTGCTCGAAGGCAACAACCAGAAACAGGCGGATTTCCTTTCGCGCTCCCTGGCCAAGGCCGACCCCGCGAAGCTGCATGACCTGCACATGATCATGCCCAGCGTCGGACGCTCCGAGCACCTGGATCTGTTCGAACGGGGCATCGCCCGCAAACTCGACTTCTCTTTCGCCGGCACCCAGAGCCTGCGCATCAGCCAGTTGCTCGAAGACGGCCTGCTGGAAGTCGGCGCGATCCACACCTACATCGAACTCTACGCACGGCTGGTGGTGGACCTGATTCCCAACGTCGTGTTGTCGGCCGGGTTCATGGCCGACCGCGCCGGCAATATCTACACCGGGCCGAGCACCGAAGACACCCCGGCGCTGATCGAACCGGCGGCCTTCAGCGACGGCATCGTCATCGTCCAGGTCAACCAGTTGGTGGACGACGTCAGCGACCTGCCGCGCGTCGACATCCCCGCGTCCTGGGTCGACTTCGTGGTGGTGGCCGACAAGCCGTTCTATATCGAACCGCTGTTCACCCGCGACCCTCGGCACATCAAGCCTGTGCACGTGCTGATGGCGATGATGGCGATTCGCGGGATCTACGAAAAACACAACGTGCAATCCCTCAACCACGGCATCGGTTTCAACACCGCTGCCATCGAATTGATTCTGCCGACCTACGGCGAATCCCTCGGCCTCAAAGGCAAGATCTGCCGCAACTGGACGCTCAACCCGCACCCGACGCTGATCCCGGCGATTGAAAGTGGTTGGGTCGAAAGCGTGCATTGCTTCGGCACCGAGTTGGGGATGGAGAACTACATTGCGGCGCGGCCGGATGTGTTCTTTACCGGGCGCGACGGCTCCCTGCGTTCCAACCGGATGTTCAGCCAGCTGGCCGGGCAATACGCCGTGGACCTGTTCATCGGCGCGACTTTGCAGGTCGATGGCGACGGCCATTCTTCCACCGTCACCCGCGGGCGCCTGGCCGGTTTCGGCGGCGCACCAAACATGGGCCACGACCCACGCGGTCGTCGCCATGGCACGCCGGCCTGGCTCGACATGCGCAATACCGATGTGGCAGAGCCGATGCTCGAACGCGGCAAGAAACTTGTGGTGCAGATGGTCGAGACCTTCCAGGAGGGCGGCAAACCGACCTTCGTCGAAACCCTCGATGCGGTGGATGTGGCGAAGAAAAGCGGCATGCCACTGGCGCCGATCATGGTCTACGGCGACGACGTCACCCACTTGTTGACCGAAGAAGGCATCGCCTACCTGTACAAGGCGCGCTCACTGGAAGAACGCCAGGCGATGATCGCCGCCGTCGCCGGGGTGACCGCCATCGGCCTGCGCCACAACCCCAAAGACACCGCGCGCATGCGCCGCGAAGGCCTGATCGCCTTGCCCGAAGACCTCGGCATCCGCCGCACCGACGCCACCCGCGAACTGCTCGCGGCGAAAAGCGTGGCCGATCTGGTGGAGTGGTCCGGTGGCCTCTACAACCCGCCCGCCAAGTTCAGGAGCTGGTAATGCACGCACTTAACCTGCAACCAAAAAGCCTGAGCCTGGCCGAACGGCTGGCGGACCTGGCAGTGGATGCGCTGATCGACGAGGCTGATCTGTCGCCGAAACCGGCACTGGTCGACCGTCGCGGCAATGGCGCCCACACCGATTTGCACTTGGGGCTGATGCACGCCTCGGCGCTGTCCTTGTGGCCGGCCTTTAAAGAAATGGCGGAAGTCGCCATCGAGTTCGGCGAGATCGGCTTGCCCCTGCGCGAAGCCGTGGGCCGCATCGGTCGCGAAGGTGAGCAAGCCATGCTCGACACCACCGGCGGGGTGAACACCCATCGCGGGGCGATCTGGGCCTTGGGGTTGCTGATCACTGCCGCTGCACTGGAACCTCAATCCTGCAACGCCAATAGCGTGGCGTTACGGGCGGCGCGGCTGGCCCTGCTCGACGACCGTTTTGCGCCACGTCCGCTCAGTCACGGTGCGCAAGTCGCCCAACGCTACGGCGCTCGCGGCGCCCGTGAAGAAGCGCAACTGGGTTTTCCGGCGGTGACCCAACGTGCACTGCCACAACTGCTGCGCAGCCGCGCCGCCGGTCATGGCGAGCAGAACGCCCGGCTCGACGCACTGTTGGCGATCATGACGAGTCTGGCCGACACCTGCGTGCTTTACCGCGCCGGTGAAGAAGGCCTGAACACCATGCAACTGGGCGCCCGGGCGGTGCTCGATGCGGGCGGCAGCGCCAGCCTCGGCGGACGTCGCCGCCTGCATGAGCTGGACCAACAACTCATCGCGTTGAATGCCTCGCCCGGTGGCGCTGCCGACCTGCTCGCAGCCTGCCTGTTCATCGACCGTATCGCGTCTGGCGACGGCCTTATCCAGGGAGTGTTTTGATGGAAACCTTATCCTTTGAATTCCCCGCCGGGCAGCCGCCACGCGGTCGCACCCTGGTGGGTTGTGTCGGCTCTGGCGATCTGGAAGTGCTGATCGAACCGGGTCAGGCCGGCAAGTTGACGATCAATGTGCAGACCTCGGTCAATGGCAGCGAACAACGCTGGCGGCATCTGTTTGCACGGATGTTCGACGGCCAGACGCCCCCGGCCATGGATATCGATATCCACGATTTCGGCGCGACACCCGGTGTGGTGCGCCTGCGTCTGGAGCAAGGCTTCGAGGAGATCGGCCATGACTGACAGCGCATCTTTGCTCAACAAGCACAGCTTCGTCGAACTCGGTGCCCGGCAACGGGCCAAGACCCTGCTCGATGCCGGCACCTTCCGCGAACTGCTCGACCCCTTTCAACGGATCATGTCGCCGTGGCTATCGCGCCAGGGCGTGGTGCCGCAAGCCGACGACGGCGTGGTGATCGCCAAGGGCAACCTCGATGGTTTGCCGGTGGTGATCGCGGCCATCGAAGGCGCGTTCCAGGGCGGCAGCCTCGGTGAAGTCGGCGGAGCAAAAATTGCCGGCGCGCTGGAACTGGCCGCCGAAGACAACCGCAACGGTATCCCGACCCGCGCCGTGCTGCTGCTGGAAACCGGCGGCGTGCGCTTGCAGGAAGCCAACCTCGGCCTGGCGGCAATTGCCGACATCCACGCGGCAATTGTCGATTTGCAGCAGTACCAACCCGTGGTCGGTGTGGTGGCGGGCAGCGTCGGTTGCTTTGGCGGCATGTCGATTGCCGCCGGGTTGTGCAGCTATCTGTTGGTGACCCAGGAAGCGCGGCTCGGCCTGAACGGCCCGCAGGTGATCGAACAGGAAGCCGGACTCGAGGAGTACGACTCCCGCGACCGGCCCTTCATCTGGAGCCTGACCGGTGGCGAGCAACGCTTCGCCAGTGGTCTGGTGGACGGTTATGTTGCCGACGACGTGGCGCAGATCCGCCAGCAGGTGGGTGAGTTACTCCAGCAAGGATTGCCAACGCAACCGCGTAGCCAACAGGCCGGGTTGTTCCTGCAACGGTTGGCGCGTCTGGATGCCGAACCGCAAATCGAGCCGTCTGTGGTTCGCGATCTGTACCAAGGAGAACGCCCATGAGTTCGTATTCCCTGCGAGGCTTGAACTGGTTCAACGCCTTGAGCGCCGGAGCGAAAGCGGTCGAGGGTTTGCCGGCTTCGCTGAAGGTCGCGGACGCCGTGCTGGGCGATCAGCCTGTGCGTTTCCTCGCGGTGGTGGCCGACCCGGAAAACCGCTTCGTCCGTGCACGCAACGGCGAAGTGGGTTTGCTCGAAGGCTGGGGCCTGGCCAAGGCCGTGGATGAAGTCATCGCCACCGATCAAAACAAGGCACGCAAGCGCGCTCTGATCGCCATCGTCGACGTGCCGAGCCAGGCTTACGGTCGACGGGAGGAAGCCCTCGGCATTCATCAGGCGCTGGCCGCTGCGGCGGGCAGTTATGCCCGTGCCCGTCTGGCCGGTCATGCGGTGATCGGTTTGCTGGTGGGCAAGGCGATGTCGGGCGCGTTTCTGGCCCACGGCTATCAGGCCAATCGCTTGATCGCCCTGCGCGATCCGGGAGTGATGGTGCACGCCATGGGCAAGGCGTCGGCGGCGCGTGTGACCTTGCGCAGCGTCGAAGAGCTCGAAGCCTTGGCTGCCAGCGTGCCGCCGATGGCCTATGACATCGACAGCTATGCCAGCCTCGGGTTGCTGTGGGAAACCTTGGCGGTGGAGAAGATCGAGCAGCCGACGGCGGCGGATCTGGCGCGGGTGACCGAGTGCCTGCATCAGGCGATTGACGATGTGGCCGCCGCTGGCCGTGATCTGAGCGGTCGGCTGGGTGCGGCCAATCGGGCGGCGTCGAGCAAGGTTCGTCAATTGCTGAGAGCGCAGTGGTGAGCAGGCTACTGGCTCACGACCTGCTGTGGGGCATGACCCCGCAGCAGTTGCCTGCGGATGCGCCTGCGTGGGTGATCGAGTCGATCAGTGCCGGCCAGCCGGTGGTAGTCCGTCGCGCCTTGAGCGCGGCGGGGCAGGTGGCGGTGGGCGTGCGCGGGCCGTTGCGCGAACAGCGATTTGCCGCGGTGATGGACGTCGCCGCCATCACCCGGCGGGTGCAGCCGGAAGAGCTTCGCCATGTTCAAGGCCGGCGCGATTTCCCGGCGCTGCGTGCCTTGGCGCAACTGCGTTCGCACCTCGATGACAGTGGTTGGGTCTGGGGTGTCAGCGGCAGCGCCGGGTTCGAGTTGGCCAGTGGGTTTGCCGCTTTGCACGAGGGCAGCGACCTCGACCTGATCCTGCGTACGCCACGTCCATTGAGTCGTGTCGACGCCCAGGCGTTGGTGGCCGTTCTTGATACAGCCGTGTGCCGCGTGGACCTGCAACTGCAGGCACCGTCGGGCGCCGTTGCCTTGCGCGAATGGGCCGGTGCTTCGTCGCGAGTCCTGCTGAAAAATGCCATTCAAGCCACCCTGGTGACTGATCCGTGGAATCCACAGGAGCAAGCAGCATGAGCAGCTTGCTGGTGTTCCCCGGCCAGGGTGCACAACAACCCGGAATGCTGGCGCGTTTACCTCGGGAAACGTTGAACGAGGCGAGCGACCTGCTCGGTGAAGATGTGACGCAGCTGGATTCTGCCGAGGCGTTGCAGTCGACGAGGGCGGTTCAGCTTTGCCTGCTGATCGCCGGCGTCGCTGCTTCACGCCAGTTGGGCATGGCCCCCGACTACGTGGCCGGCTTGTCGATCGGCGCTTACCCGGCAGCGGTGGTGGCCGGTGCCTTGGGTTTCAGCGATGCGCTGCATCTGGTCAGCCTGCGGGGTGAGTTGATGCAGCAGGCTTATCCACAGGGCTACGGCATGACCGCGATCATCGGTCTGGACCTGGCCACGGTGGAAGAATTACTGGCCCGGGTGCACAGCGCGCAAATGCCGGTTTATCTGGCCAATATCAACGCCGATAACCAGGTGGTGATTGCCGGTAGCGACGCGGCGATGAAAGCGGTGGCGGGGTTGGCGAAAGGTTGCGGAGCGGGCTTGGCCAAGCGTCTGGCAGTGAGCGTGCCATCCCACTGCCCATTGCTTGAGGCGCCCGCGCAACGGTTGGCCGAAGCCTTCGCCAAGGTGCCGCTGCACACCCCGAAGATGGGCTACCTGAGCGGCAGTCGCGCGCGTCCGCTGATCAAGCCTGAAGCCTTGCGTGACGACCTGGCCTTCAACATGTGCCGCATCGTCGATTGGCGCGGCACGGTACAAAGCGCCTACGAGCGCGGCGTACGTCTACAGATCGAACTGCCGCCCGGTGCGGTGCTGACCGGACTGGCGCGCCGGGTGTTCGAACAGGGCACCGTGATTGCCTTCGACGGTGCACGGCTCGACACCTTGCAGGCGCTGATGCGTGAGGAGGGAAGCCGCCACCCTTAGATCATCTGACTTAAGGCTTCGCACAACAAAAACAACATTCGAAATGCACTTTGAGGACTACAGCAATGATTATTTACGGTGTGGCGCTGTTGGCGATCTGTACGCTGGCAGGGGTGATCATGGGGGACATGCTCGGGGTGTTGCTGGGTGTGAAGTCAAACGTCGGCGGTGTCGGGATCGCGATGATCCTGCTGATTTGCGCACGGTTGTGGATGCACAAGCGTGGCGGCATGACCAAGGATTGCGAGATGGGCGTCGGCTTCTGGGGCGCGATGTACATCCCGGTGGTGGTGGCGATGGCGGCACAACAAAACGTGGTCACGGCGCTGCATGGTGGTCCGGTGGCGGTGTTGGCAGCGATCGGGTCGGTGGTGATCTGCGGCTGCACCATTGCCCTGATCAGCCGGACCCATAGAGGCGAGCCCTTGCCCGATGAACCGGCGGATGTAACGGCGGTTGGCGCACCGGCAGGAGGTCGCTGATATGTGGGATCTCATCAAGAACGGTCTTGAACACAACGGTCTGGTCACTGCATTCGCTTTCGTCGGCGTGATCATGTGGGTGTCAGTAGTGATCTCCCAACGCCTGACCTTCGGGCGTATCCACGGCTCGGCGATTGCCATCGTCATCGGCCTGGTGCTGGCCTGGGTCGGCGGCACGATGACCGGCGGGCAAAAAGGCCTGGCGGACCTGACCCTGTTTTCCGGCATCGGGCTGATGGGCGGCGCCATGCTGCGGGACTTCGCTATCGTCGCCACGGCATTCGAGGTGCAGGCCACTGAAGCGAAAAAAGCCGGCTTGATCGGCGTGATCGCGCTGCTGTTGGGCACGGTGCTCCCGTTTATTGTCGGCGCGTGCATGGCCTGGGCATTCGGTTACCGCGATGCGGTGAGCATGACCACCATCGGCGCCGGTGCGGTGACCTACATTGTCGGGCCGGTGACCGGCGCGGCCATTGGCGCCAGTTCCGATGTGGTGGCGCTGTCGATTGCCACCGGTCTGATCAAGGCGATTCTGGTGATGGTCGGCACGCCGATGGCAGCGCGCTGGATGGGCCTGGACAATCCGCGCTCGGCGATGGTGTTCGGTGGGCTGGCCGGGACGGTCAGTGGCGTGACTGCCGGTTTGGCGGCGACGGATCGGCGCCTGGTGCCTTATGGCGCGCTGACCGCGACCTTCCACACCGGGCTTGGGTGCTTGCTGGGGCCTTCGTTGTTGTACTTCATTGTTCGCGGGATTGTCGGGTAGTCCGCTGCATCGTCATTGAATGTTCAGACGTCATCGCGAGCAAGCTCGCTCCCACAGGGAATCGCATTCCTATGTGGGAGCGAGCTTGCTCGCGATGGGGGCGATAAGGTCTCAAGCCTGCCGATTGGCATACATCCGACACTCCGCCAGCAACGCCAGCAAATTCGGATCACGCTCCTTGGCTTTCAGGAACACCACGCCAATGTGCTGCTGCAACCGGTACTTTTCCTGCAACGGGATCAGCTTCACCCGGTTCTCGTACACCGCCGCAATCCGCCCCGGCAGCAACGCATAACCCACGCCCGAACTGACCATGCTCAGGAGGGTGAAGATGTCGTTGACCTGCATCGCCACCTTCGGTTCGAACCCTGCCTGCTCGAATACCCGCTTGCCGTCCTGATGGGTGGCGAAGCCCTGGGTCAGGGTGATGAAGGTTTCGTCGCGGACCTCGGCCAGGTCGACTTCGGTTCGCTGGGCAAACTTCGAGTCGGCGGGGGTGGCGAGGAAGATGTCGTCGGAAAACAGCGGGATCTGCTCGCAGTCCGGGTCGTTGACACTGTCGTCCAGCGACACCAGGGCCGCATCGACTTCCATGTTCTTGAGCTTGTAGAGCAGGTCGATGTTGGAGCCCAGAATCAGATCGATGTTGAGCTCGCTGCGGCGGATCTTCAAACCCATGATCAGTTGCGGCACGGTCTTGACCGTCAGTGAATACAGCGAGCCCAGCTTGAAACGTTCGGCGGAGAACCCGGCGGCTTCGCGGGTCAGGCGCACGCTTTCGACGACATCCTGAATCAGCTTCTGCGCCCGCTCTTCCAGCACATAAGCGCTTTCCAGCGGCGTCAGGCTGCGGCCCTCGTGCTTGAACAGGGGGCAGCGCAGGGCGCTTTCCAGGGAATGGATCGCCCGATGCACGCTGACGTTACTGGTCTGCAACTCGGCAGCGGCCCGCGCCAGGTTGCCGGTGCGCATGAAAGCCAGGAACACCTCGAGTTTTTTCAGGGTCAACTCTTCATCGATCAGCATGGGGCGGACTCTTTTTGGAATGACTCGATTGTGCCCAATTACTCCGGGCCCGTCGTACAGAAACATTGCGCTTTTACGCTTCAAGCCTGAGCCTTGCGCTCTGCGGTAACGAATTTCGAGGTGAGCAACGCATGTATCACGGGGAAAGACTGAACGCCTGGACGCATCTTGTCGGGGCCGTGGCGGCGTTTATCGGCGGGGTGTGGCTGATTGTGCTGGCCAGTCTCGACGGCAGTCCGTGGAAGATTGTCAGCATGGCGATCTACGCCTTTACCCTGATGGTGCTTTACAGCGCGTCGACCGTGTACCACAGCGTGCGCGGGCGCAAGAAAGCGATCATGCAGAAGGTCGATCACTTTTCGATCTACCTGTTGATCGCCGGCAGCTACACGCCGTTCTGCCTGGTGACCCTGCGCGGGCCGTGGGGCTGGACGTTGTTCGGGATTGTCTGGGGACTGGCGCTGATCGGCATCCTGCAAGAGATAAAGCCGCGTTCGGAAGCGCGGATTCTGTCGATCGTGATTTATGCGGTGATGGGCTGGATTGTATTGGTGGCGGTCAAGCCGCTGCTCGCGGCGCTGGGCGGCGCCGGGTTTGCGTGGCTGGCATCGGGCGGGGTGTTGTACACCGTGGGGATTATCTTTTTTGCCCTCGATTATCGCCTGCGCCATGCCCACGGGATCTGGCATCTGTTCGTGATCGCCGGGAGTTTGCTGCACTTTGTGGCGATTTTGTTTTATGTCCTTTAAGGCTGTACCGGGACCAGGCGATCCAACTGCTCCCGGGCTCGCCGGCTGAATACCTGCAACAGATCGTTCAAGGTGTGGGGCGGTGGTTCGGCAGCGCGGGTCACTGCGTACAGGGTGATGGGTAACGGCGGTGTCAGAGGGCGGATCGTTGTGGTGGCGGGAGAGGCGCCAAGGGCGGTGAACGGATCGATCACCGCCAGGCCCGCGCCAGATTCCACCATCGCCCGTGCCAGTGAGTAGGTTTGCACGGCGATGCGTACCCGGGGCGGCGGTTCTACAGCTTCCAGGTAACTGTCGAGCCGTGCGGCCAGTGGGTCGGCGCTGGATAAACCGATCAGCGGTGCATCCGCCAACGCCATCAGTGGCAACGGTTTACCCACCTCTTCCTGAGGCCAGTAACCACTCGGCGCCAGTGCCACCAGCACGCCGGACGCCAGCGCCTGGGCCTTGAGCCCCGGGTGATCCGGGCGTTGCAGGGTCAGGGCGACATCCACTTCGCGCATCAACAGGTTCTGCACCAGTTCGCGACTGTGGGCGCTGGAAAGTTCGCAAACGATGTCCGGGTAAAGCCCGGTCCATTCGTGAATGGCCGGTGGCAGCAATGACAGGGCCAGCGCCGGGGTGGCACCGATGCGCAGGCTGTGGCCAGGTTCGCGGCGCAGGCTCTGCGCCAGGCGTCGTACGCCTTGCAGGCTTTCGCTGACCTTGTCCACTTCGCGCTCCAGCTCCAGCGCTTCCGGGGTCGCCTGCAACTTGCCGCGCACCCGCAGGAACAACGGGAAGCCCAATTGCTGCTCGGCGTGCTGCAACACCTTGCTCACCGCCGGCTGCGAGACATGCAGCAATTGCGCGGCGGCGCTGATTGAGCCGGTCTGGCGGATGGCTTGGAAAATCTCGATATGGCGAAGGCGCATGGCAAGTCCATAACCTTTGTTTATGGGTTTGCCATCTTTATGCATTGTTCAACGTCTGTCACCTGGCTCTAACCTCGGTGTCGTCTTCACTACGGTTTTAAGGACGGACATGGCTCAGCGTGTGTGCATCATCGGTGGCGGCGTGATTGGCCTGGCAACGGCCTATGCGCTGGTGCGCGACGGCTTCGAGGTGACGGTGGTCGAGGCACGGGACTCGCTGGGCAGCGAAACCAGCTTCGCCAACGGTGGCCAGTTGTCCTATCGCTATGTCGCGCCGCTGGCCGACGCCGGTGTGCCTTTACAAGCCATCGGCTGGATGCTGCGCGGCGATTCACCGCTGAAGTTGCGCCCGCGCTTCGACCCGGCACAGTGGCGCTGGATGGCGTCGTTCCTCGGCGCCTGCCGCCGCTCGGTCAACCGCGAGAACGCCGCGCACTTGCTGCGCCTGGCGTTGTTCAGCCAGGACACATTGAAGTCCTGGCGCGAGGATGATGGACTGGCGGGATTCCAGTGGCGGCGCAATGGCAAACTGGTGACTTTCCGCCAGAACAGCAGCTTCGGGCATGCGCGCCAAGGCCTGGCCGACCCGCAGCAACAGCAAGTGTTGTCGCCGGCCGAATGCGCGCAACTGGAACCGGCGCTGATCGATGCGCCCTTTGTCGGGGCAATCTACACCCCGGACGAAGAGGTCGGCGACTGCCACGGCTTCTGCCAGCAACTGGCCGCGCGGCTGCAAGCATCCGGCCGTTGCGAGTTTCGTCTCGGGCAAGCGGTGACCGGCATTCGCCACAGCAACGGTAGTGTCAACGCCATCGAACTGGGCGGGCAATTGCTGTCGGTCGATCAACTGGTGATCGCCGCCGGTCACCGCAGTCCGTTATTGGCGCTACCCGGGCTGCAACTGCCGCTTTATCCGCTCAAGGGCTACAGCCTGACCGTGCCGATCGGCGCCGGTCACCGGGCACCGGACGTGAGCATCACCGACTACGACCGCAAGATCGTCTACGCCCGCATCGGTAAGCAATTGCGAGTGGCGGCGATGGTCGACATCGTCGGCTTCGACCCTGCTTTGGACCCCAAGCGTCTGGCGCTGATCAAGCGTCAGGCCCATGACACCTTTCCAAATGCCGGCGCCTATGACGAAGCCGTCGAGTGGGCCGGCATGCGCCCGGCCACCCCCAGCGGCGTGCCGCTACTGGGCGCGACGGCGTATCGCAACCTGTGGCTCAACCTCGGCCACGGCGCGCTGGGTTTCACCCTGGCATGCGGCAGCGGGCGCTTGCTCAGCGAGCTGATCGGCGAGCGCCGGCCTTCCATTGACCTTCAGGGTTTCAGCCACCGGGCCGCCTGAATACTGATTTCTGAAAAGGACACTGCAATGACCATTACCCGACTGCACAGCAACCCGCGCCTGTCTGGCGCCGTGACCTTTGGCGACCTGGTGTTTCTCTCCGGGCAGGTGCCGGGCGATGCCCTGGATGCCACCGGCCAGACCCGCGAAGTGCTGGCGAAAATCGATACCTTGCTGGCGGAGGCGGGCAGCGACAAGGATCATCTGCTCAGCGCGACCATTTACCTGAAGAACATCACAGAGGATTTCGCCGCGATGAACGAGGTCTGGTCGGCCTGGCTATCGCCGGGGCAGGCACCGAGCCGCACCACCGTGCAGGCCGAACTGGCCCGCCCGCAGGTGCTGGTGGAAATCACCGTCATCGCTGCACGCGTCTGATAAACCAACACTCACAACGGAGAATAACAATGCAAAAAATCACGTTGCTCGCTTGTACGCTTAGCCTGTTGCTTGGCAGTCAGGTTCAGGCCAATGAAGCGCCGCTGACCGGCACCCTGAGCAAGATCGCCAGCGCCAACAGCATCACCCTGGGCTATCGCGATGCTTCGGTGCCGTTCTCCTACGTGGGTGATCACAGCGGCAAGCCGATGGGTTACTCGGTGGATCTGGCGGGCAAGATCGTCGAGCGTATCCAGCAGCAACTGGCGCTGCCGGACCTGAAGGTGAAGTACAACCTGGTGACCTCGCAGACCCGCATTCCACTGGTGCAGAACGGCACCGTTGACCTGGAGTGCGGCTCCACCGGCGTGACCGCCGAACGGCAGAAGCAGGTGGCGTTCTCCTATGGCTTCATCTACGTCAAAGGCCAGTTGCTGACCGCGAAGGACAGCGGGATCAAGAATTTCGCTGACCTGCGCGGCAAGAACGTGGTGACTACCGCCGGCACCACCAACGAGCGCTTCCTGAAAAGCTATAACGTTGATCACAAGATCGACATGTTCGTGATCAGCGCCAAGGACCACGGCGAAGCCTTCCAGATGCTGCAGTCGGGCCGGGCGGCGGCGTTCTACATGGACGACGCGCTGCTCTACGGTGAGCGCGCCAAGGCCAATGACCCGCACAAGTGGGTGGTGGTCGGGGAGGAGCAATCGCGGGAGATCTACAGCTGCATGGTGCGCAAGGACGATCCGCAGTTCCTGGCGCTGGTCAACGGCGCGCTGGCGGATCTGTACAGCTCGGGCGAGATCAATGGCATCTACCAACGCTGGTTCGAGCAGCCGATCCCGCCGAAGGGTTTGAACCTTGAGTTCCCGATGACCAGCGAACTCAAGGCGATCATTGCCAAACCGGTGAGTGATCCGGTGCAGTAGCCTAGAAATCACCCCAGAGTTGCTGGGCCACCGCCAGTGCAACAACCGGCGCGGTTTCGGTGCGCAGCACCCGTGGACCGAGGCGGGCGGCGTGGAAGCCGCCGGCCTTGGCCTGATCGACTTCGGCATCGGACAAACCACCCTCCGGACCGATCAGGAATGCCAGATTTGAAGGTTTGGCGTGGCTCACCAACGGTTCTGCCACCGGGTGCAGCACCAGTTTCAACTCGGCTTGTGCCTGCTTCAACCAGTCAGTCAGCAACAGCGGCGGATGAATCACCGGCACCCTTGAACGCCCGCACTGTTCGCATGCGCTGATCGCCACCTGGCGCCAGTGCAGCAGGCGTTTGTCGGCGCGCTCGTCCTTGAGTCGGACTTCGCAGCGCTCTGTGAAGATCGGGGTGATTTCAGTGACGCCCAGTTCCGTGGCTTTCTGGATCGCCCAGTCCATGCGTTCACCCCGGGACAGGCCCTGGCCGAGATGGATTTGCAGCGGCGACTCGATCTGCCCGGCGAAGCATTCATCGACCTGCACCACGACGCGCTTTTTGCCGACGTCGACCAGCCTGGCGCGAAACTCCTGGCCCGAACCGTCGAACAACTGCAACGCATCGCCCTCGGCCATGCGCAGCACGCGGCTGATGTAGTGGGCCTGGGCTTCGGGCAACTCGTGCTCGCCGATGCTCAGGGGGGCGTCGATGAAGAAGCGGGACAGTCTCATGCTGGGTCTCTGAAAAAGGGTGTTGGTCATGGAACGGTGGGGACTTCTGTGGGAGCGAGCTTGCTCGCGATGACGATCTGACATTCACCATTGATGGTGGCTGGAAGACCGCTATCGCGAGCAAGCTCGCTCCCACATTGACCGCATCATCAGCCCGGATCACGGAACCCCGGGTGGAAGTCCTTCGGCACCGCCACGCTGACGCTGTCACGGGTCGCGATGTCGATCCCTTCGCTGGCCACTTCGGCAAGGAAGTCGATCTGCTCCGGGGTGATCACATACGGCGGCAGGAAATACACCACGCTACCCAATGGACGCAGTAAGGCACCGCGCTCCAGGGCGTGCTGGAACACCTTCAGGCCGCGACGTTCCTGCCACGGCCAAGCCTCTTTGCTGGCCTTGTCCTTGACCATCTCGATGGCCAGCACCATGCCCGTCTGGCGCACTTCGGACACGTTCGGGTGGTCGACCAGATGCGCCGTCGACGTAGCCATGCGCTGCGCCAGGGCCTTGTTGTTCTCGATGACGTTGTCTTCTTCGAAGATGTCCAGGGTCGCCAGGGCCGCCGCGCACGCCAGCGGGTTGCCGGTGTAGCTGTGGGAGTGCAGGAAGGCGCGCAGGGTCGGGTAGTCGTCGTAGAAGGCGCTGTAGACCTCGTCGGTGGTCATGCACGCCGCCAGCGGCAGATAGCCGCCGGTCAGGGCTTTGGAAAGGCACAGGAAATCAGGGCGGATGCCAGCCTGTTCGCAGGCGAACATCGTCCCGGTGCGGCCGAAGCCGACGGCGATTTCGTCGTGGATCAGGTGCACGCCGTAGCGGTCGCAGGCTTCTCGCAGCAATTTGAGGTACACCGGGTGGTACATGCGCATGCCACCGGCGCCCTGGATCAGCGGCTCGACGATCACCGCCGCGACCGTGTCGTGGTTTTCGGCGAGGGTCTGCTCCATGGCGGCGAACATGTTGCGCGAGTGTTCTTCCCAGCTCATGCCCTCGGGGCGCAGGTAGCAATCCGGGCTCGGCACCTTGATGGTGTCCATCAACAGCGCTTTGTAGGTCTCGGTGAACAGCGGCACGTCGCCCACCGACATCGCCGCCATGGTTTCGCCGTGGTAGCTGTTGGTCAGGGTGACGAAACGTTTCTTGTTCGGCTGACCGCGATTGAGCCAGTAGTGAAAGCTCATTTTCAGCGCGACTTCGATGCAGGACGAACCGTTATCGGCGTAGAAGCACCGGGTCAGGCCTTCCGGTGTCATCTTCACCAGGCGCTCGGACAGTTCGATCACCGGTTGATGGCTGAAACCGGCAAGGATCACATGTTCGAGCTGATCGACCTGATCCTTGATGCGCTGGTTGATCCGCGGGTTGGCGTGCCCGAACACATTGACCCACCAGGAGCTGACCGCATCGAGGTAGCGTTTGCCTTCGAAGTCTTCCAGCCACACGCCTTCCCCGCGCTTGATCGGGATCAGCGGCAGTTGTTCGTGATCTTTCATCTGGGTGCAGGGATGCCACAGCACGGCGAGATCGCGTTGCATCCACTGATTATTCAGGCCCATTTTCACTCTCCTGGAGGCGGTCCGTTACCTGCGCGGACAAACAATCGCGCAAGCCTATGCAATGCGTGCCGCGGGGACAACCCATTGTGTCGAATGAGCTACTTTGTACAGGCCGATAGACGTTGCTGGCGGGCGTCTGAAGGCTGACGTATCCTTCGCGGCTCTTGAGCCGTCTGGCTCGCAAAAACTACTGTTTTCCTCGTGTGATTCCGGAGTTCGCTGAATGTCTGTCGGTTGGCTGCGCGCCTGTGCGCTGGTGATGTTGGGGCTGTTCAGCGTGTCTGCGCTGGCCAAGGATAAAACCGCGATCGTGATCGGCGGCGGCCTGTCGGGCCTGACTGCCGCGTACGAGCTGCAGAACAAGGGCTGGCAGGTCACCCTGCTGGAAGCCAAATCGAGCATGGGCGGCCGTTCCGGCATGGCCACCAGTGAGTGGATCGGCAATGACAAGGCTCAGCCGGTGCTGAACAAGTACGTCTCGAACTTCAAGCTGAGCACCACGCCGGCCCCTGAATTCGTGCGGACCCCAAGCTACCTGATCGATGGCGAGTATTTCTCCGCCGCCGATCTGGCGACCAAGCAGCCAGCCACCGCCGAGGCGCTCAAGCGTTTCGACAAGACCGTGGACGATCTGGCGCGCTCGATCGACGACCCGCTGAACCCGGCCGCCAACAACACCCTGCACGCGCTGGATCAGATCAACGTGTCGAGCTGGCTCGACAAGCAGAACCTGCCGGCCACCGCCCGCCAGTTGATCAACCAGCAGATCCGTACCCGCTACGACGAACCTTCGCGCTTGTCGCTGCTGTACTTCGCGCAGCAGAGTCGCGTCTACCGTGGCGTCTCCGATCGTGACCTGCGTGCTTCGCGCCTGGTTGGTGGCAGCCCCGTGCTGGCCCAGGCCTTCGTCAAGCAGCTGAAAACCATTAAGACCGCTTCCCCGGTCTCGGCCATCAGCCAGGACAAGGACGGCGTCACCGTCAAGGTCGGCAGCGTCGGCTACCAGGCCGACTACGTGGTGCTGGCCGTGCCGTTGCGCGCCCTGAACAAGATCCAGATGACCCCGGCGCTGGACGCACAACACCTGGCGGCGATCAAGGGCACCAACTACGGTTGGCGCGACCAGATCATGCTCAAGTTCAAGACGCCGGTGTGGGAAAGCAAGGCGCGCATGTCCGGCGAGATCTACAGCAACACCGGCCTGGGGATGTTGTGGGTCGAGCCTGCCCTGAAGGGCGGTGCCAACGTGGTGATCAACCTGTCCGGCGACAACGCCCGCGTCATGCAGGCGTTCGGCGACAAGCAGATGGCTGATCAGGTACTGATTCGCCTGCACGCTTTTTATCCACAGGCCCGTGGTTCGTTCACCGGTTATGAAATCCGTCGCTACAGCACCGACCCGTCGACTGGCGGTGCCTACCTGGCCTTCGGCCCGGGCCAGATCAGCAAGTTCTGGCGCCTGTGGGAACGCCCGATTCAGCGCGTAGCCTTCGCTGGCGAACACACCGACACCCTGTACCCGGGCACCCTGGAAGGCGCGCTGCGCACCGGTCAACGTGCGGCCAGCCAGGTTGAAGACCTGGCGGCGGGCAAGTCGTTCGAACCGGCGAAAGTGGGTCCGGCCGCCGCAGCGGCGGGCGCTGGTGCGGTGGTGGCGAAGAAAGGCAATTTCTTCAGCAACCTGTTCGGCGGCTCGGATGACGAGAAGAAACCAGAGCCAGTCAAGGCGCCAGAGCCGGTAGCACCGGCAACTCCGGCACCTGCTCCAGCACCGATTGCTGCACCGGCACCGGTCGAACCACCGAAGCCTGTGGCACCGGTGAAAACCGAGCCTGCGAAGAAGGCACCGGCCAAGGCCCCAGCCAAGACCGAAACGAAAAAGGCCCCGGCCAAGGCTCCGGTGAAGAAAGCCGAGACGGCGAAGAAGCCAGCGGCCAAACCTGCAACGGACACTGTGACCAAGGCTCAGTAACGTTCAGGTGTAAAAAAGCGCGGCCCCAGGGTCGCGCTTTTTTTTGCCATCAAACATCAACCATCCGGTTTGGCTGTGCGGTCCTACATGCTGCTGCGATGCATCAGAAGCTTCTCACAAAAGATTCGGAGCTAAATGATAAGCGGCAGCCATCAGGTGTCTGGATCGGGGAGGGCGGAGCCTGCCAGGACGGCACCGGTCAAAAATGTTGAACCGGAGAGCAGTGGGGCCACTGACACCAAGACTCAGCAACGTTCAGGCGAAAAAAACGCGGCTCAAGGGCCGCGTTTTTTTTGCCTGGAGAAAAACCGGGACCAGAATCGAATAAACCTTTTGATACAGGTGTTCTCCGGTTTGTATTCACTTTTTCTCACAATTTCGCCTTTAATCTTTCCTTAACTCGCAGGCTTCAGACTCTTGATCGCATTTTTCGATATTTCAAAGCAAATTTTTCCGCTTTAATTCGATAGATAACTCGATAGTCTTGGGCCAGCACTTACAGGATCTAGGCAATGCAGCTACGTAACTCTACCTCCCGCTACGGCTGGGTCAGTATCGTCATTCACTGGGTTGTGGCACTGGCGGTCTTCGGTCTGTTCGCGCTTGGGCTGTGGATGGTCGGGCTCGACTACTACAGCACCTGGCGCAAAGACGCACCGGACCTGCACAAGAGTATCGGCCTGGTGTTGCTGGGTGTGATGCTGCTGCGGGTGCTGTGGCGCTTCATCAGTCCACCGCCGCCAACCCTGGCTAGCTACAGCCGCATGACGCGCCTCGGCGCCAGGTTCGGCCATGGCTTTCTGTACCTCAGTCTGTTTGCCGTGTTGATTGCCGGTTACCTGATTTCCACCGCCGAAGGTGTCGGTATCCCGGTGTTTGGCTTGTTTGAAGTCCCTGCGCTGGTATCCGGACTGCCGGACCAGGCAGATACCGCTGGCGTGATCCACCTCTACCTGGCGTGGGTGCTGGTAATTTTTTCCGGCCTCCATGCGTTGGCAGCATTGAAGCACCACTTTATCGACCGTGATGTGACCCTCAAGCGAATGCTGGGTCGCAAAGCCTGAAGTTCAACCTCGACTCCAAAGGAAAACAAAGCATGTTGAAAAAGACTCTGGCCGCTCTGGCAATCAGTTCCGCCCTGTTGTCCGCCGGTAACGCCATGGCCGCTGACTACGTGGTCGACAAAGAAGGCCAGCACGCCTTCGTTGACTTCAAGATCAGCCACCTGGGCTACAGCTTCATCACCGGTACTTTCAAGGACATCGACGGCAAGTTCAGCTTCGACGCTGCCAAGCCTGAAGACAGCAAGATCGAGTTCAACGTGAACACCGCCAGCGTTTTCACCAACAACGCCGAGCGTGACAAGCACATCTCCAGCAAAGACTTCCTGAACGCCAGCAAAGCCACGTTCGTTTCCACCAGCGTCAAACCCACCGGCAAAAACGCCGCTGGCAAGGACACTGCCGATGTAGCTGGCGACCTGACTATCCTCGGTGTAACCAAACCAATCGTGGTCAAGGTTACCTTCCTGGGTGAAGGCAAGGATCCATGGGGCGGCTACCGTGCAGGCTTCGAGGGTACTTTCAGCCTCAAGCGTTCCGACTTCGGCAAGCAGAAAGACCTGGGCCCATCGTCCGATGCGGTTGAGATGTACGTGACCTTTGAAGGTGTAAAAGCGAAGTAATGCTGAGACTGTAGGAGCGAGCCTGCTCGCGATAGACCTGAGAACGCCGCGGAGCATCAGGCTTCCAGCGTTATCGTTGACGACCATCGCGAGCAAGCTCGCTCCCACAGGTTTTTGCACTGATCAAAAAAATGCCCCGGCTCTTTCGAACCGGGGCATTTTTCATTGCAGCGATAACTCAGCGATTGCGGGTCAGCAGCGCTGGCTTCTCACCACGAGGACGGCTTGGCAGTTGATCCAGCTGCTCAGGTGTCGGGAAGCGATCCGCTTTCGACTCCTTGTGCATGATCTTCGGCGCCGGGCCACGCGGGTTCTGCACTGCAGGTTCCGAACGTGGCTGGTCGTCACGGGCCGGACGGCGATTGCGCGAATCTTCGCGACGGGCCTGGCCGTCGCGCGGTGCGCCACTGCGAGGGCCGTTACGCTTGGCTGGCGGAGTGCCGGTGCTGGCGCCATCGCTGTTGCGGGGACCGTTCTGGCGACCTTGTGGCTTGCCGGAACGTGGAGCACCCGAACCTGCCGCGGTGCCTTGTGCCGGAGCACCCGGGCGACGGCCACGGCCTTGCGCGGGCTTCTGCTGCGGCACGTAGTCGACGCGGTTGCCGAAGTTATCGATATCGTCGTCCAGGAACTCGTCCGGGGCGCGGTCAGCGGCGGCACGAGGAGGCTGCGACGGACGCTGTTCGCGAGCCGGAGTGCCTTCACGTGGTTTCTGCTGACGGGCCGGGCGCTCGCCGCGTTCGCCGGCCGGTTTTTCCTTGCCCTTGTCCTTGCCTTTGTCCTTGCGACCACCGCCGCCACCGCTGCCGTTCGGACCGTCGCCGCGCGGGCCACGTGGATTGCGCGGGTTGCGCATGTCCGGACGCTCGCGCACTTCAGGCTTTTCCGCCTCGATGGTGCTTGCATCGAAGCCCATCAGGTCGCCGTCGGCGATTTTCTGCTTGGTCATGCGTTCGATGCTTTTCAGCAGTTTTTCTTCGTCCGGGGCTACCAGCGAAATCGCCTCGCCCGAACGACCGGCACGGCCGGTACGGCCGATACGGTGTACGTAGTCTTCATCGACATTCGGCAGTTCGAAGTTGACCACATGTGGCAACTGGTCGATGTCCAGGCCGCGGGCGGCGATGTCGGTGGCCACCAGGATGCGCACAGTGCCGGCCTTGAAGTCGGCCAGGGCTTTGGTGCGGGCGTTCTGGCTCTTGTTGCCGTGGATCGCGACGGCGCTCAGGCCGTGCTTGTCCAGGTACTCGGCCAGGCGGTTGGCACCGTGCTTGGTGCGGGTGAACACCAGTACCTGTTCCCAGGCACCAGCGGTGATCAGGTGGGCCAGCAAGGCGCGCTTGTGGCTGGCCGGCAGGCGGAATACGCGCTGTTCGATACGCTCGACCGTGGTGTTTGGCGGCGTGACTTCGATGCGTTCCGGGTTGTGCAGCAGCTTGCCGGCGAGGTCGGTGATGTCCTTGGAGAAGGTCGCCGAGAACAGCAGGTTCTGGCGTTTGGCCGGCAGACGGGCCAGGACCTTTTTCACGTCATGGACGAAGCCCATGTCGAGCATGCGGTCGGCTTCGTCCAGCACGAGGATTTCCACGTGGGACAGATCGACGCTGCCTTGGCCGGCCAGGTCGAGCAGGCGGCCAGGGCAGGCCACCAGCACGTCTACGCCGCGGGACATGGCCTGAACCTGCGGGTTCATGCCGACACCGCCGAAGATGCAGGCGCTGACGAACTTCAGGTCACGGGCATAGACCTTGAAGCTTTCATGCACTTGCGCGGCGAGTTCGCGAGTCGGGGTCAGGACCAGTACGCGCGGTTGGCGCGGGCCGTGACGCTGGGACTTGTCCGGATGACCGTTGGGGAACAACCGCTCCAGGATCGGAAGGGCGAAACCGCCGGTTTTACCAGTACCTGTCTGTGCCGCGACCATCAGGTCGCGACCTTGCAACACGGCGGGAATGGCCCGCTGTTGCACCGGAGTAGGCTCGGTATAGCCCGCCGCCTCGATGGCGCGGACTAAAGCCTCGGAGAGACCGAGGGAAGCAAAGGACATGAGTAATCCTGTTCTAGTTAGGGCTTGGCCCAATGGGAGTCTTGCCTGGCGCGAATGGCGTTTAAGAGGACGCAATCCCGTCCGGTCCTGCTGGGTTTCGAAGGCTCGTCTGCAAGCGCTCGCGCGGGCTGAAAGCTGCGCAGTAGCGGGGTTGAGATGCCTTTAACGATTCCGAGCGTCCGGGCGTGAGCCTGGCGGGAAGGCCGGAGTATAACAGAGCTATCACTGCGCGCCGCTTTCCTGCTGCTCAACGGTTTTTTCCGCGGCGGCCGTGGCCTTTTCAGACTTCACGCTGGCTGCCGGTTCCGCGCCGTAGCGGGCGCTCAGTTCAGCGTAGGCGGGCTCGCGCTTGAAGCGCTTGAGTTCGGCGCCGAAACGCTGCACCAGCAGATCCATGCCCGCATTGCGCCGCACCGCGAGAAACTGGCTTTGCTGGCTGATGACCGTGGGGTTTTCGGTGATCTTGTCGCGGATGCCCAGTTCGTCGAGCAAATGCTGGCCGACCCGGCGGTCGGTGATCAGCAGGTCAATTCGCCCGCGTACCAGTTTGCCGAAGTTGGCTTCATGGGTGGGGGCCGGCTCGCGGGTGAACAGCGTCGAATCGCTGAAGTCCTTGCTGTACAGGTAACCCGGCGAGGTGCCGATGGTCAGGCCGCGCAAGTCTTCGAGGCTGCGAAACGGGTGGGGCCGGTCATTGGCGTAGAACATCACGAACTGGACTTCCGAGAGCGGTTCGCTGGGGTAGAGCAGCGTCGCTTCGCGTTCGTCGCTGTGAAAGATGTCCAGGGCGCCGTCGGCCTGGCCTGTTTCAAGCATCGACAAGCAGCGTTTCCATGGCAGGAACTGCCACTCCACTTCGATGCCCAGGCGCTTGAAGACAATGGCGGTGGTTTCGTAGTCCAGGCCCAGGGATTTGCCGTTGTCTTCGTACACATAGGGCGCCCAAGGCTCCGTGACAATGCGCAGCTTCTCGCCCCGAGCGGCGAAGCTCAGGCAAGTGAAGACAAGCACGGCGATTAACTGCGTGATCAAAGGCATAGGCTGAGATTACGACGAGAAACCGGAAAGAGCCAGAAACTGACCGCAGATGCTCTAACTCCGTGGATTGGCGCACATTAATAGTGCGTTGAAAGCAAAAGATCGCAGCCTGCGACAGCGCCTACGGGATTTGACATTCCGTTGTAGGCGCTGCCGCAGGCTGCGATCTTTTAATCGTGCTTCAACGACTTTTTAACGCGGCAACTTCAGGTTGTTCCACACCGCCAGGCTCGCTTCAGCCTGGTTCAGCGTGTAGAAGTGCAGCCCTGGAGCGCCACCCTGCAGCAGTTGTTCGCACATCTCGGTGATGACCTGTTCGCCAAAGCGCTGAATGCTCTGGGTGTCGTCGCCATAGGCTTCCAGTTGCTTGCGGATCCAGCGTGGGATTTCCGCACCGCAGGCATCGGAGAAGCGCGCCAGCTTGCTGTAGTTGGTGATCGGCATGATGCCCGGCACGATCGGGATGTTCACGCCCAGCGCCCGCACGCGTTCGACGAAGTAGAAATAGCAGTCGGCGTTGAAGAAGTACTGGGTGATCGCGCTGTCGGCGCCAGCGTTGGCCTTGCGCACGAAGTTGGCCACATCGTCTTCGAAATTGCGCGCTTGCGGATGCATTTCCGGGTAAGCGGCGACTTCGATGTGGAAATGATCACCGGTTTCTTCACGAATGAATTCAACCAGGTCATTGGCGTGGCGCAACTCACCGCTGGCCATGCCCATGCCCGAAGGCAGGTCACCGCGCAGGGCGACGATACGCTTGATGCCGGCAGCCTTGTACTGGGCCAGCAGGCCGCGCAGGTCGTCCTTGCTATCGCCCACGCAGGACAGGTGCGGAGCGGCAGGGATTTTGACTTCGCTTTCGAGCTGCAGCACGGTGTTCAGCGTGCGATCGCGGGTCGAACCGCCGGCGCCGTAGGTGCAGGAGAAGAAATCGGGGTTGTAGATGGCCAGCTGGCGAGCAGTGGCGAGCAGCTTTTCATGCCCAGCATCGGTCTTCGTAGGGAAGAACTCGAAGCTGTAGCGACGATCTTGGGACATGGTCATATCCTTGGAAACTCATAAGGCGGACGCTGGCCCCCTGTAGGAGCGAGCTTGCTCGCGAAAAACATCAAGGCAACGCGTTCATCCAGACAGCACGCGTTATCGTTGACGTCCATCGCGAGCGAGCTCGCTCCTACACAGGAAAAGCCGGTCTATCAGTAGCGGTAGGCGTGCGGCTTGAACGGACCTTCAACGGTTACGCCGATGTAGTCGGCCTGGGTCTTGGTCAGTTGAGTCACTACGCCGCCGAAGCCACGGACCATTTCCAGGGCCACTTCTTCGTCGAGTTTCTTCGGCAGTACTTCAACGGTCAGGCGCTCGGCTTTCTGGGCTGGCGACAGGTCGGCGTACTTCTGGCCGAACAGGAAGATCTGGGCCAGAACCTGGTTGGCGAACGAACCGTCCATGATGCGGCTCGGGTGGCCGGTGGCGTTACCCAGGTTAACCAGACGGCCTTCGGCCAGCAGGATCAGGTAGTCGTCGTTCTGTGGGTCGAAATCGCCAGCGCCGGTACGGTGGATCTTGTGAACCTGCGGCTTCACTTCTTCCCATGCCCAGTTCTTGCGCATGAAAGCGGTGTCGATTTCGTTGTCGAAGTGGCCGATGTTGCAGACAACGGCACGCTTCTTCAGGGCCTTGAGCATGTTCGAGTCGCAAACATTGACGTTACCGGTGGTGGTCACGATCAGGTCGATCTTGCCCAGCAATGCCTTGTCGATGCTTGCTTCAGTTCCGTTGTTGATACCGTCGATGAACGGCGAAACCACTTCGAAACCGTCCATGCAGGCTTGCATGGCGCAGATCGGGTCGACTTCGGAAACCTTGACGATCATGCCTTCCTGACGCAGGGACTGGGCCGAACCCTTGCCCACGTCGCCGTAGCCGATGACCAGCGCTTGCTTGCCGGACAGAAGGTGGTCGGTGCCGCGCTTGATCGCATCGTTCAGGCTGTGACGGCAGCCGTACTTGTTGTCGTTCTTGCTCTTGGTCACCGAGTCGTTGACGTTGATGGCCGGGATTTTCAGCTCGCCCTTGGCCAGCATGTCCAGCAGGCGGTGAACGCCGGTGGTGGTTTCTTCGGTCACGCCGTGGACGCGGTCCAGAACCTGTGGGTACTTCTTGTGCAGCAGCTCGGTCAGGTCACCGCCGTCGTCGAGGATCATGTTGGCATCCCAAGGCGCGCCATCTTTGAGGATCGTTTGCTCCAGGCACCACTCGTACTCTTGTTCGGTTTCACCTTTCCAGGCGAAAACCGGGATGCCGGCAGCGGCGATGGCAGCGGCAGCCTGGTCCTGAGTCGAGAAAATGTTGCAGGACGACCAGCGTACTTCGGCACCCAGGGCAACCAGGGTTTCGATCAGCACGGCAGTCTGAATGGTCATGTGGATGCAGCCGAGGATCTTCGCGCCCTTGAGCGGTTGCTCGGCGGAATACTTGTTGCGCAGACCCATCAGGGCTGGCATTTCGGATTCGGCGATGATGGTTTCGCGACGGCCCCAGGCAGCCAGGGACATGTCGGCAACTTTGTAATCGTTAAAATCTGCAGGCGTGATAACAGCGCTCATGAAGAGCCTCCATTCGTAATGTATGCGAATGGGCGCCGTTGTGCGTTTAGTGTCCAGCCAGTGAAGGCCAGGCAACGCCCCATCCGAGCCTGACAGGTCAAACCTGCTGCAGCGCCCCTCGGACAGGTGGCGGGAAACGGTAGCAATTGAAGATGACCGTTTTGAAACGGTGGCGATTATAGCGGGCTATGCCGATCTTCCAAAGCGTTTCTGTCGGTCAATGTCCGAACGGTAATCGAGACCATAGACGATGCTCAATAGAGCTCTAGGTCGGGCTCTGCCATGATGGTCGGCATCATTCGGCAAGACGCTCAGGAGTGAACATGAATTTCCACACCCGCAAATGGGTAAAACCCGAAGACCTCAACCCTAACGGCACGCTGTTCGGCGGTAGCCTGCTGCGCTGGATCGACGAAGAGGCGGCGATCTACGCCATCGTTCAGTTGGGCAACCAGCGTGTGGTCACCAAGTACATTTCAGAAATCAATTTCGTCAGCGCCTCGCGCCAGGGTGACATCATCGAACTGGGCATCACGGCGACCGAGTTCGGCCGCACTTCGATCACCCTGACGTGCGAGGTGCGCAACAAGATCACCCGCAAGAGCATCCTCACCGTTGAAAAAATGGTGTTCGTGAACCTCGGTGAAGACGGCTTGCCGGCGCCTCACGGCCGGACCGAGATCAAGTACGTCAAGGACCAGTTCAAGGACGACGCCAGCGTGTAGGAGCGAGCCTGCTCGCGATGGTCGTTAACGATAACACTGGGTACCTGACACCCAGTGGTGCTCTCAAGTCCATCGCGAGCAGGCGCGCTCCTACAGAACGGAATCCCTGCTGCACAGGTCATAGCTGAATAGCCCGCCACCGGTTGCGCATCCCATGAACTCGGCACAAGACGGCAAGACCCCGAACCTTTCGGCGCAAGAAGAGCACGAAGTCGAAAAGAGCCAGCCACCCCGTGCCGCGGTGCTGCACGAGATCATCCGTACCCAGGGCGACCAGGAACTGGAGCGCAGCATTGCCGCGTTGTGGTGGTCGGCGCTCGCGGCGGGGTTGACCATGGGGCTGTCGCTGATGGGCATGGGCTTGCTCAATTCACGTCTTCCGGATGGCGAAGGATTCAAGGTGATCGCGAGTTTCGGTTATTGCGCCGGTTTCCTCGCGGTGATCCTCGCTCGTCAGCAACTGTTCACCGAAAACACCCTGACTGCCGTGTTGCCGGTAATGACCAAACCGACGCTGGCCAACTTCGGCCGGCTGCTACGGCTGTGGACGGTGGTGCTGGTCGGCAACCTCTGTGGCACCTTGCTGGTGGCATACGTGATGCTGGAACTGCCGATTTTCGACAGCAAGACCGATGTCGCCTTCCTCGATATCGGCCGCAAGGTCATGGAAAACCACGCCAGCCAGATGTTCGCCAAGGGCATCATTTCCGGATGGATGATCGCCACCATGGTCTGGATGATCCCGTCCATGGAGAGCGCAAAGATGTGGATCATCATCCTCATCACCTACCTCATGGCGCTGGGGGATTTCACCCACATCGTGGTCGGTTCGCTGGAGGTTTCGTATCTGGTATTTGCCGGCGAGTTGCCGTGGAGTGATTTCTGGCTGGTGTTCGCCGGGCCGACGCTGGCGGGGAACATCATCGGTGGCAGTTTTATTTTCGCGCTGATCAGCCATGCGCAGATTCGCAGCGAAAGCGGGCCGCCGAAAAAATCTACGGATCAGAGCGAAGCGCCCGATCCGCAGAAAATCAAAAAACCATCAAGCTGATCCTCAGCCCACCGCTTCAAGTGCAGCCGCACCGCGACGCTGGCGATAGATGAAAAACAGTGCGGTCAGCACGGTCAGTCCGCTGACCAGTGCACCGGTCCAGGGCAAGTCCGCCAGATCGGCACCGCTGGCCACAACCAGCCCGCCAATCCATGCCCCGGCGGCGTTGCCGAGGTTGAAGGCGCTCTGGTTCAAGGTCGAACCCAGGTTTGGTGCCTCAAAGGCCTGATCGATGATCAGCAGTTGCAGGATCGGGCACAAGGCAAAGGCAAACGTCCCCCACAACACCAGTGTGATGGCCGCCGGGATGACCGAGTGACTGGTTTGCGTGAATGCCGCCAGTACCACCAGCACCGCCAGCGCCATGCCCACCAGCGAAGGCAGCAAGCGGCTGTCCGCCAGACGACCACCGAGCATGCTGCCGGCGGTCAAGCCCACACCGAACAACAGCAGCATGATGGTGACGCCGTGGGGGCTGACACCGGTGATGTCCTGCAGGATCGGCGCAATGTAAGTGAACACACTGAACAGGCTGGTCGAGGCCAGTACACTCATGCCCAGGGCCAGCAGTACGTTGGCCTTGCCCAGTACCTTGAACTCGCTGGCCAGGTTGGCTTTATCCATCGCGATGTTTTTCGGCAGCCAGACCCATTGCGCAATCGCCGCCAGCACCCCGATCACCGACACAGCCCAGAAGGTCGAGCGCCAGCCTGCGTATTGCCCGAGTGCGGTACCCAGTGGCACGCCGAGCACGTTGGCCAGGGTCAGGCCGGTGAACATCATTGCAATCGCCTGAGCCCTTTTGTTGGGGGCCGCCAGCCCGGCGGCCACCACCGAACCGATGCCGAAAAATGCGCCGTGGCACAGTGCCGTGATCACGCGCGCGGCCATCAGCGTGGCGTAGTTTGGCGCCAGCGCGCAGAGCATGTTGCCGAGGATGAACATCAGCGTCATGCCCAACAACGTGGCCTTGCGCGGCATGTTGGCGGTGCCGACCGCGAGGATCGGTGCACCGAACACCACGCCCAGGGCGTAGCCGGTGATCAGTAATCCGGCGTCGGGAATGCTCACGCTGAGGTCGCGGGCGACATCGGGCAAAAGACCCATGATGACGAATTCGGTGGTGCCGATGCCGAAGGCGGCAACGGCGAGGGCAAGCAAAGCGAGTGGCATGCGCAAGGTCTCTGTCGGTAGTCTTGACGCTGTGATCAGGCATACGCAGGCCGACGACCGTTCTCGACGAGAGCGGGCCGGGCAGGATTTTTATTGGAATTAGTTTGTGCGCAACTGAGTGCGGCGTGGTCGCTTGCAGTATAAACAGACAGTGAAATATGGCGAATCAATTCTCTACCCGGCCCCTGTAGGAGCGAGCTCGCGATGAACGTGAACGAAGACGTGTATTCACCGGTTGGCTGCGGTGCCCTCACGTTTTTCGCGAGCAAGCTCGCTCCTACGGGGATCGTGGAGACAACAAAAGGAGTAGGCCGTGCTTGCGACGGCGTTGGTGTTGGTGGCGGCGCTGTTGCATGCGGCGTGGAATACCCTGATCAAGTTCAGTGCGGAGCGGCTGTTGGTGGTGGCCTGCATGGACAGCGTGGCGCTGCTCTTTGTCGTGCTGATGCTGCCGTTCCTGAACGTGCCGCCACTGGAGATCTGGCCGTGGATCCTGGCGTCGGCGGCGTTCGAGTTGCTCTATCGCTATTTGCTGATCCAGGCCTATCGGGTCGGCGACCTCGGGCTGGTCTATCCATTGATGCGCGGCCTGTCACCGTTGGTGGTGCTGGCGCTGACGCTGATCTTTGCCGGGGAAGTGCTGACCCATCAGCAGATTTTCGGAATCCTGTTGATCCCGTTCGGCATGCTGTGCCTGCTCTGGCAGGGCGGCGGTGGTGCGCGTTTGCCCTGGTCGATGTTGCCGGTGGTGGCGCTGATCGGCCTGTGCATCGGTTGCTACACCTACATTGACGGGCAGGCATTGCGGCGCTGGTCCCATCCACTGGACTATCTGGTCTGGGTCACCTTGCTCAGTGCCTGGCCGTTTCCGCTGTTGGCGTTGGTGCGCAAACGACCCGCGTTCATGTTGTTCTGGCGCGAGCAGTGGCGACTGGGCCTGGCCGTCGGGTTCTGCGTGTTGTTCAGCTACGCTCTGGTGCTGTGGGCGATGCAGCTGGGCTCGATTGCAGAAGCGGCGGCGTTGCGCGAGATCAGCGTAATTCTGGTGGTGCTGTTTGGCATGCGTTACCTGAAAGAGCCTTTTGGCGGGCCGCGCCTCTTGGCCTGTGGGCTGGTGCTGATCGGTATATTGGTCATGAAATTTTGACTGTTCTGAAACGTGAAGAAGGGACTGCTTTATGACGGTTGCTCTGTGGTGCATTTTGATCGCGATTTTCCTGCCGTATGTGTGTGTGGGCGTGGCCAAGATCAGTGGCGGGTTCAGGTTGAGAGACAACCATGATCCCCGGGACTTTCTCGATTCGCTGGAAGGCTTGGGCAGGCGCGCGAATGCGGCGCAACTGAACAGCTTTGAAGTGACCCCGGCGTTCGCTGCGGCAGTGATCGTGGCGCATCTGGTCGGCAATGCCGAACTGGTGACGATCAATGTGCTGGCCGTGCTGTTCATTACCAGCCGGCTGCTCTACATCATTTGCTACCTGGCGGACTGGGCGACGCTGCGGTCGTTGATGTGGTTCGTGGGGATGGGGTTGATCGTGAGTTTCTTTGTGGTGTCAGCCTGACAGATCTTCAGGGTTTTTGCCGGCCTCATCGCGAGCAAGCTCGCTCCCACAGGAGTGTGCGTTCCAGTGTAGGAGCGGGCCTGCTCGCGAAAGCTATCTAACGGTCAACACTCGCCTCAGGGCTTGGTCTTCTCGGCATCCGCCACCTGCGGCACTTGCGGCAACGTCGCGCCTTTGGGCCAGAGCATCCAGATCTGCCCCTGCTGTTTCATGTCCCCGGCCAGTTGCCCGGCCGCATCCCCGGTGCCCCAGAACAGATCCGCCCGAACCTCGCCGGCAATGGCGCCGCCGGTGTCCTGTGCTGCCACGGGGCGAACCAGGGCCGTGCCGTCCGGTCTGGTGGTGGACAGCCACAGCAGGCTGCCCAGCGGAATCACCTTGCGATCCACCGCCGCGCTGTAACCGGCGGTCAACGGTACGTTCAGCGAGCCGCGCGGACCTTCGTTGCTGTCCGGGTTGCGGGTGAAGAACACATAACTGGGGTTGCTGCCGAGCAGTTCGGGAATCCGCGATGGATTGGCCTTGGCCCAGGTGCTGATGGCGCCCATGGTCACGTCTTCTTTTTTCAGTTCGCCCTGTTCCACCAGCCAGCGGCCGATCGGTCGATACGGGTGGCCGTTCTGATCGGCGTAGGCAATGCGCAACTGGCGACCATTGTCGAGCTGGATACGACCCGAACCCTGGATTTGCAGGAACTGCAGGTTCATCGGATCGGTCAGCCAGGCCACGACCGGCGCATTGACCCCTTTGCTTTCGATGGCTGCCGCATCGTCGTATGGCTTGAGCACGCGACCTTCGAGTCGACCGCGCAGGCGCTTGCCCTTGAGTTCCGGGTAAATGCTGTCGAGGGCGACGATGATCATGTCCTCGGGGACGCCATAGACCGGGACATTGGCAGCGCTGGTCTGGGTCAGGCTCCCGGGATAGACCGGTTCGTAGTAGCCGGTGATCAGGCCGTTGGGGTTGTCGTTGGCGGCGCGCAGGCCATAGACATCGAGGTTCTGTTTGAGAAAACCGCGAATGTCGCTGGCGGTTTGCGGCACGTTGACAGCCGCTGCGCAGGTGCCACCCCAGACCGGATCGGCCTTGAGTCGGGTACAGGCGCTGCGCCAGGAACCGAAACCGGCGACCAGGTCGCTGTCGGACACTGCCGGCAGCGCTTCCCATGTGGCGCTGGAGTAGGTGGCCAGGGCGTGGGTTTTCGGTTGTTGGCTGTCGCCACCGGTGCAGCCTGCGAGCAGGGCCACCATCGGCAGGGTCCAGGCCAGGCTGTGACGCCATGCCTTGAAACGGCTGTTCATGGAGTGGTTCCTTTGCCGGTTGCCTGAGCGCTCCATGCACTCAAGCAACCCTTATTGATAATAGGGCTATTGGTCTTTGCCGATGAGGCGAGGATACTGGCCGCCGTTTCCCGTGACCTGAAGCCACCATGACTCTTAAAAGACTTTCTGTTGTATTGCTGGCCTGCCTGACGCTGTCCGCTTGTGGCGGTATCGACCCCAACTCGCCGCTCGGCCAGCGCAAGGCCATTTTCAAGCAGATGCTCAAGACTGGCGAAGACCTGGGCGGTATGTTGCGTGGGCGCATTGCCTTCGATGGCCCGAAGTTCGCCGAAGGTGCGGTGAAACTCGATGCGTTGTCCCGTGAGCCGTGGCAGCATTTTCCGCAAGTGCGCGAGGAGGATCACACCAGCGCCAAGAGCGATGTCTGGGAGCAACAGACACGCTTTCAGGCAATGGCCCGCGACCTTGAAAGCGCCACCGGTGAATTGGTGATCGCCAGCCAGGTCCAACCCTACAAGGCCAGCAACCTGGGGCCGGCGGTACAGAAAGTCGAAGATGCTTGCAGTGCGTGTCATAAGGCGTTTCGGGATCATTGATTCGGCGCTACGCATGACCTGTGGCGAGGGGGCTTGCCCCCGTTCGACGGCGTAGCCGTCGTTTGTTTGAACTGTCAGGTATATCTGACTGAGTTCGGTTCAGCGATTTTGGGACTGCTTCGCAGTCCAACGGGGGCAAGCCCCCTCGCCACAAAAAAACTGCTGCGTTACTTATCCAACTCATCGAGTGCGTTCTGCAATTCCTTGCGGGCATCGGCGAGTTTGTCTTTGCGCTTGTTGATCTTGTCGGGATCGCCTTTGCTCATGGCCTTGTCGAGGTCTGCCTGACGCTTGCTGACTTCGTGCTTGGCGTCGAGCACCTTGTTTTCCCGTTCCTTCTTCAGCGAGGCGTCGGTGCAGTTCGCTTCGACTTCGCTCAAGGCCTTTTCCAGGCCTGCCTGCTGGTCGGCGTTGCCGCGGACCTTGGCCAATTCGATCTGGTTGACGATGCCTTGCTTCTTGGCGGCGCAACCGGTCAGCCCCGGCGCTTCCTCGTCCGCCATCAACGGGGTGGCCAGCACGCTGCAAAGGGTCAACAGGGCGAGCGGTGAAAGAAATTTCATAAAAGCTCCATGTAGGAAAGCAAGCAGACCACTGTGGCAATGGCTGTTGGAGCCCAGCGGTCCCTTGTGGTTCCCGCTGGGCGCAGGGCCGACAACTAAAAGCCGTCAATCCCCGCATCACGTAACGTTTCACTCAAGCCCAGTACCTGCGGATCGCGGAAAAAAGCGCTCAGTTGCGCCGCGCGCCCTGGCCCGATATCGGCCTCGGCCCGCCATTGTTCTATGTCTCGCTGCGCCAGTACCAGCCATGAATCGCCGAGATGCGCCTGACCTGTCGGCGGCAATCCCAAGGCTTTCAGCCAGTGCTTGAACGGGCGTTGCCGGGCTCGGTTGAAGCTGTCCGCAAGACGAGCCGCGCTGCGCTCGCCGAAACCGTCAATGGTAGCAAGCTCTTGGGCATCGAGGGTCAACCAATCCAGCAGACCGTTCAGCCGACCTGTTGCAAGAAGTTTTTCCCAGGTGCCCGGACCCACATTGGGCAGCGCCAGGCCTTGTTTGCTGCTGAGCCAGGTCAGGCGCGCGAGAAACTGGCTCTCACAGCCCGGAGTCGGTTGCCAGCAACTCAATGAATGAAAGTCCTCTGCCCGCGGCGCGTTCAATTCGGCGCGTTCGCTGCTGCGCAATACAACCCTATCGAGCCTGGGAATGGTCAGCCCGGCCAGGCTGATGGCGACCTGGTCACCCGGGCGGATGTCCAGCGTCTGCCAGCGTTGCAACGAACCGACGCTGACGTGCTTGATCTGCCGGTCATCGAGCTTTACCGGGGTCAGTTCAAGAACCGGAGTGATCCGCCCGGTCCGGCCGATTTTGAAGTGAACCTGGCGGACTTCGGCCAGTGTCTGGGCGAAGGGGTATTTCCAGGCGATGGCCCAGTAGGGTGACCTGGCCTGCCAGCGTTCGGCGGCTGGGCGCTGATTCTGGCGCAGGACGATGCCGTCGCTGGCAAAGGGCAAGGGGGAACGATACCAGTGCTCGCGCCAGCGTTCGGCATCAATGACGGAGGCGATGGGCTGGCTGTATGCCGTGGTACTCGGGAAGCCCAGCGCAGTCAGCACCGCGGCACGCTCGGGTACGCTCGCCGGTCCTTGGGGCCAGTCCCAGACAAACAGGTCGATGCCGGCGGCCTGTTCGGCGCTCAAGACCTTGCGTGCCATCAGACCGGCCACCGAGCCACGAGCATTGAGGCTACCGGCCCGGGCCTGCACGTGATCGGTCAGGCGCCAATACAGTTCGCCTTGCACGATCAAGTCCCGGGCATGCGATAGCTGTTGCGGGATGGCCGGGATCTGCCGTGCAGGTACCGTCCAGTCCTGGCCGCTTTGGCCGTCGCCGCGGCTGATTGCCTGGGCCAACAGGCCGCTGCGGTAAACCAGGGTCACCGCCACGCCATCGATTTTAGGCTGGACCCAGACGTCCACCCGGTCACGCAGCCATTTTTCCACGGCGGGCTGATCGTGCAGTTTGTTCAGGCCGGTGTGGGCGATGGGGTGGGGCAGCGTACCGCGCGCAGTGCGCAAGGGGTCTGCGGGCGGGCTCAGGTTAAAGCAGTGGCGCCATTGGGTGAGTCGCGCGCGGGACTGGTCGTAGAGTTCATCGGCGACCAGTGAGCGTCCCTGGCGGTGATAGTTGTCGTCCCAGAGGTCGATTTGTTGTTGCAGTTTGCCGACTTCGTTCCGGGCGCGTTCGGCTGGCCATTCCGGGCACTCGGCGGCGCTGGCGGTCAGGTAGGCAAAGGTCAGTAGAGCGGCGAAAAACAGGCGCAGGTCGGGAAGCATCTTGAGCGTCCTTGCTCGGTGAGGTGCGTGAAGGCTAGGTCAGTATCAGTTGGCGCAGCGAGGGGGTGTTTTGCCGGGTATTTCTGGTGGTTGTGCTGGCCTCATCGCGAGCAAGCTCGCTCCCACAGGGAATTGCGTTTGCCCACGGGTCTTTGTCACACCAAAGATCAACTGTGGGAGCGAGCCTGCTCGCGAAGGCGGCCACGCGGTCTCAAGCGCAAGGCAATAAAAAACCCCGCAGGGCGCGAACCGTGCGGGGCTTCGGGTGCTGCGGGGGAATCTTACAGGCCGGCAGCAGAACGCAGGGCGTCGGCGCGGTCGGTTTTTTCCCAGGTGAACGTGGTGAAGGTGTCGTCACCAACGGTCTTGGTCGCCGGGGTGCGACCGAAGTGGCCGTACGCAGCGGTTTCCTGATACATCGGGTGCAGCAGGTCGAGCATGGTGGTGATCGCGTATGGACGCAGGTCGAACACTTCGCGGACCAGTTTGACGATCTTGTCATCGCTGATCTTGCCGGTGCCGAAGGTGTTCAGCGAGATCGAAGTCGGCTGGGCAACACCGATGGCGTAGGACACCTGAATCTCGCAACGCTCGGCCAGGCCGGCGGCAACGATGTTCTTGGCCACGTAACGACCGGCGTAGGCCGCCGAACGGTCAACCTTCGATGGATCTTTACCGGAGAACGCGCCACCGCCGTGACGGGCCATGCCGCCGTAGCTGTCGACGATGATCTTGCGACCGGTCAGACCGCAGTCACCCACTGGGCCGCCGATGATGAACTGGCCGGTCGGGTTGATGTGGAACTGGGTGTCCTTGCTCAGCAGTTCGGCAGGCAGCACGTGCTTGACGATCAGCTCCATCACGCCTTCGCGCAGGTCGTTGTACGACACTTCCGGGTTGTGCTGGGTCGACAGAACGACGGCGTCGATACCGACAACCTTGCCGTTTTCGTAACGGCAGGTCACTTGCGACTTGGCGTCCGGGCGCAGCCAAGGCAGCAGGCCGGATTTACGGGCTTCAGCCTGGCGCTGCACCAGTTGGTGCGAGAAGGTGATCGGTGCAGGCATCAGCACGTCGGTTTCATTGCTGGCGTAGCCGAACATCAGGCCCTGGTCGCCGGCGCCCTGATCTTCAGGCTTGGCACGGTCGACACCCTGGTTGATGTCAGGGGACTGCTTGCCGATGATGTTCATCACGCCGCAGGTCGCGCCGTCGAAGCCGACGTCGGAGCTGGTGTAGCCGATGTTGGTGATCACGTCACGAACGATCTGCTCCAGATCAACCCAGGCGGAAGTGGTGACTTCGCCGGCGATGATCGCCACGCCCGTTTTCACCAGAGTCTCGCACGCCACACGGGCGAACTTGTCTTCAGCAATGATGGCGTCCAGCACCGCATCAGAAATCTGGTCGGCGATTTTGTCCGGATGCCCTTCAGACACGGACTCGGAGGTGAAAAGGGAGTATTCGCTCATCTCGATGTTTTCCTGAAATTACCGATGGTGAGTGTCGCCAGCCGGTCGCTGAAAATGGCGGACCTGGATCTGGAAACCATTACGTAAGCCTACATAGAGGCTTTCCCCGGGAACGAGTCCCGCAGCGGTGGCCCAACGGGCCAGATCGTCCTGTTCAAACCCCAGCCAGAGATCACCGCAGGCCTCCTTGGCCCAACTCTGGTTGTGGCTACATAACTCTGTCACTAACAGGCTACCGCCTGGTTGCAGCAAATGGGCCATGTGCTTGAGCGCATCGGCCGGTGCGGCAAAATGGTGCAGCACCATGTTCAGTACCACGCAATCGGCCTTGAGGCTGACGCCGTTCAATGCATCGGCCAGTTGCAGGCTAACGTTAGTCAGCTTGTCGCGTTCGCAGACCTGGCGCGCCAGTTCGAGCATCGCACTGCTGTTATCCAGCGCCGTGACTTGCGCGAAGCGGCGCGCCAGGTCCGGCAGGAATGCGCCATCGCCGGGGCCGACTTCAATGGCCGTGGCGTCTTTGTCGAAGCTCAGCTTGTCGAGCAGGGCCACCACGCTTTCGCGGTATTGCGGCAGGCCGGCGATCAAGTCTTGCTGGGCGCGAAACTTCTCCGCAACCCTTGAGAAAAAATCCTGGCTGGCCGCCGCACGTTGCCCATGGACCTGGGTGATGCGCGACTGTACGTCGGTCGGCAGCGTCAGGTTGTCCACTTCTTCGAGCAATGCTGCGTGCAGTTTGCCGCCCAGCAGTTCGGTGTGGGGCAGCGCGCGACGGTAGAAAATCGCGTTGCCTTCGCGGCGCGTTGCCACCAGGTCGGCCTGTGCCAGTACCTTGAGGTGGTGGCTCATGCCTGACTGGCCGATGCCGAAGATCTGCGCCAGTTCCAGTACGCCGAACGAGTCATTGGCCAGTGCGCGCAAGACATTCAACCGCAGGGGATCGCCGCCAGCCTTGCACAAGGCCGCCAGCTCATCGCAATCGTCATGTTGAATGGAGGGCACGCGTAAATTCATAAGGCCGGCAGTCTAGTCACGGGTCGAAGGTATCGCAAGAGCAATATCAAAAAGTTTTGATATTGCTCGATAGATGGCACTTCTCGACGTTAGCTTTTGTCAACAATCGGACGGCGGAAAGGTTTCACCAGGCGAATACGTCGTTATCCATTGGAAAAACGCCTTCAGATGACTATCTGTCATTGCCCCGAGGCGGCCCGGTGAGGGAAAATGCTCGCCTTTTTTCCGTTTCGTTTTAATCAAGCCCCCAGGAGAACAGCGATGCCTAGCCGTCGTGAGCGTGCCAACGCCATTCGTGCCCTCAGCATGGATGCCGTGCAAAAAGCCAACAGCGGCCATCCCGGTGCCCCTATGGGTATGGCAGATATCGCCGAAGTGCTTTGGCGCGACTACCTCAAGCACAACCCGAGCAATCCTTCGTTTGCCGACCGTGACCGCTTCGTGCTGTCCAACGGCCACGGCTCGATGCTGATCTACTCGCTGCTGCACCTGACCGGCTACGACCTGTCGATCGATGACCTCAAGCAGTTCCGTCAACTGCACAGCCGCACCCCGGGCCACCCGGAACTCGGCTACACCCCGGGCGTAGAAACCACCACCGGTCCACTGGGCCAGGGCCTGGCCAACGCCGTGGGTTTTGCCCTGGCTGAAAAAGTCATGGCGGCGCAGTTCAACCGTCCTGGCCACAACATCGTCGATCACCACACCTATGTGTTCCTGGGTGATGGCTGCATGATGGAAGGCATTTCCCACGAAGTCGCTTCCCTGGCCGGTACCCTGGGCCTGGGCAAGCTGATCGCCTTCTACGATGACAACGGCATCTCCATCGATGGCGAAGTCGAAGGCTGGTTCACCGACGACACCCCGAAGCGTTTTGAGTCCTACAACTGGCAAGTGATCCGCAATGTCGACGGTCACGACCCGGAAGAGATCAAGACGGCGATCGACACTGCACGTAAAAGCGAGCAGCCAACCCTGATCTGCTGCAAGACCACCATCGGTTTCGGTTCTCCGAACAAGCAAGGCAAGGAAGATTGCCACGGCGCCCCGCTGGGTGACGCGGAAATCGCCCTGACCCGTGCGGCGCTGAAATGGAATCACGGCCCGTTCGAAATCCCGGCCGATATCTATGCCGAGTGGGACGCCAAGGAAGCCGGTCGCGCTGTTGAAGCCGAGTGGGACCAGCGTTTCTCTGCTTACTCCGCCGCGTTCCCGACTGAAGCCAACGAACTGGTGCGTCGTCTGAGCGGTGACCTGCCAGCTGACTTCAGCGAAAAAGCCTCGGCCTATATCGCCGAAGTGGCGGCCAAGGGCGAAACCATCGCCAGCCGTAAAGCCAGCCAGAACGCCCTGAATGCGTTCGGCCCGTTGCTGCCTGAGTTCCTCGGCGGTTCGGCTGACCTGGCCGGTTCCAACCTGACTCTGTGGAAAGGCTGCAAAGGCGTTACCGCCGAAGACGCCAGCGGCAACTACATGTACTACGGCGTGCGTGAATTCGGCATGACGGCGATCATGAACGGTGTGGCGCTGCACGGCGGCCTGGTGCCTTACGGCGCGACCTTCCTGATGTTCATGGAATACGCGCGTAACGCGGTGCGCATGTCGGCCCTGATGAAGCAGCGGGTGATCCACGTCTACACCCACGACTCCATCGGTCTGGGCGAAGACGGCCCGACTCACCAGCCAATCGAGCAACTGGCCAGCCTGCGCTGCACGCCGAACCTCGATACCTGGCGCCCAGCCGACGCCGTTGAATCGGCGGTGAGCTGGAAGTGCGCATTGGAGCGCAAGGACGGTCCTTCGGCCCTGATCTTCTCGCGTCAGAACCTGCAGCACCAAACCCGCAATGCGATTCAGATCGAAGAGATCGCGCGTGGCGGTTACGTGTTGAAGGACTGCGCAGGCGAGCCTGAGCTGATCCTGATCGCCACCGGCTCGGAAGTCGGCCTGGCCGTTCAGGCCTTCGACAAACTGACCGAGCAGGGCCGCAAGGTGCGTGTGGTTTCCATGCCGTGCACCAGCGTGTTCGATGCCCAGGACGCCGGCTACAAGCAATCGGTCCTGCCGTTGCAGGTCAGCGCCCGTATCGCCATCGAAGCTTCCCACGCGGACTACTGGTACAAGTACGTGGGCCTGGAAGGCCGCGTGATCGGCATGACCACCTACGGCGAGTCGGCGCCTGCGCCGGCCTTGTTCGAAGAGTTCGGCTTCACCCTGGAAAACATCCTGGGTCAGGCTGAAGAGCTGCTGGAAGACTAAGCACGACGCGGTGGTTTCTGACCACCGCGAACCCCCTGTAGGAGCGAGCTCGCTCGCGATGGTCATTAACGATAACGCTGGATGCCTGAATGCCCGCGTTGTCTGGGCCACCATCGCGAGCAAGCTCGCTCCTACAGGGGGGTTGTGTTGTTAACGAGAATTCGTTTGCCTGCGTCTATCGAGAACCCCATGCCTCAACCGCGTCCCTACAAAGTTGCACTCAACGGCTACGGCCGGATTGGTCGTTGCGTCTTGCGTGCGTTGTTCGAGCGAGGCGAAAAGGCCGGGTTCGAGATTGTCGCGATCAACGATCTGGCGGATATGGCCAGTATCGAATACCTGACACGCTTTGACTCCACCCATGGCCGGTTCCCCGGTGAAGTGAAGGTCGAAGGCGATTGTCTGCATATTAATGGCGACTGCGTGAAGGTCCTGCGCAGTGCCACCCCCGAAGGCATCGATTGGGCGTCCCTGGGCGTCGATCTGGTGCTGGAGTGCTCCGGCGCTTATCACACTCGCGAAGACGGCCAGCGTTTCCTCGACGCCGGCGCCCCGCGTGTGTTGTTTTCCCAGCCGATGGCCAGCGAGACGGACGTTGACGCGACCATCGTCTACGGCGTGAACCAGGACTGCCTGACCGGCGACGAATTGCTGGTGTCCAACGCGTCCTGCACCACCAACTGCGGCGTGCCGCTGTTGCGCCTGCTGAATCAGGCCATTGGTCTGGACTACGTGTCGATCACCACCATTCACTCGGCGATGAACGATCAGCCGGTCATCGATGCCTATCACCACGAAGACCTGCGCCGTACCCGTTCGGCGTTCCAGTCGGTGATTCCGGTGTCCACCGGTCTGGCACGAGGTATCGAACGCCTGCTGCCGGAACTTGCCGGACGAATTCAGGCCAAAGCCGTGCGGGTGCCGACGGTCAACGTGTCCTGCCTCGATATCACGATGCAGACCGCCACCGCGACCGACGCCACCGAGGTCAACCGGATCCTGCGCGAAGCCGCCACCAGCGGCCCGCTCAAAGGCCTGCTGGCCTACACCGAGCTACCCCACGCAAGCTGTGATTTCAACCATGACCCACATTCGGCGATCGTCGATGCCAGTCAGACCCGCGTTTCCGGCCCTCGGCTGGTGAACATCCTGGCCTGGTTCGACAATGAATGGGGTTTTGCCAACCGAATGCTGGACGTTGCAGAACACTATCTGCAAACAGCAACTTCAAAAAAACCGTAGGAAGTGCGACCCATGACCGTGTTGAAGATGTCCGACCTCGATCTGCAAGGTAAGCGCGTATTGATCCGCGAAGACCTCAACGTTCCAGTCAAGGACGGTGTTGTCACCAGCGATGCGCGTATCCTGGCCTCGCTGCCGACCATCAAGCTGGCCCTGGAAAAAGGCGCGGCCGTGATGGTCTGCTCGCACCTTGGCCGTCCGACCGAAGGCGAGTTCTCGGCCGAGAACAGCCTCAAGCCAGTCGCCGACTACCTGAGCCGTGCTCTGGGTCGTGAAGTGCCGCTGGTGGCCGATTATCTGGGCGGTGTTGACGTGAAAGCGGGCGACATCGTGCTGTTCGAAAACGTGCGCTTCAACAAAGGCGAGAAAAAGAACGCTGACGAACTGGCCCAGCAATACGCCGCCCTGTGCGACGTGTTCGTGATGGACGCCTTCGGTACCGCTCACCGTGCCGAGGGTTCGACCCACGGCGTGGCCAAGTTCGCCAAAGTCGCTGCTGCCGGCCCGCTGCTGGCCGCTGAACTGGAGGCACTGGGCAAAGCCCTGGGTGCCCCGGCCCAGCCGATGGCGGCTATTGTTGCCGGCTCCAAGGTGTCGACCAAACTCGACGTGCTGAACAGCCTGAGCCAGATCTGCAACCAGTTGATCGTCGGTGGCGGCATCGCCAACACCTTCCTGGCCGCTGCCGGTCACCCGGTCGGTAAATCCCTGTACGAGCCGGACCTGCTGGACACCGCTCGCGCCATCGCCGCCAAGGTCAGCGTACCGCTGCCAGTGGACGTAGTGGTTGCCAAGGAATTCGCGGAAAGCGCCGCTGCGACCGTCAAGCTGATCGCTGACGTCGCTGCCGACGACATGATCCTGGACATCGGTCCGCAGACCGCGGCGAATTTCGCCGAGCTGCTGAAGTCGTCCAAGACTATCCTGTGGAACGGTCCGGTCGGCGTGTTCGAATTCGATCAGTTCGGCAATGGCACCAAGGTGCTGGCCCAGGCCATCGCGGACAGCGCGGCGTTCTCCATTGCCGGCGGTGGCGACACCCTCGCGGCCATCGACAAGTATGGCGTGGCAGAGCAGATCTCCTACATTTCTACCGGTGGCGGTGCGTTCCTCGAATTCGTCGAAGGCAAGGTCCTGCCAGCCGTTGAAGTCCTGGAAAGCCGGGCCAAGGCCTGAGGGTCGCCCGTTTGACCAGGCAAGGGAGTGTTGACATGGTCAAGACGTTAGCGCTGTTGATCGTCGCGGGTTCACTGGCGGCTTGCGGGAGCAACCCGAAAGCCACGCCGGAACCCGAGGCGCCTGCGTCGCGCAACGGCTGTTATCAGGCCGACTGGCAGGCGGAAACCAACCCGGTGCTCAACAAGCGCTCCGGGCCCGAGGGCCTGGACAAATACGAGACCCGGGCACCCGCCAAGGAACATGGCTGCCCTTGACGGGTCTGACTCTTTACTCAGGGCTGGCGGCGTGTGCCGTCAGTCGAGGGACATGGATGAAAGGTTTTATCGCCGTTACGGCGCTGGCGCTGTTGGCTGGTTGTGCTCAGTTGAACCCGTTCCAGTCGTCCGCGCCTGTGGATAACTGGACCACCTGGACCTGCGACAGCCAGGCCAAAGTGCTGTGGCGCTACACCGACGACAGCCTTAGGGAAGTCGACGTGCGTCTGGGCGGTGCCGATCAGGTCTACCGCTTGAAACAGGAGCCGGGTGCATCGGGTTCGCTGTACAGCAATGACATGCTGGCGTTTCACATAAAAGGTGAGGAAGGCCTGGTTTACTGGGTCGCCACCAATGATTTGATTGGGCGTGGCTGTAAGGCTGAATAATACGATTGATTTGGTATACAGAGATCCAATTGTGGGAGCGAGCTTGCTCGCGATAGTAGTATCACAGTCACATCAATGCTGAATGTGCCGCCCCCATCGCGAGCAAGCTCGCTCCCACAGGGTTTTTGTGTCGTATTTAAGATTTTGGTAACACCTGAATTCGCAGCCGGGCCCAACCCCCGATCTGCAATAACTTGAATAGCCGCCGCCGCTACGGCAGGCTGGCACGATTAACGACCCTCAACCGGGAGAGATATACACAATGGCACTTATCAGCATGCGCCAGATGCTGGACCACGCAGCCGAGTTCGGCTACGGCGTTCCAGCCTTCAACGTCAACAACCTTGAGCAGATGCGCGCCATCATGGAAGCCGCTGACAAGACTGACTCCCCGGTGATCGTCCAGGCTTCGGCCGGTGCTCGCAAATACGCCGGCGCACCGTTCCTGCGTCACCTGATCCTGGCAGCCATCGAAGAATTCCCGCACATCCCGGTGTGCATGCACCAGGACCACGGCACCAGCCCTGACGTGTGCCAGCGCTCCATCCAGCTGGGCTTCAGCTCGGTGATGATGGACGGCTCCCTGGGTGAAGACGGCAAGACCCCGACCGACTACGACTACAACGTGCGTGTGACCCAACAAACCGTAGCCATGGCTCACGCCTGCGGCGTTTCGGTAGAAGGCGAGCTGGGCTGCCTGGGTTCGCTGGAAACCGGCATGGCCGGTGAAGAAGACGGCATCGGCGCCGAAGGCGTCCTGGATCACAGCCAGATGCTGACCGACCCGGAAGAAGCCGCTGACTTCGTAAAACGCACTCAGGTGGATGCCCTGGCCATCGCCATCGGCACCAGCCACGGCGCCTACAAGTTCACCAAGCCGCCTACCGGCGACGTGCTGGCCATCGACCGTATCAAAGAAATCCACAAGCGCATTCCGAACACTCACCTGGTGATGCACGGTTCGTCTTCGGTTCCGCAAGAGTGGCTGGCGATCATCAACCAGTACGGCGGCGACATCAAGGAAACCTACGGCGTACCGGTTGAAGAAATCGTCGAAGGCATCAAGCACGGCGTGCGCAAGGTCAACATCGACACCGACCTGCGCCTGGCATCCACTGGCGCAATGCGTCGCCTGATGGCCACCAACCCGAGCGAGTTCGACCCACGTAAATTCTTCGGCGCCACCGTCACCGCCATGCGCGACGTGTGTATCGCTCGCTACGAAGCCTTCGGTACTGCCGGCAACGCTTCGAAGATCAAGGCGATCTCGCTGGAAGGCATGTATCAGCGTTACCTGAAAGGTGAGTTGAACGCCAAGGTCAACTAAGCCTGAGCGTTAAACTGCCTTCATGAAAAACCCGCCGAGAGGCGGGTTTTTTGTGGGCGATGATCCAGGATCGACGCGGTAAGTGTGGGAGCGGGCTTACTCGCGAAAGCGGTGTGTCGTTCAACATTAATGTCGTCTGACATTACGCCTTCGCGAGCAAGCCCGCTCCCACAAGATCAACAGTGCCTCGATATCAATTGTTGTGATCGATATCCAGCTTGCTGAAGGTCACTTTGCCGCCTTCAGTGGTGTACCCGGTGTTGTCCTGTACATAGACCCCGGCCTTGAAATACAGCGGTTTGTCACGCCAGGTTGTGCTGATTTGCGTATCCCATTGATAACCTGCCGCGCTGATGCCCAAGGCGCCACCGGGGCTGAGGTGAATGAGGTAGTTGAACTCCTGGTCGAGTTTCACCCCCGTCGCAACGATGATCACCCGGCCTGTATCGTCATCGGGATGCATCCGGACCTTGGCGACGATATTGCCGGTGCCTGTGCTGGTTTTGTATTGGTATTCAACCTTCACCAGAGGTTTCTGGCTTTGATAGGCATGGATCTGGCCGATGACGACTTTCCCGGAACTCGGCACCTGGTTCACTGCCAGAGTGGCATACAACAAATTGTCGGCTTCCGGGTAATACCAGTTTTTCAACGTACCGTTGCTGTAGGTTTCACGCAATTCGGTACGTGGATAAATTGCGTTTTCGGTACGGGAGCCGGTCACGGGCGTCCAGAAAAACAATGTGCCTGTGTCTGAATGGAAGTATTGATCCTTGAAACCGTCCACCAGTTTGGCGGTTTCGACGGTGTACGGCGGGCTGCCAACGGGGACGCTGAGGTTCCAGGTTGCAAGATCGATCATGTCGGTTCTTCCACTTGATTCATGCTGCACGGACGTGCCAGAAGCTCTAGCCCGCACCTTCGGGGGCGGCCTTTATAAGCGTAGCGGGAGATTTTGTTAATGCCCGTCTGACGGGTGGCTGACGTCAACATCCTGTCGAAGCGACATCTTTCCCGGTTTCCATCGCCTGAACCATCGACCGTTAGTCGGTAAAAAGACACTATGATTAAATGATGGCTTACTGACACCTTCTGCTTTTGCAGAACCGGGTCTAGAGTGAAGGCGCAGTATTTGTCCGGTTTTCACGAGAAACCGGCCTGACACCCCGCAATTAGAGAAGCAGCATGGAATGCGCGCAACCCACGCCAGTAGAAGGCGGCTCAACCCTTTTAGTCGTCGACGATTACCCCGAAAACCTGATCAGCATGCGCGCGTTGTTACAGCGCCAGGGCTGGCGGGTCATTACTGCCACCTCGGGTTTCGAGGCCCTCGGCTTGTTACTTGAGCACGATATCGACCTGGTGCTGCTGGACGTGCAGATGCCGGACATGGACGGGTATGAAGTGGCGCGCCTGATGCGCGGTAGCCAGCGGACCCGTCTGACGCCCATCATTTTCCTGACCGCCAACGAACAGTCCCAGGATGCCGTGATCAAGGGCTATGCCAGTGGTGCGGTGGATTATCTGTTCAAGCCGTTCGACCCACAGGTCTTTACGCCCAAGGTCCAGGCGTTGCTCGAGCACCAGCGTAACCGCAGGGCCTTGCAGCGCCTGAGTCATGATCTGGAAGCGGCTCGTGCCTTTAATGCGTCGGTGCTGGAAAACGCAGCCGAAGGCATTCTGGTATTGGGTGAGGACGGTCTGATTCGTTTTGCCAATCCGGCGATTTCACGGTTGCTCAATGCCCCGGTGCAGGAACTGCAAGGCAAGGAGTTTCTGGACTACCTGCAAAAACCGCATATCCCGATCTGGGCCGACTCCGAGTTGCTGGCCGGATACAAACGAGGCGAAACCCTGCGCCTGCACGATGCCCTGCTACGTACCGCGCCCGGGCAGCAAGTGCCGGTGGCCTTGTCCTGCGCGCCATTGCCCGCCGAGCAACATGCGATGGTCGTGACCGTGCTGGACATGTCGGTGGTGCGCCATCTGCATCAGCAACTGGAGTTTCAGGCGGTCACCGATCCGCTGAGCGGATTGCTCAACCGCCGGGGTTTCTACCAGACCGTAGAGAACCTGCTGTTGCGCGGTGAGCGTTCCGACAGCTCCTGGGTCCTGATGTATCTGGACCTCGACGGCTTCAAGCGAGTCAATGATTCGCTCGGGCACGATGCCGGCGATCGGGTGCTGCGCTGGGTCTCCGAACAGTTGAAGGCTTGCCTGCGGCCCTTCGACATTCTGGCGCGGATGGGCGGCGACGAGTTCACCGCGCTGCTGGATCTGGAGTTCCCCGAGCAGGCGGCGAAGATTGCCGAGAAGCTCATCGAGCGAGTGTCGATCTGTCAGCAGATCGACGGCCTCGATATCGCTCTGGGTGCCAGCATCGGCATTGCCACGTTCCCTGATTGTGGCGCCAATCTCGACGGGATGATGCGGGCGGCCGACATTGCCATGTACGAAGCCAAGCGTGCCGGCCGCCAGCAATATCGCTTCTACGATCATGAAATGAACGGCCGGGCGCGCACGCGGCTGATGCTGGAAGAAAGTGTGCGCACGGCCATCGAGAAGCGGGATTTCAATCTGGTGTATCAGCCTCAGGTTGCGATTGCCGACGGGCGGATTCGTGGCTTCGAGGCCTTGTTGCGCTGGCAGCATCCGAGCGTTGGCGATGTCCCCCCGGGGCTGTTTTTGCCATTGCTGGAGGAGGCGCGGCTGATCAGTCGCCTGGGCAGCTGGATTTACCATCGCGGCGCCGGGCAACGCAAAGCCTGGGAGTCCCTGTTTGCCGAGGACCTGGTGCTCGGCGTCAGCTTGAGCAGTACGCAGTTCGGCATGCCCAACCTGGTCACCGAGTTGCGCCAGGTGCTGGAGCGCCATGGCCTGCAACCGCGTCACCTGGAAGTCGAGGTCACGGAAGAGGCCTTGATGCGCAACCCTGAAGAAACCCGCAAGCAATTGCGCCTGCTGCACAACCTGGGCGTACGCGTGGCATTGGATGACTTCGGGGTCGGACCCTGCTCCCTGACGCACTTGCGCGACCTGGCGCTGGATACTCTGAAGATCGACCGCCATTTGATCGCCCGGTTGCCGGATTCGGCAAGGGATGCGGCGCTGGTGCGCAGTGTGATCGACCTGTGCAAGCAGTTCGGAATATTGGTGATTGCCGAAGGGGTGGAAACCGTCGCTCAGTATGAATGGCTGCAAGCCAACAGCTGTGAGTATGTGCAAGGTTTTCTGGTGGCCCGGCCGATGATGGCCGAAGACACCGGGGTCTTTGTCCAGCCGTTTGACTGGAGCGCGCTGCCCCGCTGAATTCGCTACACTGGCGACCTTTTAGTGACCTGTATTGCCGCCCCGATGACCGTGTTGAAATATCTCCAGGCCTATCCCGCCACCTTGCAGGACCAGGTACGCCAGCTGATCGCCGACGGTCGGCTGGGCGATTACCTGAACCAGCGTTACCCGCAAAAGCACGGGGTGCAGAGCGACAAGGCGCTGTACACCTATGCTCTGGACCTCAAGCAGGAGTACCTGCGTAACGCTCCGGCCATCGACAAGGTGCTGTTCGACAACCGTCTGGACCTGACCCACCGTGCCCTTGGCCTGCACACCACGATTTCACGGGTGCAGGGTGGCAAGCTCAAGGCCAAGAAGGAAATCCGCATCGCTTCGCTGTTCAAGGAAGCGCCTTGCGAGTTCCTGAAAATGATCGTGGTGCATGAGCTGGCGCACTTCAAGGAATCGGACCACAACAAGGCATTCTACAAACTGTGCGAACACATGCTGCCGGGTTATCACCAGGTGGAATTTGATGTGCGGGTGTACCTGACGTGGCGGGATCTGTAGGAGCTGCCGCAGGCTGCGACCTTTTAAGGAGCATTGGATGGACGTGAGCAAGACCAAGAGCAGCTTCTATCGCCGGTTGTACGTGGCGTACCTGATTGACAGCGGGCTGGCTAGCAGCGTCCCGGCGCTGACCGAAGTCACCGGCATGCCCAGGCGCACGGCACAGGACACCATCTCGGCGTTGGCGGATCTGGATATTGTGTGTGAATTCGAGCAAGAAGAGGGCGCGCGCAACCATGCGGGGCGCTATCGGATTCGCGAGTGGGGTGCGATTGATCGCGGGTGGATCGAGCGTAACCTGCGGCAGATCAAGGCGGTGCTGGAGTATCCCTGAGATTTGCGGCGCCTGAGCTGACGCCATCGCGAGCAGGCTCGCTCCCACAGCTGATCTGAGTTGTGAACCCAATCCAGTGTGGGAGCGAGCTTGCTCGCGATAAGGCCTTCAAGGGCGACGCATCCCGATGTGTGGAATGCCATCCTCGACATATTCCTCACCCGCCACGACAAACCCGTACCGCCCGTAATACCCCTGCAAATGCGCCTGGGCCGAGAGATAGACCGGCAGACCGGGCCAGTATTTTTCGATCTGTTTGAGTGCCTGTTCCATCAGCTCATGCCCCAGCCCGGCACCGCGTGCCTGGGGTGCAATGATCACCCGTCCGATCACCACGTCGCCGCCCTGTGATTGCGGGTCAAGCAGGCGCAGGTAGGCCACCAGCCGGTTACCGTCCCAGGCCATCACGTGGAGGGTGTCACCTTCCAGATCCTGGCCATCGATATCCTGGTAAACGCATTTCTGTTCAACGACGAACACTTCTGCACGCAGCTGCAAAATGGCGTACAGCTGCTCCTTGCCCAGGTCGCTGTGGTGTTTGCAGATCCAGTCGACTGTCATGTTTTGATTCCCTGAAAACGTCGTTCCGATACTAAGCGCACTCACGCCAGAAGTCTTTATGGCGGAAGAATCTGTGACAAAGGCCAAAATGCCATCATTCATTTTTCGCGCGGATGTCTTCTTTGTGTAATCTGGACCGAAGCGCTGTGCTATGGCTTCGATGGGCGAATGTTGAGTACCCGGGCCTTGCCGGTACAGGGGCCTTGGGGTTTTGGCTGAAAACACGTCGGGCAAGCCGCCCGCTAAGGATTTTCTGGCATGCCGCGATTGCATCGAGCTTTGGCCTTGATTGGATTGCTGTTGCTGGTTCAGGGAGCGGCGGCAGAAAAACTGCGGCTGGTCGCTGATGCCTGGCCCCCCTTTACCGATTCCACGCTCGTCAACGGTGGTCTGGCGACGGATATTGTCAGTACCGCGCTCGCCAGGGCTGGCTACGCCAGTGAGTTCGAACAGGTGCCCTGGGCAAGGGCCTTGATGGGATTGGGCGAGGGCCGATACGACGTGCTGGTCAACGCCTGGTACTCGGAGGAGCGGACCAGGCTTGGCCAGTTCTCCGGCGAGTACCTGCTCAATCGCGTGCGCTTTCTCAAGCGCAAGGACGCGCCCATTGAATTCAATAACCTGCAGCAATTGCACACCTATCCGATTGCCGTGGTGCGTGGATACGCCTATTCGCCCCCGTTCGACAACGACGAGTCGTTGCAGAAAGTCCCTGTGCACAGTTTCGCCATGGCGGTGCGCATGCTCGCGGCCGACCGGGTCAAGCTGACGCTGGAAGATGAATTCGTCGCCCGCTACTACCTGGCCCGTGAGTCACCCAAGGTGCGAAACGCCGTGGAGTTCCTGCCCAAGCCATTGAGCGAGAACAGCCTGCACATTATGGTCAGCCTGAAGAATCCCGAGCATGCACGGATCGTCACCGGTTTCGACCGCGAGATAGCGGCGATGAAGGCGGACGGGAGTTATGACAAGTTGATGAAACGGCATGGGATGTGAGTGGGTTGAGCCAGTTTCTGTGTTGTTGCTGATGGCCTCATCGCGAGCAAGCTCGCTCCCACAGTAGATCTTCAGTCGACACAAGTTTTGTGAACACCAGAGCCCCCTGTGGGAGCGAGCTTGCTCGCGATGAGGCCCGCCCAGACACCACAGATCTCAATCCTCACTGGTGTCCTTGATCAGATGTGCCGCCAACGTCCTCAGCGGCCCCAACTGCCGGCAGATCAGCGCCAGTTGCGTCTGCACCAACCGCTGCCCCTCATCGATTTCATCAGGCATCTGTTCCAGTTCATTGGCCAGTGCTTCTTCTTCATCGCTCTGAATTTCAATCGAAGACTTGCTCGCCAGCCCTTGGGCGATCTCGTCGATGCTGGCGGCCAGTTTCACTCCGGCCCCTTCGATCAAATGTTCACGCACATCCGTCGGCAGTTGGGTTTCCCGGTGCGCGCCCAGGCCCGACAGGTAACTGAGTAGCGTGTGTGACAGCACCAGGAAGCGGAAGCCCACATCCGCCTCCTTTCGGAAATGTCCCGGCTCCATCAGCATGTTGGCCAGTGTGGTCGACAGTGCCGCGTCGGCGTTGTGCGCGTTGCGGCGGGCCAGGCGGTAAGCCAGGTCGTCGCTTTTACCCGCAGCGTATTGCTGCATGATCTGGCGCAGGTAGATGCTGTTGCAGGCCAGGGTGTTGGCCAGCACTTTGTTCAGGCGTCGGCCCTGCCAGTCCGGCAGGAACAGGAACACCGCCAGCCCGGCAATCAGGCTGCCGAGCAAGGTATCGAACAAGCGTGGCAGGAACAGTCCGTAACCGTCACCTACCTGGTTGAAGCAGAACAGCACCATCAGGGTGATTGCCGCCGTCGCCAGGGTGTAGCGGGTGGTGCGGTTGGTAAAGAACACCACCCCGGCGGCGATGGCGAAGCATGACTGGATCAGCGGGTTCGGGAACAGGTCGAACAGCGCCCAGGCCAGTGTCAGGCCAATGGCGGTGCCGATGATCCGTTGACCGAGTTTGCGGCGAGTGGCGCCGTAGTTCGGTTGGCAAACGAACAGCGTGGTGAGGATGATCCAGTAGCCTTGGGACGGGTGAATCAAATGCACCATGGCGTAGCCGATGCTCAAGGCCAGGGGCAATCGCAGGGCATGGCGGAACAGCAGCGAGGTCGGCGTCAGCTGCGTGCGCAAGCGAAGCCACACGTCCTTGAGGCTGCGCGGCGAACGGTCGAGCAGGCTGCTGTCGGTGGCGTCGGCCAGGGCGTCGGGGTTACTGGCATCGCTGAGCAAGCGGTCGAGGGTGCCGAGGTTGGCTGCCAGTGCCCGCAGTGAACGCAGCAAGCCGCGCCAGGCCGGGTTGCTCTGGATGCGCAGGTGTTCGAGAGAGGCATCCAGGTCGCTCAGTGCCTCGGCGAAACTGGCGTCATAGGTGAACGGCTGGCGCATCTGGATCGATTCGGCCAAGGCCCGGCAGGCCTTGCCTTGCTGGCGCAACAGGCGTTGGCAGCGGAACAGCACGTCGCTGTGGAAGAAGGCGTCGGCCAGGGCGTTGTACGGGTAGTGCGACGAACTGGCACGCTCGTGGATGTCCTGAGCGAGGAAGTACAGTTTGAGGTAGCGGCTGACTTTCGACCCCGGGCGCCCGTTGCCGACCCGGTGCAGGATGATTTCCTTGGCGGCGTTCAGTGCGGCCACCACCCGGCCGTTCTGTTGGGCCAACTCCAGACGCCGCGCCTCCACGTCCATCTGCCGGATCGGCTCGAACAGCGAGGATTTGAGCTTCAGGTAAAAGCCCAGCTCGCGGAACAGCCGCGCCAGGCTCTGCTGCACCGGCTGATTGGAAAACAGCGCCTGCCACAACACCGACAGCAAGCCGTACCAGGCGGCACCGGCCACCAGCAGCATCGGCTCGTGCCAGACGTCGATGACCGCACCGCCACGCTGGTCCACGCCGATCATGGTATAGACCGAAAGGATCAACGTCGCCGAGGCAATCGCGCCATAGCGCTCGCCGAGGGCGCCGAGCATGGTCAGGCAGAACGCGGCCAGGGCGAAGGCGATGATAAACAGCGGGGGGTAGGGGAAGAGCAGTTCGACGGAGAGGGCGGCGACCGCGAAACACACCAGCGTCACCGCCAGTGCGTTGAGACGGCCCTGCCAGCTGTCGTCGGTCTCGGCCAGGGCACTGGCGATGATCCCCAGGAACAACGGGATCAGAAGGCCCATTTCATCCTGATACCAACACAGCGCCATGGTGCCGGTCAGGGCAATGAATACCCGCACGCTGTAGCTGAACTTATCCAGCGCCCAAAGGCGACGCAGAGACTGGCGGAACGAAGTCGATGACATGAAATGCGAAGGCCTTCCGAGGCAATGACGCTAAATTGAGCCACTAATGACGCCGACGCAATGGCGTCGATCACATCAGACAGCAAAATCTGTTCCTTGTCAGGCACTTCAAACCCCTGTGGGAGCGAGCTTGCTCGCGATGGCGGCCTGTCAGTCAACATCTCTGTTGAATGTTATGGCCTCATCGCGAGCAAGCTCGCTCCCACAGGGGTTGTATTGATTTTTGAATCAGACGTACTGCGCAGCCGCGTAGCCCGATGCCCACGCCCACTGGAAGTTGAAGCCGCCCAGATGCCCGGTCACGTCGAGCACTTCGCCGATGAAGTACAGCCCCGGGCTCTTCAGCGATTCCATGGTCTTGGACGATACTTCATTGGTGTTGACGCCGCCCAGGGTCACCTCGGCGGTGCGATAGCCTTCGGTGCCGGCGGGTACGACTTTCCAGCTCGCCAGTTTTTCCGCGATATCGGCCAGTTCCGCGTGGGTGTACTGCTTCATCGGTTTGGAGACGAACCAGTTGTCCGCCAGCAGGTTGGCCATCTTCTTGGTGAAGATTTCACCGAGCAGGGTTTTCAGCTCGCTGTTGGGGCGTTCGGCCTGTTGCTGTTGCAGCCAGCTCGGTACGTCGTGATCCGGCAGAAGGTTGATCTCGACGGTATCGCCGGATTCCCAGAACGACGAGATCTGCAAAATCGCCGGGCCGCTGAGGCCGCGGTGGGTGAACAGGATGTTCTCGCGGAAGCTCTGGTCGTTGCAGCTCACCAGGCAATCCACCGACGTACCGGACAACTCGGTGCACAAGGCTTTGAGCTGATCGGTAATGGTGAACGGCACCAGGCCGGCGCGGGTCGGCAGCAGTTCGTGGCCGAACTGTTTGGCCACTTGATAGCCGAAACCGGTGGCGCCCAGGGTCGGGATCGACAGGCCGCCGGTGGCGATCACCAGGGATTCGCAGGTGATTTGGTCAAGCGTCGTGTCCAGCAAGTAGCCTTTTTCAAGCCTCTCGATGGTCTGGATCGAGGTGTCCAGGTGCAGGCTGACGCCGACCTGATTGCACTCGTTGAGCAGCATTTCGAGAATGTCACTGGATTTGTTATCGCAGAACAACTGGCCGAGTTTTTTCTCGTGGTACGGCACGCCGTGCTTGGCCACCATGCCGATGAAATCCCACTGGGTATAACGGGCCAGGGCGGATTTGCAGAAATGCGCGTTTTGCGAGAGGAAATTGCCCGGCTCGGTGTACATGTTGGTGAAATTGCAGCGGCCACCGCCCGACATCAGGATTTTCTTGCCGGCCTTGTTGGCATGGTCGAGCAGCAACACCTTGCGCCCGCGCCCGGCGGCGGTCAGCGCACACATCAACCCTGCGGCGCCAGCGCCAATGATCACGACTTCGGTAGAGCGCAAAACGGTGTCCTCACAAAAAACTATTGCGGTCCCTGTAGGAGCGAGCTTGCTCGCGATGGGCGTGAACGATAACGCTGGCAGTCTGGCTCACCGCGGTGAGCTCAGGTTTTTCGCGAGCAAGCTCGCTCCTACAGGGGGAAGTGCGTGTTGTTACAGGATGCGCACGCGCAACGAACGACCCTTGATCTTGCCGTCGTTCAAACGCTGCAAGGCCTGCTTGGCGACGCCGCGCTCCACGGCCACATAGGCCTGGAAGTCGAAAATCGCGATCTTGCCGACCTGGGCACCGGGGATGCCGGCGTCACCGGTCAGTGCGCCAAGAATGTCGCCCGGACGAACCTTGTCCTTACGGCCGCCAGCGATGCACAGGGTGCTCATCTGCGGCAACAGCGGACCACCACCCTTGGAGGTGAGGTTGTCCACCTGATCCCAGGTCAATGGTGTCTTCTGCAATTGCTCGATAGCCTGGGCGCGCTGTGCTTCGGACGGCGCCACCAGGCTGATCGCGAGGCCTTTCTCACCGGCGCGGCCAGTACGGCCGACGCGGTGAATGTGGATTTCCGAATCACGGGCCAGCTCGACGTTGATCACCATGTCCAGGGAATCGATATCGAGGCCGCGCGCAGCGACGTCGGTTGCCACCAGCACCGAAGTGCTGCGGTTGGCGAACATCGCCAGCACCTGGTCGCGGTCACGTTGTTCCAGATCGCCGTGCAGGCCGACGGCGGAGATGCCCTTGGCGGTCAGGTGATCGACGGTTTCCTGAACTTGCTGCTTGGTGAAGCAGAAAGCCACGCAGGAGGCCGGACGGAAGTGGCCAAGCACCTTGGTCACCGCACTCATGCGGTCATCCGGAGAAATCTCGTAGAAGCGCTGCTCGATCTGCGTGTCGTCGTGGAACGCTTCGGCCTTGACCTGCTGCGGGTTGCGCATGAACTTCGAGGCCAACTGCTTGATGCCTACCGGGTAGGTAGCGGAGAACAGCAAGGTCTGGCGACGCTCCGGAGCCTGCATGATGATTTCTTCGATGGAATCGTAGAAACCCATGTCGAGCATGCGGTCGGCTTCGTCGAGGATCAGGGTGTTCAGGCCGTGGAGCACCAGCGAGCCCTTGCGCAGGTGCTGCTGGATGCGCCCCGGCGTGCCGACGATGATGTGCGCGCCGTGTTCCAGCGAAGCGATCTGCGGGCCGAGGGACACGCCGCCGCACAGGGTCAGGACCTTGATGTTGTCTTCGGCACGGGCCAGGCGGCGGATTTCCTTGGCGACCTGGTCGGCCAGCTCGCGGGTCGGGCACAGGATCAGCGCCTGGCAACCGAAGTAACGCGGATTGATCGGGTTCAGCAGGCCGATGCCGAACGCGGCGGTCTTGCCGCTGCCGGTCTTGGCCTGGGCGATCAGGTCCATCCCCTTGAGGATCACCGGCAAGCTTTGCGCCTGGATCGGCGTCATCTGGGCATAACCGAGGGAGTCGAGGTTAGCCAGCATGGCGGCGGACAGCGGCAAAGTATTAAATTCGGTGGCGATGGTGGTCACGGGACTGGCCTGCAAAACAAAATGTCGCGCAGTGTACCAGTCCGGTGGCCATTCGCCCTAAGGCTCTATGTGTTCTTCCGGACGTTTGACTCGCCGTCCGTCATTCCGTGACAGCTGGGAAAAGATCGTCGCGGCCAGCATTGCCATGATTCCAACCGTCACAAACGTCAGTTGAAAGGCGCCCAAAACCGTGTCCACGCCGTCATTTCCGATCTCGGCCGTGAACCCGCCGAGCAATGCACCGGCGCAGGCTACCCCCAGACTCAGTGACAATTGCGCGACCACCGACAGCAGGCTGTTGCCGCTGCTGGCGCTGGCATCGTCGAGGTCGATCAGGGTCACGGTGTTCATCGCGGTGAACTGCAGGGAGTTGATCGCGCCAAGGATCGCCAGCTGGCACAGCAGCAGCCAGTATGGCGTCTGCTCGCTGACCAGGCCCATGCTCGCCAGCATGATCCCCAGCGCCAGGGTGTTGCCGGTGAGCACGATGCGGTAACCCAGATGTTCGATCAGCGGCCGCGCCACCCACTTGGCGATCATCGCCGCCGCCGCCAGCGGCAACATGCTCATCCCGGCCTGGGACGGCGAGTAGCCCAGCGCCACTTGCAGCAGCAACGGCACCAGAAAGGGCAGGGCGCCGCTGCCGAGGCGGGCGAACAGGTTGCCGAGAATGCCCACGGCAAAGGTCCGGGTCTTGAACAACGACGGCGCGAACAGCGGGTTTTCGATATGCCCGGCACGTAGCCAGTACGCCGCCAGGCACGCCATGCCGCCGAACAGCAGCAACATCACCCGCAGGTGCGGCAGGTGCAGTTCGCCCAGGCCTTCCATGGCGATGGTGATCAGAATCATCGCCGCGCCGAACAGCACGAAGCCCAGGCTATCGAAACGGGTGCGCTCGGTGCCGCGCAGGTCCGGGATGAACTTCCACACGGCGTAGCAACCGACCAGCCCCACCGGCAGGTTGATCAGGAAGATCCAGTGCCACGTCAGGTATTGCACCATCCAGCCGCCCATGGTCGGGCCGATCAACGGGCCGAGCAGCCCGGGAATGGTGATGAAGCCCATGATCCGCACCAGCTCCGAGCGCGGGTAGGCGCGCAACACCACCAGCCGCCCGACCGGCAGCATCAACGCGCCGCCCAAGCCCTGGATCACCCGGGAGCCGATCAACTGGGTCAGGCTGGTCGACAATGCGCAGAGCAGCGAGCCGAGGCTGAACAGCAAAATCGCACTGAAGAAGATTTTCCGGGTGCCGAAGCGATCGGCGATCCAGCCGGACGCGGGAATCAGCAAGGCGACCGTGAGCATGTAGGCGATGATCACACCTTGCATGCGCAGCGGATCTTCGGCCAGGTCCCGGGCCATGGCGGGCAGGGCGGTGTTGAGAATCGTCCCGTCGAGGGACTGCATGAAGAAGGCAATGGCGACGACCCAGGGTATCCAGCGGGCAGTCACAGCGTCGAGAGGCGGGCGGTTGGGCATGGGACCTCTTGTGGATGAAGTCAATGCTAAATGATTTGTGATCACAGTCATTGTGGGAGCGAGCTTGCTCGCGATAGCGGTAGATCAGTCGACAATGATGTTGAATGAAATGGCCTCATCGCGAGCAAGCTCGCTCCCACAAGGTTCCCGGTGTTCCGGGAGTTTGTGGTTACAGCGTTAATGTGAGCCGGTTTACGAGCGCCCCCGGCAACAACGCCGACGCCGTCGCCCGCTGGCTGTACGTACTCGCCGACAGCAACAATTCCCGCTCCTGGGTCAACGCTTCCAACTGCGAACCGAGCAGGCTGAAGGCGCTGTCATCAAAACGCATGGTGCTGACCGGTGCCTGAATCACGCCGTTTTCGACCCAGAACGTGGCAAACCGGGTCATGCCGGTCAGGCGGGCGGCCGGTTGATCCGAGAAGTTCAGGTACCACAGGTTGCTGATGTACAACCCGGTGCCCAGTTGCTTGAGGATGTCCGCGTCAGGCAATGCCCCGGCCTTCATGTTCAGCGCACTCGGTGATTCACCGCCGCTGGCGCCATTGGCGGTCAAGCCGTATTCCGCGGCGCTGCGCGAGCTGACCAGTTGTGCCCCGGCCTTGCCGTCGACGATCAACCCCAGGTCGCTGCGTGGATAACCTTCATCGGAAAACGCCGGGCTCAGCGAGCCGCTGACTTTTTCATCCAGCGAGACCAGCGGGCTGAACGTGCTGTCGCCACCGTAGAGCTTTTGCAGCGGGCTGCTTTTGCTGGCAATCGACTGTGCAGAGAATCCCCCCCAGCACAGCATGCCCATGATTTCTTCCAGCGCCGCCGGTGCCAGGTAGGCGCGATATTGGCCGGGCGCCAAAGTGCGCAGCGGCCGGCCCAGAAACTCAAGCTGCTCGCGGGCTTGCTGGAAGCGTCTGGCAAAGCCTTCGCTGTTCCAGTCGTGCCCGGCGTAGCTGGCTTTCACGGCCTGGCCATTCTCATGGAACAGGCTGAAGTCGAAATTGAAGCTGTTGGCCTGATGCCAGCCGAAGGCACCCGAAGAACTGGCAAAGCCGCGACTGATCGGTCCGGCAGCGTAGAAACCGACAAGATCCAGGCCTTCGGCAGCCTGGGTGATTTGCGCGACCACCTGTTCGGTGTCCGGCAGTGGATGCGACTGCACGTTGTTGCTCTGCCAGCCATTGTGGTTGAGCAGTAAGTAAGGATCCGGAGGCAGCAGCGGCAAGGTTTCCCGCAGCTGTTGCAGGCCTTCGGTCAAACGTCGCAGATCAACCTGGGGATCGCCGGCCAGGGTGATGTTCAGGTCGGCATGGCGGCCTTCGTTGATCAGCTTCAGGCCGATACTCGCCTGCTGCACCTGACCGGCCTGACGCACCTTGGCGTGGTTGAAACGCACGAAGGCCGACGACTCGGCGGCGTAGCTGAGGGTGAACTGCTCGGGCTCTTGCAGGGCTGCACGCAGGCTGTTGACCAGCGCCTTGAACGACGCGGACTGGCTGTTTGAAGGATTCATCAGGCGTCTCCTCCGAATACATCAACGTTGCTGAACACACAGGCCGGTGACGCGTGGCCGACGCGGATCACCTGGTTCGGTTCGCCCTTGCCGCAGTTCGGTGTGCCGAGGACCTTGAGGGTACCGGCATCGCCGACGGCGCTGAGGCTTTTCCAGAACTGCGCGGAGATGCCCCTATAGTTGGGATTCTTCACCACGCCCTTGAGTTCGCCGTTTTCGATCAGTTGGCCCCATTCGCAGCCGAACTGGAATTTGTTGCGTGCATCGTCGATCGACCATGAGCGGTTGGTCGACATCAGCACGCCGTGTTCGATGCCAGCGATCAGTTGTTCGATGGACTGATCACCGGGCTCGATATTGAGGTTGGCCATGCGGTCGATGGGTGGGCGGTTCCAGCCGCAGGCGCGGCTGTTGGCGACGCCGTCCATGCCGGCACGGAATTGCGACAACGCACCGCCCAGCGGGCGCAGCAACAGGCCTTCGCGGATCAGGAACTGTTTGCTGGCGGGTGTACCGTCGTCGTCATGACCGTAACTGGCGAGCTCCTCGGGGATGTCGGGATCGAAGGTCACGTTGAGCAGGCCGGAACCGTATTGCAGGTGGCCGAAATCGCTGGCTTTGACGAAACTGGTACCGGCGTAATTGCGCTCGTCGCCGAGAATGCGGTCCAGTTCCAGCGGATGGCCGATGGATTCGTGGATTTGCAGCATCATCTGGTCGGGCATCAGCAGCAGGTCGCGCTTGCCTTGCGGGGTGTTTGGCGCCAGGAGCAATTGCAGGGCCTGATCGGCCACCTGGGCACCGGCACCGATCAGGCCGCAGCGGTTGATGACGTCCGCCGCGCCTTGCTGGCCGAAGTTCTCGCGGCCAAGGCTGCGGGTCTGGCTGTCGTTGCCGTCGTAGGCCGTGACGTCCAGGCCGGGGTACACAAAGCGTTGGGCCTGGCGCAGTTCGGCGCCGGCGCTGTTGAGGTAGATCTGCTCGACGTGGGTGATACCCAGGCTGACCTGCCAGTTCACCAGGCGCTCGTCCTTGGGCACGGCGGCGGATTCGGCGCCGAGTAACGCGTAGCAGTCGCTCAGGGACGGGAAGGCCTGGTCGAGGTTGGGAGAAAAGTAATCGGCGCGGTCGCTGGAAACAGCCTGCTCGCGCAGGTCCAGCAAGGCGTGGGGCTTGAGTCGACGGGCCTGGAATTCGGCGCGTTCGAGAGCGGCTTGCAAGCCCTGTTGCGACAGGTCGTTAGTGGCCGCATAGGCCTCGACGCCATTGACCCGCACGGTCAGCATCGCCCCTTCGTCACGGCTCAGGCTCGGTGGTTCGGCGACGTTCTTGCGCACCGACAGGTACTGCCCGGATTCGCGCACATAACGCAGGGAAAAGAATTCAGCACCCGTGCGCAAGGCAGCGAAGCGCTGCTTGAGCTGGGGGTAGAAATCGAACATTCGTGAACCTCCTGGGTATGGAGTGGCGATGGAGCGGTGCTGCGAGGGGAGAGGTGAAACGATTGCGTGGCGCTAGATTAGGCCTGCGAGGGGGGAGGATCAAGGGTGAAACGGTGTAGAGAGGGATTATCGGGTTCGGCCGGAAGATGTGTGTTGGTTGTCAGGGCCCCATCGCGAGCAAGCTCGCTCCCACAGTAGTCCGGGCTGGATCACAAATCTGCAATCCAACCCGAAACCTGTGGGAGCGAGCTTGCTCGCGATTGGCCGTGACGCGGTGTAGCGACTTATGCAGTCTGGCTCACTTCCCGCACCGGCTTGCCCTTCACCGGCGCTTCACCCGCCACATAGTAAGTGGCGGTGCTGCGCGGCAATGGCTTGCGACCACGGATCTTGTCGGCGATTTTCTCGGCCATCATGATCGTCGGTGCATTGAGGTTGCCGGTGGTGATGATCGGCATGATCGACGCATCGACCACACGCAGGCCTTGCATGCCATGCACGCGACCTTCGCCATCGACCACGGCCATTTCGTCGGTGCCCATCTTGCACGAGCAGGACGGGTGGAACGCGGTTTCGGCGTGTTCGCGGATGAACTTGTCCAGTTGCTCGTCGGTTTGCACCTCGATGCCCGGGCTGATCTCGCGACCGCGGAAGGCGTCCAGTGCAGGTTGCTGCATGATTTCCCGGGTCAGGCGGATGCCGTCGCGGAACTCTTGCCAGTCCTGCTCGGTGGCCATGTAGTTGAACAGGATGCTCGGGTGCTGGCGCGGATCCTTGGACTTGGCCTGGATGCGCCCGCGGCTTGGCGAACGCATGGAGCCCATGTGCGCCTGGAAGCCGTGCTCTTTCACACCGTTGCTGCCGTTGTAGTTAATCGCTACCGGCAGGAAGTGGTACTGGATGTTCGGCCATTCGAACTCCGGACGGGTACGGATGAAACCGCCGGCTTCGAACTGGTTGCTGGCGCCGATGCCGGTGCCGTTGAACAGCCACTCGGCACCGATGGCCGGCTGGTTGTACCAGAGCAGCGACGGGTACAGCGAGACCGGTTGGGTGCAAGCGTATTGCAGGTACAGCTCAAGGTGATCCTGCAGGTTTTCACCGACGCCCGGCAGATCGTGGACCACCGGAATGTCGAGTTTGTTCAGCAGTTCGGCAGGGCCCACGCCGGAGCGCTGCAGGATCTGCGGCGAAGCGATGGCGCCGGAGCACAGCAGTACTTCCTTGCGCGCCTTGACTTCAACGCGCTCCTCGGCAGCGCCGACCAGGTAACGCACGCCGACCGCACGCTTGCCTTCGAACAGGATCTTGTCGGTCAGGGCGTGGGTGACGATGGTCAGGGTCGAACGCTTCTTGGCGACGTCCAGGTAGCCACGGGCGGTGGAGGCACGACGACCTTTCGGCGTCACGGTGCGGTCCATCGGGCCGAAGCCTTCCTGCTGGTAGCCGTTCAAGTCTTCTGTGCGCGGGTAACCGGCCTGCACGCCGGCTTCAACCATGGCGTGGAACAGCGGGTTGTTGCCGGCTTTCGGCGTGGTCACGCTGACCGGGCCGTCGCCACCGTGGTAGTCGTTAGGGCCGATGTCGCGGGTTTCCGCTTTACGGAAATACGGCAGGCAGTCCAGGTACGACCAGTCCTCAAGGCCTGGCAATTTTGCCCAGCCGTCGTAGTCCATGGCGTTGCCGCGGATGTAGCACATGCCGTTGATCAGCGAGGAACCGCCCAGGCCCTTGCCGCGACCGCACTCCATGCGACGACCGTCCATGTGTGGCTCTGGATCGGTTTCGTAAGCCCAGTTGTAGCGACGGCCTTGCAGCGGGAACGCCAGGGCGGCCGGCATCTGTGTGCGGAAATCGGAACGGTAGTCCGGGCCGCCTGCTTCGAGCAGCAGGACGGTGACGCCTGCGTCTTCGGTCAGACGGGTCGCCAGGGTGTTACCGGCAGAGCCGGCACCGATGATGATGTAGTCGAATTCTTGGGACATTGAATGCACCCTCTTTGAAGTTGGTCAGGTCGCGGTCGCTGGGACACTGCACAACCTGTGGCGAGGGGGCTTGCCCCCGTTCGGCTGCGCAGCAGTCGTAAAATCAGCGACTGCTTTCTATCTGAAGACTTGCGGTGTCTGGAGAGGGGGCTGCTTCGCAGCCCAACGGGGGCAAGCCCCCCCGCCACAGAGACCTCGCAGTACTTAGAACACCGAGACGTAATCGCCCAGCTCGACCTGTACCGATTTGATGCGGGTGAAGTTGTTCAGCGAACTGATGCCGTTCTCACGGCCGACACCCGACTGCTTGTAGCCACCGACCGGCATCTTCGCGTCGGATTCGCCCCAGGCGTTGATCCAGCAGATACCGGCTTCCAGCTGATGAATCACACGGTGGGCGCGGTTCAGGTCCTTGGTGACGATACCGGCGGCCAGGCCGAAGTCGGTGTCGTTGGCGCGGCGGATCACTTCTTCTTCGGTTTCGTAGGAGAGGATCGCCATCACCGGGCCAAAGATTTCTTCACGGACGATGGTCATGTCGTCGGTGCAGTCGGTGAACACGGTCGGCGCCACGAACGCACCCTTGGCGAATTCACCGTCGGTCAGGCGCTCACCGCCGCACAGCAGGCGGGCACCTTCTTCCTTGCCCTTGGCGATGTAGCCCAGCACGCTTTCCATGTGCGCAAAGCTGACCAGCGGACCGAAGTTGGTGTTTTCGTCTTCCGGGTTGCCGATGCGGATGCGCGCAACGCGCTCAGCGATCTTGGCTTCGAAAGCGGCCTTCAGATGAGCCGGTACGAACACGCGAGTGCCGTTGGTGCAAACCTGACCGGAGCTGTAGAAGTTGGCCATCATTGCGGTGTCGGCGGCGCGATCAAGGTCGGCGTCGTCGCAGATGATCAGCGGCGACTTGCCACCCAGTTCCATGGTCACGTCCTTGAGCGAAGAGCTCGAAGCGCTGGCCATGACTTTCTTGCCGGTATCGGTGCCGCCGGTGAACGAGACTTTCTCGATGCGCGGGTGTTCGGTCAGCCAGGTGCCGACTTCACGGCCACTGCCGGTCAGGACGTTGAACACGCCGTTTGGCACGCCGGCTTCGGTGTAGATCTCGGCCAGTTTCAGGGTGGTCAGCGAGGTGACTTCGCTTGGCTTGAAGATCATCGCGTTACCGGCCGCCAGGGCTGGTGCGGATTTCCACAGGGCGATCTGGATCGGGTAGTTCCACGCGCCGATACCGGCCACGACGCCCAGCGGCTCGCGACGGGTGTAGACGAACGAAGTGGTGCGCAGCGGAATCTGCTCGCCTTCGATGGCCGGTACCAGGCCTGCGTAGTACTCCAGCACGTCAGCGCCGGTGACGATGTCGACGTAGCGGGTTTCGGAGTAGGCCTTGCCGGTGTCCAGGGTTTCCAGGGCGGCCAGTTCGTCGTTGCGCTCGCGCAGGATTTCCACGGCGCGACGCAGGATGCGCGAACGCTCCATGGCGGTCATGGCGGCCCAGATCTTCTGGCCCTTTTCGGCGCTGACGACGGCGCGTTCGACGTCTTCCTTGGTAGCACGTTGCACTTTTGCGAGGACTTCACCGTTAGCCGGGTTGATGGCTTCGAAAGTGGCGTCGCTGCTGGCGTCGCTGTACGCGCCATCGATGTAGAGTTTTTGCAGTTCGAAACGGGCCATAAAGTCCTCGCAAGAGCATTAAGTGGCTGGCGCGGTTCGGTGGTTGAGCGTTTATGTGTGCTCTAACTCACCCGCTTGGCCAGTTGGGTATCCATGTATTCGTAAGCAATCTGTTGCGCCTGCTCGGTGTCGAAAGCATCTCCCGACAACGCGCCGCGCAACCACAGGCCGTCGATCAACGCTGCCAGGCCTCGGGCGGCACTGCGCGCATCATTGAGCGGCAGCACGCGGCGAAACTGGCAGCACAGGTTGGAATACAGACGGTGATCGTTGATCCGCTGCAACCTGTGCAAAGACGGCTGGTGCATGCTGGTGGCCCAGAAGGCCAGCCAGGTTTTCATTGCCGGGCCATTGACCTGGCTGGCGTCGAAGTTGCCTTCGATGATCACCTGCAGATGAGCCCTCGGGCTGTCATCTGTCAGCGCCTGTCGGCGCAGGGTGACGTTCTCGCTCAGGACGGTCATCAGGTACCCCATGGTGGCGGCGATCAGGCCATTCTTGTCCTGAAAGTAGTGACTGATGATGCCATTCGAGACACCGGCCAAACGGGCGATCAGCGCAATGCTGGCGTCCCCCATTCCGACCTGATCGACGGCCTGCAAAGTGGCTTCGATCAATTGCTGGCGGCGGATGGGTTGCATACCGACCTTGGGCATCTTGCACATCTCCTTAGGCCTTCCCGCAGACGCAGAACGTCCATCGGCTTGAGGGCCAGTCTATTTTGTTTTGATTGAACGTTCAATCAACAAAGAATAAGATCTGCGACAAATCGTCGCTGCTTACAGATTTTTCCTACATGTAAATGGCGGCAAACCGACATCCGAAATAGCTCGAAGCCTATACGCCACGGCGTCTCAAGGGCTTCGGGCTTTTTTCGGGCTGTCTTTATATCACCCGCCGGTCGGCTGCCCACTAACCGATTGGTCGGGTAACTCGTTTGTCTTGCGTTCTTCTCTCGCACTGCCCGGAGCATCTGTGCCATGAGTTCTGCCTCGCTAATAAAGACCCCACCCGAGAAGGTGACGGTCAACGGTTGGGTGTTCTACACCTCTACCGCGTTGATTCTGTTGTTGACCGCCATTCTGATCATCGCCCCGCAAGAGGCCGGCAGAATGCTGGGTACGGCGCAAGCCTGGTTGTCCCGCAGCTTCGGCTGGTACTACATGGTGGTGATCGCCGCCTACCTGATTTTTGTCGTTGGTCTGGCGTTTTCGTCCTACGGCAAATTGAAACTGGGCAGCAAGGACGACACCCCGGACTTCAGCTACGGTGCCTGGGCGGGGATGCTGTTCTCCTCTGGTATCGGTATTTCGCTGCTGTACTTCGGCGCGTCCGAGCCGCTGGACCACTACTTCAACCCGCCGGAAGGCGTGGCTGGCAGCAACCTGGCGGCCCGTCAGGCGGTGCAGTTGACCTTCCTGCACTGGGGCTTGCATGGCTGGGCGATCTACGCGCTGGTCGGCCTGGCCGTGGCGTACTTTGCCTACCGGCACAACCAGCCGCTGGCGTTGCGTTCGGCGTTGTATCCGCTGGTGGGAGAGCGTTGGGTCAAGGGCGCGGCCGGGCACGCGGTGGACGGCTTCGGCATGTTCGTGACCCTGCTGGGGCTGGTGACGAACCTGGGGATCGGTTCGCTGCAAGTGTCGTCGGGGCTGGAAAACCTGTTCGGCATGGAGCACAGCAACACCAACCTGCTGATCGTGATCATCGTGATGAGCACCGTGGCGACCATCGCTGCCGTGTCGGGCGTGGAAAACGGCATCCGCCGTCTGTCCAACCTCAACATCGTGCTGTTCAGCGGCCTGCTGATTTTCGTCCTGTTGTTCGGCCCGACCTTGCACCTGCTCAACGGCTTCGTACAGAACGTCGGTGACTACCTGAACGGTGTGGTACTGAAGACTTTCGATCTGTATGTGTACGAAGGCGACAGTGAGAAGTCCGACCGCTGGCTGGGCCTGTGGACCCTGTTCTACTGGGCCTGGTGGATTTCCTGGGCGCCATTCGTGGGCATGTTCATCGCGCGTATTTCCCGTGGTCGCACCGTGCGCGAACTGGTGGCCGGCGTGCTGCTGATTCCGCTGGGCTTCACCTTGGCGTGGCTGTCGATCTTCGGTAACTCTGCCCTGGACCTGGTGATGAACCATGGGGCGGTGGAGCTCGGGAAGACGGCGCTGGAACAGCCGTCCATGGCGATCTACCAGTTGCTTGAGCATTACCCGGCGTCGAAAGTTGTGATCGGCGTGTCGATCTTTGTCGGTTTCGTGCTGTTCCTGACCCCGGCGGACTCCGGTGCGGTGATGATGGCCAACCTTTCGTGCAAGGGCGGCAATGTCGACGAAGACGCGCCGCACTGGCTGCGGATCTTCTGGTCGGCGGTGATCACCCTGGTGACCATCGGCCTGCTGTTCGCCGGCAACTTCGAAGCCATGCAAACCATGGTGGTGCTGGCCGGTCTGCCGTTCTCGGTGGTGCTGGTGTTCTTCATGTTCGGCTTGCACAAGGCCATGCGCCAGGACGTGCAGATCGAACAGGAGCAAGCGGAACTGGCGGCACGTGGTCGCCGTGGTTTCACTGAGCGTTTGACCCAGTTGGACCTGCAACCGAGCCAGTCGGTGGTCCAGCGCTTCATGGACAAGCACGTGACTCCGGCGCTGGAAGATGCGACGGCGCAAATGCGTGCCCAAGGTCTGGAGGTTCAGACGCTGCTGGGCAAGTCCAAGCGTTGCATGGGCGTACGGGTCGAGATGGAAGAGGGCAACCCGTTTGTCTACGAAGTCAGCCTGGATGGCTACCTGGCCACGCCAACCGAATCGGCTCAGTCCGATGAGGCGCGTCAGCGTTACTATCGTGCCGAGGTGTATCTGCACAACGGTAGCCAGGACTACGACTTGATGGGCTTCACCCAGGATCAGATCACCCGTGACGTGCTCGATCAGTTTGAAAGCCATCGGCAGCTCCTTGGCCGGGTTTATAGCTAAGGTGTGAGGAACTGCGGTGCAGTGAATGCTCCGCAACCCCCTGTGGGAGCGAGCTTGCTCGCGATAGCGGAGGGACAGTCAACACTCATGTTGAATGTTAAGCCCTCATCGCGAGCAAGCTCGCTCCCACAGGTTGTTCTGCGTCCATGTGAGAACGGGCTTGCCCGCGATGGGGCCATCGGCCACAAAGCTGCGTCACCCGATATCCCCACAAACAAAAACGCCGCGATACTCTCGCGGCGTTTTTGTGTCTGTTGCCTTACCCCAGGTTCTTGCCGAGCAGTGCGTGATACAGCTCGCTGTCGCCAAGAATCCCCACTACATGGTTGTTATCGTGCAGCACCAGTTTGTTGCCGGTCTGATAACGAATCTGCAGCGCATCGCGCATGCCGATGTTCGAGTCCACCAGGGTTGGCCGACGACCCAGGCCTTCAACAGCCTGGCCCGGTACCCAGTTCTGCAGATCCAGAGCAGAACCGTTTTGACGCGCACCTTTGATAGTGTTGCCTTCCGCCAGGTCCAGCCACGAATCGCCGCCCGGATCGAGGCACACCGAACCGTTGATGCGTTTGCAGTTGTCCAGGGTGCGCATCAGGCTGCGGCCGCACAGTACGTTCAGCGGGTTGGTGTGGGCTACGAAGGTCCGCACGTAGTCGTCCGCCGGGTTCAGCACGATCTCTTCCGGCACACTGTACTGGATGATCCGGCCGTCTTTCATGATCGCGATACGGCTGCCCAGTTTCAGGGCTTCATCGAGGTCGTGGCTTACGAATACGATGGTCTTGCTCAGCTTGCGTTGCAGTTCCAACAGCTCGTCTTGCAGGCCCTGGCGGATCAGTGGGTCGAGCGCCGAGAACGGTTCGTCCATCAACAGAATGTCGGCGTCCATCGCCAAGGCACGGGCCAGGCCCACGCGTTGTTGCATACCACCGGACAGCTCGTTGGGTTTCTTGTTGCGCCACTGGGTCAGGCCCACCAGCTCTAGCTTGTCGTCCACCAGCTTGCGGCGTTCCTTCTCGGGACGACCCTGCATCTCCAGACCGAAGCTGATGTTCTCGCGAACGGTCAGCCAAGGCATCAGGGCGAACTTCTGGAACACCATCGCAATGCGCTTGGTGCGCATCATTTTCAGTTCTGCCGGGGTGCAGGAGGCAATGTCGATCTGCTTGCCTTCGTGCTCGACGAACAGCTTGCCGCGGCTGACGGTGTTGAGGCCGTTGATGCAGCGCAGCAGGCTGGATTTACCAGAGCCGGACAGACCCATCAGTACGCAGATCTCACCTTTTTCGATGTCCAGGCTGGCTTTTTCAACACCAACAATCTGCCCGGTCTTTTTCAGGATCTCGTTACGGGTCATGCCTTGATCCAGCAGCTTGAGTGCCTCGCGTGGATCCTTGGAGAAGATAACGTCAACGTTATCGAAGCGAATAATGCTCATGCGTCACCCCCTACTTTGGCGTCGGGTTGTTTGCAGATTCGGTCGAGCATGATCGCCAGCAGTACGATCGCCAGACCTGCTTCGAAGCCCAGGGCGATATCAGCGGTATTCAGTGCGTTGACCACGGGTTTGCCCAAACCGTCGGCGCCAACCAGTGCCGCGATCACCACCATCGACAACGACAGCATGATGCACTGGGTGATGCCGGCCGCGATGCTTGGCATGGCATGAGGCAGTTCAATTCGCGAGAGCAATTGACGGCGCGAGCAGCCAAAGGCCTTGCCGGCGTCCATCAATTCTTCCGGGACGTCGCGAATACCCAGGTAGGTCAGGCGGATGGGCGCGGCAATCGCGAACACCACCGTGGAGATCAGACCCGGGACCACACCCAGCCCGAAGAGGGTCAGGGTAGGAATGAGGTACACGAACGTCGGTACGGTCTGCATCAGATCGAGTACCGGACGCATTAAAGTATAGAACATCGGTTTGTGCGCGGCGACGATGCCCAGCGGCACGCCGATGATCACGCAGACCAGGGTGGCGAACAACACCTGGGCGAGGGTTTCCATGGTCTCCTGCCAGTACCCCAGATTGAGGATCAGCAGAAAGGAGGCAACGACAAACGCTGTCAGGCCCCATTTACGTTGAATGAAGTGTGCCAGTAGTGCGATTACGCCGATCAGTACCAGCGGGTTGAACCAGGTCAGCGCAAACGTCACGCCGTGGATCATCGTTTCCAGTGACACGGCGATGGCGTCGAAGGTGTTGGCGCCGTGTTGCGTCAACCATTCAACGAAGCCCGCGATGTACTGGCCTAAGGGGATTTTCTGATCAATCAGCATGGTAGTGAACGTCCGCATGCAAGGAAATAAACAGCCCGGACGGCCGAGGCCGCCCGGCATAAGCGATTACTTGGCCAGTTTGGCTTTCACGGCCTCCAGGCCTGGTTTACCGTCAATGGTGGTCACGCCAGCGAGCCAGGTATCGAGCACCTGTGGATTGTTTTTCAGCCAGGCCTTGGCGGCCGCGTCAGGCTTCATCTTGTCGTCCAGGATGTTGCCCATCAGTTCGCTTTCCATGTCGACGGTGAACTCCAGGTTCTTCAGCAACTGACCAACGTTGCTGCACTCCTGCGCGTAACCCTTGCGGGTGTTGGTCGCCACGGTGGCAGCACCGAAGTCGGGGCCGAAGAAGTCATCGCCACCGGTCAGGTATTGAATTTTGAAGCGCTTGTTCATCGGGTGCGGCGCCCAGCCGAGGAACACCACGGCGGTGTCGCGTTTCTGTGCGCGGTCGACCTGCGACAGCATGCCTGCTTCGGAGGATTCGACGACTTTGAAGCCGGCGGTCTTCAGGCCGAAGGCATCCTTGTCGATCATGCTCTGGATCAGACGATTACCGTCGTTGCCAGGCTCGATGCCGTAGATCTTGCCGTCGAGCTCTTTCTTGAATTTGGCGATGTCGGCGAAGTCATGCAGGCCCTTGTCGTACAGCGCCTGAGGGACGGCGAGGGTGTACTTGGCGCCCTTGAGGTTGGTGCGTACGGTTTCCACGGTGCCGGCATCGCGGTAGGCCTTGATGTCGTTTTCCATGGTCGGCATCCAGTTGCCCAGAAACACGTCCATGTTCTTGCCGTCGGCCAGGGACTTGTAGGTCACGGGCACGGAAATCATGGTGGTCTTGGTCTTGTAGCCGAGGGCGTTGAGCACGACGCTGGTGGTCGCGGTAGTCGCGGTGATGTCGGTCCAGCCGACATCGGAGAAGTTTACGGTACTGCACTGCGCCGGTTCTGCGGCTTGCGCCAGAACCGGCAGACTAAGCATGGCGGCCAACAACAACGACGGGGAACCTTTCATGGATGGACTCCTTGGTGTTTTTTTTGGCAGTGTTCCGACTGGACCACCGCACTTATAGGTTGCGGTTGGATGGCGTTCTGGAGACAGCTCTACCGCAGCGCCTTGCAATCGAGTCGATATGATCATGTACCAGTGAAAATCTGACGCCTACAGGGTGCGTCGTATCCAGTACAGGGATGGTCGCATCCAGTGTCGGTGACGTCGTTTACAGATTTTTTCAGGCCCTTTTCCTCTTCTGAACCGCAAAAAAACGGCGAAAACACGGCGTAAAAGACACGCGGCGCTGGTGGGCATGAGTGCGTCGGTTAGAGACGTCGAACAACACGATAAAAGCTTGATGATGCGGTCATCTCGGCGGATTGCAGCTTGAGCGTAGCAGCTCCGTCACCGTGCGTTTTTGCGTGCGCAGTGGGCCCATCCAGGAGTTCGGCAGTAATGGCTATCAGTGTTTTCGACCTGTTCAAAATCGGCATCGGCCCATCCAGTTCGCACACCGTGGGGCCCATGCGGGCGGCGGCGTTGTTTGTGCAGGGCCTGCGCGAGCGTGGGTTGCTTGAGCAGGTGCGGCGTGTCGAAGTCCAGCTGTTCGGCTCGTTGTCGGCCACTGGTATCGGCCACGGCAGCGACAATGCAGTGATCATGGGGCTGATGGGCGAGTGGCCGGATGCGATTGATCCGTCGCAAATCGGCATCCGCATCGCCAACCTGCGCGAGACCGATACGCTGCTGCTCGACGGTCGCTTGCCGGTGCCCTTCATCTGGGGCCGGGACATGCGCCTGATCGACGAGAACCTGCCATTCCATCCCAACGCCATGACCCTGATTGTCGAGGGTGATGACGGCGAGTTGCATCGCGACACCTACTATTCGGTCGGCGGCGGTTTTGTCGTCGATGAAGCGCAGGCCTCCAGCGGTGTCGTCGACCTCGACAGCACGGTGTTGCCTTATGATTTTTCCAGCGCCGCCGAGCTGCTGGAACTGTGTAAAAAACACAACCTGCGCGTGGCTGAGTTAATGATGGCCAACGAGAGGGTGTGGCGCAGCGAGGATGAAATCCGCAGCGGCCTGATGAAGCTCTGGCACGCCATGCAGGATTGCGTTGAACAGGGCCTCAAACACGAAGGCATCCTGCCCGGCGGGTTGAACGTGCGCCGCCGCGCGGCCAAGCTGCATCGCAGCCTGCAGGAACTGAACAAACCCAACGTGATCGGCTCGACCTTGAGCGCCATGGAATGGGTCAACCTGTTCGCCCTGGCGGTCAACGAAGAAAACGCCGCCGGCGGGCGCATGGTCACGGCACCGACCAACGGCGCGGCGGGGATCATTCCGGCGGTGCTGCACTACTTCATGAAATTCAGCGAGGCCGTGACCGACGCCAATGTCGTCGACTACTTCCTCGGCGCGGCGGCAGTGGGAATCCTGTGCAAGAAGAACGCCTCGATCTCCGGTGCCGAAGTCGGTTGCCAGGGCGAAGTCGGTTCGGCCTGCGCCATGGCGGCGGCCGGGCTGGCGGAAATCCTTGGCGCCACGCCAGAGCAACTGTGCAACGCGGCGGAGATCGGTCTGGAGCACAACCTCGGCCTGACCTGCGACCCGGTGGGTGGGCTGGTCCAGGTGCCGTGCATCGAGCGCAACGCAATTGCCGCGGTGAAGGCGATCAACGCCGCGCAAATGGCATTGCGCGGTGATGGCCAGCACTTCATTTCGCTGGATCGGGTGATCCGCACCATGCGCGATACCGGTGCCGACATGCATGACAAATATAAGGAGACATCGCGGGGTGGGTTGGCGGTGAGTGCGGTGGAGTGTTGAGACCGCGTTGACCCCATCGCGAGCAAGCTCGCTCCCACAGGATTCGGTGTGGATTGGAGAAGTGAGACACACCATAAATCCCTGTGGGAGCGAGCTTGCTCGCGATAGCGCCAGACCAGTCAAAACTGCGCGCTAAGTGAACACCCGCTCGAAAGCGCGCCATCTTTTAGTGCGTCGCTTACAGATAAATCGTCTTGCCACTGATCGAGGGGCAGCCAGCCTTCGACCACCCGTCACCCGTGCTTGCGGTGACACTCCTCTGCGATGCGGCGAAACGCCGTTCCCACAAGTGCTACCGAATTGCTCACAGCTTGTGGGCCGGGGCGCTTGCCAGTCCTGATGGCCATTTAAATCCCCACGCCTTGCAAGACATACATAGACACATTCCGACGTCGTTTTTAGGAGTTATTGAACGCGCATTCAAATTTAGGCATGGCAATTGCTCTGTCATTACAAAGCCCGTCTCCCACGCGAGAACGATGGCAATAAAAAGAGCCTCCGCCTGAGGCCATCACCCGCTTTGTGTGAGGAGATACCGCGATGACGACGTTCAACTCCGGGGCCCAACCCCAGAACCGTGCGCCTCAATCCATCGGCTTTCTGCTGCTGGACAATTTCACGCTGATTTCTCTGGCCTCCGCAGTGGAACCGCTGCGCATGGCCAACCAGTTGTCCGGTCGCGAGCTTTATCGCTGGACCACCCTCACCGTCGATGGCGGCCAGGTCTGGGCCAGTGACGGCCTGCAAATCACCCCCGACGCTTCCATGCACAAAGCCCCGCCGATGGACACCGTCATCGTGTGCGGCGGCATCGGCATCCAGCGCACCGTTACCCGGGAACACGTGTCATGGCTGCAAAGCCAGGCTCGCCAGTCCCGCCGCCTCGGCGCGGTGTGCACCGGCAGCTGGGCCCTGGCCTGCGCCGGCCTGCTCGATGGTTTCGATTGCAGCGTGCACTGGGAATGCCTGGCGGCGATGCAGGAAGCTTTCCCGCGTGTAGCGATGAGCACCCGCTTGTTCACCCTCGACCGTAACCGCTTCACCAGCTCCGGCGGCACCGCGCCGCTGGACATGATGCTGCACCTGATCAGTCGCGATCACGGACGTGAACTGTCGGCGGCCATTTCGGAAATGTTCGTCTACGAGCGCATCCGCAACGAGCAGGATCACCAGCGCGTGCCGCTCAAGCACATGCTCGGCACCAACCAGCCGAAGTTGCAGGAAATCGTCGCGTTGATGGAGGCCAATCTTGAAGAGCCGATCGACCTGGACGAACTGGCGGTGTATGTCGCGGTGTCCCGTCGTCAGCTCGAACGCCTGTTCCAGAAGTACCTGCACTGCTCGCCGTCGCGTTACTACCTCAAGCTGCGCCTGATCCGCGCGCGACAGCTGCTCAAGCAAACGCCGATGTCGATCATCGAAGTGGCTTCGGTGTGCGGGTTTGTGTCCACGCCGCACTTCTCCAAGTGCTACCGCGAATACTTCGGCATTCCGCCACGTGACGAGCGTGTAGGGTCCAACACCACCCAGCAGGTGGCGATGATGCCGTTGCCTCAAGCGCTGGTGCTGTCGCCGTTGTCCGGGCCGTTGTCGGCGCTGAGCCAGGCGCGTAATGAGTCTACGTTTGCCAGTGTAAGGCTCTAGACCGAGGCGCCTTCATCGCGAGCAAGCTCGCTCCCACATTGGTTTTGTGAACGACACAGATCTAATGTGGGAGCGAGCTTGCTCGCGAAGGCTGTTTATCGGCCTGTGTGGCTCTGCTGATACTCCGCCAGCGCCGGCAACAACTGCTTGTCGATCGCCTGGCGTACCGCCGGCAGGATGGTCGCGCTGCTGGTGTACATCTGTTTGACCATGGTCCGCAGGGTCATCGCCCGTACATCGTTCAAACCTCGTACCGCACACTCGCAGGCTTGCTCGGCGGTGGCGCCGGTGGGCACCTCGAAGCCCAACGACTTGAGCTGGCCCAACAGGTCTTCCTGGTCTATCAAATCGGCGTGCATCATGACGCAATCCTTCTTCAGGGAACGGTGTCTTGGTTCGATTCTGGTAGGGGTGCCGGGTGTCGGCAAGGGCGAATTGTCGCAATGGCAGCATTGGCTATGAACAGGTCGTTTTCGGGCAACTTGCCGGCCAAAGGAGGGGGCACACTGGACTCAGCTCGCTTCACGAAGGTTTGGTCACCCTCGCACGGCAGCTCCTCAACAGTACCCTCTGCCTCGATCCTGTCACGGCTTGATCGGGGTTTTTTTTGCCTGTGAATCCGGGAGATGGGAGGTGTCTGCACTGGCGCCATTGCGAGCAAGCTCGCTCCCACAGGTTATTAGCAATCCCTGTGGGAGCGAGCTTGCTCGCGATGAACGATGACGCGGTTCAGCGTTGCAACACCAGAATCCGCGACAACAACTCATCCCGGTCGACATAGCAGCCCTGGAAATGCCGCGCCCCAGTGGCGGGATCGAAGGCATTGCGCGCATGCAAGGTGCGGCGGTTGTCGAAGCACCACAGCTCACCGGGATTGAGCCTCTGCATCAGCCTGAAGCGGGGCTCGCGGGTCATCGCGATAAAGCGCCGGTAGGCCTGATACAACTTGGGCATCTGCTCCACCGAAGCATCGAAGGGGCCGCGCAGAAAGTTGGCCATGCGGATTTCCGACACCTGCCCCAACGTATCCAGGGCAATGATCGGTGCCAGGCAGCGGTAGTCGCTGTGACGGTCCTTGTTGCGAAACTCCACGGGGATTTCGCAGAGGCTTTTGAAAGATTCGGGGTCTTCCCGGCGCAAGGCGTCGGCAATGGCAAAGCCGTCGACAAAAATGCTCTCGCCACCCTCGGCGTCATTGACCAGGCAATGCAGGAATTGCAGCCCCGGTTGCAACTCCCGGGTTGGCAAATCGCTGTGCAGCGGCAGGTTGAACGCGGTGTAGGCGTTGCTGTCGGCGTCGGCCTTGGATTGCACGTTGAACAGCACGCCGAAATTGCTCTCGCGGATGAAGGAAATCCGTTGGGCGATCAGCTTCAGAGAGCCGGGTTCGGTGGGCACGCCACGGACTTGGGTCAATCCGACATCCCGTACCGCCAACAACCATTGCAACAAGGCGTCAGAGTCGTTCATCAGCGCCTGATACTCGAATACCGGCAACTGCAAATTACTGTGCCAAAGCCTGGCTTTTGGCTTGCGTGCCTGGCGCTCGGCGCGGGACTCGTCGTCATAGGCGTGGGCGCGCAGCCAGCCGGGGTCGAAGCGGCTGCTGTGGCCGTCCTGCCAATCAACCGACAGGCAACCTTCGGTGTCGATGTGCACTTGGTCAGGGATCAAGTCTTGAGCTACATCGACGATTTCCAGCACTTGCTCGCGGGTCACGGTGTAGACGCACTGCGGGCACGGGCAATTGTCTCGCAGCCATTGATGGTGGAAGGGGCTGACGCGATTGTCGGCCCACTTCACCAGAACACGGTCCGCCAGGGTCTGCACGGCAGTCAGCGCGCTGATCAACGGATAGGTACGAAAGTCGGCAAAGGCAGCGGCGGTGTTCATGGCGATCTCCTTGTTATTTTTTTTGGGGTAATGCGATCACTCGGCCAATGTACTCGGGCGCTGGCAGGTCCGCCTGTTCGGCGACGATGGCTTGCAGCTGGCTCAAGGACTGCTCGCTGAACGGTGCCGAACGCGGCCCGGCGAGGTCCACGTGCAGCAGCATCTGTTCATTGCCAGCCAGTTCCCGGGCATCACCCACCAGATGCAGGCTGTGATAGAGGTGCACGCGCTTGTTGTCGTGGGCGATGATTTGGGTGTGCACTTCGACCTGGGCGTCGAGCTTCACCTCGTGCAGGTAATTGAGGTGCAGTTCGAGGGTGAACAGCGAGTTGCCGCTGGCCTCGCGGCTGTTGCTGTCCAGGCCCAGGCGATCCATCAGGGCATCGGTGGCGTAGCTGAAAATCAGCAGGTAGAAGGCGTCGCGCAGGTGGCCGTTGTAGTCGACCCAGTCGGGGATGATGGTGGTTTGGTAGGTGGTGAGGGTGGGCATGGTTTCTGATCCAATTTGTGTGGTGACCGGACTGCCGCTATCGCGAGCAAGCTCGCTCCCACAGGTGACCGAGTTGTATCAGACACCTGCGATCAAATGTGGGAGCGAGCTTGCTCGCGATGGGGTCAGCACTGCTGGCCCCAAAGCTTGGGCTTACTCGCTGAAGGCCATCCCATGCTTCTCTTTGGTGGTCTTCACCGCCTCCAGCACCGCCAGCAGGCAGTCATCACGATAGCGCTCCAGCGCCGAAATGCTGTGTTTGCCCAGTTGATCGCTGGTGCCATCGACCACATCATCGATCAGTTTGTCGGTCAGCTCCGGCGCCGGCAGGTAGGTCCACGGCAATTGCAACGCCGGGCCGAACTGCGCCATGAAGTGACGCATGCCGGCATCGCCGCCGGCCAGGGTGTAAGTCAGGAACGTGCCCATGAACGACCAACGCAAGCCGGCGCCGAAGCGGATTGCATCGTCGATTTCACCGGTGGTCGCCACGCCGTCGTTGACCAGGTGCAGCGCCTCACGCCACAGTGCTTCGAGCAGGCGGTCGGCGATGAACCCCGGCACTTCCTTGCGCACGTGCAGCGGGCGCATCCCCAGGGATTCATAGACCTTCATGGCCGCTTGCACCGCTTCAGGGGCGGTGTTTTTACCGCCGACCACTTCCACCAGTGGCAGCAGGTAAACCGGGTTGAACGGGTGACCGACCACACAGCGTTCCGGGTGCGTCGAACTCTCGTAGAACTCGCTCGGCAACAGGCCAGAGGTGCTGGAGCCGATCAACGCATTGGGCTTGGCTGCCGCACTGATTTTGCTGTGCAGGTCCAGTTTCAGCTCCAGCCGTTCCGGGGCGCTCTCCTGGATGAAATCGGCATCGCGCACGCACTCTTCGATGGTCGCGACAAAACGCAGGCGATCCTGCGATGCACCCGGTGCCAAACCTTGTTTTTCCAGTGCGCCCCAAGCGTTGGCGACACGCTTGCGCAGGGCCGCTTCGGCACCGGGGGCCGGGTCCCAAGCCACTACATCCAGGCCATGGGCGAGGGCGCGGGATACCCAACCACTGCCGATGACACCGCTGCCTAACGCTGCGAAGGTTTTGATTTCGGTGATAAAGCTCATGGCGATTTCCTGAATTTGGCTCGGAAAAAAAACTGTGGGAGCGAGCCTGCTCGCGATGGCGGTATTCCTGCCGCAGATGATGCTTCGGATGTACCGACGTCATCGCGAGCAGGCTCGCTCCCACAGGGGGAAAGTGTGTAAGGGTCAACCGCGCTTGGTCAGGCCCATTTTTGCTCGGCCTTCAGCCGGGGTCAGGACGCGGGCACCGAGGCGGCTGAGGATTTCCGAGGCGCGCTCGACCAGTTGGCCGTTGGTCGCCAGCACGCCCTTGTCCAGCCACAGGTTGTCTTCCAGCCCGACCCGCACGTTGCCGCCGAGCAACACTGCTTGTGCCGCCATCGGCATCTGCATGCGACCGATACCGAAACCGGCCCAGACCGCGTCGGCCGGCAGGTTGTCGACCATGGCTTTCATGGTGGTGGTGTCCGCCGGCGCGCCCCAAGGGATGCCCAGGCACAGCTGGAACAACGGGTTGTCGAGCAGGCCTTCCTTGATCATCTGCTTGGCGAACCACAGGTGGCCGGTGTCGAAAATTTCCAGCTCGGCTTTCACGCCCAGTTCCTGGATGCGTTTGGCGCCAGCGCGCAGTTGGGCCGGGGTGGAGACGTAAATGGTGTCGCCGTCGCCGAAGTTCAGGGTGCCGCAGTCGAGGGTGCAGATTTCCGGCAGCAGTTCTTCGACGTGGGCCAGGCGGGTCAGCGGGCCGACCAGGTCGGTATTCGGGCCGAATTCCATCGGGTTCTCGCCAGCGCCGATTTCCAGGTCGCCGCCCATGCCGGCGGTGAGGTTGACGATGATGTCCACGTCCGCCTCGCGGATGCGCTCCATCACTTCGCGATACAGCGCCACATCACGGCTGAACTTGCCGGTTTGCGGGTCGCGCACATGGCAGTGAACCACGGTGGCACCGGCCTTGGCAGCTTCCACGGCGGCAGCCGCGATTTGTTTCGGGGTGACCGGCACGTGTGGGCTCTTGGCGGTCGTGTCGCCAGCACCGGTGAGTGCGCAGGTGATGATGACGTCGTGGTTCATTTGGCGGTTCCTTACAGGCGAGTTTTTGGTTTTGGCCGGGCGTGGTGATCCCGTTCGCAGCCCGTTGGGGGCTGCGAGCCGGTGGTTCTATCGGGTTTATTTACTGGTCAGTTTCAGGTTTTCAGCCGCCGGTTTGCCATCGAAGGTGGTGACGCCTTCAAGCCAGCGTTTTTTGTCCTGCGGGTGATCCTTGAGCCATTGTTTGGCCGACTCGAAAGCGTCCTTGTGATCCAGCAGCGGCTGCATCATCCGGCTCTCGTCTTCGGCGGTGAACGTCAGGTTGCTCAGCAGGCGACCGATGTTCGGGCATTGTTCGGCGTATGTCGGTGCGGTGACGGTCCACACGGTGGCCTTGCCTTCGTTCGGGCCGAGGGCGTTTTCGCTGCCGGTGAGGTAGGTCATTTTCACGTTGACGTTCATCGGGTGCGGCGCCCAGCCGAAGAACACCACGGCTTCGTTGCGACGCACGGCGCGATCCACCGCGGCGAGCATGCCGGCTTCGCTGGACTCGACCAGCTGGAACTTGCCGAGGCCGAACTGGTTCTTCGAAATCATCGCCTTGATCTGGGTGTTGGCGCCCGAGCCAGGCTCGATGCCGTAGATTTTGCCGCCCAGTTCTTTTTCGAATTTGGCGATGTCAGCGAAGGTTTTCAGGCCCTTGTCGGCGAGGTAGGTCGGCACGGCGAGGGTCGCGCGGGCGTCCTGCAGGCTTGGCGCATCAAGCACCTTGACCTGCTTGGCGTCGACGAACGGGGTGATGGTCTGGGTCATCAGCGGGTTCCAGTAACCGAGGAACAGGTCCAGACGCTGGTCGCGGATCCCGGCGAAGATGATTTGCTGGGAGGCGCTGGTTTGTTTGGTGCTGTAGCCGAGGCCGTCGAGCAATACCTGGGTCATGGCACTGGTGGCGATCACGTCGGTCCAGTTCACTACACCCATGCGCACGTTCTGGCACGCGGCGGGTTCGGCGGCCATGACACTGGCGCTCAGTAACGCGGTACCACTGAGTGCAAGAACACAGCTGCTGATCAGTCGTTTCATCTCAGGTTCCTCGGCAGTTCGTTATTGTGAGTTCCGGTGTCTGATGCGCCGGTGATGCCAAGTTACGCAGCAAAGCACCGATGAAAGCGCACTGCGGCGACCAGCTCTTGCACTGCAGCGACCTGTGCTCTTGAATGCCGCTCGCAACTGGCGTATCAACATCCCTACGCTGCCCGCCCTCTCGTTACCTGGCCTCTTGTTACCTGCTAAGCGAGTGCGCTCCATGTCCCAGGATTTCTACTTCTTGTTGATGCCGGGTTTCTCGGCCATCGGATTTATCTCGGCCATCGAGCCGTTGCGGGTGGCCAATCGCTTTCGTGGCGAGCTGTATCGCTGGCATGTGCTGAGCGCCGATGGCGGGGCGGTGCTGGCGAGCAACGGCATGTCGGTCAACGCCGATGCGGCGCTGGAACCGTTGAAAAAAGGCGTGACGCTGCTGGTGGTGGCCGGGTTCGAGCCCCTGAAGTTCACCACCCCGGCGCTGGAACACTGGCTGCGCCGCCTGGACCACGAAGGCGTGACTCTCGGCGGCATCGACACCGGCAGCTTCATCCTCGCCGAGGCGGGTTTGCTCGACGGCCATCGCCTGACCCTGCACTGGGAAGCCATCGACGCGTTCAAGGAATCTTATCCACAGCTCAGCGTCACCCAGGAACTGTTCGAGATCGACCGCCGTCGCATCACCTCTGCTGGCGGCACCGCCTCTATTGATTTAATGCTGGATCTGATCGCCCAGGCCCATGGCCCGGAGCTGGCGATCCAGGTCAGCGAGCAATTCGTGCTTGGCCGCATCCGCCCGCGCAAAGACCATCAGCGCATGGAAGTCGCCACGCGTTATGGCATCAGCAACAAGAAGCTGGTTCACGTGATTGGCGAGATGGAGCAGCACAGCGAACCGCCACTGAGCACGCTGGAGCTGGCGGAATCGATCAAGGTGACGCGGCGGCAGCTGGAGCGCCTGTTTCGCCTGCACCTGAACGACACGCCGAGCAATTTCTACCTGCGATTAAGGCTGGAAAAGGCCCGGCAGTTGCTACGCCAGACTGACATGAGCGTGCTGGAAGTGAGCATTGCCTGCGGGTTTGAATCGCCGTCGTATTTCACCCGCAGTTATCGGGCGAAGTATGAGCGGTGCCCGCGGGAGGATCGACGCACCGCCAAGGCATAAACCCCCGAGAAACCTGTGGGAGCGAGCTTGCTCGCGATGAGGTCGGCACATTCAACATAGATGTCGACTGCCTTACCGCCATCGCGAGCAAGCTCGCTCCCACAGGTTATTGGTGTTCCGGAAGTTTATTTACTTCTTCACCAATGCCGAACACGCAGCCTTGTAAGCCTCATGCTGATACTTGTTCAGCGTTCCCGGCAGCTCTAAATTGTGCTTTTTGGCTTGGGCATTGATGGTCTGCGGCGACAGCAAGGTCACCTCGCAATTCTCCAGCAACTGGAAAACCCCCTCGATCTTGAAGGTCGTTGGCCCGCCAGCGAACTCGCCTTTCTTGCTGCGTTTCTTGATCGCAATGCGGTCGATGGAATTCTCACGGACAAACGAAGCGACCTGAGCGGCGAATACTTTGACGTTGGCGGCCTCGTCGTCATCGTCCAGGGCAATTTTCTTGGTGGCGAGCGCGACATGGCTCAGCGCCTGACCGTCCAGCGTGGCCACGGCGATGATCGCTTCGCTGCCTTTGATTTCGATGCCGCAGACTTTCATGTTCAATCCCATTAGTGACAGAGGGTGTGCAGCTTACAGCTCAAGCTGGCTGGGGAACGGATCACTCCTGCCCAATCGACTCCAAAAACTCCGACCGCTCGTCGCTCATCCGTGCAATGCAATCGTTCTGGGCAATGGTGAGCGCCTTGCTGCCGTTGGTGGCCGGGAAGGCTTCGACGGCGCAGTCTGCGTCGCGGGTCTTCAGCCATTGCTGTTGGGCGGCTTTGATCTTGGCGGTGATGTCGGCCAGTTGCGACGGGTTTTTGCCGTATTGCGACTGCATGCGCTCGGTCAGGCCCTGGAGGTTTTCCTTGAGCAGGTCTTCGGCGGAGGTTTTGCTGAAGGCCGAGCACTCGAGGGTCTGGATGTCGTTTTCGACTTTGTCGCAGGGATTGTCGTCGGCCACCTCCGCTGCGTGTACGCCGGTCGCAATCAGTGCCATTGCCAGAATGATCGATTTCATTATCGTCGCCGCTCTTGTCCAGTGAAGCATCCAGTGATGCGGCGAATTCTGGCCCAAGCCAAGGGCCTTGAACAGGTCGATGATTGTGCCTGGTAACGACCCTTTGTCGCGGATTGACGCTTTCGGCAAACCCCCTGTCGTTTTTGCACCCGGCTGCCCCTGCACCGAGGCATATGCTGGCCCCAAAGCGCCGGCACACGATTCGGCGCATGAATCGCTAACAAGGGGACAGCCTGATGAGCCCAGCCGAATTGCACGCCGACAGCATCGTTATCGACGGGCTGATTATCGCCAAGTGGAACCGTGAACTGTTCGAAGACATGCGCAAGGGCGGTCTGACGGCGGCTAACTGCACCGTGTCGGTGTGGGAGGGCTTTCAGGCCACCGTCAACAACATCGCCGCGAGCCAGAAGCTGATTCGCGAGAACAGCGACCTGGTGATCCCGGTGCGCACCACCGCCGATATCCGTAAAGCCAAGGAGCAGGGTAAGACCGGCATCCTGTTCGGCTTCCAGAACGCTCACGCTTTCGAAGACCAGATCGGCTATGTCGAGGTCTTCAAGCAGCTGGGCGTCGGCATTGTGCAGATGTGCTACAACACCCAGAACCTGGTGGGCACCGGCTGTTACGAGCGTGACGGCGGCCTGTCGGGCTTCGGTCGCGAAATCGTCGCCGAGATGAACCGCGTTGGCGTGATGTGCGACCTGTCCCACGTCGGTTCCAAGACTTCCGAAGAAGTCATCCTCGAGTCGAAGAAACCGGTCTGCTACTCCCACTGCCTGCCATCGGGGCTCAAAGAGCACCCGCGCAACAAGTCCGATGAAGAACTGAAGTTCATCGCCGACCACGGCGGCTTTGTCGGCGTGACCATGTTCGCGCCGTTCCTGGCCAAGGGCATCGATTCGACCATCGACGACTACGCCGAAGCCATCGAGTACGTGATGAACATCGTCGGCGAAGACGCCATCGGCATCGGCACCGACTTCACCCAGGGCCATGGCCAGGACTTCTTCGAATACCTGACCCACGACAAGGGCTACGCCCGCCGCCTGACCAGTTTCGGCAAGATCATCAACCCGCTGGGCATCCGCACCGTGGGCGAGTTCCCGAACCTGACCGAGACCCTGCTCAAACGCGGCCACTCCGAGCGCGTGGTACGCAAGATCATGGGCGAGAACTGGGTCAACGTCTTGAAAGATGTCTGGGGCGAATAAGCCGCTGCACCTCTGAATCCTTTCCCCCGGCCGCCCGCGCCGGGGGCAACACCAAAATTTTTCTGGAGTTAAGTTTCCATGGCCAAGATCGCCCCGCAATTGCCAATCGAAGTCGACAGCGAAACCGGTGTCTGGACCTCCGACGCCCTGCCGATGCTGTACGTGCCGCGCCATTTCTTCGTCAACAACCACATGGGCATCGAGGAAGTGCTGGGCGCTGAAGCCTATGCCGAAATCCTCTACAAGGCCGGCTACAAGTCCGCCTGGCACTGGTGTGAAAAAGAAGCCGAATGCCACGGCCTGGAAGGTGTCGCGGTGTTCGAGCACTACATGAAGCGCCTGTCGCAGCGCGGCTGGGGCCTGTTCAAGATCCAGGACATCGACCTCGACAAAGGCACCGCCAGCGTCAAGCTCGAACACTCGGCATTCGTCTACGTGTACGGCAAGGTCGGGCGCAAGGTCGACTACATGTTCACTGGCTGGTTTGCAGGGGCCATGGATCAGATCCTCGCCGCTCGCGGCAGCAAGATCCGCACCGTGGCCGAACAAGTCTACGGTGGCTCCGAAGAGGGCCACGAAGACGGCTTGTTCACCGTCAAGCCGTTGTAAGTCGAGGAACCCGCCATGGCTTTCGAAGCAATGTTCCAGCCGATCCAGATCGGCAAACTGACCATCCGCAACCGCGTGCTCAGCACCGCGCACGCCGAGGTCTATGCCACCGACGGCGGCATGACCACCGACCGGTACGTCAAGTATTACGAAGAGAAAGCCAAGGGCGGTATCGGCCTGGCGATTTGCGGCGGTTCGTCCGTGGTGGCCATCGACAGCCCGCAGGAATGGTGGAGTTCGGTGAACCTGTCCACCGACCGCATCATTCCGCACTTCCAGAATCTTGCCGACGCCATGCACAAGCACGGCGCCAAGATCATGATCCAGATTACCCACATGGGCCGCCGCTCGCGTTGGGACGGTTTCAACTGGCCGACGCTGATGTCGCCGTCAGGCGTGCGCGAGCCGGTGCACCGTGCCACTTGCAAAACCATCGAGCCGGAAGAGATCTGGCGGGTGGTCGGCAACTACGCTCAAGCGGCCCGCCGCGCCAAGGCCGGTGGCCTGGACGGTGTCGAACTGTCGGCGGTGCATCAGCACATGATCGACCAGTTCTGGAGCCCACGGGTCAACAAGCGTACCGACGAATGGGGCGGCACCTTCGAAGGCCGGATGAAGTTCGGTCTGGAAGTCTTGAAAGCCGTACGCGCCGAGGTCGGTGACGATTTCTGCGTGGGCATGCGCATCTGCGGTGACGAGTTCCACCCGGATGGTCTATCCCACGAAGACATGAAGCAGATCGCCAAGTATTACGACGATACCGGCATGCTCGACTTCATCGGCGTCGTGGGTTCGGGTTGCGACACCCACAACACCCTGGCCAACGTGATTCCGAACATGAGTTATCCGCCGGAGCCGTTCCTGCATCTGGCTGCCGGTATCAAGGAAGTGGTCAAGGTTCCAGTGCTGCACGCGCAGAACATCAAGGACCCTAACCAGGCCACACGTATCCTGGAAGGCGGTTACGTCGACATGGTCGGCATGACCCGCGCGCACATCGCCGACCCGCACCTGATCGCCAAGATCAAAATGGGCCAGATCGACCAGATCAAACAATGCGTCGGTGCCAACTACTGCATCGACCGTCAGTATCAGGGTCTGGATGTGCTGTGCATTCAGAACGCCGCGACTTCTCGTGAATACATGGGCCTGCCGCACATCATCGAAAAAACCACTGGCGTGAAACGCAAGGTGGTGGTGGTCGGCGCCGGTCCTGCCGGGATGGAAGCCGCCCGCGTGGCCGCCGAGCGTGGCCACGATGTGACCCTGTTCGAGAAAAAGGAATTCATCGGCGGGCAGATCACCACCGCATCGAAAGCCCCGCAACGGGACCAGATCGCCGGTATCACCCGCTGGTATCAACTGGAACTGGCGCGGTTGAAAGTCGACCTGCGCCTGGGCACCGCGGCTGACGCGCCAACCATCATGGACCTGCGTCCGGACGTGGTGGTGCTGGCCGTCGGCGGTCATCCGTTCATCGAGCAGAACGAACACTGGGGCGCGGCTGAAGGCCTGGTGGTCAGCAGCTGGGACATCCTCGATGGCAAGGTGGCACCGGGCAAGAACGTGCTGGTCTACGACACCATTTGCGAGTTCACCGGCATGTCGACCGCCGACTTCCTCGCCGACAAGGGCAGCCAGGTCGAGATCGTGACCGACGACATCAAGCCTGGTGTGGCGATTGGCGGTACGTCGTTCCCGACTTACTACCGCAGCATGTATCCGAAAGAAGTGATCATGACCGGCGACATGATGCTGGAGAAGGTCTACCGCGAAGGCGACAAGCTCGTAGCGGTACTGGAAAACGAATACACCGGCGCCAAAGAGGAGCGGGTGGTTGACCAGGTGGTCGTGGAAAACGGCGTGCGTCCGGACGAAGAAATCTACTACGCGCTGAAGGAAGGCTCGCGCAACAAAGGCCAGATCGACGTCGAAGCCTTGTTCGCGATCAAGCCGCAACCTTGCCTGGAACAGAGCGGT